>CAZEOQ010000061.1:0-1530 GCA_964513995.1 uncultured Desulfobacterales bacterium | reverse complement strand
ACATTAACGAGTTTTGTATTTTCTGCTGGTGCTGTAATTTCGTCCCCGTGAATCCATACTGGTTCGACATTTCTTCCCCATCTCTGGAGTTTTGCTAAATCCGAAAGAGAGATGTCACTAACAACTTTTCCGTCTTTCGTTATTATAATAATTTTACAACCGTCAAGCGGATAAGGCATAACATCACCTCACTAAAACTCTTTTCGGCTTTCTCATCACAAATTTTGGCGTTCCAATTGGTTCACCGACTGCTCCAGTTATTAAATCCTTTACCTCATCACCTTCCTTTAAGCCATCAAATAATATCCATGAAATTAAGCCATCCCTTGGCGGGTCGAACCATCCTAAATCACTAATTTGCTTAATCTCATCTTCAGTTATTGGTCTGTTATAAATCATGACTGCTAAAACTTCTCCGTGTAAAGCATATTTTCCATCACCTCTACTTCCGATATATATTGTCGCATCCGTGTATTCTCCACAATCTCCCAAGTCATCTCTGTAGTTGTGATCAATTATTACTCCGTTGCTTGCAACATAGATGTGTTCTTCATTCCCATTCATTATTCCAACACCAGTGTAAATTTGTCCAGCTTCAGGATCGATGTTGCTTGAAACAGTTTTCCATGTCCCATCATAGTTTGTAAATGTGAGCTTTTTAGTCAGATGATGACTATATAACATTAGCTGACCTCCATTTGGTCTAACGATGCAGTTCCTACCACTTACAAATGTTCCACCCTTAGCCAATGTCTCAATCGCAAACACAGCTACAACTGAACAGTAGTTGCAATCAATGTTCAATCCACTGTTAAACTTAATCCCACCATTGTCAAAATATATCCCCCTCCTCGCTCTACTTACCCATTTGCAGTTATACAGCCGAGCATGATTGTTGTTTCCTGAGTAGTCTTTTGCTATTACTCCCATGTTCTCTACAAAAGGTAGCCATACTACGAGACCATCTCTTGGTGGATTATCTTTATTTTGAACTATTCGTTGTAATTCATCATCTTCAACCCATCTGTTATAAATCATAAAGTCAGATATGTAGCAATTACATTTTGCGCCACCACCATTACAAGAGCCTAATGTAATTGGTAAATCATTAGTTATATCTCCACTAAACGATTTGCTATCCACTATATCCAAATCAATAAGTAACTCTGCATAACTACCATCCCATCTACCAACGACAAAATACCATTTCTCTAATTCAATGTTCTTAGCAGTTAACCTAACGTAGTTTGATGAGTTTTCAGACAAGTCAAAATTTATCTCCGTACCAAGTCCTGTGTTGAATCTCCAACCTTTCACACCATTGCTGAATGGTTGTGCCCCCTCGTTTGCAACTGGATACCTCCAACTCCTTATATCTCTTTTCTTAATCCAATAACAAATAGTAAATTTGCTTAGCTTGATATTAGGCAACTCAGCGTAAGCTTTTACTCCATCGAAATAAATTCCTCTATGCATCATTTCACTAACTCCTCCTCTCCTTCATTCTGCCTTTGCTTTATCAACTCAAAA
>CAZEOQ010000060.1:0-1564 GCA_964513995.1 uncultured Desulfobacterales bacterium | reverse complement strand
CACCTACACTAGGTAAAATAATAGGTTTTAAAATGGCAAAAAGGAATTCTATAATCAAAATAAGAAAAAGGATAGTATAAATTTTTTGTTCTTTAGTTTTAAAAAGTCCACTAACTAATCCTGCAAGAGGAGCTAAAGCTAAAATACAAATTCCTATTTCACTAATACAATCCATGGCAGGAAGATTACTAATAAACCAATGATAACCATGTATTTCTACACCTTTAACTTCTTTCCAAAATGTACTCACTGGGAGATGCCAATTATTAACAGCTACTTTCATATTTACAAAACTATGAAGATTAAATAAATAAAGAAGTCCAAAAACTACCATTATTATTAAACCTATATAAGTAGTAATTTCCATTGCTTTAGCAAAAACAATATTTAAAGGATCAACATAAACTTTATTTTTATCCATAATTACCCTCCTATTTTAAGTTATTATATTTTTTAAATATATCTTTTAAATCACATGTAACCCTTTTAATCCTTTTATAATATTTAAAATAGCAGCAAGTAACATAACACTCATAACTAAGTATTTTACAAATACAGGTTTAGCTTTTACAGCAAGTTTAGCTCCTATACGGGCACCAATAGATATTCCTAATACTGAAGGAATTACTATTAAAGGTAACACAGCACCTTTAGAGATATAAATCCAAGCTGCAGCAGCATCATTTACAGAAATAATCGCCATACTAGTAGAAGTTGCTACTTTAATAGGCGCTCCCATAAGAAGGTTTAAAACTGGAACATTAGCCCAACCTGCTCCAAGCCCAAACATTCCTGCTATAAAACCTACTAAAGAAAAGAAGAAAATACCAACAAGTAAACGAGTAGTTTTATATTCCACAATTTTATTTAAAGAAGGCTCAAACCAGCTTCCTGTAAGCCCTAAAGCTTTAGACAAGCTATCCTGTTCTTTTACTTCTGGAAATTCTACTCTTTTTGAAGTTAACATTACTATAAAAATTATAAATAATACTGCTCCTAATGCAATTATGATATAATATTTTCCTGAAGGAAAGGCATTAGTGATCCACAAACCAGTTATTCCTCCTATAATAGAGGTTACCATTGAAACACAAACTACAGGAGCCATAATTTTTACATTAGCTAATCCTTTTCTAATAAGTTCAGGAGAAGAAGCAAGTGCACTCGTTAAAGCCATAATAAGCCCTGCACCTCTTATAAAATCTACACTAAATGGGAAAAAAGCTGTAGAAAGTGGGACAAATAATACCCCACCTCCTACACCAGACATGGGAGCTACAAGTCCAATTATAAAAGTAAATACAAAAAGAATAATAGGCCAAATCCACCAATGTGAACCGGTTGAGGTTTGAGATACTGGATCGATTTCCGCCAATCCTATATTAGTATACAGTAATAATAAAATAAAAACACATAAACTAAACCATAAAAATCTTTTCATGATTTCCTCCCTTTGTCAAAATTTTATTTAAAAACTTTTCTATAAAAGAATAAAAGATTAATCTTAAATGTCAATTTTAAAATAAAAAAAAATTTTTTAAAAATTAATAAATATGTCTAAAAA
>CAZEOQ010000059.1:0-1584 GCA_964513995.1 uncultured Desulfobacterales bacterium | reverse complement strand
TATCTGCTCATCTGATCAGAAATAAGAAGCTGGAGATAGGAAAAAGGTAACGGTATAAGCTCTGAAGTGTTCAGAAAAGGAGAGAAAAATGATCAAATATATCTGCATCTCAGACCTTCATCTTGGAGAAGAAGATAGCCTTTTTACAAATCTTGAAAAAGAAAAAGACAAGGTTGATCCACTAAGACCAAGCAAAGTAGCTCAGCTTTTTTCAGAATGCATTTATGAGATTCTGAAAAATCAGAAAGAGCCTCCAACCTTGATAATACTTGGAGATGGCCTTGAACTTGCTCTTTCTACACTGAACATATCTGCTATGGTATTTGAAAGATTTCTTGAGGTAACTTCTGGTCTTTTCAAAAAGATCATCTATATTCCTGGAAATCATGATCATCATATATGGGAAGTTGCAAGAGAGGTTCAGTATGCTGAATACATAAAAAGAAAGCATAGCTGGGGATCTTATCTACCTCAAGCATGGCATCATACAGGAATGATAGATGGAATAAGTTACAGACCTTTAGAGCCTGTCTTTATGAAGAGCCTTATCTCAAGAAATGAGAAGTTTGGTGATATTCCAATATGGATAGCATATCCAAATTTTTGTCTTATGGATAGAGAAAAAAAGAGAGCGATATTTTTCCATCATGGACATCTTACAGAAAAGTTATATCTTCTTATGAGCATAATAAGGAGGGTTCTTTTTCAGGATCTTTCAATAGAAAAGGCTATAGAAGACATATACTCAATGAGTATAGATGAGATTGAAGGAGAAAATTTTGCATGGATAGACTTTTTCTGGTCATCTATGGGGAGGGAAAAGAAAGTAGGAGAAAAAGTAGAAAGCATTTATGAAAAGCTTCAGGTAGCAGAATCCTTTAAGGATCTTATAGGAAGAATAGCAAAGGCTCTCTCAAAGATATATGACATACCATGGATTCCTGGAGATTTTCTTGAAGAAAAGGTCTTAAGGAAGGTCCTTTCTCTTCTTCTAAGAAAAGCAAAGCAGGAAAGAGGATATTCAAAGAAAGCTCTTAGCAAAGATGCGGAAAAATGCCTTAAGGCTTATATATCTGGGCCTCTTTTAAGACAGTTCAGGGAAGAAGCAGAAGATGATCCAGATCAGTATGACATTACCTTTATCTTTGGACATACTCACAAGCCTTTTTCAGACTTTATAAAAGCAGGAAAAAGGATAAAGGTTTATAATACTGGAGGATGGACTGTTGATACAATATATCCAAATCCCCTGTATGGTGGATCTGTTATCTTTATAGATGAAGGACTGAATGTCATATCCTTTAATATGTTTCTTCAGGGAGTCCATTCTTTTCCTTCCATAAAAGAGCTTTCTTCTCCAGATGAAGAAGAAAGCAGTCTTTATAGGCTTTTTTCAGAGATCCAGTTTGAAAAAGGTTCATGGAAAAGGTTTTCTTCCACTGTTCAGAATGCAATAAGTATAAGAGCGTGTTATATGAAAGAAAGAGTTCTCTCTTGACAGAGAAAAAGGTTTTTTTTAATAAAAATACAGCCCAGGTGCCCGCAAGGGCTTAAAAGGGAATCCGGTGAGAATCCGGAGCCGGC
>CAZEOQ010000058.1:354-1633 GCA_964513995.1 uncultured Desulfobacterales bacterium | reverse complement strand
TACTAGCACTGCTGACAGCATCGATGTTCTTCGGTGTTATGCTGAGCGGCAGACAGGCAATAGCACTTGTGCTGTTTGCTGCGAGCGGCTTCCTACTGTGGAGTAGTGGTGTGCTGAGGTTTAGCACTGAGCCGTTTAGCAGGCTCTTTGAGGAGCTCGCAGCAACCTTCGGCATAGACGTTGTGTATGCATATGCCATTGTTGGCTTCCTGTGCCTACTATTCTTCATCGTTGGTCTTAGGCTAGGCAGAGTGTTCATCGTAGGTGCCTACACCAGGGCAAGCATCATCGAGCTTGCCGCGCCTATCGGACTTGGCGCAGTAGCCTGCACAGCGATGATAACTAGTGCTACAACGACTGGACCAGTGCAGACGCTTGAGCAGGCAGTTGCACTTGCTGCACTAGTCTACGTTGCTGTTGCCATACTCTTCATGCTGTACATGATGCGTGTGCTAGACCAGGTAACACTAGGCATCTCATGCCTACTGCTAGTACTAGGCATAGTTGTGGCAGCCACAGCATCATTCATATGGGGCATAGCAGCAATGACGCTCGCAGTCGCCATCTCCATAGGCAAGATGCTCTACGAGATACTGAGGTAGGGCCAGACTCCTAGCCTAGTCCTGACCCTCGCTCACACAGTCCAAAACCTGAAAACACTTCTTTTTCCCTGTGCTTCACAACTCCACCTAGGCATGCCACGTAGCCTACTCGTTGTAGCAACGGTGCTCTCGATAACAACGTTTGTTCTGGCTCTACTCTTCTTCACGGGGTTTAAGCTGACTCTAGATGCCTATGCGCTGTACACGGCTAGTGTCACAAACTGTGCACCACCCATCAACCTGAGCAAGTGCACTATCAGGCTTGCAATGAGCCACAATGAGCTGTTTAGAGGACTCGTGCTTGGTGGGTCAATACTCCTCAACCTGTCTCATGCAGTTGCTATACTCAACTACACGTACTATGCGGGGTATAGAGACTATGGCATTATCGAGTCAGGCTACATGGAGTTTCTGGGTGGCGAAGTCCTGATGGTGGATGGTGCACACAGGAAGGTCATAGTCTACACGCCGATTAGCGACTATGGCGACTGCGTCAAGCACATCTACGATGTTGTCCTCTCAGGCATCTCAATACCACTGACACTACACACAATGTCGTATTCGCCTTTGACGAGACTCGAGTGTGGCATCAGTGTTAGAGGCACCACACCTCTTCTGCTTACGGCGCGTAGACATGTTGACATTCTGTTCGTCGAGTCTCTAATCCGCGAGCTTGC
>CAZEOQ010000058.1:0-344 GCA_964513995.1 uncultured Desulfobacterales bacterium | reverse complement strand
TTCCACATGAGGAGCTCGTGTTCCACGAGATCGTAGTCGATGTCAACGTCACAGGCAGGATAGGCAACGAGACTGTGAGCAAGACAGTGACTGTATCACACACCGAGGCTTACTGCAGGACAAAGCTCTGCTACTTCCTGGTGCGTAGCACCGAGTGGCTAGTACCTGCACTCATGGCAAACACGAACAGGACCGGTGAGGCATTGCTGATACGCGAGGTCGATGACCTCCTCAGAACCTATGCATACCTCGTTGGGCTATTTGTAGACAAGACTAACCTCACTAGGGTCAAGCTTGTCTTGAGTAGGCTTGCGTTAACTGGCGTCTATTGGCCTAGCCTGAGC
>CAZEOQ010000057.1:0-1702 GCA_964513995.1 uncultured Desulfobacterales bacterium | reverse complement strand
GTTAAAGTTGATAAAGATGCAGAGCTCGGAGAATACAGAATTCCAGTGAAATTAAAATACACCAAAGTTACGTACACATCAACTACCTCCGGTATAGCGGTTACGTATCGTGAGGATGAGTGCGATGTTGAATATTTAAAAGTTGAAGTAGTAAGGAAAGACTACGATTTCAGTGTTGTATCCGTGGAATCATCGCTAAAAACTGGTTCGGAGGGGAAAGTGGACGTTGTGATTAAGAATACCGGAAGCAACAAAATCTACGATGCTGTCCTTATCTTAAACGCAACGCCGCCACTGATACCGAACACGAAAGCCATGTCAGCTTATTTGGGCGACATCGATGTTGATAGAGAGGCTAAGGCATCGTTCAAGGTTTACGTTATGGATGAGGCTTTAAATCAGACGTATCCAGCTAAACTCATTCTGAAATTCAAAACTTCCGCTGGGAAGCCAATGGTTCTCTCACAACCAATCGGATTAAAAGTTGTTAACGACGATTCCTTTATCGTTACGGGAGTTGATAGTTTAATCACGTCGCCAAAAACTATTCCAAGACTTCAACCCCAAATCCAGCAACAAAGCGTTCAACCTATTATCACAATACCCTCAAGAGGATTCGTTTTGGTGAGCATTAAAAACGTTGGCGAAGACGTGAGCGATGCCGTAGCAGTCTTGTCCTTTAACAATCCGCTGATTCAGGTTGAAAACACCCCATACATAGGTTACTTCAAGAGGGGAGAGAGTAAGAGCGTTCTGTTTTACGTTAAATCGAAAGCTCCAGCGGGAAAGTATAGAGCGTGCTTGACGCTGAAGTATAGAAACGAGCTGGGGGATGAAGAGGTTAGCAAAAAGAAATATATAGAAGTTGAGATAAAATCAAATCCACCGCTAAAGGTTGAAAGAATTGAGACGAAGAACCTCGGGGTCGGATTGAAAGGAGACGTGCGCATTTTCGTTAAGAACTACCTGAACGACACCGTGACCGATGCAGAATTCACAATCGTAACTCCTGACTCTTCAATAACACCGCTCAGCTCGGTATCTTTTATTGATGAGCTTAAACCCAACGAATCTAAAGAAGTAAAATTCAGACTCTCAGTTTCCGATGAGGCAACGAGTGGTTCTTACGAGCTTTACTTAATTGAAAGGTTCAGCTTAGCCAATGCGGAAGATTTGGTGAGTATTGCTGAAATTCCAGTGATAGTAGAGTCGAAGACTGCTCATTTTGAAGTGCTCTCGATTGAAAGTCATCTATATCCGGACGAAACTGGTGATGTCATTGTTAAAATCAAAAACACTGGAAATACGGTAATCCACAACGCTGTGGTTGAGCTTGAAGTTTCTACACCGCTAACAATCGCTGGTGGTAGCTCTTTGAGCGGATTGATCGGGAAATCACAGCCCGGACTGTACTTTATTGGAACTCTGAAACCAAACGAGATCGCAGTAGCCAAATTCAGGATAGATGTCGATAAAGATGCGGGAGCTGGCTATTATCCAGCGATTGTGAAAGTTAAATACGACGACGATGAAGGTTACACACACGAATCGAATCCCATAACGGTCTCATTGGAAGTGAAGGAGAAACCTCTGTTGAATCCAGTTACAATTACAGCAACTGTATTGATAGCGATAGCAGTTGTAGCTGGATTCAGATTTGCAAGGAGGAGAGCGAAATGAGCTTGTTGAGAAGCTGGTTAGC
>CAZEOQ010000056.1:0-1966 GCA_964513995.1 uncultured Desulfobacterales bacterium | reverse complement strand
AAAGAATAACCATTCTACTACGAACCATTAAATTTCCTTTAGTTATTTTATCTATCTTAAAATCTAAAGTTTTTTCAAATTCATTAACTATATTTTTTATATTTATTATTTTATATTTTATTCCTAAATTATTGCATACTAAAATAGCATCTTTAATCTCTTGATTTTTATAATATGGCATTATTAAACCAAAAACTTTTTCTTTTCCTAAAGCTTTTACAGCAAGACAAGCTGTTGTAGCACTATCTACTCCACCACTTATTCCTAAAATAACTCCCTTAACTTTGCTTTCTTTAATTTTTCTTCTTATAAAATTAACTATTTTTTTTATTACTGTATCATAATTAATTTGCCGCATAAAAATTTCTTTTAACAAAATATTTTATACAAATTCTGACACTTTTTATTAAAGCACGAGTTTTTAAAAAAAGAAGAATGTAAAATTATAAGTAGGCTTAAATTTAATAAAATAAAGCTAAGTTGTAATTGTATTAAAAATATTAAGATTTAAAATTAAAGGATTGTTAAAATTTAAATTGAATATTATTTTATTACATTTTAAATAGTGAAAAATATTAAAAGAGGAGGCATTTTATGATTAAGGAGAAACCCAGAGACAAGAAAGATGTGATGGACCTTATCAAACAGTATGATGTTAAATTTGTAAGATTTTGGTTTACTGATGTTCTTGGGCAATTAAAAAGTTTTGCTGTTCCAGTGGAAGAATTAGAAGTAGCTTTTGAAGAAGGAATAGGTTTTGATGGATCTTCCATAAAAGGTTTTGCTCGTATTGAAGAATCAGATATGATTGCTATTCCTGATCCAACAACATTTGCCATTTTACCTTGGAGACCAAAGGAAAAAGCAGTTGCAAGGATGTTTTGTGACATATATAAACCAGATGGTAAACCTTATGAAGGAGATCCAAGATATGCATTAAAAAGAAATCTTGAAAAAATGAAAGAAATGGGATTTACCAATTTTTATTTAGGTCCTGAACTTGAATATTTTTACTTTAAAAATGATCAGGGAACAGAAATTTTGGATAGAGGTAGTTATTTTGACTACCCTATGGATGCTGCAGAAGACTTAAGAAGAGAAACTATTTTTTGTTTAGAACAAATGGGAATAAGAGTTGAATATTCTCACCATGAGGTTGCCCCTTCTCAACACGAAATAGATTTAAGATATGCTGATGCCTTAGAAATGGCTGATATTGTAATGACTTACAGAATTGTTGTTAAGGAAGTTGCCAAAAAATATGGACTTTATGCTACTTTTATGCCAAAACCTATTTTTGGTGAAAACGGAAGTGGTATGCATACTCATCAATCCCTTTTTAAAGGAGATAAAAACGCCTTTTTTGATCCTAACGATAAATATCACCTTTCAGATATAGCTAAGAAGTATATAGCTGGTCTTTTAACTCATATTAAGGAGATTACCTTGGTTCTTAATCAATGGGTTAATTCTTATAAGAGACTTGTTCCAGGATATGAAGCACCAGTTTATATTTCTTGGGCAAGAAGAAATCGCTCAGCCCTTATTAGAATTCCTATGTATAAACCAGGTAAAGAAAAAGCAACTCGTATAGAACTTAGAAGTCCTGATCCTGCATGTAATCCTTATCTTGCTTTTGCCTGTATGTTGAGGGCTGGACTTGAAGGTATTAAAAAAGGATATTCACTACCTGAACCTATAGAAAAAGACATCTTTCACATGACTGAAGAAGAAAGAAAATCTTTGGGTATTGATAGTTTACCTAGAAGTTTGGGAGAAGCTATTAGTTATGCGGAAAAAAGTGATCTACTTAAAGATACTCTGGGAGAGCATATATTTA
Organism: uncultured Desulfobacterales bacterium; assembly: GCA_964513995.1. Taxonomy (GTDB): domain Bacteria; phylum Desulfobacterota; class DSM-4660; order Desulfatiglandales; family JALVZP01; genus CAZEOQ01. The sequence goes on along the minus strand of CAZEOQ010000056.1, from coordinate 126 downwards.
ATGAATTGATTAAAAATAAAAAACTTGAATGGAATGAATATAGAATACGAGTATTTCCTTATGAGATAGAAAAGTATCTTCCTATCCTTTAAAGTTTCTCATATCTAAAAAACTTAGCTTTTAAAA
>CAZEOQ010000055.1:0-2143 GCA_964513995.1 uncultured Desulfobacterales bacterium | reverse complement strand
CCCTTACAATAACCTTTACCAACTTGTTCCCATCAGAACTTTCAGTTATGAAAACTCTATCAACAATGCCATGGTCCCCATGCCTCAAGCGAACTGATGTTTCCCTTAGATTCTCTAGACCTGTAATAAACTGGTCCATACTCCCTAAAAAGCGAAGAGGAGAAGTCTTACCTATTAAAACTTGGTCAGAATCAACTTCAGTTTCAGGGTTGACTATACCATCCTCAGGTAAATGCTTATAGGCATCCTCGCCAGCATAACCCCTTATTCCTGGTTGGGGTATTCCTATGATATCCTCTTGTCCGCCCATGTATCTTTTTTCTTCAGCCTCATACGTTCTAAACATCATACTCCAAAATAACCCTCTTTCTATCGATGCTTTGTTGAATATGATCGCGTCTTCCATGTTATATCCATCAAAAGGCATTACTGCAACTATGACATTTTGACCGCCGGCATGATCATCAAAATTTATGGCTTTATAGGTACGGGTGTAAACAAGTGGTTTCTGTGGATAGATGAGCACGTTAGACTTTGTATCGACCCGACTTAGGAAATTCAGCGAGAAGACCCCTATAGCTTGGCCAATCATCTTTGCGCCATAGTTAACTCTGTCTCCACGATCGAATTCAGCATAGGGTAATAAAGAAGCAGAAAGTCCCATTATTGTTGAGGGATCAAGCTCCAAATGAGTATGTTCTGGCGTCAAATCTTTTTCAGTCAAGGCTATATAGGCATTTTCCTCCTCTTCTGCATCTAGAAGTTCAATAACACCTTCTTTTATGAGGTCTGACCACTTTATTTCTCCTCTCTTGAGTTTTTCTATATGTTCTTTAGTCAACTTAGGCTTTCCATTTTCTACAACTATTAAAGGTCTCCTAACTCTACCAGGATCCGTATGTATCTTTACTTCATCGAGATGAGGATAATAAACTACGTTCACCTGGTTGGTAATTTTTCCTTTCCTCCTCTCTTCCCGTATTAGATTAACAAGTTTTTCCGGGTTGTTCGTAGTTCCTAAAAATATTCCATTGAAGAATACGTTCGTCATTTTATCAACCTCTTCGTTGTCAACATATTGAGGAGCTTTTTATTCTCTCTATCATCTGCACCTCTTGTTACTTCAGCCATGATAGCAAGATACTTTCTTAGACCTATTGTAGCACCTTCTGGGGTTTCACTAGCACAAAGTTTTCCCCAATGAGTAGGATGCAACTCTCTTGCTTCAAAATGCTCTTGAGTAGAACTCAACGGAGAAAGTACATTCCTCATATGAGAGAGTGTTTTTACGTAGCTAGACCTCTCCAATCTTTGCGATACACCTGTCCTACCACCCACCCACGTACCAATAGCAAGAGCTGAAACGAGCTGATTTGTCAATACGTCTGATTCTACGATTGCTGGTAATGGAGGAAGTCTGCCCCGTCGTGTTAACTTTTGGTAATTGTAAGTTATTCGTGTTATAAGACCCCACTTCCCCAACAAAATGGAACGGAAAAGAATTTCCATCAAGTCGCCGGCAAGTTTTAGCCTTTTGTTTGAATAATGGTCTATATCATCTTCATTTATCCAACCAATGTGAAGCTTTATCAACTTTTCGACGGCCTTGGCCAAAAACATTGCCTTACTAAGTCTAGCACTCTTGTCCTGGCCAAGATGAGGCAGAAGATACTTATCGAGCAATCTCTTAGCTCTGTCCATCCTGTACTTTTTTTGGGGTATCTTAAGGTGTCTTCCTATCTCATCCATTGCCTCAAGCGAGTCTTTAGCTTCTGATTCAAGAAGATTTATGTAAAATTCTTCCTGTATTTCAGGATGCAGGGAGACTGCAGTAATGATATCCTTATCCCTCTCTAAACCAAGAGCTCGTAGAACAACAACAACGGGGAGTTTGTAAACATTTGCGAAGCTTATCGTTATAATACCATCGTTTTTTCTCTCAAGAAGGTGTCTCTGTATGTAACCGTCCTTCTCAGAGTGAATTCTTGCTATTTCTGTAACATTACCACTTCCCTTCTCAACGATTATTCTATTAGGTGCAATCTCTTCAACCAATACAAGTATTCGTTCAGTTCCATTAATAATGAAGTATCCGCCCGGATCCTCAGGATCTTCTCCAATCTCTATCAATTCCTCTTTACTC
>CAZEOQ010000054.1:0-2186 GCA_964513995.1 uncultured Desulfobacterales bacterium | reverse complement strand
AGGAGAGCGTGAAAGAAGTTTCCACGAATGCCCGACGCTGTTAGCTTTCAGACGAAAGGGGCAAGCGGGGAGAAATAGAAAACCTTTTTAAGTCAGGGCGCTGAGGTAGAGGGGGGTTGTGAAAAATGAGAGGGAAAAACACAAAATTCTTGCTCTCCTGCACAGCGTTCTTGTTTCTCTGCATGCTCGCATGCGCCGTGGGTGTTGCGTCCGCAAGGACGATTTACGTGCCTGACGACTATGCGAAGATACAATGGGCAGTGGATAATGCTTCCTATGGAGATACAATATTTGTAAGAAACGGAACTTACATTGAGAATGTGGTCGTGAATAAATCACTGACGCTGCGAGGTGAGGATAGAACCACTACTATTATTGACGGAGGTGGATCTGGACATGTAATTAAAGTGACTGCTAATGCTGTAACTATTAGTGATTTTACTGTGAGAAATAGCGATAACTATTATGGTGGTGCAGGAATATACTTATCATCAGGGTTTAGTACGCTCACGAACAACATCCTAATGTATAACTATTATGGCATATATTTGGTTTATTCAGACAAAAACAAGATTACGTATAATAATATCAACACAAACGACGGGTACGGCATATATTTGGATAGGTCAGACAACAACGAAATCACAGATAATGATGTATCAAAGAACTATTATGGCATATATTTTGAGGGGTCAGACAATAACGACATCATAGATAATAATGTATCGGACAACTATTATGGCATATATTTGGATTATTATTCCAGATATTCCAGTAATTATGGTTCAAATAACAATGACATCATAGATAATGATGTATCGGACAATGCATACGGCATATATTTGTACAGTTATTGCGATAATAACAGAATCTATCACAACAACATAATAGACAATGGAAAACAAGCATACAATTATGGAGTATGGGCTAATTCATGGAACGAAAGTTATCCAATTGGAGGTAATTATTGGAGCGACCATATATGCACAGGAAATCCAAGCAATGGAAGTCAGCCTTATATAATTGATTCAAATTATTATGGTTCAAACAAAGACTGGTATCCTTTCGAAGACCCGGATGGGTGGGTAATAAAAAAGCCAGACCTAACAATTTCATCTTCAGATATTTCATTTATTCCTGCATCACCGATAGAGGGGGAACAAGTAAGCATAACTGCAACAATACACAACATTGGAAACGCAGATGCGAGCAATGTAGTTGTACAATTCTTTGATGGGGATCCAATAAATGGGATTCAAATAGGAGAGAATAAAACAATCACGAGTATAGCATTTGGTAAAACTGAAACAGTGCAAGTAGCTTGGGATACAACTGGAAAAGCAGGCTCTCATGATATTTATGTGAGAATAGATCCTGAGAATAATATTGATGAGTCAAATGAAAATAATAACCAGGCATTTAAATATATTATTGTTAGAGAAAACAAACCACCAATTGCATCCTTCACATACACACCAGAAAATCCCTTTGTTAATCGGACAATAACCTTTGATGCATCTTCTTCGTATGACCCAGATGGCACAATCGTCTCTTACGAATGGGACTTTGACGATGGAAACACCGCAACTGGAAAAATAGTGAATCATGTATACTCATCAGCAGACGAATACACCGTAACTTTAACTGTAACGGACAACTCAAGTGCAAAGAATTCAACAAGTAAAGTCGTAACAGTAATACCTGAGGTTGAATTTTTTGATACTGGTCCAGGGACATACCCAAGCATATTCGGCACACACAAAGGAACAATAAAACCGAATAAAACGATTATTGCGGAGAAATTATACACATACCCATGCGCAGGGACTGGCGGTCACACTGAATATGCTCTTATATGCAACTCAACTTGGTGTGCAGAGGCGAAATGGGAAGGTTACAAAGGAGATTGGAAGAATATTACATTCAATACTACCGTTGTCCTGATGCCATACGAAACTTACAATTTCACGATAATAACGGGCTCTTATCCACAAATCCATCACAGAAAGACACTGCCAACGGAGGACGGATGGATAAACTGCACTGAATTCATAGATGCAAATGGAAAAATACATTACGACTGGATTCCTGCGATAAAATTATGGTAATTTTGCGGTGTGGCGAGTGAGGGGAGTCAGCCGAACCTTCCGGAGATGTAGTCTTCTGTGCGTTTTTCAGCGGGGTTC
>CAZEOQ010000053.1:0-2310 GCA_964513995.1 uncultured Desulfobacterales bacterium | reverse complement strand
TGAGTCTTCCTTCTTTCTCTATTTCCTCTATTGCTTCTTCTTTTGCACGACGGATCATCGTCCTTCCCAGTATGCAAATCCTATCACTGCTCCTGTAAGTGTCGTAAATCTGTCTTCCTGCGTAAAACCCTGTTTTGCAGATCTAAAAGAAAAGCCAGAAAGCTCCATTGACAACTTTTTTAAGCAAGTTTTATAAAAAATACTTGATGTCTCAGGTTATTGAAGCTTTTTATAAGACATGCAGGGATTTTCCTGAAAATGTCGCAATAAACTATCTTGGGAAAAACTGGAAATACAGAGAACTTCTTGAACTTGTTGAAAAATTCTCTGATTCTCTCCTCAGGATAGGTCTTTCAAAAGGAGAAAAAGTCGTAATATACCTTCCAAACTGTCCACAGTGGATAATAAGCTGGTTGGCTTTACTGAAATGTGGCTTATGTGCTGTTCCCGTATCCCCGATATATACTCCTTCTGATGTCAGCTACATAATAAATGACAGTGGAGCAGAGACAGTAATCTGTCTTGATACAAATTTCAGATACATATATCAGATACTTGACAAGACAGCTGTAAAAAGGGTGATAATCACAAATGTCTGTGATCTTCTTCCTTTATGGAAAAGGATTATAGGAATTGCTTTTGATAAGATTCCAAGAGGGAAGATAAAAAAAGGAGGAAATTTCTTCCTCTTTAAAAAGCTCCTTAAAGAAGGAAAAGAAGAAAAAAGGACATTTACAAATGAGCCATCAGCAATATTTTATACTGGAGGAACAACAGGAACACCAAAAGGTGTTCCGTATAGCAGTGATTTTATCTTTGAAGTAGCTTATTGGCAAAGGAAGCTAAGGGAAAAGATCCCAAAGGGAGAAGATATCCTAATTCAGGGAAGTCCACTTTTCCATAGCTTTGGAATGGCAATGGGAATGGGAGCTCTTCTTTCAGCAGACACAATGATACTTCTTCCAAAAGTAAATCTTGATGCACTTCTTGTTCAGATTGAAAGATACAAAGTAAAGTCTCTTTTTGGTGTTCCTGCTCTTTTTAGAATGATCCTTGATCATGAAAGGATTGATTTTTATGATCTAAGCTCTCTCAAGTATTGTTGTTCTGGAGGTGATGCACTTCCAGAAGAGGTTGCAAGAAGATGGAAAAAGATGTTTTCTGTTCCGCTTTATCAGGGATATGGATCAACAGAAACAGGAGGAATATCAGGAGTTATGATGGGAGAAGACCCTCCTGAAGGAAGCTGTGGAAGACTTCTTCCATATCAGGAGATAAGGTTCAATGAAGAAGGTGAACTTCTCGTAACATCAGAGAATATGCCAAAGGAATACTGGAACAAGCCAGATGAGACGAAAAGATGCTTTCTGAAGATTGATGGAAAGATCTGGTATAGGACAGGAGACATAATAAAGATTGATAAAGATGGATGGCTTTTCTTTATAGACAGATCATCAGACATAATAAAACACAAAGGATACAGAGTATCCTGTTCTGAAATAGAAAAGGTCCTTCAGGATCATCCTGCTGTAAAGATGGCAGCAGTTGTTGGAGTTCCTGACAGATCTGTGGGAGAAAAGATAAAGGCATATGTCGTTCTAAGGGATGATGTAAAGGGACTTAGTGCATATGAGCTTATAAGGTGGTGCAGACAGAGGCTTACCTCTTATAAAGTTCCTCATATCATTGAGTTTCGTGATATGCTTCCAAAGTCAAAGGTTGGAAAGCTTTTAAGAAGAGAGTTAAGGCAGTGGGAAAGAAAAAGACAACTAAAATAGAAGCTATGTGAAGTCTTTCTATATTTTCCTGAGCCCCAAAATTTCTCACTGAAACAAACAGATACCACAGCCAAATCAATAGTTTTGCAAGGTTTTACCTTTCTGGTCTCAACTAAGGAATTTCCTGTCGCAATCCCCTTTAAATCGGGTCAATTATTCTGACCCAAAGAAGATTATTAAGAATGCAAAAGATCCATTCACAGTCGCAATCCCCTTTAAATCGGGTCAATTATTCCGGCCCAAAAAAGAATAATAAAAATGCAAAAGATCCATTCACAGTCGCAATCCCCTTTAAATCGGGTCAATTATTCTGACTTCAAACAGCAGAATACTAATAAACAGGAAGATGGGAGGTCGCAATCCCCTTTAAATCGGGTCATATTTTCTGACCACAAACTTTTGTGTTCTTGTCAAGAAAAAATTCAGCTGGTCGCAATCCCCTTTAAATCGGGTCATATTTTCTGACAAGCAGATATACAACAAGACCCAAGAGTTTTGCCTATGTCGCAATCCCCTTTAAATCGGGTCATAT
>CAZEOQ010000052.1:999-2324 GCA_964513995.1 uncultured Desulfobacterales bacterium | reverse complement strand
TTCGGTAAAGCACCGATAGAACCCGAGAAGAGAGTAGAGTTAGAGATCTACAGCGACGACACCAACGCGGTGAAGATAATTCCAATACTCCGAGTGTAACCCGGCAGCAGAATTTTCCGCACTTTTTTAATTTTTATTTAGAGAAGGGCATATCATGGTGATTCCATGAGTTTGGTAGTCACGGTTACGGTGCGTACCACACCTACGCGGTTGTTGGTACGCAACGATCGTAGGGTCGTGTACACGATCCTGAACGAAGGGGACTACGACGTGTACGTCGGATTCGATAAAAATATATCCACTACGGGATCGTCGAAAGGAATAAAGGTAAGTGCTCATGGCGGAGTGTGGAGCGATGAATACCACAAAGGCGATGTGTGGGCTATCGCGAGCACCGAGACGGAGGTAACCGTTGTTGAAACTTCGGAAGGTGGTTAGCGTGGTGTACTGGGCTCTATCGCCTGCGGATTACGCGGAGTACTTCCACAAGATGGTTCAGTACCTGTGCACGCCTATCTGTGTCGATTTCTCTCGAGAGTATCACAAGTTCCTTCTCAACTGGGAAGAATTAGGCGGAAAGATAGTGGATTACACGGAGAACGGCATAAGCAAGCCGGGTGATAATTACAACAACTACGCCTTTAAATTCGATGTCGGTGCGGGGGAAACGAAATACTTAAGAATTCCGATTACACGCGGGAATCAACGGGAAATATGTTATCTACGCCTGTACCAAACAGGGGATGTAAAGGCAACGCTTTATGGCGGATGGATGTACAATAATCCTGTGTGTAATGTGAACAACACATGGCAGTTCATAACGGGAAGAAGTGGTACTGAGGGTGTATTCGTTAAGTTCGAGGCAACAACAGGAGGTAGCGTTTACATCAAAACAATAAGTTTGTACTCCCTCTCTGAACTTATGAGTGAGATAACTGAGTATTCCTCTGTTGTGAACCAAGCACTTGATGGCTCTACAACGCATACGTACTACGTATCTTTTATCACACGGAACAAAGGCTACAGAAGGATATACTTCGGTATAGCGGGTGACGGAACGAATGCGTGCAACGTTGAGGTATACCTCAGAACGATGGTAGGTACAGTAAGCATCGGAACAGCATCGCGAACAGACTCGTCCGTAGGATATTACTCGTTCTATGTTCCGTTCTACTACCCATACTTCAATAATACTCCGTACAGTTATTTTAAGTTGGTTGTTTCGGGCTACGGAACTTTCTATAAACACGCGATTATCAACTACAACTTCGGAGAAATTCCGCTTCGCTACGCAGGAGCGTACAGCGAAACCAAATCAGAGACGA
>CAZEOQ010000052.1:0-989 GCA_964513995.1 uncultured Desulfobacterales bacterium | reverse complement strand
GAGACGAGTTCGACGGCGGTAACGCACACACTATTTCAGGACTCGGGAATGGCGAGTTACTTTAAGAACCTCAGTGCTGACGTAACGATAGCGAGCGGAGGGGGTTCTGTAGTGCTTAAGATCAACGGGCAGACCGTAGGCACGTACACGTCAAGCACTACGGTAGATCTATCGTGGTTTACTGAACCCATTTATCAAATCACCGCGGATATAACCGGCGATGGCACGAACGCATCATCCGTTACTATTTCAGGACAGAGATTCGAGTATGCGTACGCTCTAAAATATTAGTGCATGGAGGTGGGTCGAAGGTATGGATGACAACACTTTTTTGAAAGTCACGGCGATGGCGTGTATAACCTTACTCGAGATCACCAATCTCGTAGTGTACGGAATAGACGGAGGAATTTTAGCCACTACGGTTTCTATCATCTGCGGCTTGGCAGGGTACGAAGTGGGGAAGGGAATAGGAAAACAATATAAGATAGCGAAGAAAAATAGATGATCATGGTAAGGTACAGGGTCACAGCGTACTATCCTAAAGGAGGAGATCCTAAGGCGAAGTTCCCGGACGAATACGACAAGGCATCGTGGGAAGGGCGTGATCTCGAGGACTTGGGAAGAAAGGCATGGGATTGGATCGAGAAGAAGGCAAAGAAGTACGGAACATCCCCCTATCTCGGCACGATCGTTGAGGAAGAAATTGAGGAAAAACCAAAGCCGAAACCGAAACCGAAACCTAAACCTAAACCTAAACCGAAAACGTACAAAATCCAATTCGTAGTTAAGGACGAGGAAACGGACAATCCTATTCCTAATGCAAAGGTTGAAATCACTCTCCTGCCTTCGATGGAACACCTCGAAAAAACCACGGGAAAAGACGGTATAGTCTACTTCGACAACCTCGAGGAAAGACACCTTAACTATATTATAAATGCGGAGGGATATCAAGGCACGTGGAAGGAAATCACTGTTCCCGAAGACAAGAC
>CAZEOQ010000051.1:0-2516 GCA_964513995.1 uncultured Desulfobacterales bacterium | reverse complement strand
TTCCGCATTTCTCAAGAATGTCTCGATACTCGCTCGATTCCTTGAAGGCTTTTTCATATCCTTTCTCTTTCGGCTTGGGCTCCTCTGTAGTTGATGTAACTGCCTCTATCAGAGAATCCACCGATCTTTCATCTCTTGGCTCACTCATCCAGACCCCCTAACTAGTTTGGGTTCAGACAAATTAAAAAGTGAAAAAATGAAAAATTGGATCTAATACGTTAACTCATCAGGACAAGGTACGACCTCCTTCGGTAGGAATCGTGGATATGGATCTGTGTAGCCCTCTCTAGCCTTAGGAAGCTTGAACTTCTCCCATATGAAGCACACAGACATCATATCGCTGATCTTCTCAACTCCCAGCTTCTTCAGCCTAGCACCGAACTCCTTTGCATACGATGGCGATAAAGCTACAATCACGGTTCCGTGACCCTTGCACTTCAGCATCAACTGCAACATTTTTCGTCCGTGCCTGTCGACCTTGATCTTGTAGTCCTGTATCCTACACACGATCTCTTGGTCACCTATCTCCGAAGCTAGCTTGAAGGTAACTTGATTCAAGAGTTGGTCAAGACTCATATCCTGCACCCGATCTAATTCTGTTATTTTTCAGTATTTAAACCTTTACCCAACAAAGAGTTGATAAGATCGTCAACTGTTTCCCTATCCTCTTCAAGACACTTAACAAAAACTCTGATGTGTCTCAGAGGCTCTATCACTTCTACCTCTACCGCTATTGGGTACAGGTATCTGCAGATCTTGATGGCTTCGTCTCTGAGATACTTCTTTACCTCTTCTGTGGAATACCAAGGTAGTCTACTGTTTTTCAACTCTAACAACCTTCTGTCTGCTTATCTGTATACTACCTGTTCTAATAATTTTCAGAGTTACGTACACAACACCTTCACGCTCCTCAATGCTTTCCCACACCACTAGATGACCTTGTTCAACACCTAGTCTTTGAAGTTGTTGCTGAACCATCTTGGGTATGAAGATGTACCAGTAGTCCTTAGCTTTGGAGATCTTTGTCACTCCCTTGTTGAAGTCGAGAATCATGTAGGTCAAGATACGTCACCCAAGAGAAACTGGATAAAAAACAAGTATTTAAGTCTTTACAGATTGAAGAATAGAGCTACAAGACCAAGCTCCTCTATTGCGTAGAGTCGTAGCTGATTCATTGTTCTCCTTACCAACCTCATCATCTTAACCGCAAACTTGCTCAAAGTTGGGTACCTGTTGTAATCAACTATCTGTTTAAGCACGACAAGAGCTAGCGGACTCTGTAAAGCTTCTTCAACGATTGCGGGTCTAGCTATTTCAATAACCAACACCTTTAAATTCCATTCAAGGTCATCTATGAATTTGAAAACCATTGAAGGTGACCACATCAGAACGTCACCTTAGCACATCTGTCCTCTACAAGCAGTAGCAGAACAGTCATTAAGTATCTACGCACTTGACCCTCAAACTCGTTTAGAGGTTGTTGTATATACTGTATGTATTTTGCAAGAGTATCAGACCTCTCACTATCAATATTGCTGTACTCCCTAACAAGATCTATAATCTTCGATATGCTATCCCTTATATCATGAATCCTGCTTCTTATCGCCATCAAGATCTCGTACTCAGCCTTCAAAGCATTACAGTGTGTAATCTCCTCCCCACCCATGCAAACACACCCAAAATCAACTACAGAACTACCACATATTTAAACCTTTAGAAATAAAAGGATAGAAAAAAGTTACAGACCACGATCTATAACTTTAACACGAACATCATACAGTCTATCAATTGGTCTATAAATTACTGCTAGCAACACTGTCCTATCGAGCAATATCCATATGTAGATCTTTATAATCGGTAGAAAGCCCACCATAGGTACAAACATCAGTACACGATCTGGCACACGATACAATGGTAGCTCTAATGCATTTCTCAACGGTTTAAAGTTCTCTGAAACGTGTCTCACTATATGCATATACACATCAAAGTCCTCGAATATGTAAATATCTATCTTTGTATATACATGTGCAACATTAACCATATGACTCACCAATACAACTACTCGATATAACAGTATTTAAACCTTAACACATAGAAGAATTGAAAGATAGAAGAAGCAAAAATAAAAATAGAGTTGAACATAAGATCAGATCATAACCTCGTAGATAATACCACCTTTTTCACATACCTCAACATTACCATCTCTTATCCATATCGGATTGTCAATTCGTATGAATACCGTGTTTTTACCAGATACGATTTTTGCTATCCTTGTGAGAATTATCGTTTTTACAACAACGCTCGATTTACTCAAGTCAATGATTACAACTGTTTCATCAGCCACCTGTATCCAAACTGACAACATGTGTTTTTCATATGTTAAACCTTCGAAACCCATACATTTCACCAACTATATTCTTACATTTCCACATATTTAAACCTTAACACATAAAGCAGTAGAATCCTCTTCTTTTTCTATTGTTTTAGCTTCTTTTTCTCTCTCTGTATATCTACCT
>CAZEOQ010000050.1:0-2766 GCA_964513995.1 uncultured Desulfobacterales bacterium | reverse complement strand
TAGGAGCTTCGATTACGAAGATGTTTTTGTCGTTCCACTTTTCATTCAGGATTTCAATCACTTTATCTATGAATTTTCTATCGTTCTCCTTTATTCCAAACCAGTTTTCGAGAACTTGCCTGTAGCATTCCATCAGCATTAGAACCACCTCAACCTTTCCAAAATCGACCGATAGTAATCTCTGATCTTTTCTTCTCCCCTGTTCTTCGGTCTTTCGTAAATACGGTAGCAGTTGAAGATTTCCCTCACGAACTGGTAGTAACCCTGAAGGTCGCCGAGAATTACGAATCTATACAATCCCTGCATGGCTTTTAAGACGTTGTCCCCTTCGGGATAGTTCGGAGAGTCCTTATTTTTTAATGCATTCCATAATCTTCGGTTTTTACTTTTATCGAAGATTTCCGATAATCTTTTAACGAAATCGTCGGGATTTCTGAAGTATCTTTCAACCACTTCAGCAAAAGCAATTTTTCGGTAAATCCTAATCGGGATTTGCTCGTAGATTTTGTAAGTATTACCTTCGAGTGCAATTTTGAATAGTGTAAAAGAAATCTTATCAAGATTATGTCTGCTGAGCAACTCTTGAAACTTCAGGTTTAAAGCCAATTCAGTAATAGCTACTTCGTTCGATGAAACTCGTCGGTATATTTCTCTTAAAATTTTTGTAGCTTCATCCTTGATGATGTGGTATTTTCTTATGGTTTCGATATCTCGTCTTTCAAAATAATTAAAGTAGAGCTTGGATACTTCTTCTGGTGAAAAGAAGAGGAAGTAATAGAAATCTTGTCTTTTTGAAGAGTCATACACTCTTAACACGAGTGAATTCGTTAGTCCAATTATGCAAATTAATGCCACTTCTGGTGAAATATATAGTGTAAATTGATCAGTAAAGTAGTTTTCTTCAAACGTTGAAAAACCTGTATATCTATCGCATTTCAATATTTGAGGGGCGGTAATTAAATCGTTCGACCTTTCCGAGCGAATATAGATGTTCTTTTTCTTATCATCAATTTCTACGTTAATGTTGCCATCAAATTTTACATTTACATCAAATTCGGAAATTCTCATGAACAATGCTATTATGTCGTTGTATGTTGATTCGCCAGAACCTTTCTCTTTCTTTTCCAAGATCATTTTAAATATTCTTTCTTTTGTATAATAATCTGGTAAAATTTTTTCTAAAAGTTGTTCTGGGAATCCAAGTCGCATATACACTGGAAATATACATGGTAATACGTTTTCAAAGAGTGTTTCTAAGTCAGCGTTCTTTAATCTATTGTTCAATCTCTTGAGGAAGTTTTGCCTAAATTTTTCGAATTTATTACTATTTTTTATAAATGGTTCAAATTCTCTTTTTATCTTTCCCAAACAAACGATCTTAGTCCCCAAATTAAAGCTTAGGTATTTCTCCAGAATTTGTGAATCATTAACGAGCCAATTACCTGAACTATCATAATTTTCTATAAATATTGTATAAAAATTCTCGACCTCTTCTAAGTCAGCTTTTGAAATGTTTTGGAGTATAAATGTTTTTATGATATCTTTTTCTGACTTTCCTTTAACTCCATAATTTCGTTCAATATGTTCACTCAACGATTTTATATCTGCAAAATTCTCTAAACCAATCTTTTTTAGGAATTTTTGAAGATTACCTGATATTTTTACTTGGAATTTGTCGATATCTGTGAGATCGTTTCCTGTTAACCTAATACTTATGAGCTTCTCAAAATCTCTACCTAAATGATCTTTTAAAGAAATTAATCGCTTTTTGTGTCTTTCAATTGCTTTTACGACACTTTCATATTCTAAATAGCAGAGAATACCTTCGTTCACCACAGAGCTCAAAAAAGTCTCGTCAATTGGAAAGTTTGACTTTATCAGCACCTATTACCACCTCTCTCCTACCGTCGAGAGTTACGAAGTAAGCATTCCAACTCTTTATCGTTTTAACGGCATACTCTGGCGGATTTTCGATCGAAACTATGATCGGTATCTTGAAAACTCTCAGATTTTCGAATCCGCTGTAATACTTCTCGAAAACTCCGCTTTCGGCAACCTTTTTGCCCTTTTTCTCCCTTTTATATATTTCACTGCTAAACGGATCGACGTAAACTTCGTTTTCCCACCTTCTTACAACCTCTTCGCAAGTGCTAACTGCCGTAGCGGGAAAAGAATAGTTCGTAATCATGAGTCCTGAACTAACGTGTATTTCGTCAAACGTATTGACATCTACAACGCAAACTCTACTTTCCTTCGATCCAAGTCTGTGAATTTTCCAGAAGATTTCTTCACTCAGTTCTATTGCATCGATCTTGTTCTTTAAGTTTTCATCTTGCACGTTAATTGTCCTTTCCTTAAAGACTAAAAACCACCTAAGTCTCGGAGCTTCGCTATTCAAACTTGTTAGGATAGTTTTTCCTCTCGCTGGTGAATCGAACGATTTATCTAAATAGAGTGGGTGGGGTGCTAAAATACCAATGTCCTTCCCTGTTTGTTTATCTTTCACACCAACCCTTCTTATCGTTATTACTTTATTCAAATCTTCATATTTTATCGGAACGCAGTTGATAGGTCTAACGCCTATAGCCAATAAGTTTCCGCCAAGTTCGTTTATAATAAACCTGCCCAAGTCTTCGCCCACGTTATCTTCCTTTGCAATAACTTCAGCCATAGCTCCCAAAAAAGTTGTCGGCGGTGGGTAGTAAAAAGATGGAGAAGTCTTAGATAATCCAACTATTCTCGCCTGAAATCCCCAGACGAATTCGG
>CAZEOQ010000049.1:0-2793 GCA_964513995.1 uncultured Desulfobacterales bacterium | reverse complement strand
GAGCAAGGGATGAAGCTATAAAATAGAGAAAGAAGGGAGACTTAGGGATCTTATAAGAGCACTGAGAAGGCTTGCCCAGGAAGATAAAGATGAACAAAAAGGAGATTATTGAAAAAGTAAAAGCTATTCTTGATAGAGAAGAGATTATCTTTTGTTATATCTTTGGATCATTTCTCAATTCAGAAAACTTCAATGACATAGACATAGCAGTATACCTCAAAGAAGACTCAACTTATCTTCATGACAGATGGTATGACATAAGAGTTGCCCTTAAGATTGAAAGAGAAATAGGCATTCCTGTTGATCTGATAATCATAAACCGTGCTCCAGATCATCTTATATATGACATTTCAAAAGGAAAGGTGATAATTGATAAAGATGAAGACCTTAGGATAGATTTTATAACAAGAGCATGGAAGAGGTATTTTGACTTTAAAGTAAAAAGAGAACAGTTTTTGAAAGAGATGTTTGAATGAAGATTAACAAAGACAAGCTTTTAACTCTTATAGGAGAAGCAAACAAAGCACTTGGACAGCTAAAAAGCTATGCTGCAGCTGACAGAGATAAGCTTGTTTCATCAGTTGAAAAGATGGCAAGCATTAAATATCATTTCATCATCCTGATAGAAGCCTGCATAGATATATGCAATCATATCATGTCAAAAGGATTTTCAGCTGTTCCTGAAAGCTATTCACACTGTTTTATACTTCTTGGAGAAAAAGGACTTATAAGCAAAAGTCTTTCAGAAAAGATGGCAGAGCTTGCAAGATTTAGGAATGTCTTGGTTCACCTATTTTGAGGAGTATCTGAAGTCTATAGGAAGCTTTATAAAGGAAAAGTAGACTATGCCTTTCTTTAACCGAGAAGAAAATATAAAACAGATGAAAGCTATTCTTTCAGGAGAACCTAATCTTTTATGGTTTGTTTATGGACCAATAAACAGTGGAAAGACAGCACTTCTTATGAAAGTCTTTGAAGAGCTTTCTGAAGAATACAGGGTATTTTATGTGAACTTTAGAGAAAGGGATGTAAAGACAGTAGAAGATCTTATGAGAGTTCTTTTTAGGGTAAAAGTAGCAGAATCCCAAAAGATCAGTGAATTTTTAAAGGAGATTTTAAAAGGAGAAGCAAGGATAATAGAAAAACTAGGAGGAATACCTATACCTGAGAATATATTTGATTTACTTTTTAGGGAAGTCAAAAAAGTTGAGGATGTATTCGTATTCTTAAGAGAATATTTTAGTATTCTAAAAGAAGAAGGGTTTAGACCTGTGTTTGTGCTTGATGAGATGCAGACAATAAAAGAAGTGATAAATGTAAGTGGAAAACCAATCATAGCAAGATTATTTAATTTTCTTGTAAGACTGACAAAAGAGACACACCTTTGTCATTGTCTATGTGCAACAAGTGATTGTCTGTTTATAGAAGATGTATATAGCAATGCTCGACTTGAAGGTAGAGCAAAGTATCTGCTTGTAGATGATCTTTCTAAGGAAGATGCATTTAGGATATATGAAGAGTTTGGATTTGAAGATAAAGAGCTTATATGGGACTATATTGGGGGAAAGATTGGGGATATAGTAGGACTCCATGAAGAGAAGAAGAGATATCCTGAAAAGGAAGCTTTGGAAAGTATGTTAAAGAATGAAATGGCGAGATTAGAAGGCTTATTAGAAAAGATAGAGGCAGGAAACAGAAGATTTTGTTTTGAAGGAAAAGAGATTCTCGTAGATATAGAGAAAATAAAAGAAGTATTTTTGAAATTTAGGGAAAGAGAAGAGATTTCAAAAAAAGAAATTGATCCAATCTGGAGAAATTATCTGGTCTATGAGAACATCCTGTTCTATAATCCGATGGAAGGGACAGTTAGACCACAGAGCAGACTTCTCTGGAGAGCAATAAAGGAAACCGTGAAAGACTTGTCAGAGAAGTTTTAAGGAACTTTGGTCTTTTGTAAATATTTTAGCAGTTTTGGAGTCTTAAAATGAACAATTCTCCCATAAAGCCATACATAAAAAAGAATAAAGGATATTACAGAATACACAAGAAAAGAAGTCCTTTTCCAAAAAAATACTGCAAAAAGATTACTTATCAAGGTAATCGTCCAAAGATAAGGTGATGTCATAAAATTTTGTTTTAGCTCTTCCTTTATTCCCTGTTTTACAATCCGTTTATATATCAACATATGAAAGTGTAATCCATCAGGTAAAGCAGGAGACATTTTTCTCAAAAACTTCTTTCTGTAGATTGAAAAAAGTGTCTCTGTAACAGGATATACACAAAGCATCATAGGAAACCAGGCAGAGACCTCTGGATGCTTATTTACAAGAAGAACAGAGATTTCAGCAATTAAAAATCCAAGAAGATATGCTCCTCCATCACCAAGAAAGATCAAACCATATGGATAATTCCATACCAAAAATCCAATAATTGCTCCTCCTGCTGAAAGACACAGAGAAAGAAGAAAACTATCTCCTGTAAGATAGGATACATATCCAAGCGATGTAAGTATTATAAGAGATACCATTCCAGAAAGTCCATTGAATCCATCTATAATGTTTATTGCATGACATATTCCACTTACTGCAAAAACTGTAAAAGCAAAGGATATTGGAAATAGCTTAAGAAAAAAGTCTATAAATGGAACATCTATACGAGTTATCAGGGAATCCAGAAGAAAAGCTCCCATACCAGCTGATAACAGCGTAAGAAAAAGTCTTATCTTTATTCTTCCACTTTTTGTAAGATCTTCCAAAATACCTCCTGAAAAAGCTGGAATTGCTGATATAAGGA
>CAZEOQ010000048.1:0-3647 GCA_964513995.1 uncultured Desulfobacterales bacterium | reverse complement strand
ATTCCCCTAAGGCAAATTCTCTTGCTGCTTTTATTATGTCCCTTTGTTCTTTGGTAAGACTGAAGTCCATTATCTTGGTCTCCTTATATCAGGATATTTCTTCATTCCTTCAAGCACTGCTTTTACTCTATCTCTTTCTGCTTTTACTTCTCTCAGTCTTTTTTCAAGGTCAAGCTTCTTTTCAGGATCCTTTTCTTTCCTCAAATCTTCCTCTATCTTCTGGACTTCTTTTTGAAGCCTATAAAGCTCTCTTGCTATTTCTCTTATAGACATCTTTTCTAAAGATCATAAGGAATTTCTATCCTTACTTCTTCTGAATCTGGTCCAATTGCATTTCCCTTTCCCAAAAGCCTTACCTTTATGTAATAAATCCCTCTTTTTTTTATCCAAGGAAGCTCACACATAAATAACCTTCCTTCTGAAACCTTCCCTTTTACTTCTTTGAACTTTATATAATATTTGGGACACAAAACACAAGGAGGATTTTCAAAACTGTATTTTTCATAATATACCCTACAGCCTATTATATCAGAAAGCTTAAATCTTTCTTCTTTTCCAACAATCTTTCCCTTAATAAAAACCCTTCCATATCTTATCTCTGATTCCATAAAGCAGACTCTAAAAGGAAGTCTTTTTTCAGGAAGAGTAAGTCTTCCTTTTTTTCCACAGCAAAGAGAAAAGATCAGGATAATAAAAATAAGCTTTCTCATTCTCTCTCAAGTTCTTTCTTTGCTTCTTCTATACTTCTTTTTACATACTCTGGAGATGTTCCACCATAGATCTTCTTTTTTCTTACAGAATTTTCAGGATCAAGCCATTCATAAACATCATCTTCTATAATTGAAGAAAACTTTTTTAGCTCATCCAGAGAAAGTTCATCAAGCTGTTTTCCTTTTTCTATTGCATAAAGGACAATTTCACCAACGATCCTATGTGCTTTCCTGAATGGAATCCCTTTTCTTACGAGATATTCTGCAAGGTCTGTTGCTGTAATGTATCCTTTTTTTACTTCTTCTTTTATCTTTTCTCTGTTAAATCTTATTCCTTTTACAAGTCTGGCTATTACTTCAAGACAATCACAGACTGTGTCATATGTGTCAAAAAGAGGTTCTTTGTCTTCCTGCATGTCTTTATTGTATGCAAGAGGAAGTGCTTTCATTAAAGTAAGCATACACATAAGGTTTCCATAAATCCTTGCTGTCTTTCCTCTTATAAGCTCAGCAATGTCTGGATTCTTTTTCTGTGGCATTATACTGCTTCCTGTAGAGAATGAATCAGGAAGGTCTATAAAGCTGAATTCTTTTGTTGACCAAAGTATTATCTCCTCACTTAATCTGCTCAGGTGAAGCATAAGGACTGAAGCAGAATATATGAAGTCTATTACAAAATCCCTATCACTTACTGCATCAATACTGTTTCTGCTCATTTCAGAAAATCCAAGCTCTTTTAAAGCAATTTCCCTTTCAAACTCAAAGCTTGTTCCAGCAATTGCTCCACTTCCAAGTGGCATAACATCTGTTCTTCTAAAAGACTGTCTAAACCTTTCTTTATCCCTTTTTAGCATCTCATAATATGCCATAAGATGATGACTTAAAAGAACAGGTTGGGCTCTTTGAAGATGTGTATAACCTGGAATGATTATGTCTATGTTTTTTTCTGCAAGATCAATTAATGAAAGCTGCAATTTTTTTATCTTTGAGATTACATCCCTTATGGCATCTTTTACAAAGAGTCTCATGTCAAGTGAGACTTGATCATTTCTGCTTCTTCCCGTATGTATCTTTTCACCAATCTCTCCTAATTTCTCAATAAGCTTCTTTTCAACAAGTGTATGAATGTCCTCATATCCTTCTGCTTTTATCTTTCCAGACCTTATCTCTTCCCCTATCTTTCCAAGTGCTTCTATAATCTTTTTAGCCTCATCTTTTTTTATTATCCCTGCTTTTTCAAGGATCTTGCAGTGAGCAACAGTCCCTTTAATGTCATAAGGATAAAGTCTAAAATCAAAGCTTATAGATGCATTAAATCTTTCAGCAATTGGATCCAATCCTTCCCTAAATCTTCCTCCCCATACCTTTTCCATCTTATTCCCCACAATATCTTTTTTTGATCTTTTCTATAATAGATGTCGTGGAAAATCCAGCTTCATATGGAACTCTGACAACCCTTCCTCCATTCCTCTTCACAATATCTGCACCTACTATTTCCTCTTCTTTCCAGTCTCCTCCTTTTACAAGGACATCTGGAAGGATTTCCCTTATTATACTTTCCGGAGTATCTTCTTGAAATATAACCACTGCATCTACAAAACTTAAAGCAGAGATTATCTCTGCCCTTTCTTTTTCACTCAATATAGGTCTTTTCTCCCCTTTTATCCTCCTTACAGAACTGTCACTGTTTATTGCTACTATAAGAAAATCTCCTTCTTTTTTTGCCTGATATAGACATCTTACATGACCTGGATGTATGAGATCAAAGCAGCCATTAGTAAAGACTATCTTCTTTTTTTCTTTCCTGAGTCTTTTGACAACATCTCTTACTTCTTCCAATGTCATTATCTTTTCCTTATACTCCATGTGAACAATAGAAAAATCCGATCTTTACACGGGATTTTAATAGAATTTTTCAATTTGACAGATGCTTATTTTAGTCATATCTTTTCACAAGATGCAAGTAAGGCTTACGAGAACTGTCAGTGCTTCTGGGTGAGCAAGCAAGCTTTCTCCAAGAGAGCTGGATAAGGCTCTCTGTGGTATAGATGTCCTAAAAGATCCAAACTTGATTATAGGACTGGAAGAGCCTGATGATGCAGGAGTCTATAAGATAAGTGATGAAATTGCTCTTATTCAGACAGTAGATTTTTTTACACCTGTTGTAGATGACCCTTATTGGTTTGGACAGATTGCAGCAGCAAATGCCTTAAGTGATGTATATGCAATGGGAGGAACTCCTAAATTAGCCATGAATCTCGTAGCTTTTCCTTCAAAAGAGATGGACATAGCAATACTTCAGGATATACTTAAAGGAGGTATGGATAAGCTTAAGGAAGCTGGTGTGATACTTATAGGAGGACACAGTGTAGAGGATAAGGAATTAAAGTATGGGCTTTCTGTTACAGGATTTGTTCATCCAGAAAGGGTCATAACAAAAAGAGGTTTAAAGGAAGGAGATCTTCTTATACTTACAAAGCCAATAGGAACAGGGATAATAAATACTGCAATAAAAGGTGGGATTGCCTCTGAAAAGACAGTCATCTATGTTACGAAACTCATGGCAGAACTGAACAGAAAGGCATCAGAAATAATGCTCAGATTTAATGTTCATGCATGCACAGATATAACGGGATTTGGTCTTATTGGACACATGGAAGAGATGATCTATGGAACTGGACTTTCTATAGTTATAAATTCCAAAGATGTTCCTGTAATTGCTGAAGCAAGAAGATATGCAGAAATGGGTCTTGTCCCTGCTGGGACATATAAGAACATGGATTTCTGGAAAGATAGAGTAAAGTTAGAAGCAAAAGATGAGCTTCTTCTTATCCTCTTCTTTGATCCACAAACTTCAGGAGGTCTTCTTATAGCATCTGACAGAAAAGATGCATATTCTCTTCTGGAAGATCTGAAAAAAGAAGGAATAGAAGCAAG
>CAZEOQ010000047.1:0-3687 GCA_964513995.1 uncultured Desulfobacterales bacterium | reverse complement strand
ATATTTACGACACTTACAGCAACAGTAATAGGATTTGCATATTGGGATAGAAGGACAATAATCCGTCGTGCAAAAGAAGAAGCAATAGAGGAGATAGAGAAAGAAGGAAGACTCAGGGATTTGATAAGAGCATTAAGGAAGCTTTCAGAGGAAGATAGAAGGCTTGCAGAGGTTCTGAGAAGCTTTGGTTTGTTATAATTTTCCTTTATCTTTAAAGATGGAAATTTTATAAAGCAGAAGAAGCTTTAATTTTCTGATGCTGAGCGAAACATCCACAATTGTTGGTTATTATGAGAGAGGAGGAAGAGATGGATATACCAGAGTTTGTAAATAGGGAGAAGGAGATAAGAGAGGTTAAAGCTATTCTTAGTGGAAGACCTAATTTTGTTTATTTTGTATATGGACCAATAAACAGTGGAAAGACAGCACTAATAATAAGAGTAGCAGAAGAACTTCCCAAGTATTATGTGATATTTTATGTTAACTTTAGGGGGAGAGATGTTCAAACAATAGATGATTTAACAAGGGTGCTTTTTAGAGTGAAGCGAGGAAAGATTTCAGAGGAAACAAAAGAGTTTGTAAAGGAGGTGTTAAAGAGCGGGGCAAAGGTTTTATATAAGCTAAAAGGGATACCGATCCCGGAGAATATGTTTGAAATACTTTTTAGGAGAGTGGATAAAGTAGAAGATATATTTGCGTATTTAGAAGAGTATTTTGGAGAGATAGTGGAGGAGGGGTATAGTCCTGTATTTATTCTTGATGAGATGCAAACAGTAAAGGAGGTAATAAATGCAACAGGCAGGCCTGTGATAGGGAGGTTATTTAATTTTATGGTAAGGCTTACAAAAGAGACGCATCTTTGCCACTGTCTTTGTGCGACAAGTGATTGTTTGTTTATAGAGGATGTGTATAACAATGCACGGCTTGAGGGTAGAGCAGAGTATTTACTTGTGGATGATCTTGATAAGAAAGAAGCGTTTAGAGTATATGAAGAGTTTGGGTTTGAGGATAAGGAGTTTGTGTGGGACTATATTGGAGGGAAGATAGGGGATATGGTGAGGTTATTTGAGAAGAAAAAGAGAGGACTTAGTGAAAAAGAAGCACTTAATATGATGTTTAAAGATGAAATGTCAAGACTTAAAGATTTTTTGGAAGCAGTAGGGGAGGGAGAAAAAGGGGAAATTGATTTAGAAGATGTGAAAGATGCCTTAAGGAAGTTAAAAGAAGGAGAGATAAGGGGAGAAGATATTTCTCGTAAGATCAGGCATTTTTTAATAGAGGAGAATGTGCTTTTTTATAACCCTGTGGAAGGAACGGTGCGGCCACAGAGCAGGCTTTTGTGGAGGGCAATAAGGAAGGTTATTTAAGATGAAAAAAATAGCTATTCTTTTACTTTTCCTTCTTGTTTTTCCAACAAAATCTTTTGCAGCTCAGGGATTTACGCAGGAAGACAGGGAAAGACTTGTAAGACTTGAGACAGCAATTAAGGTATTTATGCAACAGGTGGATAAAAGATTTGAGCAGATAGATAAAAGATTCAAGGAATTTAGAGAAGATGTGAACAAAAGGTTTGAACAAGTAGACAAAAGATTTGAACAAATAGACAAAAGATTTGAGCAAGTAGACAAAAGATTTACTGAACTAAGGATGGACATGAACAAAAGATTTGAGCAGGTAGATAAAAGATTTTTTGAATTAAGGATGGACATGAATAAAAGATTTGAGCAGGTGGATAAGAGATTTGAGCAGATGATGAAATTCTTGTGGATCATATCAGGGATATTTACGACCCTTACAGCAACAGTAATAGGCTTTGCATACTGGGACAGAAGGCTTGCAGAGGTTCTGAGAAGTTTTGGACTTTTGTAAAGGAGGGAATTATGAAAAAGGTAGTTTTTGTAATGCTTTCCTTTCTTCTTTTTTCAACACAATTATTTGCAAGGCAACAAGGATTTACACAGGAAGACAGAGAAAGACTTGTAAGGCTTGAAGCAACGCTTAGAGTATTCATGGAACAGGTAGACAGGAGATTTAAGGAATTTCGGGAAGATGTGAACAAAAGATTTTCAGAACTCAGGATGGATGTGAACAAAAGGTTTGAGCAAGTAGATAAAAGGATTTCAGAACTAAGAATGGATATGAATAAAAGATTTGAGCAAGTAGACAAAAGATTTGAGCAAGTAGATAAAAGATTTGAGCAAGTAGATAAAAGATTTGAGCAGATGATGAAATTCTTGTGGATCATATCAGGTATATTTACGACCATTACAGCAACAGTAATAGGCTTTGCATACTGGGATAGAAGGACAATAATCCGGAAGGCAAGAGATGAGGCAATAGAGGAGATAGAGAAAGAAGGAAGGCTCAGGGATCTGATAAGGGCATTGAGGAAGCTTTCAGAAGAGGATAGAAGACTTGCTGAAGTTCTGAAAAGTTTTGGACTTTTGTAAAATTAGCTAGAAAGGACTCCTTAAGACATTTGAATATTTCTACTCAAAAAGATGGAGATACCAGAATTTATTAACAGAGAAAAAGAAATAAAAGAGCTTAGAGCAATTCTCAGTGGAAGACCAAATTTTCTGTATTTCGTATATGGACCAATAAACAGTGGGAAAACAGCACTTCTTATGAAGATAACAGAAGAGTTAGGAAAAACTTCCAGCAAGTATGTTGTGTTTTATATCAACTTTAGAGGAAGAGATGTTGAAAAGATAGAAGATCTAATGCGAGTGCTTTTTAGAGTCAGAATAGGAGAAAATTTAAAGGAGACAGAAAAATTTGTGAAAGAGTTATTAAAAGAGGGTGGAAAAGTTCTTTGCAAACTTATGGGAATACCAGTGCCAGAAGAAGTATTTGACATATTATTCAAGAGGAAAGATAAAGTAGAAGATGTTTTTGCATATTTAGAGGAGTATTTTGGAAAGATAGCAGATGAGGGATATAGACCAATATTTATTCTTGATGAGATGCAGACTATAAAGAAGGTAATAAATGTTACAGGAAGGTCTATAATTGAAAGGTTATTTAACTTTATGGTAAGGCTTACTAAAGAGACACATCTTTGTCATTGTCTGTGTGCAACAAGTGATTGTCTGTTTATAGAAGATGTATATAGCAATGCTCGGCTTGAAGGAAGAGCAAAATATTTGCCTGTGGATGATCTTAAAAAAGCTGAAGCATTAAGAGTATATAAGGAGTTTGGCTTCAGGAATAAAGAGCTTGTATGGGACTATATTGGTGGAAAGATAGGGGATATGGTAAGTCTATTTGAGGAAAAAAAGAGAGGATATGAAGAAGAGACTGCTTTAAAGAGAATGCTTGAAGATGAGATAGCAAGAATTAAGTGGATAAAGTTTAAGATTTTAAGCAAGAGAGAAGATAAAAAAGAGGTTTGGGATTTTTTGAGCAAATTTAAAGAAAAAGAAACTTTTTCTGGATGGAAAGAAGAAGAATTTAGCAGATTGTTATTTTGGATAGAGCAAAACATCTTGTTTTATAACCCAATGGAAGGAACAATTAGACCACAGAGCAGACTTCTCTGGAGAGCAATAAATGAGATTATCTGATGAAAAATTTTAAGACTTGAGGCTACACTGGCTTTGCCTATTGGGACAGAAGGACGATAATCCGCTGAGCAAGGGATGAAGCTATAAAATAGAGAAAGAAGGGAGACTTAGGGATCTTATA
>CAZEOQ010000046.1:0-3927 GCA_964513995.1 uncultured Desulfobacterales bacterium | reverse complement strand
TAGCTGATGCTGAATAGCACCGCTACAATAGGCTGGTTGACAGCAGCCCACTGGAGCGGATATACCAGCTCCAGTCCCAGCTTCCCTGTTAAGGGAAGCCAGATAGGCTATGTTCCTGCTGGCATTGAGATCTGCATTGAGGGAAAATCCACATCTTTCACAAACAAAGTGAGATTGGTCTTTCCTGTTCTCTTTGGAAATATGCCCGCATCTGCTACATTTTTGAGATGTATATCTCGCATCAACATAAAAAACTCTTACTCCTTTAGCCTGAGCTTTGTATTCAATAAACTTTTGAAGCTGTGCAAAGTTCCAGCTATGTATCCAGCTTCTGTTCTTCTTGCTTACCCTGATCCTTTCTCTTATTCCTTTAAGCTTTTCAAGAACTATTACTCCACCAGCAGGAACAAGACTAACAATTTCTTTGGCAATTTTATGGTTAATAGCAGTCCGAAACCGTTTCTCCTTCTGCGAAATTTTCTTAAGGTGTCTCTTAGCAGAAGGAGTGCCTTTGGACTGCAATCTCTTGAGAAGTGCGTAATACCTTTCAGAAACAGCTCTAATGTGTCCACCATCAAAAAACCTGTTAATTTTGCCGTCAGGAGTAGAAACTACCGCAAGTTTTCTGAGTCCCAGGTCAACTCCAACATAAAAATCAACAGGTTCTATGTCTGGAAATTCTTTTTCAACGGTAATGTTAAGGAAAAAATTTTTGAGCTTTTTGTCATATTTGAGGTTGGCAGAGGTTATCTTCCAGTCCAGGTATTGCTTGAAATAGTCAGGAAATTTTACCTTAAACTTCTGTCTTCCATTAACAGTAGTAAGAGAAACTTCCTCTCTATTGAGCCAAACAGTGTAGGAACGCTTATCATAGCGAATAGCAGGATTTCTGCTCTCTGGACATCTGCTTTTGAGTCCTTTCTTTTTCCTCTTAATTGCAGACTTGAGACTTTCATTGGCTACAACTCTTGCAGAGATTACAAGCTGGGAAGGGAGAGAGGTTCTGTTTCTAACAGTGCGGTAAGTAAGTTTGTGGAGCTCAACTCCATTCCAGGTTTCAGCTTCCCATCCGATTTTGCAGGTGTAGTTGTAAGCAAACTTATACTGTTCAATAGTTTCAAGAAGTATCTGTCTTTGTTCTCTTGTAGGTTCAAGAACAAGTTTAATAGTTCGTTGCAGTTTCACAGTCATATATTACCTCAATACCTGCAAAATGCCAAGTGCGATCTCCTCCCTGCTTTAAAAAGCAGAGTTTCCGACCGCAAAAGGGGGCTTTATGAAATATTGCCTTTATTGTTATCCTGATGTAAAAAGAAAAGTGTGAACTAAAGGATCTGCTTATGCCTTATAGCACCACGATAATAAGATTACTGGATAAGGTTGAACCACCGATAAAAGAGGTTCTTTTAGGGATTTTAGAGGAGATAGAGCGTCAGAGGAAGCAATGGGAAGAGAGTGTTACAAAGACGGAGTTTAACGAATTAAAGGAGATAGTAGCAGATCTTGCCAGGAAAGTAAACGAACTTGCAGAAGCACAGAGGAAGGCTGAACAGAGAATGGACAAATTAGAAGTAACTGTTCAAGAACTTGCAGAGGCTCAAAAGAGGACAGAGCAAAGATTAAATGAACTTGCAGAAGCACAGAAAAAGACAGAACAAAGATTAAACGAACTTGCAGAGGCTCAAAAGAAAACAGAGCAGAGACTTAATGAACTTGCAGAGGCTCAGAAAAGAACTGAACAGAGAGTGGACAGGTTAGAAATAGCTGTTCAGGAACTTGCAGAGGCTCAGAAGAGGACAGAAGAAGAGATATGCAGATTGGTGAAGAGAATGAATGTATTTGAGGAGCGACTTGAAGGGATTTCAAATTCAGTAGGATATTCCTTAGAGAACAGGGCATATAAAGCCTTGCCAGAGATTTTGCTTCAAAGGTATGGGATAAAAGTAACAGGTCGTCTTATAAGAAGATACTTTTCTTTGGGGAAAAAGGACATTCAGTTAAACATATATGGACATGGAAAAAGGAATGGAGAGGAGGTTGTGATAATTGGAGAATGTAAGGTCAGACCATCTAAGAGGGAGATAAATCGGTTTAAGAAGTATGCTAAAAAGGTAGCGGATATAGAGGGGAAGAATCCTTTTTACATTATTGTAGCTCATGATTTTCCTCCAGCCATAGAGGAATTTTTAAAATCCAGTGGTATTTCGTATGTATGGTCCTATGAACTGGAGTAGAAAGAATAATTATTTTTCCTCTTGAGGAAGTTTGCTTATAACTGACTGAAGTCTTTGAGAATATAAAGTTTTTGCTGCATTATATATTTTTAGTTTCCTTAACTCATTTTCAACAAAAAAAATAGAATTTATCAAGTCAACAGCTTCTTTAGGAAGTTTTTCTGTGTCATATTCTTTTCCATTGATTGTTACCTTAGGCATAAATAAAACCTCCTTTTTTCATTTATTTTAATAAGCTCCTTCCATTTTAGTAAAGGCCTTTATCGTCTTTATTAGAATTATTATATCCCTCCATATAGACCAATTTATCACATACATAGTATCCAGCATGACTCTTTGTTCATATGTAAGCCTGTTTCTTCCAGAAATTTGCCAAAGACCTGTTATCCCTGGTTTTACTTCATAGTAGAACATAGAAAGATCTTTATAATACTTCTCAATCTCCTCCTTTGTTACAGGTCTTGGACCAACAAGACTCATATCTCCTTTTATGACATTAAAAAGCTGTGGAAGTTCGTCAAGTGATGTCCTTCTTAAGAATTTTCCAATCCTTGTAATCCTTGGATCGTCTTTAAGCTTTCTGTATTTTTCCCATTCAACTTTTGCATCAGGATTTTTCTTGAGATAATCCTCCAGGATCCTTTCAGCTTCTTTGTGCATTGTCCTGAATTTGTATATCTTTATCTTTCTTCCTCCCTTTCCTTCCCTTTCCTGTTTAAATATAACAGGACCAGGAGAATCAAGTTTTATGAGAATTGCTATTATTGCCATAATAAGTAGTGCAAAAGGCATGATTGCAAGAGAGAAAAATATGTCAAATGTCCTTTTTATAAAGACATTCAAGGGTTCTTTCAGGTTGTTCTTGAATGAGAAGACAAGAGAGTTTGAATAGAGTGTAGAGAAAAGATATGTTTCGTAAATGAACATAGGATTACCGTTTGGTATAAACAGGATATTTTTTGTGTTTCGCCTGAGAAGTGAAATGAATTCTGTTGAGTTGAGGTATTTTTCTGAGATGATGAGGGTGTCTATATTCAGTTTTTTAAGGAGTCTTTCTATATCTTTTGCCTTAAAGACCTTTATTCTTTTTCCATTCAGGAAAAGATCTCTTTTTTCATGTCTCCTGTCCCAAAATCCAAGTATCTGATATGAAAGATAAGGATCATTCTGGATGAATTTTGCAAGAGATATACTTCCTTCTGTGATCCCTATTATAAGGATCTGTTTTATTCCTAACTTAATTCTGTTAAGTATCCTTTTAAGGAAATATCTCTGTATGGGATAAAGGAGAAGGTATGTTGAAAAGGAAAAAAGAAGGTGGAGTCTTGAAAGTCTGTCTGAGTATTTTATGAATGATATGACTGAGAAGACAAGGATTGTTGAAAGAAAAAAAGACTTAAGTATAGCCTCTAAGTCACTCCAGAAGTCTCTTATCTTTGTATAAAGTCCATTATAGAAGAAACAGAAGACGAATATAGCTGGAATCCAGATTTGTGAAAATACGAAATTTAAGGGGATTATAAATTCAGGAAGCTTTGGAAAGATTGTTCCAATAGCAGATCTTATCTTATATCCTATTTCTATGGAAACAAAATAGAATAAAAGATCAGATAAAAGAAAGGCAAAGATCATATTGTAGCAACTTTCATCTTGTATTTTCTATTCAGATTTTTTAGGTTTTTAATAACACATG
>CAZEOQ010000045.1:0-4372 GCA_964513995.1 uncultured Desulfobacterales bacterium | reverse complement strand
TTCTTTCATGTGATTCCTCCTCCTGCTTATGGAATCTGTATAGCATGTCATATGAGAGACCTTGTAAACTGGTTTCTGAATATGCCAAGAGCACCTGTGTCACAGAATATACCAGTTTTGACCACGACAGGAGTGATCCTTGGAGCAGCTTTTTCAGCAATACTGAATGGTGAATTCAGATGGAAGACAATGAAAGTAAAATGGCAAAGACCATGGGCAGAATTTTTCTTAGGAATGGGTGTAATGATCTTTGCTCTTCTTATGGGAGGCTGCCCTATAAGGACAGCACTCAAAGTAGCATATCTTGATCTTACAGCACTTTTTGGTCTTTTTATGATATTTGCAGGAGTTTCAGTTGCCTGCTTTATTCTCAAAAAAATAAGCTGAGGGAGAAAGATGCATGCAATTGCAACATTTATTTTAGGATTTATCTTTGGATACCTTGGTCAAAGATCAAGACTCTGCTTTATTGGACATCTGCTAACCGTTAGTCTTCGTTAGTGTTCGTTAGTGATGGTTAGCAGATGTCCTTCGCTACCTCCTGTGAGGTAGGAACTACTATCCGTTATCCCCTGCTTTAGCAGGAGACTCACGGAATACTTGCTGTGCAGGAAGAGAGTTAGCTTTATAGGTCGGCTCAGCTTATCTATCCAGTTAGATAGCTTTAAAAACTCTTCTCTAACTCTCTTTCCGAGCTTCTTAATTGCAAGGTTTAAAGCTCCATTAATGTCCGCATTAAAGACTTTGTTAAGCTTCAGGTCTTTGAAAAGACCTCTTTTGACTCTTTTCCCTGTGAATCGCAACTTCTTAATGTCTTCCTCTGTAAGTTCTTCTTTGCTCTTTCCTGAGATTTCTTCTATGTTCCCTGTGATGCTTGAAATTTGTGAAGTGTAAGTTTCAGTTTCTTTGAGAAACTCTATCCCCGCTAACCTACACTTGTATTCAATCTTCTCTATCAACTTCCCAAGCGGAATAAAGCGAAAGATCTGGTTAAATCTCTTTCCTTTAGTGCTTTCCCTTTGATACTCTTCTTTCAAACTATCCGAAATGATGACTCTTCCTATCCCTTCCTTTAAGCAGAGAGAAACTATAAAGTTTGTTACCGCTCCAAAAAACTGTTTTACCCTCTTTTTCCTGTATCTCCAAAGTTTCTTGTGCTCTTTTTCTTTTCCTTCACTCTGTAGTTTTGCAGATAACTTGTTTACCCACTGGTTGAACGCTTTTAAAGGATTCCCGCTGATAATAAATGACGGTAGGTTTTCTTTGTTTGATACTGCCGATATGAGGTTCTTGACTCCTAAATCTATGGAAAGAAAGTAGTCTTTGTTGAGCTTTAGATCGTTTTCAGAAACTTCGTAGCTTACAGGGTAGGTTACCTCTCCAGAAGCAGACCAGTTGATTTTGACGTGCTTCACGTTAATTCCAGCAGGAATTTTAAACTTAACTGCTCCAAAGTCTTTTCCTATTCTGACTACTATGTGGTTAGACTTTCTTTTTTCTTTAAGTTCTCTCTTGTCAACTACCATATTCGGATTGGTTTCAAGAGTAAATGAGTAAAGAGAAGATAGCTTTTTTGGTTTCGGTAAAGACGCTTTTTCTCCTCTTTTCCACTTTTCCAGAACACTTTTGACCTCTTTTGCTACTACTCCTACAAGTGCTTTTGCTGTATCTGAACCGATTCTCTCTTTCCATAGAGTTACAAGTCCTCTCTTCCATTCCCTGATCTTTTCGTTTTCATATGGAAGTTCCGCTTTTCCTTTGACAAACTTCTCCAAAAACAACTTTGAGAGAAAAGGTCTAACATCGTTTGTAGTTCTATGATACTCCAGCAAGCACAAATAGAGGAGATTTTTGAAATGCTGAAAAGTCTTAGACGCTCTTTCCAGCTTATTGACTACGCTTCTCTTACTCGTGATTATACTCATTGTCAGAAGCATTGATTACCTCTTTGATGCATTCCTCAATTTTTTTTCTCTTATAACTCCTTGAACCGTATATTTTTGAAGTGATGTAGTGAATGAAACTAATCATTTCTTCTAATGCATCTTTGAGTTGTTCGTCAGTTGTTAACTTCTCCGAATTATCAACGATTAAAACTTCTACTCCTAAACGCTTTAACATTTGCTCAAACAAATCGTAAGCTACTCTGGAAAGTCTATCCTTTGAGTAAATACAAACTGTTTTAACCTCACCATCAAAGCATATATCCAATAGCTTATTCAGTCCTTTTCTTTTAAAGTTGAAAGAGCTTGCTATGTCGGTAATGATTTCATCTACCTGTAATCCCTTAGACACCAAAAATTGTTTGCAGATCTCTACCTGGTTTTGAAGATACTCTTTCTGCTTATGAGTTGATACTCTTGCATAAATAACCGTTTTTTCATTTCTGTCCCCCTTTATTCCCAAAACTTGTTTAATATGCTCTTCTGTGAACCGATATTGACCAGAGGGAGTAATATAAGGTTTAAGCTCTCCCCTCTTTATCATTCCCCTAACTGTTTGAGGATGTAGTCCAACTCTTTTTGCAAATTCCGAAATTCTCATTGTCTCTTTCATATTGACAGACCACTAATGAAGTATTAAGTTCACTAATGAAATATAATAAAACTCCAAACAGTTTGCAAGGAGGATGTCCTTTCAGACAGCACATAATGGCAGCAGAAGGTTCTTTAAGTGCTATATTTTATCTTTTTGGATTTTTATTTGGAGCAGTCCTTTTCCATAAATTTATAGCACCAATTGTAAAAGCCTTATTATAGGAGGAAAAGATGGCAGAAAAGGTGCTTGATGTAAGAGGGCAGGTTTGTCCTATGCCTGTTTTAAAGACAAAGGATACACTGGAAAAGCTTTCATCAGGAGATATTCTTGAAGTCATTGTTGATTATCCTCCTTCAAAAGAAAATGTAAAAAGATTTGCTGAATCTCAGGGACATGAGATTTTGGAAATAAAAGAAGAGGGAGAGATTATAAGGTTAAAGATAAGAAAGAGATGATAATAGGTCTATTTAAGAAGAAAAAGGAAGAGTTTAAAAAAGATCGGGGGATTATAATATTCCAAGAAGCATCAGAGGCAATAAGAGCAGAAAAGATTCTGAAAGAAAAAGGATTTGATGTAAAAGTTGTTGCACCTCTTCCTTCCTTCAGAAAAGGATGTGATCTTGCAGTTGAATTCAGTCTTATGGAGCAGCTTGCTGTAGAAAGGGCTCTTAAGGAAAAAAGATGTGAATTTATTGAAATCCTTCCAGTCTCAGACGAGCTCCTTTATCCTCTGGATATATGTCAGATAAAAGATTTTGGAAGATATAGGATGATAAAGGCAGCAAACATGAAGCTTACATATGGTAAACATATCTGGTGGAGGATGTCCTGATATTCCTTATGTATCATGGAAGATGATTGGAAAGAAGCTTTCTGAAGCACCTTCTCCAAAAGATATAGGATACAGTGTCTGTGCATATGCTCTTTGGAAAGCATTAGAAGAGGCAAAAAAGGATGCTGATAATCTCAGGAACAGTTCCTTTTGATGAGATAGACATTGTTTTTGGAAAATTGAGTTTAAGAAGAGAAAAGATTTCTGTTGGAGCTCATACTCTTCCCATATCCAGAGGAACAACAGCCATTGCTGCTTCAGCCTGTATTGAAAATGAAGCTTATGGAATATTTTCTGGAGACATAGGAACAGGAGAAGGAAGCATAAGGCTTTACAGGTTCTTAAAAGAAGAGATTCCAAAACTTAGCCCTGACATATTATGTCTTGGATATGTCTTTCCTTGGAAAGAACTTCACAGGATGTTTTTTTCAGAAATAGAAAAGATGAAAAAAAAGCCAATTTTTATAGCTGATGCAGGATTTATGTATGCTGCAAAAATAGACGGAAAAGCTTCAAAGTATGACATATTTTGTCCTGACTTAGGAGAGCTTGCTTTTCTTGCTGATGAAAAAGCTCCTCATCCATTTTATACCCGTGGTTTTCTTTTTCAGATAGAAGAGCCAGAAGAGCTTATAAAAAGAGCATACAGAATAGGATGTGCTTCAAAGGTTATGTGTGTAAAGGGAAAAACAGATTATATATGTAAGGAGGGAAGGATCATCTATAAAGTTGAAGAGCCTTTTGTTCCAGAACTTGAACCAATAGGAGGAACAGGAGATACTGTTACAGGAATGATTGCAAATTTTGTTTCAAAAGGATTTTCTCCTGAAAAAGCAGCTTTTTTTGCAGCAAAGGCAAATCGTCTGGCAGCAGACCTTCTAAAACCTGATCCATCAGTCCAGATATCTGAGCTAATTCACTTCCTCCCAAAGGCATTAGATGTTGTTGGGTTTTTGGCTGTTGCTTGATTTTTTAATCTTATCTGCCTATAACCGAAAAGGA
>CAZEOQ010000044.1:0-4376 GCA_964513995.1 uncultured Desulfobacterales bacterium | reverse complement strand
TTTCCGAAGAGATTCTTAATTTTTTCATACCACGGCTTTTCAATTGCTTCTCTGATAAGCTGCTCAAACAGCTGTTTTACCATGTCACGGAGATTGAAAGCCCTGTTGAGAAAGACGTGAACAGCTGCCATGTTGTACTTTTTTACTGCAATCTCTTTTATCAGGTTAGCAAAGGAGCTTTTTCCTATTCCCCTGCTTCCGAGAAGGAAAGCATTCTGGAGTCTTCCGCTGCTTGCCTGAGTGAGCAGTCTTATAGCCTGCTCAAGCTGTTTTTCTCTTCCGACGAATAGATCAACGGGGACAGGGACACCTGGAGTAAATGGGCTTCTTTCTTTGTTCAGGCTTGTTTGAGTAGCCATCCTTTCTCCCTGCCCCAGTATATACACAGGCTGGAGGAAAAAGCAACTGAAAAAAACACGTCTGTTCAGCTGTTTTTCTATTTAAGGAAATGAGATGCGGGAACTTTTTGTTTCGGTTTTTAACTTTCTTCTTGCTCTTTTTCTCACTCTTCTGTGCTCACCTGGTAGATCAGTATCTTCCTGGCAGGAGTTTTTTCTGGCATCTCAAGTTGCTCTATATATAGCAGGGAGGGGAAAAGATGATCATAGCGATCGTTAACAACAAAGGAGGAGTTGGGAAGACAGCGACTGCTGTGAATCTTGCCCATGCACTTGCACTGATGGGGAAGAGGGTTCTTGTTGTGGACGTTGATCCTCAGTGCAATGCGACGGGGCTTCTTCGCAGAGAGGATGGTTACGATGGTTTTGATTACACTCTTTACGATCTTCTCTCAAATGCTGCTGAAGTGAGCAGTTGCATAGTTCCAACAGACCACGAGAATCTTTTTCTCATTCCGAACCAGCCTGAGACTGCTTCTCTTGAGCCTGAGCTCATAAGCGGTGCACCTCAGAGTTTTTTCAGGTTGAGGAATGCGATAAGGACGCAGGCACTTCAGGAGTTTGACTTCACTTTTCTTGACAATCCTCCGAACATGGGAACGTTTGTAATTTCATCTCTTCTTGCGAGTGATTTCTGCATAGTGCCGACTGAGGCTGGAAGCAGGTACAGTATGGACGGGCTTGTTAAAGCCGTAAGACTTATAGAGGAGACGAGGCAGAAGCTGAATCCTGATTTAAGATTCCTGAAGCTTCTTCTTACGAAGGTGGACAGGAGAACGAGGATAGGGAAGGAAGTGTTTGAGAGAATAAGGGAGATATTTCCGAAAGAGAAGGTTTTTGAAACGTACGTTCCCATTAACGTGGACGTTCAGAAGGCTGAGTTTCACGGAAAGACGGTTCTGGAATTTCGTCCGAACTGTCCTGCAGCAAGAGCTTTCTTTCAAGTTGCAGAGGAACTTCTGGAAACTGTGAAGATCTTTGCTTCAAAAGAATAAAAAAAAAGAGGAGGTGGAGTTATGGAAAGGGAAAAGCTCAGTCTTGAGTACCAGAGACACATTCTTTTCAAGGAACACGTGAGAACACTTGTTGATGCACTGAGAGAGATAAGTCCGGAGAATCTCATTCCGCAATCAGGATCAGGGAAAGCCGGGGGACTTTATGAGGATGAGCTGAAGAGGATAAAGAACGAGTGGACTGAAACGTATCTGGAATTCTGCAAGAAGATAAGGGAAATGGGAGTGAAGTATCCGATACACGTCATTCTGGGGATAAAAGACCCTGAGATAGAAGAGTCGGAGAAGGGAAGTGCCGGACAAAAGAGTTCATAGAAGAATCTGTCTTGAATGGCTGGGGCAATATACAGAGGAGCTTCACAGAATTATGGATGCCCCAGCCAGTAAACTCAGATCTGTGCACAGAACTCTTTTTCATGACTGGGACTTTGTTGAATACGTCTGGAAAAAGCTGGGGAAAAAAGCAGCGATGGAGGTTCTGCTGCACATTACCCTTGATCTTGAACAGTACAGACCTGAAGAAGAGAAACTTATAAAGACGAAGAGGCTTAAATGAGTTCTGTTTGAATCAATTTTTACTGGAGGAAAATCATGCCAGGAAAAAAGAAAAGCATTCTGGACTCCTTTCTGGGAAGTTCTCTTAAAGAAGCTGCTCAGCTTCTTTCAGGAAAGGCTGAAAGAAAGGAAGCTTCTATTTCAGGCAGTCAGGTCAGTCAGCCGTCTACCCAGCCTGAGTCTCAGCAGGTATACGTTCTGAACTTTAATGAGGCACTTCTTTATGGAGCACTTGCTGAAAACGTCGGCTGCTTTACAACTGTGAGAAGAATAGCGGAAGTACTCGGCAGGAGTGAGCATACGATGAGGAAGTGTCTGAGGAGGCTTGCACGGATGGGGCTTGTGGAGTATGAGGTTACGAATCTCAGGACACAGCAGGGGATAAGGATTCTTCGTGTGAGGCGTGTTCGTGTGAGTGTGATACAGGGGAAGGAAGAGGTGGTAAGAAAGCTGAAGCAGACTCCTTTGCAAGAGATAGCACTTGACAGGCAGATGAGGGAAAAGCAGATTTTTACGGAAAAAGACTTGTGAAAGGAGGAGAGAGATGAGGAAGATAGTTCTTATTTTTGTTCTTCTCTGCTTTGCAGAAGCTGCCTTTTCATTTTCAGAGGAATTCTTTGCGACGGTTCTTCGTATCTCAGATGGAGACACGGTGTGGGTTCGTGCAGAGAACGGAAGTAAGCTGAAAATAAGGCTTCTCGGGATAGACACGCCTGAGAAATTTCCTGGTAAAAAGCTTGAAAGATCCGCTTATCGGTGCAGGGTGAAGCCTGGACGTGTGAAGAAGCTTGGCAAACTTGCAACACGGCATGCAAGGGAGCTTCTGCATGAGGGTATGAGGGTAAAGATAATACCAAGAGGGCGTGGGCGTTATGGAAGGATTTTGGCCTATGTTGTTCTTCCTGACGAAACTCTTCTCAATTTTCGTATGATTAGAGACGGTTATGCATGTGTGTATACCTGGAGGGGAAAAAAGCCAGATGGTGTGACTCAGACTGAGTTCATAAAGCTGATTGAGCTCATGCACGAAGCAAGGGAAGAAAAAAGAGGTTTGTGGGGAATTGATCCTGAGTTGATGGAGTGTTTGTGTGGTTTTTAATATTATGTCTGGAATTTTTCCTCGCATTATACTAAAAGATAACCCAGGATGAGGGGATGAGAAACATGGTAAGTAATGGGAATGAATTGAAAGAGAAATTAAAGGCAAAACTTAGGGAAATTTTTCGGTTTGAAAATGAAGACTTAGATTTTGGGATTTATAGAATAATGAATTACAAGCGAGAAGAGATTAAGAAATTCATTGAAAAGGAATTACTCGACGAAATTAGAAAGCAACTAGAGCTGGCGGGAGAGGAAGAAGTAAGAAGAATAAAAGAAGAATTTGAGAAGACGAGGCAAAAGATAAAAGAAACTCTTGGAGAGAGTGCTTTTGAAAATGGAGAATTAAAAGAAGAATTTAGAAACACGCCATTAGGAAGAGAGTATTATGAAAGAAAAAAGCAGTTAGAGGAAATAAAGATCTCAGAAGATTTAGAAAAGCAAATCTACAATCATCTGATTACCTTTTTTTCAAGGTATTATAGTGAAGGAGATTTTATAAGCCAGAGAAGATATGGAAAAAATGAAAGATACGTTATTCCTTACAATGGAGAAGAAGTCTTACTTTATTGGGCAAATAAAGACCAGTATTACATTAAGACCACAGAATATTTCAGAAAATACACATTTAAACTTGAAAAAGGGCTAACTGTTAATTTCAGAGTTATAGAGGCTGAGGAGGAAAAAGGAAACAACAAAGCAACTGAAAAGAAGTTCTTTGTTTTAAATAACAAGGTCTTTGATTTCGACGAAGATAAGAGAGAGTTAAACATTTATTTTGAATACAGAGGCTTAACAAAAGAAGAAGAGGAGAAATATAAACATGGGCAATCAGCATCTCAGGATAAGATAAATGAGGAAATAGTAAGGATTTTACAGGATAAGATCCCAAAAAATAGCCTTGCAAGGTTAATATTCAACAACGATCCGAATTCAAAAAACGGGAAGACTTACATTGAGAAACACCTTTATAAATACACACGAAGAAATACAACAGATTACTTCATTCACAAGGACTTAAAAGGATTTTTAGAAAGGGAATTGGACTTCTACATTAAAAATGAATTCTTGCAATTAGAAGATTTGCAGGTTTTAGAAAAGAGTGGATACTTTGATAAGTTAAGGCTTTATTTGATTGGAGTTAGAGCATTCAGGAATATTGCTTTAAAAATAATCGAGTTTCTTGCACAGATTGAAAACTTTCAGAAGAAACTTTGGGAGAAGAAGAAGTTTGTTATTGATACGCATTATGTAATTACTTTGGACAAAATTAAGGAATATGCTGGAGAGGAGTTTTTAGAAAGTATTTTAG
>CAZEOQ010000043.1:0-6670 GCA_964513995.1 uncultured Desulfobacterales bacterium | reverse complement strand
AGTCTTCAAGACGGACAACTATGGTTTTTAATTCTCTGGGGCTTTTTACCACTGGTTTTAAAAACTTTGCTTCTATCTCGCCTTCCCAGCCAGCGCTGTTTTGCACCCTAATTAAAGCTTGAGGATCTTTTTCTGCAATTTCCACTGCCTCTTTCACCGTCATTCCAATAGGTTTTAGATAGAAAAATTCGTTTGCTCCTGTTTTAATCCCAAATCTCACTTCCGCAATATCTCCAAGTCTTACAAGTTTGTCTTTTCCTTTTTCCAAAATTTTAAAGTAAATCTCAGGTGCTCTTAAGTATTTCCCACCCCATTTATTGCCGACATATGTTAATAATTCAGGATCAACTGATTTATTTCCCTCTGGTATTTCAACACCTTCTGCCAGTAATTCTTTTTTTGTCTTGGGATAAAGCCTAAAGTCCTCGTCATCAAATACAGGTTTATCAGCTTTTTCAATCTTTTTAATAATCCCTGCTGTTAGCACATCTTCAAAAGGTTTCTTAAAAGCAACAAACTTTACAGTAAAATCATCAAGTTTTTTTATTGGTCTTCTAATCAGAACAATAACTGTATTTACATCTGATTGTTTAAAGGAGCGTTTTTTTAGATTATCAATTACAAAAAGAAGCTCCATGTTTTTAAGCAAAAATTCCTGAAGTCCTGCACCATAGCCAACATCAAGCCAGGAATTGGAATTGATAAAGCAAAATACTCCACCGGGGCGCAAAAGT
The DNA here is from genome assembly GCA_964513995.1 of uncultured Desulfobacterales bacterium. Taxonomy (GTDB): domain Bacteria; phylum Desulfobacterota; class DSM-4660; order Desulfatiglandales; family JALVZP01; genus CAZEOQ01. The sequence goes on along the minus strand of CAZEOQ010000043.1, from coordinate 5,936 downwards.
GATAATCCATGGTAGTAAAAGTAAACATAGAGATCACTTTTCCTATCAATGTCTATATTATTACCCCATACATTTTTTACTGATTGAACAAGCTTTTCTTTATATTGTTTTTTTATCTCTCTCCACTGCTCATCAGTATAGTTATCTTTATTTTCAAGAGGAGGTGCAATATGTTCTTGTCTAACATAAGGAGGATTTCCAATAACAATGTCAAAACCACCTTTTTGATAAAAGACTTCTGCAAAATCAATTTCCCATAAAAAGTAGTCTTTTTTAGTTTTTGAGCCAATTTGAGATAGAATGCTTTGCCATTTTTCTATTTTTTCTGAAATAGAATTTAACTCACTTTTAATTTCTTGAATCTCTCTTTTTGGAATTTTTCTAACATGCCATTCAAAATTTTTCTGAGAAATCAAACCCTTAAGTTCTTGCTCTAAGGTGGCTTTTCTTTTTTCAAGTTCATGAATCCTTGAGCTTACAATTTCCTTTAAAATCTCATTTTCAAACCTTTCAATCTTTTCTTTTTCTTTTAGATCTGCACTTCTTCCTGAAAAATATTCTGCTTTTTTATCTGAAAGCTCCACTATCTTTTGCTTAATACTGCCAGGAATAAACAAATCAGAACGAAGTATTATAGGAATACCAGCAATCTCTTCAATAAGACAATCTCCTTGACGAAGTTTAAAAGTAAGATTTGGCAGAAGTGGTTTAGTGTAAATGTCCATATACCTTTCATCTGTTTCAACAATAAGGTTTAGCCATAACCTTAATTCTCCAACCATAATTGCCCAGTCTTTAACATCAACACCATAAAGATTTTCTGAAATAATTTTGTTTTTAAGAGCAAATAAATTCTCTTCTCTTTTTTCAAGTCTTTTTGTAAGTTCAGTATGAAGTTCAACAAGGATGTTAAGCATACCAACCAGGAAAGAAGCTGAACCAACAGCAGGATCAACAATTTTGACTTTATCAAGGGCAAATTTTATTTTCCTTAGTTCATCTAAAGTTAACCTCTTTTCACTGTGAGGTTCAAATACAAAATCTATAATTTTCTCTTTTTCTATACCTGTTTCTTCATCAAGATAATGAATAAGAGCCAGTTTGCACATAAGATCTATTTCTACTTTTGGAGTATAAAAGATCCCTGTCCTTCCTCTTTCTTCTTCAGCTATCAGGGATTCATAGACTTTTCCAAGCATTTCAGGATCAACAGCAACTTCAATATCAACTGGACTTGACTCATCAATTGTAAAGTTGAAGATTTCGAGGAAACCTTTCTTTTTGTCTCTATCATCAGGTTCAAAGAGCCATTCAAATACATAATCAGGAATGTCAAATCCAAGTTCATCCAGTTCTGTTTGTGAAAAAAGACCTCCATTTAGCAGAGGCATAAGTTCAAAAGATTTCTTTATCTCCTCAGGTAGATCTTTATGAATAAGGTGAAACTTTCCATTAAATGCACCAAAGAAAAGGCTTGATAACCATTGAGAATAAAAGACATCTCTTGTCTTGTTTCTTTCTTTCCAGTTCTTATATTTCTTCCATAAATTTCTCAGATAATTTTTATCCTGAACATGATTTTCCCATTTAAACCAACCTTTTCTTTGCAGAAAATAAAGGAATAGAATTCTTGATAAAAATTGTTGTGCAAATGAGTATTTCTTTTCATAAGCTATATCGTATTTCTGGAGAGACTTAATAATAACCTCTTTAAGTGCATATCTATAAGCTTCAAAGAATTCCTCTGTAACTTTCTCGACTGAAAAAGCTTCTATTAAATTATCAAGTGTAGAAAAATCAGCATCTCTTAAGGCAAATCTGAAAGTTTTATTAGTCAATTCAGGGCTTACATAATAAGTGTATCTTTTATAATAACTGAATTCCTTTTTGATACCTTTTTCCGTCTTTCTGTAAACTTTATAAACAAGAGAAAATCTGAAATTTCCATTTTCATCAAAGAAGGTAAAGATTCCTGCATCAAGTCCTGTTTCTGAATTTAAAATCTTTTTAGCAAAGTCAAATTGCTTTTTCTTGCTGGTTCTTTCAGTAAGTTCTGTGTTTACTTTTATGGCATAAGTTTTAAGCAAGGAATTATCTTTTAGTTTAACTTTTCCAATTTCATAAGCTTCTGTGAAAAATTCATCTTCGAAATCAAAAAGTCTTTCTTGATAAAGTTCAAAATCTTGATTTTTTGCAAATAAAACTTCTTGGAGATTTTCTATAGAAAAGCTATGGATCAGATTTTGAATAAATTCACTTAACATGGTCTCCATAGCTTTTCTCCTAAGTTTGATTTTCTATTGCAATTATAACCTCTTCTTCAAATTCTTTCAGGTTTTTTAGCACTTTTTCAAGAAAGTCTTCTCCTATTTCTTTCTTTAAGTCTTCTATCTCAGAAATAAGCCTTTCTGGAGAGTTAAGATAATCTTTCCAGCTTACTATCTTCTCCATCACATATTCAGAAAGAGTGCAAAATTCTCTGATGTCCTCCATGATGTCTGACAAAAACTTCACATGCTTCTTTAAGGAATCTGAAAACTCTGACTTATTGGAAAGATCTATCAAGCTTTTCAAAACTCCATAAGCTTGCTCTTTAAGGCTTCTTGGAGAAGCTGCACCTCTTTTTTCAAAAGAAGAGCTTTCAAGTATGAGATGATAAAACTTCCAAAAATTTTCACTTAAAGGAAGTCTTTTGTCATCTTCTTTAGCCCTTATCTTTTCAAAGACTTCTTCAAATGTAACTGCTTTTGGCTGTTTTTCTGAATAGTTCTGATAGCCTACAAAAAGATCTTTTCCCTTTTTTACAAAAACCATAAGTTCATTATTATCTCCCTTCTTTGCTACCTTTATTCTTTTAGGCATATCTTTCAATTCTTCTTTTAGTTCTGGATATTTTTCTATTATTCTTTCATACTCTTTCCTGACTTTAGTAAAAAAGCTTTCTTCTTCCTCCTCTACATATGTGTTAAGTCTTCTGTAAAGCTCTGAAGGTTGAGGTTCTTCTCCTGGATCAAAAATCTTTGCATCTTCTCCAAGGACATTATGAATCATAAACATTTTGGTTTGAGCTATTTCTCTTGATTTCACGAGATCAGCTCCTATTTCAGTAGGGAAGAAGTTTACTATGTATATCTCATTGAAGACTTTTTTACCAATACGGTTTATCCTTCCAACTCTCTGAATGACTCTTACGGGATTCCATGGAATGTCATAGTTTATTACTGCACCTGCACGATTCAGATTGAATCCTTCTGAAAGTTTGTCAGTAGTAAGCAAGATGTCATATTTGTCTTCTTGTTCTGGATATTGGGCATCAAAGTTTTTGTAGATTTCAAAGATCGTGTTTTTTGAAAGATCTCCAATAGCAGGAAGAATCCTGAATTCTTTTTTCAGAATATCTTCAAGATACTTAGCAGTGTCTATGTATTCAGTAAAAATAACTACTTTCCTTTTTTCTTTTGTAAACTCTTTCAGTTTTTCAATAAGCTTCTTTGCTTTAGGATCATTTTTTGTAAGTCCAAGTTTTTCCACATCTTCCATAAGTTCTTCAAAAAGAGCTATGTCAGATCTTATATCCTCAATAAATTGTTCTCTGCTTTTGAATCTTTTCAAGTCATAAACTTTGTGAAATCTCTTATTTTCCGTTTCAGCCTTAATATCTTTTGGATATTCCTCAAGCTCTCTCAGAACAGTATCTTCATCAGCATTAATTAATTTTTCCATAAGTTTTCTATCAAGTAAAAACTTCCCTGTTTTCTCAATGAATTCAATAGCTGTTTTATGAATTCTTCTGAATCTTTTCAGGCTTTCATAAAAAGCACCAAAACTGCTTTCAAATCTTTTTACAAGCAATCGTCTCATTATGTCATAAAGGTTTCTCTGATACACATAAAGGAAGTTTTCTTCTTCTGAAAGCTTCATCTCCTCTTCAAGTATTGGAGGAAGCCCTTTCTCATACCTTATAGGAAAGTAGATAGCTCCGTGAAAACGCCCTCCTTCTTCAAGGGAAGAAAAGGCTGAAATGACTTTATCGTAAAATTCAAGTTGTTCTTTAGTTAATTCAAAAAAGCATTCTTCTGGATCTTTTACTTCAGGAAGGTCAATCTTTTCTCTGTCTTTGTAAAACTTTAGATCAAGTCTGTTTCTCCTTATAACTACTGGTTCTAAGACTCCTCTTATTTCTTTGGCAAGAAGCTTGGCTTTATGTTTGACCTTTTCAATATGTTTTTTGTCTAAAGCTTGTATTTTCTCTTTAAAAAGTTCTACATAAAATCTTCTTGCTCTTTTTCTTCTTTCCTCATCAGACGAGTTCCAGTAGTTTTTGATATAAGCAAGTCTTCTGAACTCTGCTTCGTAGTTCTGGAATTTCCTTTCTAAGTCCTCATCAAGAATTATGCTTGACTTTTTAGGAATTGTGAAAAGTTTTAAAAGAGCAAAAAGGTCAGAAGGACGATTGTTAAAAGGTGTTGCTGAAAGAAGAATTACGGTCTTTCCTCTACAAATTTCTCTTAGATAGTGATACTGTTCAGTCCTTTCGTTTCTAAAGCGGTGAGCTTCGTCTACTATTACTACATCTATCTCTCCTTTTTTCACAAAATTTAGGGCTTCTTTAAGTTTACCTGAGGAAAATACTTCCCAGTCCCAGAGTCTAAAGTCTTCCAGATATTTCTTCCAACCAGAATCCTTATCTCCAATTAAATAAGGTGGACAGATAACTATCCCCCTTTTTCCAAGGGATTTAGCAGTAAGACAAGCAATAATGGTTTTTCCAAGACCAACTACATCAGCTAAAATTGTCCCTCCGTGTATTTCACAATTAGCAATTGCTTGAGAAACAGCAGAAAGCTGGTAGTCAAAAGGCGTATATCCTCTTTTTTCTAAAAGCTCTATCAGTTCTCTTTGAGGAATTTTTCCAGCATGAAGCTCAGTATAGATCTTCAGCAAATAAACATAAGCAACAAAAGGGGAAACCTCTCTCAGGAAACTTTCTTTTTTAAAAATTCTGATAATCTCTTGAACATCCTCTTCATCTAAAGGTATAGCCTTGTTCCAGTGGATATCAAAATATTTTTCAGCTTCAGAAAAACCATAATCTTTTACCTCTACATTAAATTCATTTTGAGATTCCAGACCAGCTCTTGTAAGATTGCTGCTTCCTGTAATGAAAAGATGAGGCAGGATTTCTTTGACTTCTCCTTTTAGCTTAAAAAGATAGAGTTTTGCATGGTTAGGTTCTTTTGTCTTTCTGATAACAAGCTTTTTTTCCTGTAAAAGCTTTAAAAAGAATTCAACCTGTTCATAAACCTCTTTCTTATCAAGCTCTTCTGAGGTAAAAGCTGTTTTTAAAGAATAGAAAAAGTCTTCTTTTAAACGATTTTGGTTAAAAATTTTTAGCTTTCTTGCAGTTTCGTAAATTCCAAAATTCCCTTTATCTACATTTAATCCAACAAGGATTTTTATATGTTCCTCTTTAAGTTTTCCATCTTCATAAAGTTTTTTAAGTGTTTCATACAGTTCTTTAATACCAGAAAAATAAAAAAATCCTACCAGAAACTTTAATTCCTCACTCTGGCTAATAAGATCCTTTAAACGCTTTTTTAAAGATTTCTCTGAACTGTTTGTAATAAAAGTGCTCAATTTTTAATTATTTTTCAAAGTCTTTCTGATACTATATCACATTTTATGCTCCATGTGAAACGCAGTTTCAATTCTGTATCTTTCTTTTTTCCTTTTTGTGCTTACACAATACTCATTTGCTACTTCTGTCCATGCAATCTCTCTTTCTTTTTCAATTTAAATATCCCACCTACATCTTTTATCGGCTCAATTATAACTCTTCCTCCATCTATCTTAAGCTTAACTAAATCTGTCCCTAAAAATTCACGAAATTTTTTAGGAATAGTAACCTGACCTTTGGAAGAGATTTAAAAATTACC
>CAZEOQ010000042.1:0-6721 GCA_964513995.1 uncultured Desulfobacterales bacterium | reverse complement strand
TTGGAAACAATGATAACAATGACATATGGGCTGGAATGATAAGAGGAGAATTTAGCTTTTAAAAAAAATTGTTAAGGAGGTTTAGTTATGTTAAAAAAAACATCCTTTCTGTTTCTGGCAATTGTTTGTTCTTTTGTTTTTACAAAGATAGGGTATGCCATGAAGAGTGATGATTCAAAAAAAGCTATAGTCATAGCATGTTTTGGAACCACATATCCTGAAACACTAAGAGACATTCTTGACATAAAAAAGAGTGTTCAGAAGGCATTTCCTGATGTAAAGGTAAAACTGTGTTTTACATCAAACATAATAAGAAGGATATGGCAAAAAAGGAGGAATGATCCAAGATACAGGAATATTCCTGATGAGATCCTTTACATAAAAGGACCTCTTGCAACAATAGCAGATCTTCAGGATGAGGGATACAGAACAATAATCGTCCAGCCAACACATCTTTATGCAGGAGAAGAATTTGCAGACCTTACATCTTACATAAATGCACTGAACCAGATAAGGACGATAAAGCCAAAGTATATGCCATTTAAAAAGCTCGTTCTTGGAAGACCAATACTTGGAATGCCAGGACCAAAGCACGATTATCACGAAGATCTTGAGATTGCTGCAAAAGCCCTCAAGGATGATGTTGAATTTGCAAGGAAAAAAGGTGCAGCACTCGTCTATATGGGTCATGGAAATGAGTTTTATTCTACAGGTGCATACATAGAACTGCAAGAGACAATGAGAAAGATGTATCCTGATGTAAAGATCTTTATTGGAACTGTGGAAGGATTTCCTTCTTTTGAAGATGTATTGGAAGGATTGATACATGCAAAGGTAAAAAGGGTTGTTCTTAAGCCACTTATGATTGTTGCAGGAGATCATGCAAGGAATGACATGGCAGGAGAAAGTAAGGATTCGTGGAAGAACAGGATAAAAGAAAAGGGGATAGAGGTGATTCCTGTTATAAAAGGTCTTGGAGAAAAGGAAAGTATAAGAAAGATCCTGATACAGCACATAAAAGATGCTGCAAGGGACAACGGGATTGAGATATAGGATGTTTTTGCTTTTTTTAGGTCTCATCTTTTTTACAGCTATCTCAACGAGCATGGGATACCTGAAGATACCTGTATCTGATGTATTAAAGGTCCTTGCATATGAGGTTACAGGAGACAGGAGTTTTGTATCCCAGGTAAACAGTGTATATCAGTATGTGATATGGGATGTAAGACTTCCAAGAATCCTTACATCACTGATTGTAGGAGCAGGTCTTTCAATATGTGGTGTTGTATTTCAGGCAATTCTGCTTAATCCTCTTGCAGATCCATATACACTTGGGATCTCTGCAGGTGCTGCATTTGGTGGATCAATTGCACTTCTTTTTGATATAAACTGGTTTGGTATATATTCTGTTTCAATATTTGCATTTCTTGGTGCATTAGGAACTTTGATTGCAGTTCTTGGAATCTCCAGATCTTCTGGGACTTTTTCTTCTCATACCCTTATCCTTTCTGGAATTATTGTCTCTGCTATCCTTTCTGCCCTGATAAGCTTTATAAAATACATGGCAGATGAGCAGGTAGCTGTTCTTATCTTTTGGCTTATGGGAAGTTTTGTTTCAAAAAGCTGGACAGATGTAGCAGTTACATTCAGCTTTGTGATTGCTGGCTTTCTCGTCTTTCTCTTTTTTGCAAGAGAGCTTGACATAATCTGTCTTGGAGACAGGACAGCATCTTCTCTTGGAATAGATCCTGAAAGGATCAGGATAATCCTTCTCATTACTGCATCTTTTGTTACTGCTGTATGTGTTTCTGTTTCTGGAATAATAGGATTCATAGGGCTTGTTGTTCCACATCTTATGAGATTCTTTTTTGGATCAAAGTCAGAAAGGCTTATTCCTGCATCTGCTCTTTCTGGTGCAATTCTTCTTATGGGAGCTGATACCATTACGAGAGCATTTCTTCCAAGAGAAGTTCCAATAGGAGTTATTACTGCAATCATAGGAGGTCCGTTTTTCTGTTATATATTCGTAAAAAAAAGCAGAAGTGAGTATTGAGCTTTTTAGACTGGATAAGGTGAGCTTTTTTTATAAAAGTTCAAAGAAAAAGGCAATTGATGAAATATCAATCAGCATAGAAAAAGGATACTTTTGGGGAATTATAGGACCTAATGGATCTGGAAAGACGACACTTCTTGATCTTCTTGCAGGATTTAAAAAACCTTCTTCAGGAAGGATCTTTTTTAATGGGAAGGAAATATTGAAATACAAAAAAAAAGAGCTTGCAAAAGCCATCTCATTTGTTCCTCAGAAGTTTTATGTAAGCATTCCATTTCAGGTAAAGGACATACTTATTATGGGAAGACATCCTTTTATGGGAAGATTTTCACCTCCATCATCTTATGACCTCTATTTAGTCAAAAGCATATCAGAACTTTTAAAGATCTCTGATCTAAGTGATCGGTATATAACAGAGCTTAGTGGAGGTGAGATACAGAGGGTTATAATTGCTCGTGCACTTGTTCAGGATACTCCTGTAATAATCTTAGACGAGCCAACATCAAATATGGACATAAGCCATGCAATTGAGGTCCTTGGGATAATTCAGGATCAGGTAAGGAAAAAAGGAAAAACAGCTATTATGGCAATACATGACATAAATCTTGCTGGAATGTATTGTGATAAGCTGATCATAATAAAGGATGGAAGGATCGTCTGTTATGGAGATACATCTGAGATACTGGAAGAAAGGATAATAAAGGATGTGTTTGATGTGGAATGTAAGGTAATCAAAGAGAATAGCACAGGAGAAAGATATGTCCTTTTTAAGAAAAAGTCTGTTTAATGCTTTTCTTTTTCTTATCATTTTCTCACACATATGTCTTGCCAAGACACCAAAAAGGATCATATCCCTTTATCCTGCACACACAGAGAATCTCTTTTCTCTTGGTCTAAATAAAGAGATAATTGGAGTTTCAAGAAGTGAGACATATCCAGAAGAAGCACTGAAAAAACCAGTATTTAGTCCTTTTGATGGAGTTGAAAGATTCATCTCTGCAAAGCCTGATCTCATCCTCATAAGACCAATGCTTGAAAGGGCACATTTTCAGCTATTTTCAAAGCTTCGCTCAATTGGGATAAAAGTAGTATCTCTTCAGCCAAGAACTGTATCTGAGATGTATAATTACTGGCTTGAACTTGGAAGGATTACAGGAAAAGTAGAAGAAGCAAGGGATATGATAAGGAGATTTAAGGAAGAGTTAGAAAAAATAAGAAAAATTGTTTCCTGTATTCCGGAGTCAAAAAGAAAAAGGGTATTTTTTGAATCAATACACAGAAAATTTAAGACATTTTCTCCAAATTCTATTGCAATATTTGTCCTGAAAAGTGCAGGTGGAATAAACATTGCAGAAGATGCAATACCTGTAAGAAACACAAATATTGCAGCTTATGGAAAGGAAAGGATATTATCACATGCAGATGAGATAGATGTGTATATCTCCCAGAAAGGACCTATGAATCATGTTACAAAAGAGGAGATCATAAATGAGCCTGGTTTTCAGGCAATAAAGGCAATAAGGGAAGGAGAGGTCTATATAGTCCCTGAAGAGCTCGTTTCCCGTCCAACACTTAGACTAATAAAAGGCATATACCTTATTGGACACATCCTTTATCCAGAATACTTTCCAGAGGAGCAGAGATGAAAAAAGGGATTCTTTATGGAATAGGTGTAGGGCCTGGAGATCCTGAACTAATTACATTAAAAGCAGTTTCTCTATTGCAGAGGATAAGGATAATCTTTGCTCCTTTTTCTTCAAAAAACAGCTATTCTTTAGCACTTGATGTGATTTCAAACTTTGTAAGAAAAGATGCAAAGATAATAAAGCTTCCTTTTCCTATGACAAAAGAAAGGAAAATACTTGAGGAGGCATGGAAAAGGAATGCAGAAGTAATAGTATCTTATCTGAAAAGAGGAGAAGATTCAGCTTTTATTACACTTGGAGATCCCATGACATACAGCACATTTGGTTATATAAAGGAAGTCATAGAAAAAAGGTATCCAGAAATTGAAATAAAGGTCATTCCAGGAATCACATCATATCATGCTGCAGCAGCAAGTGCTAAAAAGATACTTGCAAAGTCAGATGAATCTTTTATAGTTGTTTCTGGTTCAGCAGGATTGGAAAAGCTAAAAAAGATGCTCTTTTTTGCTGATCACATAGTTATGCTTAAGGTATACAAGAACTTTCCAAAGATAAAGTCTATTTTGAAAGAACTAAAACTCATAGACAAGGCTGTTCTTGTGGAAAGATGTGGTTTTGAGGATGAAAAGATAACAGCTGATCTAAACAAAGAAATAAATCCTTCTTATCTTTCCATTCTTATAATTGACAAAGGATCTGATTTATGATCTCCTCAACCAATACTGCTGTTCCTTTAAATCCCATATATGGAGCATCATTTAGAAAGATGCGGGAAAATATAGGATATGAAAACTGGATCAAAGGGATGTTCTTCTTTTTTGATATCGTCTTTTCTGTTTCGCTTCCAAATATTAGTTCAACATCATCTATGTTTTTTTCAAACTCGTGCATGGAAGCCTGAATTAAAACCTTTTCAGAAAGATAAGAATAGTCATCAAAAGAACTCGTATTTATAAGTTTTATCCTGCATCCAAGCTCCTTTGTCAAAAAACAGGAAATTCCTTTTACCTGAGCAGGATCTCCAGAAACAGAAACAGGAAGATCATATAATGTGTGAAGATACATGTGTGCTGGCTTTAGTGCATTAAGAATCCTTCTTTTTTCTCTCTGAAGAACTTTTTCTGTCCTTTTTTCAGAAATACCAAACTGCTTTGCAACCCTTCTTAAAAATCTCTCACATAAACTTATGCCATAAGGATATTCTTCAAAAAAAATATAAGGAATACCAAATCTTTCTTTCATCCTTTCTGCAAGCCCTCTTCCATAACCAAAAACTATGTTCAGATCAGCCCGAGAAGCATCCTTTATCTCTTTTATCCTTTCTGGAGGAAATATAGAATTCACTTTTATTCCAAAAAGAGAAAGCATCCTCTTTATCTCTTTTATATTTGCTTCTCCCATAGGAAGATCTCTTTGAATTCCTATTATGTTTACCAAAAAAGAATCATTTTCTTTTTTCTTTTCCTCTATCCATGAAAAAAGACCTTCAAGGGCTTCTTCATATCCTTCCATCATCTTCCCCTTGTATCCACCACAGTCAAATACAAGATACGATACATCTGAAACAGAAGACTCTGAAATTATTCCTTCTATGTCATCACCAATGATTGAAGGAACACTTGCACAAAGTATTATGAGATATTTGTCTTTCTTTTTATTTTTAAAAAGGATCTCTATGCTCTTTTTAAGATGCTCGTGTCCTCCAAATATAACACTTCTTTCTCTTAGTGCTGAGACAGTAGAATTTGTCTTTCTGTATGAAAGCCTCTGGATGTAATTTATTCCCCAATGACAGCCAACAGGTGAATGAACAACTACAATTGCATCCTTAAGTCCACTTACAACCCTGAATACTCCAAGAAGCTTGTCTGCCTGCATTGGATCAACAAAACTCATCTTTCCTTCCCTCTCCATACATGTTTCATTATCCTTTCCCACCTAAGTTCATCAGGGATGTCTGATATAAGGGTGGGAAACCTTTCTTTGTGATAATCGTATTTAAAATAGATAAGGTCCTTCTTATAAGGCTTAGAATTAAGAGCAGAAAGAATTATTTCTGCAAGCTTTTTTACCTGAGAAAAAGATATCCTGAATGAAGAATATCCCATGTAATGAGGGCTTACAGATCTTATTCCATTGTTTTCATAAAGCATTGTCCTTGATATGTCTGAAACAAGGACATCGCATATGACAAGATCTACTTCTTTTTGTCTTATTGCATCAAGTTCTTCGTCAATCTTCAGGTCAGTGTATATTGAAGGATTTGAGCTTATGTTTAAGCTTTCAATAAACTCTTTTACAACTTTTTTTGCTGTTTTCTTTGCCATTCCCCACCTTCTCCACCAAAGCGTATTTATAAGAAGAAGCTTTATTCTGAGACCTAACTCTTCAAGAAGCCTTATAAAGATAGGAGTTGTGTAAAGTGGTGTGCATACATATGCTATCTTTTTTCCATAAAGTTCTTTTTTTGTCTCTTTAAGATCATTCCAGAGTTTTCTTTCAACTTCTCCAACAACCTTCTTTGCCTTTTCTTTAAGACCAAACCTTTCTGCAATGTCTACATAAAAGTTTTTTGCTCCATCTATTCCAACATACCTGTTCCCAAATGTATCAAATATGTAATCAATTCCAAATCTTTCTTTCATAAAGATTGCACTTCTTTCACTTCTTCTCATAAAATTAAGCTCTGCCTTTGCAAGCCCTTTTATCTCATTTACAGAACATCCAGGAAATGCAGCATTTACAGAAATCCCTATCTCTTTCAAAATAGCCTTTATCTCCCTTATCTCTCCTTCAAGATCCTCAAACCAGTGAAATCTTCCGTATGTATCTATGTTTACAGACCTTTTTATCTTTTCCTTTGGCTCTTCAACAAGCTGACTTATAACAGAAAACATGGTATCAAGCCTTCCGCATTTCTCTATTCCCCACTTAGGCTTTTTCTTTTCTTTCCATACCCTTATAAGATCTTCTGCATGACGATTAAAATCATCAGTCCTTTCATCATCAGAAAATCCTGCTG
>CAZEOQ010000041.1:0-7603 GCA_964513995.1 uncultured Desulfobacterales bacterium | reverse complement strand
CCTCTTCTCTTTCAAAAAGAGCCTCTTCCTGCTTCCTTTTTTCAAGCTTTCTTTTCACCAGCACTGAAAGTCTTCCACGAAACTGCTCTGTCTCGGGGAAAAGAAGCGTGTCAAGTGTTTTCAGAATCTCAAGATCCTTCTCAGCTTCAAATTCTGAAAGGATCCTTTTCGCCTCCTCCTCAGAAACTCCCATCTCCGCAAGCCCCCTTTCAAGCCACCTCCTCGCATCTGCTGCAACCCTCTGCCATTCTGAAAAGCATCTGTCACGCATCTGTTTGAGGGAAAAGTACTCGTAAGGTTTCTTTTCTTTGAGAGCAGGAAGCACTTTTGAAAGTGCTATTTCCTTACCCTCAAGCAGACAGAACAGATTCCTCTTCTTTATGTATGCAGTCGTGAGGATGAATCCTGCGTGGAAGAAGAATTTTTTTTTACACCTTCTGTAATTTTTGAAAGATCCTCCCTCAGATCCTCAAGAAGCTTGAGGGCAGTTTCAACGTGATGCTTCACTTCAATAGCCTGCTGACGTGCTTTTCCCCCAAGCTTCACGTCTCTCTCCGCAGAAAGACGTATCATCTCACGATAAAAACTGAGTTCCCCCACAAGCAACCCCAGAACTGTCCTGAGACCTATGAGGTTCTCTTTTACCTTTTCCTCGTCCATGTTTTATATAGAGCAAAACTGTTTCTATTATATAAACAGGAAAACAGGCTGGTAATTACGGGCAAAAAAGCTGCCCCCTCACTTGAGCTTGAGGGGGAGAGTTTCAGCTTTTCCTCACCCCTTCCCTGAGACCGGTCGTCATAAAAGGGACCGGTCTTCTGTTTTTTCTCCGGGCACAAAAAAGAACAAAGGAGGTGTTCTGCCATGAACAGTGCGACACAATCATCTATACAGACACGGCTTCAGCAGCTCATAAACGAGCTGCTGAGCATTTGCAACAACGAAGATGAGGCGTTAGAGATTATTCACTCGCTTCTTGCTTCTTCAAAAAACACAAAAAAATAAAGGAGGTGTGCCATGGTAAAATTCACAGTCTCAACTAAAAAGCACGGTAATCTTGAGTTTATCTTAGTTGAGTTTCAGATCGACGGTGGTGTCATTGAACCTTCTGAGCTCAGTCAGCTATCTCCACCAGAAGTTCCTCTCGGAAAAGGTGTTGTTATAAGCGGTAGAGGACCAATCTGGTTATACGCTTTTCTTGTGCATCACTTTCATCCTGCAAAGTTTGTAGCCACATTTGATCCGCGTTTGAAGTCTGGAGTTGTCGTGGAGTCTCATACTAAAGACGTTGGAGTAGGTGATCTTATCCCCGTGTAATTCCCCCTCTCCTCCCCCAGCACGGGTGCTCCTCGGGGTGCCCGTGCTTCCTCTAAACATAAAAAAAGGAGGGGTAAAAGATGAAAGAAGAACTCAGAGAAAAACAACTCAGAGAAAAACTTCTCGTTGAGTGGGCTGAAAGAAACTGCCCACTCGTGCTACATGGAAGTGGTTTCGCCGAATGTCTGAACTGCCCAGACCCGGTTTGTCTTAAGTTCCTAAAAGAAGAAGAATCCAGAGAAGACAGCTCCAGGGGGAAATAATAAAGCGATTCTTGCATGAGCACGGGCACAAGCCCTGTGTGCCCGTGCTTCTTCTTAAAACCTGAAACGAGGGAGGTGATTAACTGTGAATAATAAACTCTTACAGGCTATTTCAAACGTTCCACCTGACATTTTTCGTCTTAAGCGTTTTTATAAACCTCGAACAAAACGTAGAGCCAAGAAAATTTCTCACAAAGCTCTCCGACGCTTTCTAAAAAAACAGCTAAAAAAACAGCTTAAGGAGGTGGTGTATCATGACTGCTACTAAAGACTTTTTAGAATTTGCTCAGGGTTGCCCTTACTGCGAGGGCAACCCAGAAGCAGGAGCCTGCTGCTCCTATTATGGAGAGCAGGCATTCACGTGCAAACTTGAAACCTGTCCTTTCGTAGAGCACAAATGCCCTCTTACAGGTAAGAAAGTTAATCCTTCAATCGATTGTTTACCAAGTTTTTGTGAAGTCGCTCTTCACGGCTGTGAGCCTGTTCACGTTGTACCTCACCAATGTCCTGCTTTTCATTCCCACCACTGTGAGGCATTCGCGGCGGAATGCCCCAGTGGTGGAGATCCCGATTCCCCTGATTGCTACTTAAACAAGCTTGCCTGATTTCTTCCCTGCCCTGTGCCTTCTGGAGCAGGGCTTCACCCAAGCCCTGCTCCAGCAGCAGGGCTTTTTGCTCTTTTTTAATCAAAAAAAAAATAGGAGGTGTGTCATGGCAGTAGTTAAACTGAACGATAGCTATTTTTCACAACTTGAAAATGTGACTGTATCAGGAACTCCATTCATCTGTGAAATAGGAAAGATAAAAATTGGCAATAAGGGAGAAGAAAGAACAAGTTCTAAAACTGGAAAGACTTTTCGTCTCCCGCAGAAGTTAGATCACTTCATTATCACGACGAATTTCAAAGACCCACATACGGACACATTCGTGCCTGATGTTGCTCTAATGGAACAAATTGCCTCTGCAACCAACCAGGATCCGAACAATTTAAAATTCTTACCTGTGATGCTGTTATTCGATAACCCTGAACTTAATTTTATCGTGAGGTTCAGTTGCTACAAATCTGCTAAAGCGTGGTGTATTGGAGACGGAAAAAAAGCATTTAGATTGAAAAACAACTATGAACGGGAAGAAGTGCAATGCCCATGTGAGAGAGTCCTTCCCAGCTATAACGGAAATGAAAAATGTAAAGTGTTTGGGAGGCTAACGGTGCTTCTGCAAGGAGTTAAGCGTATAGGAGGATGTTGGGTTTTTAGAACTACCTCCTGGCACACAGTTCGCAGCATCCAGAGTTCCATGATCTTCTTAAGGCAACTGACGGGTGGGATACTCTCAGGTATCCCACTGATGTTAACTATAAATCCTAAAGCTGTGATTATACCTGACGGGTCTCTCCAAACTATATATGTTGTCAACCTTGAATATTGGGGAGACATAGAAAGTCTTCAGGAGCATGCAATTCGCATCCAGAAAAGGAGAATTGAATACAAGCTGAAAACAGAAATGCTTGAGGAACAGTTGCGAAAGAGTCTCCCTGCTATTCAATTTGACGAGGATGAGGAGGATATCTTCGGAGAATTTTATCCTGAAAACTGGGCTGCAACTGAAAAAGACCAGTCTGAAACGGAACCTGAGCCTCACAACAAGCAATCTCAACCAACAGAGGCTCAGCAACAACCTGAGCAGGAGAACCAGGAGAAACAGAAAGAATCTGCCGAGTCTAACGAGTCTAAACCCCAGCAAGAGTCCTCAGAATCAAAAGAAGTTCTGACTTTATGGTAAAAAAAACATCAAGGGCACAGGTTCTCCCGTAACCTGTGCCCTTCTTTTTTTCCAGAAAAAATTCTCTGAAAGGAGGTTCTCATCATGTTATACAGACATGCTCCCTACAGCTACTCCAAGATTACGCTTTTCACCAAATGCCCTTATGCATGGAAGAAGAGATACATTGACCTGCTCGTTGAGGAAAAGCATCCTTCTCTCAAATTTGGAGCTATAGTGCACGAAATAATAGCTGACTACCTTAAGCAGCTCAGTCAGAGAAAAGAAAACGTCAATCACGCATTACTTGAAAAAATCATTAATGAACATCTGGAGGAAGATGAAGTCTTCTTTGAGCAAATCCAGAAGCTGCTTCCAGCTCTCCAGTCAATTGTCCTTCCACCTGGCATCTCTCCTCAGATAGAACTTCCTGTCGCACTCAATGAACAGTTTGAGACATGCGATTTTTATTCAGATGATGCTTTTTTGAGGGGAAAGATAGACTACTTCTACATCATAGATGATACAGCCGTTATAATAGACTGGAAAACAGATCAGCACCTGCCTCAAAGCGATGAATCTGAAATGCAAACAAGATTCTATGCACTGCTTCTTGAGCCAACACTTCCTCCTGAGGTTGAAAAGTTCGTTGTGGAACTCAACTATCTCCGTTTCAGCAAAGTGAAAAAAACTGTTCTTACAAGAGAAGCCCTTAATGAGGTTAAGGAGTGGATCCTTCAGAAGGTGGAACAGGTAGAGAAGGAAGAAAAATTTGACCCAACACCTGGCGATTGGTGCGAAGTTTGCGGATACGTAAGCCAGTGCCCTTACGCAAGAGTCTGCCTTACTCTATCCGAAACAAAACTTTCCCAGATACCTGAAAAAGTCAGCTCAATTGATGAAGCGGTTGAGCTTGCGGGTGTCCTCAAGATGATTGACCTGATCAGAGAAAAACTAAAGAATCTCCTCAAAGAATGGGTAGCTGAACACGGTCCTATCCAGCTCAGTGGAGAAGTGCTTGGTTTTCATCAGACTGAAACTGTGAAATGGGAAACTCCTGAACAGAAAGCAGCTCTCGCTGCTCTCTTAGTTAGAAACGGGGTTAACAAAGAGGAAATCTGGGATCTTTTTTCCACCAGCAAGACCGCTGTATGTTCCTTTCTGAAAAGACACAACCTTAAGCATCTCCTTGAAGAAGCTCTTGCTACAGGAGAGAAAAGTGTTTACGAACGATTCTGCTTCAGAAAGAAAGGAGGTGAAAGGACTTGAAAGAGCGAGATAAATACAGAGCTGACGTGTTTAAAAACATCGGATGTGGACTCTTAGTAGGAAGTTTGGTGCCATTGCTTATTAGTAAGTTTACTTTCACTACATGCTCGGTTATCAAGCTGTTTTATGGAGTAGGATTAGGTTTTTTATGTATCAAAAGAGGACTTGATATTGTCATTGCCAGTGAGGAGATGGAAGATTATAATTCAAGTAGGGAGGAAAGGGAATGACAGGATATGATCTTTATTTGATAATTGCAACGCTTATCTACATAGTCCTCCATTTTTACTCCAAAAAAGTTATAAACGAAATAAAACAAAGACAGCAAAATAAGCAGCATCATTAGAAAGATTATCCACACCTGCCAGTATACCAGTAGATTTTCTCCTCTATAACACCCAAACAATTCCAGGAAAATTCCCTCAGGCACAGCGGGCTTCAGTCCTGCTGTGCCTTTTTTATTACCTCTGCAAGGAGGTATGACATGTATGACGACATTTTTGAGAGAGCTAAACAGGAAGTTGATCTACTCTCTCTTCTATCTTCATATGGCTTTGAGTTAAGACGCTTTCCCTCAGGTTACAGATCAAACAGATGCCCTGCCTGTGGTCCTTCTCAAAACAAAAACAGCACCCGACTTAGTGTTATTCCATCCGAAAACGGCTACTGGATCTGGCATTGCTTCTGTTGTAACAAGACTGGAGATGTAATAACTGCTCTGCAGTATCTGGAGGGGTTTTACTCCCCTCTTGACGCTGCAAAGTGGCTTCTTGGAGAAGGAGAGTTTGAGAAAAAGAGAAGGCTTCAGCCTGTAAAATCAGCTCCACCACCCGATGAGAAAGATGTTTCAGAGAAGAACAGGGCAAGACTTGAAGTTATAAAGAACCTGCTTACTCTCGCTTCCACCTGCAAAGGAAGCAGAAAGAGAATCTGGGCTTATTTCATAGAGCAAAGACGAATCCCTGAAAATATTTTCAGAGAAGCAATCAAAAAGAAACTTGTGTTCCTCCTCCCCGATGAGCCTCTTGTGCTTAATAACACTATCCTTTCACACATTCCTCTTTCGAGACTTCAGAAAGCTGACCTCCTTAGAAAAGGAAAAGTGAAGAACCTGATCCTTCTGAGACCCGTTATCTCTCCATTTCGCCAGAAGGGAGGACTTATAGGAGCTCAGTTTCGTGCAGTAGACAGGGACGTCAGTCCAAAGACTGTTAACCTGGTATCCACAGGATTGTGGTGGTGGAAAGGTGAGGAAAAAGCTGTCTGTGTTGTTGAGGGAGTAATTGACATGCTTTCTCTTGTAGCAATGGGCTGGAGGGGCTGTGTTTTAGCACTTGCTGGAACAGGGCTCGCAGACAAGGCAATAGAAGTTCTCAAAGGTCCCCTCAGGGGCAGAGAAGTATACCTTGCCCTTGATGGGGATCAGGCAGGAAGAGAGGCTACACGAAAGATCTTATCCTCAATCAAAAACGCTCACGTCCTCCAGATCCCTGACTCCTGCGATCTGAATGATCTACTGAAGCAGGGGGTAAGGGACTGGAGAGAACTACTTCAAAGGAGGGATGTATCATGCTTAATAAGGTGATCCTTATAGGAAGACTTGGAC
Organism: uncultured Desulfobacterales bacterium; assembly: GCA_964513995.1. Classification (GTDB taxonomy): domain Bacteria; phylum Desulfobacterota; class DSM-4660; order Desulfatiglandales; family JALVZP01; genus CAZEOQ01. The sequence goes on along the minus strand of CAZEOQ010000041.1, from coordinate 1,387 downwards.
GTGATGTTGAATTCAGGCAAGCTCCATCAGGAACTTCTATTGCAGTCTTTTCGGTCGCAACGGATGAGATCATCAAACGAAACGGTCAGAAGGAAGTTCACACTGAATGGCATCGGGTAATTGCTTTCGGGAAGCTCGCTGACAGATGCTCGGAGCATCTCAAAAAAGGAAGACTCGTATACATAGAAGGAAAAATAAGAACGATGAAATACGAGGACAGAGAAGGAAACATCCGCTACCTGACTGAAATACATGCGGATAGAATCAGATTCCTCGACAACAAGAGACCCGATGCAATTCCAGAAGTCCAGGAAGAAGAGGAAGAGATCCCATTCTAAGAGCAAAAAAGAAGGAACTCTTTTAGTCGGGCTGGTTGAGTCAGCCCGGCTAAAAAAAACAAAAAAAGGAGGTGTGCCATGATGATGGAAGCATACGTAAATGTATGGAACTGCAAGCCAGAAGTTGTAATCAATGGTAAAAGTGAGAATGAACTTAACCTCTCCGAAGCCCAGAAAAGGGCTCTGGAGAAGCTTAAGGAATACGTGGTGTATACTGTGAATAATGGAGCACTCAACTGGAGTGGTCAATATCCTTTTGACGACTTCTCACTTGATCTTCTTAAGGAAATCCTTGAAGGAAAGACTGATGTAGTTCAGCAGATAGAAAAGCCCACTGATAAGGACTTCGAAGAGAAAGCGAAAGAGCTGATAGAAGAGCTTGAAGAAGGAGACTGGCAAACAGTCTATTCCTCTGCACTCGCTTACGGATGTGCAGACGGGTGCAGAGGATATCACTATGAGGAATATGTAACGAAAAAGAATGGTGAGCTTGTCCTGTTTGACAACGGACAGGCTCACCACGCACTTTGCCTGAAACCAGAAAGAAAGACGATAGTTCTCTCAAAAGAAGATGCTATCCAAAAGTTAAAAGAATACCTCTCAGCCCTTGCTGAGAGGTATGACTGGACAAAAAGAGAACTTGAGGATTTTGAACTTGAAAGTCTTAGCACAGGAATAAAACTGGAATACTGTGATCGCCATGACTTCTTCTTCTTTAACTACGAAGAAGAATGTCCTTACTGTGCTGTGAATAACGCTTAATTCCCTCTGTCCCTGCCCTACATGGGCAGGGACTTCCTGAAAAAAGCAAAAGGAGGAAGTAACATGAAGTTGTCCTTTAATGAAAACTGCATCACTCTTATCCCAGAGACAGAAGATGAGAAAAAGTTTCTGAAAAACTGTAATCTCGTATATATACCCGAAGACAGCTTGATAAAAATCTCTGATAGCGAAGGAAAGGAACTTCACGCTGCTCTTAAGGGAATAATCCTGCTTGTTCAGTTTCCCTAACTGAAAAAACACCCCGGACTCCTCTGATGAGAGTCCGG
>CAZEOQ010000040.1:0-8199 GCA_964513995.1 uncultured Desulfobacterales bacterium | reverse complement strand
TTTTACAAAATTCTTCAACAATTCCCATCTCTCTTCTCCTAAAAGTCATACTTAAAGTTGAATACAAAAAGATCTGTTTCTGTATTTACAACATTCCCAAATCTGCAAAATGCAATAGCAAAAGAGATACTTCTTGTAAATCCTGCAATAAATACATCCCAGAATGCATTTTCCTTCATTGTAAATCCAGGAAGACCAGGAATATGATCAAAGCTGTCATTTTGCTGCCTTACCTCACCATTTTGGATTTACTTCAAATGCTGCAGAAAGCTCTCCATCTCCCCAAAGACTCCAGTGAGAAAGTGATGGCTTTCCAAATATCTCTCCTTCCTTTGGTGGATTTACTCTGTATGCACCAGGAACAATTCCTCCACCACCTACACCTTCAAAATCCATAAATGGTGGGGCACAAAGTGTTACTGAACAAAAAAGAAGAACAAAGATAAGAACTTTCTTCATATAGTTCCTCCTTCTATTTTTTTCCCAATCCTTATTACTTCATCTACAACAAAGCTTAGATCCTCTTCTTTTGTGCAAAAATTAAGTATTACTGCTCTTAAGGCCCTTTTTCCTTTGAATGTTGCAACAGAAAGAAAAGCCTTTCCTTCTTTTTCAAGCCTTTTTTGAATCTCTTCATTTACTCTGTCATCTGATCTGTATCTAAAACAGAGGATGTTTATTTCTGGATTGTTTAAAAGCTCAAGCTCTTCCTTTTCTTTTATTATATCCGCAAGCCTTTTTGTCATATCTATACAATGCTCAACAATCTTTCCTATCCCTTTTTTTCCAATAAGTTTTAAAGTTGCCCATACCTTAAGTGCATCAAAGCTTCTTGTTCCCTGAATAGATGCTTCTCCCTGAGAAGGTCTTCCTCCTCTTGCATATGGTGCTTTAAAAAGGAGATGCTTCAGGTTAGATCTTTCTTTTATAAGAAGTGTTGCACATGGAATTGAACAATAAAGCCACTTGTGTGGATCAAATGCTATTGAATCTGCTAGCTCTATTCCATCAAGAAGTCCTTTGTATCTTTCACTAAATATAACAGCTCCTCCATGAGCAGCATCTACATGAAGCCAGACTCCGTATTTTTTACATATCTCAGATATCTCCTCTATAGGATCAATTGAACCAGATATTGTTGTTCCTGCTGTTGCACATAAAAAAAACGGAACATATCCTTCTTTCCTTATCTCCTCTATCTTTCTTATAAGCTTATCTTTCTTTATCTTTCCTTCTTCTGTATCAACTTCAGCATATCTTACTGCACAAAAGTTTGCTGCTTTTTTCAGAGAAAAATGGCTCTGATCAGATGAAATGGCAGTAAGCTTTGATATATCATATCCTTTTGAAATAAAAAGATTTCTTGCAATAAGCATTGCAGAAAGATTTGCTACAGAACCTCCTGCAAGAAACATCCCTCCACTTTCTTCTCCATATCCAAAAAGTCTTGTAAGCCATCTTATAACTTCTCTTTCAAGATGAGTTGCAGCAGGTCCAACTTCCCAGAGGAAAAGAGATTGATTCAATGCAGATATAAGTGAATCAAGAAAAATAGATGGGACAGATGGCTGAGTTATCATATGACCAATATATCTTGGATGACCAAAAAAGAAGCTATATCTGAGGATCTTTTCTTTTATTTCATCAAGAAGACAGTCCCAGTCAGAAGGATCTTCTGGAATGGGTTCTGAGAAGAGCTTTTCAAGTTCATCAGGATCTTTGTATCTGAAGATAGGCTTTTTTTTCAGATCTGAAAGATTTTCAACAATAAGATCAACAATCCTGTATCCAATCTTTTTTATCAGTTCAGAATTTCTCCCTTCAGGATCAATAAAGAAATCCTTCATCTCAGGACAATAAGAGCATCTACTGCAATTGGCTTTGAACCTGAAATGATTATAGGATTCACATCTATCTCCTTTATAGCTTCATTCTCTATTCCAATCCTTCCAACCTTTACAATTATCTCTGAAAGCTCATCTATATCCACTTCTGGCATACCTCTTACAGGACCAAGGATTCCTTTTGCCTCTATTTCATCTATCATGGAAATGGCATCCTTTTTGCTAAGTGGTGCAATCCTGAAAGAAAAATCTCTGAGTATCTCTGTAAATATTCCTCCAAGTCCAAAAATGACAGATGGTCCAAACTGCTCATCTCTTATCATTCCAACCATAAGCTCTCTTTTTCCCTGAACCATCTTTTGAACAAGTATCCCCATGTCCTCAATCCCTTTTATCTTTTCATATATCTGATCAAATGCTTCTTCTGCCTCTTCTATGTTCCTTATATCAGTAAATATAAGACCATGTTCTGTTTTGTGAGTTATCTCAGAAGAGCATCCCTTTATGACTGCAGGATATCCTATCTTTTCAAGTGCATCTGAAAGCTCCTCCTTCCTTCTTATAAGGATCTCTTCAACTGTAGGGATTGAATACTCTTTTAGGATAAGCTTTGATTCATATTCAGAGAGTGTCTTTCTTCCTTCTTTTAATGCCTTTTCTATAGGATTCATCCAAGGACTCTCCTTTTGTATTCCCAAAGAAAACCACAAGATTTTGCTGCCCTTTCTGGTGTTGGATAATTTACTATTGCCTTTTTTTCTTCAAGCTCCTCTATCTGCCTTTCCCATATTCCAGAAGGAGAGCTTATACATGTAAGAACAGGCTTTTTCTGATTCCATTCAATAAGCATATCCTTTATTCCATCAACTGCACCAATGTTTGCAGATGCATACATGATAAGGATAACTGCTGCATCTATGTTTTCATCTCTTATCGCAACATCTATAATCTTTTTTGTTGCTTCCTTGTCATACCACGCAGGTCCCATATCAACAGGATTTATCCTTATTGCCATTGGAGGAAGAAGACTGTTTATCTTTTCTTGTGTCCTTTCTGTAAATCTTGGAATTTCCAAACCAAACTTTTCTGCAATATCTGCTGCTGCAATTCCTGGTCCAGCTTGTCCTGAAAGTATTGCAATTCTGTTTCCATTTGGAACAGAACTTTTTGAAAATGCCTTTGCAGCATCAAGAAGCTCTTCAACATTTTCAACAACAATTGCACCTGCCTGTTTCAGAGAACCAATGTATAGCTCATATCTTCCTGCAAGTGATCCTGTGTGTGACTTTGATGCCTGATTACTTGTCTTTGAACTTCCAGTTTTGTATGCAATTACAGGCTTCTTTTTTGAGACATCCTTTATAGCCTCTATCATAGGACGAGGATTGTCTATTCCTTCAATATAGAGAGCTATTACATTTGTTTCAGGATCATCCTTCAGAAAAAGAAGCATTTCATAGAAGTCAACATTCAGCCTGTTTCCAACTCCAACAATCTTGCTAAATCCTATATCCTGTCTTTGACTCAGAAAGCTTATAAGATGACTCATTCCACCACTTTGGCTTACAAGTGCTACATTTCCTTTTTTTGTAAGTGAAAACTCAGGTGTAAATGATGCATTAAGACCATAACTTAGATTTACTATCCCAAATGTATTTGGTCCTATAACAGGAATAGAATACCTTTCTGCTTTTTCTCTAAGAAGCATCTGTTTTCTTTCTCCTTCAGGATCATCAATCTCACGGAATCCAGCAGTAATAAGAACAATTCCTCCAACATCTTTTTCATGACACTGATCAAATACTTCTGAAACAAATCTTTCAGGAACAGCAACAATTGCAAGATCAATCCTTCCAGGATAGCTTCTTATTGATGGATATGCTTTTATGCCAAAGATCTTCTTTGCATTTGGATTTATAGGAATTATTTCTCCAGAAAATCCACACTCTTTCAGACTCTTCATCACATGAAATCCAAGTTTATCAAATTTTTCAGAAGCACCCACAACTGCAACAGACTTTGGTTCAAAAAGTCTTTTCATATTTTCCATCTTCTTGCTCATCTGTAACTCCTATGCTCTCAAGCTTCTGAACAATCCTTTCAAATACCTTCCTTTCTTCATCTGTAAGAACAGAAAGGAATCTGCTGTTGTTTCTGTGATATATATCAAGAAGCTCATCCTTCATCCTTTTTGCCTTATCCGTAAGATATATCCTTATTGCTCTTCTGTCAGATGGATCATCCCTTCTTTCAACAAGACCATCCCTTTCAAGTCTGTCAATGATTCCTGTAAGAGTTGCCTTATCAAGTGCTACTTTTTCTGCAAGCTTGCTTATAAGGATTCCATCCTCTTCATAAAGTGCAATAAGAAGAAAAAACTGGGCTGTCGTAAGACCATATCTTGAGATACTTTCCTTTGTGATCCTGTTAAGCTTCCTGGATACCCTTCCTATAAGAAAACAGACACAGTCCTTAAAAAGCATGTTTGTGTTTTTACTTTTTGCACTCATAATGTTTGTATATAAACAAAGCATAAAAAAAACACCTTGTCAACTTTTTATTTTCTTTTTATTAGATCAAAAAAAAAGGAGGAAAAGGATGAGGATAAAAGTAAATGGAGTCCATATAAATTATGAGAAATATGGAGAAAAAGGAGATTATGTCCTTTTCAGTCATTCTCTTGGAACAAACCTCAATATGTGGAAACCACAGATTGAAGCACTAAAAGACAGATTTAGGCTTATCCTTTTTGATACAAGAGGGCATGGAGAAAGTGATGTTCCAGATGGGCCATATACACTGGAAGAACTTGCAAAGGATGCAAAAGGTCTTCTTGACAAACTCGGAATAGAAAAGGTCCACTGGGTAGGTCTTTCTATGGGAGGTATGATTGGACAGGCATTTGCACTTATGTGGCAGGAAAGACTAAAAAGCCTTATACTGTGTGATACTGCTGCAAGAATAAAGGATGAAGATCAGCCAATATGGCAGCAGAGGATTGATACTGCACTTAAGGAAGGAATGCAGGCACTTCTTCAGCCAACCTTAGAAAGATGGTTTACAAAACCTTTCCTGGAAAAGAATCCTCCAGAGGTTCAGCTTATAAGAGAGCTTTTTCTTAAGACACCTGTTAAGGGATTTGTTGGATGTGCAGAGGCTATAAGAAGGCTGAATTATCTTGATAGGCTTTCTGAAATAACTGTTCCAACACTTATAATTGTAGGAGAGAAGGATCCTGGAACACCTGTAGAATGTTCAAAAGAGATACATCAGAAGATAAAAGGATCAGAGCTTGTTATTATCCCATCTGCTGCTCATCTTTCAAATCTTGAACAAGCAGAAAAGTTCAATTCTGCTCTTATCAGTTTTTTAGAAAAGCATAAAGATGATTGATTAACAAGGAGGTCTCTATTAGATGGGAATAACCTATATTGAAGGAAAAGTAAAAGGTCCTACAGGAAAAGAGGCAGAAGTTCGTTTTCTTGTAGACAGTGGAGCTACATATACTCTTCTTCCAGAAGAGGTATGGAAATCTATAGGACTTTCACCTAAGCGTCAGCATACATTTCTGCTTGCTGATGGAAGTACTATTGTTCGAAACATCTCAGAATGCTATATTATCCTGCCACAAGGAGAAGCTCATACTCCTGTTATCTTAGGAGAGAAGGATGATGAAGCAATTCTTGGAACTGTTACCCTGGAAATATTAGGACTTATGCTTGATCCTTTTAAAAGAAGACTTCAACCTATGAGGATGCTATTGGTTTAGAAGAGATGAAAAAGATCTGTTTTATAACAGCAATCTTTCTTTTTTTATTCTCTTCTTCTTTAAAAGCCCAGACTATTGAATGTGAAGTAATAGAAGCTTCTCCATCTTACAGCTGTAAGATAAAGGAGCTCAGTAGCATAAGATGGATCCTTATTCATCATTTCTGCAAATCTGATAGAAAAAGACTTTCTGAACTACTTAAGAAAAACAATGGAAAGCAGGTTACATTTATTTTCAGAAAAAAAAGAATCTCTGGAATACTTTTCAGATTATCTAACTGCTTTGGAAGAGGTCTTTTGATCTATAGAGGTAAGATAGAGATTCATAAACATGAAAAAATAAAGCTAATTTTTCCTTAAGGAATGGTTGGATCAGTAGCAGACAGTAATCTAAGAAGGACATCTGATATAGATGTTGCTTTGTATTGCAGGGAAGGACTGAGCAGTAAAGAATGTCTTCAGATTGAGAGATGTAGATCTTGTAAATCTTTGTGAGATAAAAGATAGAGAATTTTTAAAAAATATTTTAGTTTGGAAAGGTTCAAAAGGGCTTTTGGAAGATTTGAGAAGGCGTATAAGAGATTTAGAGAAATAGTTCAGGATCAAGCAATCTCAGATCTATTCAAAGAGGAATTGAATGCAATTCACCTCGTTCATGTTTTAAGGAACTTTTGAAAGAAGGTATTATTTCTTATGAAGAAGTCTTAAAAGCACTAAGAAGTCAACATAACCAAGAAAAGAAGTTTTAGTAAAGGAAGAAAGAAGGAAGAATAACTCCTCGGTGGCTTGTGCTTTCTGGTCATATAGCCTTAAATGGTGGGTGCGTCTTTAGTAGATCCATAATCCACTAAAAACAAAAGTGGAAACTTGTGTGTTTTGCTTCAGAAAAAGTATAATCAAGCAAAGATGAGCATAAGGCTTAGTGCGATAGAAAGCGCATTTTTTAATGTGTTAAGAAGCTTTGGGCTTTTGTGATCTTTTCTAAGGAGATATTATGGCTTTTTACAACAGAGAAAAAGAAATAAAAGAACTAAAAGCAGTGCTTTCAGGAGAGCCAAATTTAGTGTGGTTTGTATATGGTCCAATAAATAGTGGAAAGACAGCACTATTAATCAAGGTTTTTGAAGATCTACCAGAAGATTACATAGTGTTTTACATAAATTTTAGATGGAGGGATGTAACAAATGTAGAAGATTTATTGCAAGTGCTTTTTGAGGTTAAATATGGAGATAGTAAAAAGACAGCAAAAGAATTTATCAGGGAATTAATAAAAACAGGTGGTAAGGCATTAGAAAAGTTTAAAGGCATACCTATTTCAGAAAGACTGTTTGACCTTTTGTTTAATAATGCAAAAAAAGTAGATGATGTTTTTAGATACTTAGAGATAGTGTTTGAAGAGATAAGGAATAAAGGGCTAAAAGCTGTATTTGTGCTGGATGAGATGCAAACAATCAAAGAAATAGTGAATGCAGCTGGGAAGTCTGTTTTAAGTGGATTATTTAATTTTCTTGTTGGGATGACCAAAGAGAAGCATTTATGTCATTGTCTTTGTGCAACAAGTGATTGTTTGTTTATAGAGAATATCTATAGCAATGCAAGGCTTGAAGGAAGGGCGAAATACTTACTTGTGGATGACTTGGATAAAGAAGAGGCATTTAGTGTGTATGACGCATTTGGATTTCAGGACAAGAATCTTGTATGGGATTACATAGGTGGGAAAATTGGTGATATGGTAAGTTTATTTGAAGAGAAAAAAAGAGGTTATAGAGAGCAAGAAGCACTTGATAGAATGCTTAAAGATGAGGTAGGGAGAATTGAGTGGATGTTGGATTTAGTGGAGGAAGGTGAGAAGATCGGGCCAGATATAGAAGAGATAAAAAATACCCTGAGAAAATTTAAAAACAAAGAGAAATGGCTTTACAGAGAGATTAAAGGAAAGGCATTGAAATTTTTAATTCAAGAAAATGTATTGTTTTATAATCCAGTAGAAGGAACTGTTTGTCCACAAGGAAGGCTCATCTTAAAAGCAATAAGAGAATTATGTAAGGATCTGTTGAAATGAAAAAAGGTTATATTGTTTTACCCAGAAAGACAGAGAAAGGCTTGTGCAGCTGGAGGCAAATAATAACGATAATCCGTCGCAGAGGAGGATAGAAGGCTTGCAGAAGTTTTGAGAAGTTTTGGACTTTTGTAAAAGAGGAGGAAAGTATGAAAAGAATAACAATTCTTTTTCTTTTACTTCTTCTTTTTTCAACAAAATCCTTTTCAGCTCAGGGATTTACCCAGGAAGACAGAGAAAGACTTGTGAGACTTGAAGCAGCACTTAAGGTATTCATGGAGCAGGTAGATAAAAGATTCAAGGAATTCCGAGAAGATGTAAACAAAAGGTTTGAGCAAATAGACAAAAGGTTTGAGCAAGTGGACAAAAGGATTATGGAATTAAGGCTGGACATGAACAAAAGGTTTGAGCAAGTGGACAAGAGATTTTCAGAACTCAGGATGGACATGAACAAAAGATTTGAACAAGTAGACAAAAGATTTGAACAGGTGGATAAAAGGTTTGAGCAGATGATAAAATTTCTGTGGA
>CAZEOQ010000039.1:0-8278 GCA_964513995.1 uncultured Desulfobacterales bacterium | reverse complement strand
ATCCGTGAATTTTCTTTCGTAAAATCTTTTACCAAATAGATTTTTCAATGTAAAGCAGTTTTCGCAGACCTCAAAATAGGTGAACAATGTTCTTTATTGAGCATCAAGTAGAACGCTGTTTGTGTCAGAATGACACACTTTTTTTGCGGAAAAAGTTTTCAAATAAGCTGCCAGAGTTTGTCTTCGTAATATCTGAGGATAACAGGATTTATCAGAGTATTTGGAATGATGCCAGAACAAGAAAAGTTCTTCTCCATATAAAACTCAGATATAGCCTTTTCTTTTGTAAGGTAACTGCAATATTTTTCTTTAAAATTTTGCTTTATTTTCCCGAGTATCTCTTCTTTCTTCATCCTTTCCTTTACTCCAAGAACAAATCCCCATTCTCCAAAAGAAGGAACATTTACTGTCATTGGAAAAGCAATGAATCCTGCTTCTGAAACAGTCTTGAGTATGCAACAGAATACCTTTCTTGCAAAAAATGGACTGCTTGCCTGTGTTATCATAATTCCGTCAGCTGAAAGTATTCTATAAAGGAGACTGTAAAACTCCTTTGAATAGAGTCTTGCACTTGTAAGGTTGTTTGGATCTGTGAGGTCAATTATTGCAAGATCGTATCTTCTTTTTGTCTTTTTCACAAACTGGAATCCATCCATAAAATAAAGCTTTACTCTTTTGTCTCTAAAGCTATTCTGATTTATCTTTCTCATAATCTCTGAACTCATTGAATATTCAACAAATTCCCTGTCTATGTCCACAAGCTCAATTCTCTTTACATAAGGATATTTTATTACCTCTCTCAAGACACATCCATCTCCTCCACCAATTATGAGAACTGATTTTGCTTCTTTTATTGCCATAGGTATATGAACAATGCTTTCATGATATCTCTTTTCATCTACTGTAGATAGCTGAAGATGTCCGTTTAGATAAAGAAGATAATGATTCCTCCATTTTGTGATGACTATCTTTTGATACCTCGTCTGCCTTATGTCAACTATTGGATCTCTGTAAAACCTTTGTTCTGCATGAAGATAGATTGGTTTTGCGAATACCGTAAATGAGACAACTGCTGCTATAGCAGATACATAAGGAACATAAAGGATCTTTCTTATATTCCTTGAGAATCCGGCAAAAAGTATTCCTGCAACAGAAAGATTAAGAAGACCTATAAATGCTGGTGTATAAAGGAGACCGAGTTTTGGGAGAAGAAGATATCCATAAAGAAGACCTCCTGGAAGTGCACCAAGATAGTCTTTTTCAAGTATGCTTGATATGTTATCTTTCAGTTCTTCAAATGAGCTGTTTATCCTCACACATATTGGAATTTCAAATCCTATAAGTATTCCGACTATAAAGCAGGTTGAGTATATGAAGAATGAGATTCTTTCAGAAAAAGGTGCTTGAAGATAGCAGAGATAAACAGAGAATGACACAAACATTGCAAGGAGAATCTCGTTAAGGACAAGGGAATCTATAAGGAAGCTTTCAGGAATCTCTTTGCTCAGTCTTGCTCCTGTTCCCATTGCAAGAAGCATTATTGATATCGTTATAGACCACTGAAAGACGGTATCTCCAAGAAGATATGATGCAAGTGTTGAAAGGAGATATTCTGAGACGATCCCAGAAAATCCAGCAATAAAGATACTTATTTTAAGACATCTTTTAGGATCTATCACGGCAGAATCAGAAGAGAAAGTATTGAAGAAAAAAGGGCTATTCCTGCTATCATAATTCCTGCACTGAGATTTGGCTCTTTTAGCTCTTCTGAAAGTGAGAATCTTCTGAAAAGCAAAAGGTCAAAGATGTAAAACAGAAAGATCATGATAAGGAATGAGAAGGAAAAATCAAAAAGTGTAAGTTTCAGGTCATATACAAAGCTTCCTTTTGATGGACCAGATATTGCACTTGCTATAACAAGTGAAATAGCTATAAAGACACCAGAAAATGCTGTTCCTGCCGCCATGTTATCTCTTTTTACTTCCTGCTGAAGGTCAATTTTCAGGATCTTTGAAAACAGAATACTTACACAGAAAAGGAGAAAGATTCCGAGTGCGCAGTAAAATGCAGAATCAATAAGAGACCATTTTATTGACTTTTCATATTCTCCAGAAAGTGCTCCTGCTGCTATGATTCCCATTGAAAGAAAAAAGCCACCTTCAATTATCCCTGCTGACCTGTTTCTTCTTTCAATTATCTCTGTAGGAAGATCTATCTTTCTTAAAAAGATCCAGTCAAAAAGCCTTGTAAAAAGAAGTATAAAGATAAGGATAGCTGTTCCTGAAATTGCATTTATGTAAACTGGATAAGCTGGATCTGTTCCTTCAAAAAGTGCAATTGAAAGAGAAAGAAGAAAACCAGTAAATGAAAAGGAGAGAGAAGAGTTGTTTTTTTCAAGAAGTTCCTTTTCTATGGATATCCTTCTGTAGTATATCCTGTCAAATATGAGCTTTCCAAAAAAAGCCCATGTGATAAACCAGAAAAAAAGACTTGCTGTCCTCATTTTCCTCCAAAAAACCCAGAAGTTCTAAATCCTGAGATCCTGCTTCTTCCAAATTTTGAAAAAAATCTCTCCTGAAACCTTGAAGAACTTCTTTTTTTTTCAAATCTCTCTTCAAACTTAGATTTTTCCTCTTTCTGATAATGCTCAGGTATCTTATACCTTTCAGGATATCTCTCAGGATATGGATAAGGAACAGGGACAGGAACTGTATATGGAACTTCCCAGTAGTGTGTCCTTACAGCAGAGAAGACAGAGAAGACGATGTTTATTATGATGAGGATAACGATTATTGCTATAAGGAGAGAAATAAAGGAATAGCCTTTATCCTCTGCGTAAAACATTCTCTATTTCCCATTCTTCAAGCCTTCTTCCACTCAGGACCTCAAAGTCCTCATCTGACCACTGAAGTATCTCAAGAAGATTTCCTTCTGTGTCTTCAAAATCCCAGACTATTACAGGAGAGCTCCCTTTTTCTGTTACATAATATGCTCCAGCAGAAAACTTAAGCCTAAAAGGTCTTCCTTTAAAAGATATCTCTTCAGGAAGATCTTCTTCTTTTTTGAGGTATGATATAGGATCAAGGGATAGGTTTCTTATATCGTCTTCAGTAAAAAAATATATTCCTTCTTCGTCCTTGCTCAGAAATCCTTCTGATCTGCTTGATCTGATTCTAAAGCTTTTTTCCTTCCATTCTCCATAGTCATAATATCCTTTTTCAATTACCTCCCATGTCTCACCAGCTATTTCAACTATATCTCCTTTCTCCAGTTCATCTATGGAATATCCAATGACAGTTTCTTCCTTCTTTTCCTTCTTTTTAAAGAACGAAAATATCTTATCCAGAAATCCCATTTTATCCTAACCTCTTTTTAAGCTCTTCAAGTCTTTTTAAAGCAGGTCTTTCTTCTTCTTTAAGTAAAGCCTCTACTTTTTCTTCCAGAGAAGTTTCCTCTTTTGCTATCTGTCCATATGCCTCTGCAAGTGCCTCTTCTTCTTCTACCTTCTGTCTCATCCTTTCAAGCATTGCTATTGTGCTTGATGTGTCTATTTTTGCTATCTGTCTGTTTACTTTCTTGACAGCCTTTGCAGTTGCAGCCCTTGCTTTTAATGCTTTCAGCTCTGCTTCATATTTTGCAATCTGGCTCTTCAGTTCTTTTATTTTTAGATTCAGTGTATCAGCCATCTTTTTCTGCTCTTCTGCCTGTTCTGAAAGCCTCCTTGAATTTTCCTCACATCTTTCAGCCTTATCAAGAAGCTCTGCAATGATGCTATCTGCTTCTTTTCTGTCTATCTCTCCTTTTTCTGCTTTCTTAAGAATCGCCTCTGCTTTTCTCACATATTCCTTTGCACGCATCTTTTCATTTTCTGCTTCTCTCTGAAACCTTATCATTGATGCCTTTACTTCTGCAAGTGCAGATGTTGCTTCTGAAAGATTCTTTTTCAGATCCCTTATTCCCTGTTCTGTAAGTTTTACAGGATCTTCAAATTTGTCTAAAATTTTGTGTGCTTCTGCCTGTCCTATTTTAAAAAGACGGCTTAAAAGACCCATATCATTCCTCCTTTGACATCTTTATAAGCTCATTTCCGTATTCTGCAAGAAACATTTCAAGAGAGTGAATTGTAGATTCAAACTCTTCCTGATCAAGCGTATCAAGCCTCAAGGTATTCCTGAAAAGTATTGTTCCTGATTCACTGTCAAGGACAAATGCTCCAAATGGAAGATATCTGTTTTTTTCTAAGAACCATCTGAAGTATCTTTCAGGAAACTTTCCTATTGGCTGTTCTATTATGAGAAGCTCTCCTTCACAGTCAACTATCATGTTCTTTATTCCCCTTTCCTCATCCTCTATTACGACAAGCTCTTCTTTTGGATCTTCACCAACAATTGTAAATCCCATATTTGCTATCATCTCTTTAAGACCTACATAATCCATAACTTTTTCTCCTTAAGTTTTTCTTTATGATTACCCAAAAGGATTTGCTATGTCAAATCTGTTTTGGATAAAATACCGAAAGATGAAGTTCTGATGTACAGGCAACAGCAAGGGAAAAAGGAAAGTTTACAGCTTAAGGAAAAAGTGATACAAAATTAGCCATGAAAAGAAGTTTCATCATATATCCAGTTGGAGTTATAAGAAAGTCTGAAAAAGAAGTAAAAATAGAGATTTATCCGGAATATAGAGACGCACTTCTTAGACTTGAAAACTTCTCTCACATTATAGTCCTTTTTTGGTTTGACAGGAATGATGATCCAGAAAAGAGAAAAGTCCTTCAGGTTCATCCAAAAAAGAAAAAGGAGAATCCTCTTTCTGGCGTATTTGCAACATGCTCTCCTCTTAGACCAAATCTCATAGGTCTTACAGTTTGCAGAATTCTTGAACTTAAGGGAAACATCATAAAGATAGATGATATTGATGCATTTGATGAGACACCTGTAATTGACATAAAGCCTTATATTCCAAAAGTTCATCTTATAAGAGATGCAAAGGTTCCGGAATGGATGAGGTAGTAGAAATAAAAGGAAGGATTGAGGAAGTAAGAAAGGAGGATAGGTTTACTGTTATAAAAGTAAATGCAGGTGGGAAAGAGATTACTGCATTTGGTCATCTCTTTTATATAAATCCTGGAGAAGAAGTTCATCTTAAAGGAAGATGGATTGGTGAGAGATTAAAGATCATAGATTACAGGAAGATAAAAAAGGCTTCATCAGAAGGTATAAAAGGATATCTTGGTTCTGTGAAAGGTATAGGACCTGTTATGGCAGAAAAGATAGTGAAGAGATTTGGAGAAGAAACACTTGATGTTATTGAAAGTGATGTAGAAAGGCTAAAAGAGGTTGAAGGGATAGGAGAAAAAAGGGTTTCAATGATAAAGAGCTCTTGGGAAAGTCAAAGAGGTATTCGTGATCTTGTGATTTTTTTAAAAGAGCATGGAATAAGTTCAACTTATGCAAAAAGGATTTATAGACAGTATGGTAAAAGGTCAATAGAGGTAATAAAACAGAATCCATACAGGCTTGCAATGGATATATATGGAATAGGATTTATTACTGCAGACAGAATTGCTCAAAAACTTGGTTTTTCTAAGGATTCTGAAATAAGGATAATGTCAGGAATAATATACATACTTCAGCAAGTTGCTGACGAAGGACATGTATATCTTCCATACGACGAGCTTTTTGAAAGATGTAAAAAGATACTTGATGTCAAAAAAGAAGCTGTTGACTTTGCTTTAAAGAGACTTGAGCTTGAAGGAAGAATTATAAAAGAAGAAGATTCTGTTTACCTTTCAAAGCTTTATGTATCTGAAATAGGAGTTGCAAAAAGGCTTTTGAAAATACTGGAAATACCAAAGTCAATAAGGAAGATAGATACTGAAAAGGCAATAGAATGGGTTCAGCCAAGACTTTCTATAAGACTTTCAGAAGGACAAAAACAGGCAATAAGGGCTGTTTCAGAAAATAAGGTCGTGATTATAACAGGAGGACCTGGAACAGGAAAGACGACTACAATAACTGCAATAATAAAGATATTTTCAAAAATTGGTGCAAAGATCCTTCTTGCTGCTCCTACAGGAAGGGCATCAAAGAGGATGCAGGAAATAAGTGGTTTTCCTGCACAGACGATTCACAGACTCCTTGAATACAGTCCTGAAAGAGATGAGTTTAGAAGGAATGAAAAGTCTCCTCTTTTATGCGATATCCTTGTTGTTGATGAAGTCTCAATGGTTGACATTATCCTCATGTATCACCTTCTGAAAGCTGTTCCTCCAAGTGCAACACTTATACTTGTAGGTGATGTAAACCAGCTTCCATCTGTTGGTCCTGGAAGTGTATTGAGGGATGTAATAAACTCAGGGAAATTTCCTGTAATTGAACTAAGACACATATTTAGACAGGCAAGAAAAAGTCTTATCGTTGTAAATGCTCACAGGATAAACAATGGAGAATTTCCTATAATCAGATCTAAGGATACGGATTTTCTTTTTATAGAAGAAGAAGATCCAGAAAAAGGTCTTTCAATTATCCTTGATCTTGTAAGCAAGAAGCTTCCAGAAAGATTTGGATTTGATCCTGTAATGGACATCCAGGTAATAAGTCCAATGAATAAAGGGGTAATAGGAGCAGAAAACCTTAATGAAAAACTTCAGCAGCTATTAAATCCTGAAAAAGAGGAGATAATAAAAGGAGGAAAAAGGTTCAAGATAAATGACAAGGTTATGCAAATAAGGAATAATTATGAGAAAAATGTCTTTAATGGAGACATAGGAAGGATCGTAAAGATAGATCGTGAAAGGCAAGAAATCCATGTAGAATTTGATGTAGGAAGGGTTGTTTATGACTTTTCAGAGCTTGATGAGCTTACACTCTCTTATGCTATTTCTGTGCATAAGGCTCAAGGATCAGAATATAAGGCAGTAGTTATTCCTATATTTATCCAGCATTATGTGCTTCTTCAGAGAAATCTGATATATACTGCTATTACAAGAGGAAAAAGGCTTGTCGTAATTGTTGGGACAAAGAAGGCTCTTATAATAGGAATAAAAAACAATAAGATACAAAAAAGATACACAAAACTTGAAAAAAGGCTTTTAAATTTGATTTGAAATTATTCTTCTTTTTTGATAGATAAAGCTTGCAAAATCTCCTAAAAGGAGAATAACCATGCAAAAGAGAAATGTAATCACGATAAATGGAAAAGAATATGAATTTAAAGAAGGAGAAACAATACTTGATGTTGCAAGAAGAAATGGGATTTACATTCCTACACTATGCTATCTTGAAAGGGCAACTCCTACAGGAGCTTGTAGGATCTGTCTTGTAGAAGTAGAAGGAGCAAAAAATCTTGTTCCTGCATGTTCTACTCCAGCATCTTCTGGAATGATCGTAAAGACAGATACAAAAAGGGTAATAGAAGCAAGAAAGATGAATATTGAACTTCTTCTTGCATCAGGAAATCACAACTGTCTTGCACAGGATATGGACATAGACCTTTGGACAGACTTTCAAAGAGGAGTAATAAGGAAAGAGCATAAAGAAATATGTCCTGCATATGGAGAATGCAAACTTCAGGATCTTGCAATAAGATATGGAGTAAAGCCAGCAAGATTCCTTCCTTCAAGGATAGAGTATCCAATAGAGGATTCAAATCCATTTTTTATAAGAGATTTTTCAAGGTGTATCTTATGTGGTCGCTGTGTTCAGGCATGTAATGAGATTCAGGTAAACAATGCAATAAGTTTCGGATACAGAGGTCCAAGGTCTAAGATAGTTACAAAAGGAGACAGACCTCTCAGTGAATCAGATTGCGTATTCTGTGGAGAATGCGTTCAGGTATGTCCTGTTGGTGCTCTTGTCCTGAAGTCAGTTATTGCTTATAAGGTCCTTCCTCATGAGACAAAAAAGATAAGGACTACTTGTTCATACTGTGGTGTAGGATGTCAGATATGGATCCATGTAAAAGATGGAAGGATTGTAAAGGTTACAGGAGTTGAGGAAGTTCCTCCAAATTATGGAAGTCTTTGTGTAAAGGGAAGATTTGGATATGAATTTACTCATCATGAAGAAAGGCTAAAAAGACCTCTTATAAAAGAGAATGGATCTTTTAGAGAAGCCTCATGGGATGAAGCACTTGATCTTGTTGCAAAAAGGCTTTCAGAGATAAAAGAAAAATATGGTTCAGATTCAATAGGAGTCCTTACAAGTGCAAGGGCAACAAATGAAGAAAATTATATTGCACAGAAATTTACAAGGGCAGTCTTAAAAACAAATAACAT
>CAZEOQ010000038.1:0-8836 GCA_964513995.1 uncultured Desulfobacterales bacterium | reverse complement strand
TGCAGCCAATTCCTTCAAATCCATCTCAACCTTGCTGGCAAAATACTGCTCAATGAGAGAGCTTATGAATACCTTCTTAGAAAATTTGCTGAAGGTTCAGGACAATCAGCTGGAGAATTTTACAGAAAGAACTTGAGATTACCTAAGGGACTGAGCCTGAGCAGGGGATGCAAGCTCAAGGAGTGTGGTTTATTACAGGTTCAAGGGAGAGACAGAGGAGAACCTTAGGCTTATGGAGAAAATTTGGGGTGCACTTCAGATCAAAGCATTTTTCGAACAGCTTCAGTTTTTTCTGCTTGACACATAAATGTCATTTTTTTAAAAGACTAAAAAAGCAACAGGAAGTTGTATAAGGGCCAGGAAGGCCTAAGAAGGTCTTCTTGGCCTTTTTGTTATGAAGATGAAAAGGATATGTCTCGTAATAATAATCCTTCTGATTTCAGAAAGAAATATTTTTTCAGAAAACATAGCCTTAAGATATGTAAAGGATTCAATTTCAATAAGACAGAAGACCCAGAAAAAAGAAGATGAGTGGTTCAGGGAAAAAAAGAGGCTTGAGGCTGAATACGAAAAACTGAAGATTGAAAACAGGACTCTTCAGAAAGAAATAGCTACTCTTGAAAAACAGATAAGTCTTCATAAGGAAAGGGTAAAAAGGATAAAGCAGGATATATCAAAGATAGAAAAGATAAGAAAACAGACAGAACCTTTCTTGAGTTACATGTATAACAGGCTCTCAATCCTGATTAAAGAAAGCCTTCCTTTTCTGAAAGAGGAAAGGGAAAAAAGGCTTAAAGATTTGAAAAAGCTCCTGGATGATCCCTCTGTGTCTTTAAGTGAAAAGTTCAGAAGGCTTATTGAGGCATTGTTTATTGAAGCAGAATATGGAAATACGATAGAAGTATATCAGGAAAGGATAAAAGTGGAAGGAAAAGAGATTTATGCAAATATATTTAGGCTTGGAAGAGTTGCTCTTTTCTTTCAATCTCTTGACAAGAAAAAAAGTGGATACTTTTATCCATCAAAAGGCTGGATCTTTCTTCCAGAGAAATATAACAGGGCTATAAGTCTTGCGATTGATATGGCAGAAAAAAGGCGTCCTATGGAGATAATAGACCTTCCTGTTGGAAGGATAAAGAGATGAGGTTTCTTATAATATTTCTTCTTTTTTCAGCTGTCTGTTATCCAAAAGACATAAGGATAATGATGATAGAGGCTAAAAAAAAGATGCTTTTTGAAAGTGCAAGAAAAGAAAAAGAAGATGCAGAGAAAGAAGCAAGAAGGATTCAGAAGAAGATAGAAGAAGATAAAAAAGCTCTGGAAGGGAGGGTAAAAAGGTTAAAAGAAGAAAATCTTCTTCTTAAAAAAAGAAAGGAGCTTTTAAAAAGAAGGCTTGAAGAGATTCTGAAAGAAGAAGCAGAGGCTTTAAAGGAAAGGAAAAAGAAAGAAGAAGAAATTCAGGATATTATAGCAACATTCAGAACAGCTATAAAAGACATGAAAAAAATCTTTGAAAGGAGCCATCAGTCAGCTTTTCTTAAAGAAAGGTTAAAAAAGGTTGAGCTTAGAGGTATTCCTGGAATAGACGAGATGAAAGAGATAATAGATCTTCTTTTTCAAGAAATAGAGCTTTCTGGTCAGGTAAGACTCATAAAAGGAAACTTTATTGATAGATCAGGAAAACAGAAAAAAGGAGAAATACTCATTATAGGAAACTTTGAAGCAGCATATAGGACAGAAAAGGAAACTGGATTCCTTATCTATTCAGAAAAAAGCCACAGATTTTTTGCACTTTCAAAACTTCCTTCAAGGTCTATAAGAAAAAAGCTTTCAGATTATATGGATGGAAAAAGTGAGGATGTTCCTGTAGATATCTCAAGAGGAGCATGTATAAGACAGCTTTCATACAGGCTTTCACTTATAGAAGAGATTCCAAAAGGTGGACCAATTGTCATTCCTATTCTCCTTATAGGAGCAGTTGCATTTGCACTTATTTTTGAAAGAGCAATATATCTCTCAAAAACAGAGGCAGATTCAAAGTCTGTTGAAAAGTTCTTCTTTTATCTTTCAAAAAGACAGTGGAATGAATGCATAAAGATGTGTGAGGATCAGATAAAGAAACCTATCTTCAGGGTATTTCTTTCTGGAATAAAAAACAGGAATATGCCAAGAGAAGAACTTGAAAGTATTCTTCAGGAGGCAATACTCAATGAGATACCAAAGCTTGAAAGATTCCTTTCAACAATAAGTATAAGTGCAGAAATTTCACCACTTCTTGGTCTTCTTGGAACAGTAACAGGGATCATAAATGTATTTCATGTGATAACATTTTATGGAACAGGTGATCCAAGACTTATGGCAGGTGGAATCTCTGAAGCTCTTATAACCACAATGCTTGGACTTATGGTAGCAATCCCTGTAATGTTCTTTCATACAGTCCTTTCAAGAAAGGCAGAAAGGATAATAGAGGATATGGAACAGAATGCTATATCTTTTGTAAACATCCTTTTCAGGGAAAGATGAAGCAGTATATAGTTTCTGGTGGACCAATGATGATACCACTTTTTGTTGTATCAGTCATTATGTGGGCTCTTATCATAGAAAGGATCCTTTTTTACAGAAGAGTTGAAAAAGGAGAAATTTCTCCTAATCCATCTCTTCTGGAAGAAAATCTTCCTCTTATAAGAGTTCTTTCAGCATCTGCACCACTTCTTGGTCTTCTTGGCACAGTAACAGGAATGATCAGGGTATTCAGTGTTATATCAATCTTTGGAACAGGAGATCCAAAACAGCTTGCAGCAGGAATATCAGAAGCTCTTATCACGACACAGACAGGTCTTACTGTTGCAATACCAGGGATATATATGAGCAGGTTTCTTGAAAGAAAAGCAGAAAAGCTGAAGTATAAGAGATGATAAGGATTGAAAGAAGAAGGAAAAGAGGAATAGAGCTGAACATTGCTCCACTTATGGACATGATGTTTATTCTTCTGATATTCTTCCTCGTTACAACGAGCTTTGTAAAGGAAACAGGAGTAGATGTAAGAAGACCAGTAGCGGAAACAGCAGCAGGAAAAAAGGGAAATGTTATACTTGTTGGAATAACAAAGGATGGAAGGATATACATGAACAGGCGTGAGATAGACATTCGTTCAGTAAGGATAAATGTGGAAAGGGAGCTTGCACAGAATCCAAAAGCATCAGTAATCATCGTTGCAGACAGGGAAAGCAAAACAGGGATTCTTATAAGGGTCATGGATGAGTGCAGGCTTGCAGGAGCAAGAAAGATTGCAATTGCAGCAAGGCTTCCTTATGAAAAGTAAGGTCTGGATACTCTGTATACTTAGCTCTTCTTTTCTGAATCTCCTTTTCTTCTCCCTTATGCCATATCTTATAAGGGAAAGACCAGAAAAGAAGATGTATTTTGAAAACATAAGTTTTGTTGATGTAGTAAGGATAAGAAGGGAGAGGATAGAGGAAAGAAGAAGTGTTCAGAAAAAGCAGAAGATAAAAAAGGTTTTAAAAAGCAGGCTATATGTAAGTCCAGATGTAAAAATGGATCTGAACCTGAATATTCCTTTTGATATAAGTCCAGATCTTCCAAAGCTTCCTGGAATATCAGTGAATCTGAAAGGAGTGAAATTAGCTGAAGTAAAAGGAATTCCTTCTGATCTTACACTTTCACTTTCAGAAGTTGACACACCTCCTATACCAATAAGCCAGATCCCACCAATTTATCCAATTTCTGCAAGGATAAGAGGGATTGAGGGATGGGTAAAGGTAAGGTTTGTTGTTGATGAGGAAGGAAAGGTAAGGGACATAAGGATTGTTGAAAGTCATCCTGAAGGAGTATTTGATGATGCTGTTAT
Organism: uncultured Desulfobacterales bacterium; assembly: GCA_964513995.1. Taxonomy (GTDB): domain Bacteria; phylum Desulfobacterota; class DSM-4660; order Desulfatiglandales; family JALVZP01; genus CAZEOQ01. Next base: position 4,968 of record CAZEOQ010000038.1, on the reverse strand, counting down.
AAGCTGTGTTTCTAAGTGGCTTTTTAGACCTGCAGAGGTTGGAGGGATAAAAGTAAGGACACTTGTTCAGACAACAATAAGGTTTAAGCTAAAAGAATGAGAATCCTTCTCATCTTCCTTATGCTTTCATCATACTGTCTTGCTCAGGAAAAGGCAATCTTTTTCTTGCTTCAAAAGGTCCGCTATCTTATGGATCAAAAGAGATATGATGAGGCAATTGATCTTTTGATGAGGTTCAAAAAAAAAGGCTATAAAAGCTATCTCATAGACTTTTATCTTGGAAACTGCTTCTTTATGAAAAAGGATTATATTTCTGCAAAGAGATCTTATCTTGAGACAATAAAGAAAAAGAAGGATTTTACTTCAGCATGGCTAAATCTGGGATATTGCCTCTATGAACTAAAGCAATACGATTCTTCTGCAAACTCATTTCTTAAGGCATATTCGTTTGAAAAGAATCCAGAATACATCTATCTTGCTTCAGTTTCATTTCTCAGTGCAAAAAACTGTTCAAAGGCAATAGATCTTCTAAAAAGGATACCTTTTGAAGAGAAGATTTCCTGGAAAGAAGCCCTTTCTCATGCATACATAATGTGTGGAAGGCTGAAGGAAGCACTTCCTCTTGTAGAAGATCTTTCAGAAAAGAAGAAGGAGTGGAAAAAGACGAGGATTTACATATATATGAGCCTGAATATGGAGGAAAGAGCTCTCGTTTACCTGAAAAGGCTCATCAAGGAAGATCCAACTGATCCATACTGGTGGAAGATGCTTTCTTATGTATATCTCAAAAAAAAGAGATACAAGGATGCACTTTCTTCTCTTATCATAAAAGGATTTCTTGAACCACTTACAGATGAGGAAAAAAAGACTGCTGCAAAACTTTGCCTTATCTTAAACATCCCAAAAAAGGCAATCTCATTTTATAAAGGAATAAAAAAGCCTGAGGAAGAGATAATGGAGCAGATTGCATACTGCTATATAAGGATTCACAGAGAAAAAGAAGCACTGAAATACATAGACAAAATTCTCAAGGCTTATCCAAAAAAGAAGAAATTCATTCTTCTAAAAGCAGAAATCCTCTATAAGCTTAAAAGATACAGGGAGGCAGGAATCTTTTTTGAAAAAGCTGCAAAAGTTGGAATAGATCCTGGAAAAAGCTGGCTTATGGCAGGATACAGCTTTCTTAAGGCAGGTGAAAAAAGGAGGGCAGTTTTTGCATTTAAAAAAGCTAAAAAATATCCTTCACAAAAAAGATATGCTGAAAATATCCTAAAGCTTCTTTTTCAGGAGCATAAAAGCTGCAAAAAAGCAAAAGATAAAAAAGATACCAATCAGTGTCTTTAAAAAAACAGATTCTCTTTTTTCTTTAAACTCAAGATTCATCTTCTCATCAACTGGAACAATAACCGTAAGCCTGTGTCCTATCTCATCATCAACTATGACTTTCCATCTTCCTTTTCTGTCAGGAAAGAAGCAAAAACAACCATTCCTGTCTGTTCTTCCTGACTGAAATAGCTTCATGTCAGGAGAAAATACCTCAACCTTTGCATAGCTCATTGGCTCTCCTGTATCATATTCTGCCTTTACAACAATTCCACCTTTTTTTATCCTTCCCCTTACACCATGAGCAAATGCACATTCAAAAGAAAAGATTATGATAATAACTGCTTTAATGGTAATCATAGTTCAGTGAAAAATAGAATGTCCTCCTTGGATATGGATGATATACATGATAGAGGACATCAGCAATGTTATCCACTCCAAAAGAAAGACTAAGACCTTTCTTTATCCTGTAAACTCCTTTAAATTCAAATACAAGATAATCCTCAACACATCCATATCCACTTCTTCTGTCTTCATTTGTGAGTGTAGTCCACTGTTTGCTTGCATACCTTTGTGAAACAGAAAGTGTAAGCTTTTCTAAAGGGCTATAGCTCAACATGCTTTTTATGATCCAGTGAGGAACTCTTGGAAAGTCCTTGTCTTCTGAAGAAGGAAGATTCCTGTTCTTTTTTATCTCTGCATCTGTGTAGCTTACACTGATCATTCCATACATCCTTTTTATAAGGAAATCTCTTTTTTCTGCTGAAAGCTCAACTCCCCATTTCCTTACACGGTCTATGTTCTGAAAGTTCTTTACCCCTGTATATACATTTGTCTGTTTGAAGATTGTATTCTTTTCCCAGCTGAACCACCAGCTTAGCCTTATCTTTCCAAGTTCTCCAAGAAACTTTGTAGCACTGAGATCTATTGAATAGACCTCTTCTGGATTAAGATTCGGATTTGCCTTTATAAGATATCCTGAGCTGTCTATCCCTCCCTGATACATCTCTCCTACTGTAGGGAATCTGTATGCCTTTGCAAGAGAAAGTCTTAGACTCAAGTCTTTTTTTGGTCTGTAGTTTATTCCAAACTTTGGAGAAAAATATTCCTTGTGTCTTGTATCAAGATGAATCCTTACCCTTCCTTTTGATGTATCCCTTTCTTTCTCTGCATCAAATCCTTTCCATCTTTCATACCTTCCACCAAGATAAAGTGTCCATTTTGGAGTTATGTCCCATATGTCTTCAAAAAAGAATGCATGAGTCTGTGTCTTTCCTTCTGAATGAAGTGTAAGAGATGTCCTTATGTCCTCTTTCCAGTCTGATGCATTGTATGACCATGTATCAATAAATGCTCTTTCTAAGTAATATCCGAGTTTGAGATTATGTCTTCCAAAAGCTTCTAAAGGATATCCGAGTATCAGATTAAATGTAAACCATCCTCCATCATTGTCCTGAACAGATCCTTTTCCTCCTTCTTTTGAAAAAGGAGGAGAAGTAGATGATTTCTTTGAAAGATCTTTGTTCATGTCATAGTATGAAAGAGTCGTTTCTATGGATAGACCTTTCTTTGGTCTTCTTCTAAAGTGAAGTGCATAAAGGTAGTCCTTTCCTTCTTTTTCTCTATAGTAAAATGTAGATTCCTTAATCTTATAAGACCTTCCAAGAATGTCTACTGTTCCACTCCATACTGGATTTCCATTCAGATCCCTCAGATATGTCTCAGGAGAAGGATAGTCCTGTTCATGATCCCAAAAAACCCAGTCAAATTCAAGCTGTGTAAATTCATTTATGTCATATCCAAGCTTTATCTTAAAAAGGTCGTTTTTTATGTCTGCTTTGCTGTATGCACCAATTACATATATAGGATCACCTGTGCAGCTTATGTCAGACTCCCATCCTGATACAGGATTTCCTGCTGGAGCTCCTCCTGAATCCTTTTTGAGTGTTGCAAACATTATTGGCTGAACTTCAAAGTCCTGTCTGTCATAGAGGAAGAAGAAACGGAGTCTATCAAAGAACTTGTCTCCATAAGAAAAATGAGCACTGAATCCATTAAGTTCATCATTTGTCCTGAATTCCCTGAATGGATGATACATATAAGAGCCACTTATATGGATCTCTCTTTTTTCAGGAAGTCTTGTCCTTATTATTGCTGCTCCACCAATTGTATTTCCACCATATAGAGCAGAAAATGGACCGTAGATGACATCTATTCTTTCTATTTCTTCTGGTGCAACCATATGCCATCTTGGTGCATAACCGTGTCCTGCATTAAGTGGATTGCTGATCATAATGTTATCTACAAGGACAAGTGATCTTGCTGTCTGATATGTGCTATTTCCCCTTATTACAAGAGGCATGTTTGTGCTTCCAGGATATATCTTTCTTACATAAAGGTTTGGAAGATAGCGAAGAAGGTCTTCTGTTCCTGTGTAGTTTATTGACCTTAAAAGCTTTGGAGTAACTGTTTCTACTGGAGCAGGAACTCTTATTGCACCTTTTTCCTTCTTTCCTATAACAGTTATTGGAGCAAGTCTTACAATGTCCTGAGCAGCTGAAGATCCTGCAAAAAGAAGTAAAAGAAGGATTATCCTTATCATAGATTTCTCCTCCTTATTTTACTTCAAATGTAAGAGCAGACTGGCAGCTTATCTTATCGCACTTTTTTGGGTCAGGATATGGAACAGAATGTCTTACAACAACAAGCCATATACCAGATCTGAGTATCTTTACTTTTGCAATTCCCTGAGAATCTGTTCTTGTTGCATATGCAAATACATTCTTTTCAGAAGAAAATCCTGCATATGTTGCAAATACATATTCCTTTGAAAGAGGCTTTCCTCTAAAAAGGACCTTTATTGGAAGATAGTCTCCTGCTTTAAGAAGAGAAGGATCTTTTAGAGGGATTATTTCAAGTTCAAGACCAATCCTTTTCTTAAATACATCTCCTTTTGGAGATCCTACACAGAATATAGCCTTTGCATTCTTTACTGAATACTTGCAATAGATAACACCTTTTAGTCCTTTTTTAGGAGAGCGCTTATATCCCTGAACAGTCTTTGTGAAAAATCCTCCTTTTTTTGTGCATACAACAAGATATGTTCCATTTTTAAGAATTGGCTCACTTCTTGATTCAATCTCATTTATGAAAGATAAAGGTATCTTTTTTCCATCAGGCCCTATTGCATAAATCTTTTCAACATCATCTCTTTTCATAAACTCACCACCAGGAATAAGATATCTGTGACCATAACTAACAGTAAGGCTTATTGAATCAGAAGGCTTTAGTCTGTATGAACTAAGATTTATCCACATGTCATGTGCAAGAGCCTTTGAGAAAGCAAAAAGGATAAGAAACACAATGATCTTTCTCATGGCAAACCTCCTTTCAGTTTTTCAAAGAAAAAAGCCAGGAAAGCTTGGGCTTCACGCCCAAAGCCTTCCTGGCTTTATTTTCTTTTAAATGTTTAAAATTGCTGGCTTCTCGCCAGTTTTTTCTTACTTTTAATTAAAATTCCTTCCTGTGTCAACTTTTTTGTTAAGAAAAATCACTATTTCAAAAAGTTAACTAAGGTGATAAGGATGGAAATAAAAGTAAATCCTCCTGCCATAAACCACTGAAGAAATGAAAGACGCTTTTCAA
>CAZEOQ010000037.1:0-9699 GCA_964513995.1 uncultured Desulfobacterales bacterium | reverse complement strand
TTTGGGCATTACTTAATCCTGGTAAAAGAAAGATTAATAATGTAATAAAAGCTTTTTTCATTCTGACCTCCTGCAATAAATTTTATCCAAAAAAAGAGTCCCTGAACTGCACTTGCAGTCCAGGGACTCCCGTTTTATCCTCAGGACCTTCGGCCTTAGACTGCTATCCCCGACAGCCTAAGACCTATGTCGCCCAGGCAGGTCTTCTGGCTCCCGGATCTCCCTACTCACCCCGCCTTCCCAGGAGCCTTACGGCTCCCAGTGGCCCATCGGGGCTTTCGTCCCCGGTCACAGCCGCGGGCCGGCTCCGGATTCTCACCGGATTCCCTTTTAAGCCCTTGCGGGCACCTGGGCTATATTTTTATTAGAAAAATTCCCTTCTTCTGTCAAGACGAAACCCTTTCTCTCATACTGTAAATGCTACTTTCTTCAACTGGAGAAGAAAGCTCTCTTATTATTGGATTAAACCCTTATAGACAGGCTAAGAACGTCGATGAGCTAACTTATTCAAGACATACTATCTTTTTGTTTCAATCCCTTATAGGTAGGCTAAGAACTCCTGAATCCCTTCTCCTTCAAGCCTTTCCAGCGTTACTTTCAATCCCTTATAGGTAGGCTAAAAACACAGAAGAGGATTTTGAAAGTGTTTATCAGAGAACAGTCTTTCAATCCCTTATAGGTAGGCTAAAAACTACAGCTGATGATTTACTTATTGCTTTGATTATGAAAGCTTTCAATCCCTTATAGGTAGGCTAAAAACTTCGTAATTCTCAACCTTGGAAAAGAAGAAATCCAGCCTTTCAATCCCTTATAGGTAGGCTAAGAACAAAAAATGGAAAAGGCGTGAATGGGGTATGATGCAGACTTTCAATCCCTTATAGGTAGGCTAAGAACAGAAATATGACTTTGAGATTTCAAGAAGGCATCTCAATCTTTCAATCCCTTATAGGTAGGCTAAGAACTTCCAGTGAGAATTAGAAGTTTTTTCGGGTTAACAGGCTTTCAATCCCTTATAGGTAGGCTAAGAACTGGCAGCAGGAGGGTTAGTTCTTTGACAACGGGAGAGCTTTCAATCCCTTATAGGTAGGCTAAGAACTGTTGTAATTCCGATTGCGTATCCCTTCTGTGGATACTTTCAATCCCTTATAGGTAGGCTAAGAACTTGTTGTTCTTCCTCCTTTTGCTCAAGCATTCTGAAGAACTTTCAATCCCTTATAGGTAGGCTAAGAACAGGTCAGGAAAAAGGTATTTAGAGGACATAAAAGAACTTTCAATCCCTTATAGGTAGGCTAAGAACGTATGGGAGCAGGAGGAAGTTTTTAAAGGACTACCTGACTTTCAATCCCTTATAGGTAGGCTAAGAACTGTCAACTTTGTGTCTTCAATAAGCAAGACAAATGAACTTTCAATCCCTTATAGGTAGGCTAAGAACGTGTAGGTGCTGAGGCCTTCAGAGCAGGGAGGGCAACTTTCAATCCCTTATAGGTAGGCTAAGAACCCATAAGGAGTATTGGTTTACAACGGTTTTTAAATTTTTCTTCTTTCTTTGTCAAGTGCATTTTTTAAAGAGACAAAAAAGCTAACATAAGGTAATCACTAAAAAATTTCTTTTTTCTGCTTTTGTCTATCCTAAGGGTTTTTTACATTATCTGAGGTAGACAACAACTTGAAATGTTCTTAACTTGACACCAAAACTCCATAATGATAACTTCCCAAAAAAATTTATGGGAGAAGGCTTTATGAACTTTCAGGACATCATAATGGAGCTTGAAAGATTCTGGGCAGAAAAAGGCTGTCTTATTGAGCAACCATATGACATGGAAGTAGGAGCAGGGACATTTCATCCAGCAACACTTCTTCGCGTTCTTGGACCAGAGCCATGGAATGTTGCATATGTTCAGCCATCAAGAAGACCAACAGATGGAAGATATGGAGAAAATCCAAACAGGCTTGGACACTATTATCAGTTTCAGGTAATAATGAAGCCTTCTCCTGAAGATATCCAGGACATATATCTTGAAAGCCTTAAAAGACTTGGAATAGATCCTCTTGAGCATGATATAAGATTTGTTGAGGATGACTGGGAATCACCAACACTTGGTGCTGCTGGACTTGGATGGGAAGTATGGCTTGATGGAATGGAGATCACTCAGTTTACATATTTCCAGCAGGCAGGAGGAATAAGGCTTGATCCAGTCTCTGTAGAAATTACATATGGTCTTGAAAGGATAGCAATGTATCTTCAGGGAAAAGAGAATGTCTTTGATCTTATGTGGAATGACAGGATAACATATGGAGAGATACACAAAAGAGCAGAATGGGAATATTCTGTTTACAGTTTTGAAGAGGCAGACATAGATATGCTCCTTAAGCTTTTTGAGATGTATGAAAAGGAGTCAAAGAGGCTTTCAGAAAAAGGTCTTGTTTTTCCTGCATATGACTACTGCATAAAATGCTCTCATATATTCAACATACTTGATGCAAGAGGTGCAATAAGTGTTGATGAAAGAACTCACTACATAGAAAGAATAAGAAATCTTGCAAGACTTTCGTCAAAAAAGTATCTTGAGCTAAGAAGAAACATGGGATATCCACTCCTTAAGGAGAATAAGCATGGATCTTCTTCTTGAAATAGGAACAGAAGAGATTCCTTCAGGATACATTCCTGATGCACTGAGACAGATGAAAGACCTTGCTGAGTCAATGCTAAAAAATAACAGGATCTCCTTTTCTTCTGTAAAGACATATGGAACGCCAAGAAGACTCGTTCTCGTAGGAAAAGGGCTTTCTGAGAAGCAGAAGGATGAGATAAGGGAAATAAAAGGTCCTCCAAAAAATGTTGCTTTTGACAAAGACGGAAATCCAACAAAAGCAGCTATTTCGTTTGCTCAAAAAAGTGGTGTTTCTCTTGATGAAATAGAGACGGTAAAGACAAAAAAAGGAGAGTATCTTTTTATAAGGAAAAAGATCCCTGGAAAAAGGACAGAGGAGATTCTAAAAGAAGAGCTTCCAAAGCTTATCCTGAGCATATCATGGCCAAAAAGCATGAGATGGGCAGATAAAAAGATCTCATTTGCAAGACCAATACACTGGATTCTGTGTATATTTGATGGAAGACCAATTCAGTTTGAAATAGAAGGAATAAGATCAGATTGCTGGACAAAAGGACATCGCTTTATGTCTAAGGGAAGGATAGAAGTAAAAAGTCCAGAGGAATATTTTGAAAAACTAAGAAAGGCTTATGTCATAGTTGATCCTGAAGAGAGAAAAAGGCTTATAATGGATCAGATAAAAAAAGAAGCAGATACTGTTAACGGAATACCAGCAGATGATCCTGATCTTTTGGAAACAGTTACATATCTCGTAGAATACCCTTATGCAATACTTGGAAGCTTTGAAGAAAGATTTCTTTCACTTCCAGAACCTGTCCTTATAACATGCATGAAAGAACATCAGAAATACTTTGCAGTATATAGCAAAGATGGAAGGCTTCTTCCAAACTTCATTGCAATAAACAATACCGTTCCAAAGGATAAGTCTCTTGTAAGAGAAGGGCATGAAAGGGTTCTCAAAGCAAGGCTTTCAGATGCAGAGTTCTTCTTTAAAGAAGATCAGAAAAGAAGGCTTATTGAAAGACTTGAAGAACTTAAAGGGGTCATATTTCATGCAAAGCTTGGTTCATCTTATGAAAAAGTAGAAAGATTTACAAAGATTGCAGAATATATTGCAAGTCAGGTTATTCCAGAAAAGATTGAGGATGTAAGGCTTGTATGCAGACTTTGCAAGTGTGATCTTCTTACACTTATGGTAGGAGAATTTCCAGATCTTCAGGGAATCATGGGAATGGAATATGCAAAAAGGGAAGGGTATCCAGAACATATCTGCCGTGCAATATACGAGCATTATCTTCCAACAGGATCATCAGACAGGCTTCCAAAGTCAGAAATAGGAGCAGTTGTAGGGATAGCTGACAGAATTGACACAATCTGCGGATATTTTGCAATAGGAATAAAGCCTACAGGAAGTGCTGATCCTTTTGCCTTAAGAAGGCATGCTCTTTCTGTTATAAGGATAATAGAAGATAAAGGATGGGACATATCTTTGAGAGATCTCGTAAGAAAAGCTCTTTCTTTGCTTAAGGAAAAGGGTTTAAGTTTTGATGAAAAGGTAGAAGAAGAGGTCATATCATTCTTTAAGGATCGCTACAGATACATGATGCTAAAGGAATATCCTCAGGAGGTTGTTGATTCTGTCATAGCTGTTTCATTTGACAGGATAAAAGGTCTCAGAGAATGGATAGATCAGATAAATGAGTTTTCTAAGGATAAGGAAAGGTTCGTTCAGCTCGTTCTTACAGCAAAAAGGGTAAGCAACATACTCAAAAAGCAGAAGGAAAGATATCCTGTTGACGAAAAGCTTTTTAATGATACGGAAAAAAGGCTGTGGAAAAAGTATGTTTCTGTGAAAGAGGAAGTGGAAGAAAGGATAAAGGAAGGGAAGTATATTGAAGCGTCAAGCTTACTTCTTTCTTTGAAAAAAGAAGTAGACGACCTTTTTGACAATGTAGAAATCCTTACAAAGGATGAGACACTGAGAAAAAACAGGGTAGGATTAGTCCAGAACCTTGATGTGCTTTTTAAGAAAGTAGCAGATTTCTCTAAGTTTCCTTATTAAAGGATGTTCTTTTCCTTTTCTTTTTACGAGAAGATAAAGACTGCCTTTCTGCTTCATATATCCTGCAGCAATTCCTGCCATCTTTCCTGTTCCAAAGAAGAGATCACATCTTCCAGCACCCCTTATAGCTCCTCCTGTATCCTGATTCAGGACAAATCTTTTTATCTTTTTCCATCCTGAAAGATTTCCTTCACTGTCAACAACAGGAATCTTTGTTTCTATAAATGCAAGTGCACCTTTTGGAAATAACCTGTAGTCAAGTGCAATTGACCTTCCAGATGTAAGAACTACATTTATGTTTCCTCTTGGTCCGTCTTTTTTTACTTTGAAAAACACATAAGAAGGATTATATCTTGCAAGCTCCCTGTATATCTCTGGATTTTCCTGAACAAGCCTTTTTATTGCCTGAAGACTCAGCTCATCCTTTTTAAGATATCCTTTTTCAACAAGATATCTTCCTATGCTTCTAAAAGGTCTTCCATTTGATATGCTATAGCCCACATTCAGAACTCTTCCATCAGGAAGAAGAAGCTTTCCAGATCCCTGAATCTGAAGAATCATAATTTCCAGAGGATCTTTTAGATATGCTATCTCAAGCCCTCTTCCTTTAAGGACTCCTTGAAGTTCTATCTGCTCTCTTGAATAATAAGGAAGGATCTTTCTTCCCTCTATCCTTGCAATTATCCTCTGTCCCCTGAATCTCTCACTGAAAAGAGAAAGATCTATGACGATCATATCCTCTGGTCTTCTGTATATCGGATATCTGAAAACAGAATCAGGCTTAAGTCTTGCCTCAAACACAGGCTCATAATATCCAGTAAAAAGGACATCTCCTTTCTTTGCCCTCCCTGCTGCCCTGTATAATACATAATTCTTCATGATCATCCTGTTTAGTTCGTCAACTGTTGGATTCTTTTTTATAAAGTCAAGAAGAAACTTCTGTGATTCTATGACATCTCTGCATGTATATGTGTCTTTTCCGTATCTGAACTCAAAAAAAGGAGAAAGTCTTTCAAGATATTCCAGATTCCTCTTTATCGCAGTTTCAAGACCCTTGAAGTTCAGATCATCCCAGAATACAGGATAATTTATCCTTACGAGATAAACAGCCTTTGAAGGATCTTCTATCCTTTTTTCAGGAGCTTTCTTGCAGGAAAAAAGGAAGATGAGTATTGCTAAAAAGATACGAGACGCAATTAATACCATGGACTTTCTTTTTCTTTTTTAGAAGAATTTTAAACTGAATGCAATATTTGATATAAGAAAGGACATGATAAAAGTTGAGAATCTCGTAAAGGAATACGGGAAGATAAAGGCAGTAGATGATGTAAGCTTTAGTGTAGAGGAAGGAGAGATATTTGGACTTCTTGGACCAAATGGAGCAGGAAAAACAACGATAATAAGGATACTTACGACTATTCTGCTTCCAACAAAAGGAAGGGCAAGGATATGTGGATTTGATGTTGTAAAAGATGCTGATAAGGTAAGGAATATGATTGGTGTTGCACCGCAGGAGATAAACCTGGATAGAGAACTTACGGTTTACGAAAATCTTATGATACACGGGATGCTTCACAGGATGAAGGACTTAAAAAAAAGGGCAGATGAGCTTATAAGATGGGCTGGACTTGAAGGGAGAGAGGATACTATTGTAGAAGAGCTTTCGGGAGGAATGAAAAGAAGGCTTCTTATTGCAAGAGCAATTATGCATTATCCAAAAGTCCTTTTTCTTGATGAGCCTACTGTTGGACTTGACCCACAGATAAGGAGGCAGATATGGGACATGATAAAGAATCTGAAAGATGAAGGAATAACGATAATGCTTACAACGCATTACATTGAAGAAGCAGAAACACTTTGTGACAGAGTAGGAATATTGAACAGGGGAAAGCTTATAGCAATTGGAAAGCCAGAAGAACTGAAAGAAAGGATTGGAAGATTTGTTGTTGAGCTGTTAAATAAAGGAAAAACAGAATACAGATTCTTTCCTGACAGAAGGAGTGCATCAAGATTCGTTGAAGGACTGAATCAGGATGCCGTGATAAGAAAGGTGAATCTGGAAGATGTGTTTATAAAGATTACAGGAGAAAAGATAGAGGAATGAGCTTTTATCCGGTATTTTTGAGAGAGCTGATCGTATTTAAAAGAAGACTTTTCAGAAAAAGCTATTTTATTTCAACACTTTTTACTCCGGTCCTTTATCTCCTTACATTTGGACTTTCTCTTGGAAGAAGAATACAGATGGAAGGAGTAAGTTATCTTGAATTTCTCATTCCAGGACTTATAAGCTTTGCATCAGCAAATGAAAGCTTTAAGTGGAATGCAATGTCTGTTTCTCTTGGCAGGATTTATTATAAGACATTTGAGGAATACCTCGTCTCTCCAGTCTCTTTTTCTTCCATAATGATTGGCTACTGTCTTTCTGGATGTATAAAAGGGCTTTTTTCTTCATTTATGATAATGCTTGTAGCAATTTTTTTTGGATATCCTCCTCCAGCTGATCCACTTTTTTATGTAGTCCTTCTTTTAAACTGCATCCTTTTTTCTTCATTAGGAACAGTTGCAGGAATCCTTGCAAAGTCATACAACGATGTCTTCGTATTTTCAAACTTCTTTATTGCTCCAATGACATTCCTTTGTGGAACATTCTTTTCTGTTAAAAGATTTCCTGATTGGATAAAGACTATTATCTTTTATCTTCCTTTAACCCAGACATCACTCGCACTTAGAGCAAGCTTTCTTAAAAAAGAATTTCCTCTTTACTCAATTCCAATACTTTTTGCATTTACAGTATTTTTTTACTTTTTAGGACTTTTTTTGCTCAGGAGGAAAAGTTGAATTTTTATCCTATCTTTCTTGAGGATCTTATAAAGTTTAAAAGGCTCTGTCTGAAACCATTTTTCATAACATCCTTTTTCATAAATCCTCTTCTTTACATCCTTACATTTGGATGGGGGCTTTCTGGAAAAAAGATCGTTGAAGGAATGAGTTATATGGAATTCATCATTCCAGGAATAATCGGCTTTTCTTCAATGGTAAATTCCTTTAACTGGACAGCCCTTTCTATAGAAATAGGAAGAACGACTTTTAAGACATTTGAAAACTATGTAGTATCTCCCATAGGAGCAAAGGACATAATGCTTGGAAAGGTCCTAAGTGGTTCTCTTAGAGGGATTCTTTCAGCAGCAGTAATTCTCGTTGTAGCACATCTTTTTGGCATAAAGATAAAACTCAACATCTTCTTCCTTTTTTCACTCCTTTTAAACTGTATCCTTTTTTCCAGCATTGGTATAATCTGCGGGATGAAGTCAAAGATTCATGGAGATGTTTTTGTTTTTTCAAATTTCTTCATAACTCCAATGGGGCTTTTTTGTGGAACATTCTTTCCTATAGAATTTCTTCCAGAACCAATAGCAAAAATAGTCTATCTTCTTCCTCTTACTCATTCTGTCATGTGTATGAGAGATGCAGCTTCAGGAAATCTTCCTCCTTTTTTCTCCCTTTTTTATCTTTTTCTTCTCTGTAGCCTGTTTTTTACAGTCGGAATATTCTGCATAGAAAAGCTAAGCAGATCCTGAAGAAGGATTCTTAAAAGAACATGGAACATTACTTACACACTTTCCACATACATCAGCAAATCCTATATCAGCATAAATCCTTGCATTGGAAAGGCATACCTTATAGCACTTTTTCCTGTCAAACACATCTTCTCTAAGTGCACCAAATATACACTTTTCTATACACTTTTTGCATTCTATCCCGTTTTTGTAAAGACAAAACTCTTTTTCTTTCCTTTTTGTAGGCTCAAAAGGAGCATCTGTTACAACAGTTCCAATCCTTCCAGAAGCCCCTTTTTCAGTAATAAGCATCCTGTGAAGACCAAACTTTCCAAGTCCTCCTATGTATGCAACATGCTTGTGAGACCATCTGCTTATAAGCTTTTCCGTGTCAAAGTTGTGTGTTGGAGGAATAGGTTCTGCTCTGAACCCTTCTTTTTTCAGCATCTGTGAGATGTGAACATTCAGTTCAGAAATAAGTTTGTTCGTCTCTATGTATGCTATTGCCCAGAGCCTTGAAGCAGATCTTCCCTTTTCATTGCTCAGAACGACTTCTTTTTTAAAAGGAATAAAATAGCAGATAACAGCTCTTGCTCCTTTAAGCAGATCCTGAGGAAGGAGATGACTTGGATCTACTGCTTTTTTAAGTTTTAGAAAAAGAGGATCACGGGCATCTGCAAAAGAGATAACAGGCTCATCCCAGAAGCCATCCCTTTCTCTTATGAATTCCCTTATAAGAGTCAGGATCTTTTGATTCATCTCTATAACGGCTGAATCCTTTGGCGATTCTTTTTTCTGAGATGCCTCAGATAAAAAATGCAAAAATTTTAAGCTATTATCAATCCACATTTTTTCCGCAAAAAAAGTGTGTCATTCTGACACAAACAGCGTTCTACCTGATGCTCAATGAAGAACATTGTTCACCTGTTTTGAGGTCTGCGAAAATTGCTGGACATTGAAAAATCTATATGGTAGAAAATTTAGCGAATTATTCATCATTGATCTTTGAAAACTGGATAAGAGGTCTGCGGAAATCGGGTTATGGAGTTAGAACTGACAAGGGATTTGAGAGGGAGAGTCAGAATAGATGACCCGATTTAAAGGGGATTGCGACCTGTCTATTTTATGAAGAGTAACTGATCCTGTCTCTCCTGGTCAGAAAATATGACCCGATTTAAAGGGGATTGCGACTCAAGTGTTAATGCAAATTCAATTTTCTCTATTTCTGTCAGAATAATTGACCCGATATAAAGGGGATTGCGACCAGCTATCTTGCTAAGAACAGTCATATACCAGTTCAAGATAGGTCAGAATAATTGACCCGATTTAAAGGGGATTGCGATAGACATGCAGCTCCTGCTACAAACCCAATAGGACCTTTTGCATCAGAATAGATGACCCGATTTAAAGGGAATTGCGACAGAACGTGAATGAAGTGATCTTCCTGAAGAAGCCAGTCAGTCAGAAT
>CAZEOQ010000036.1:0-9727 GCA_964513995.1 uncultured Desulfobacterales bacterium | reverse complement strand
CGGATGGGGGAAATTTACATCCGCAGGCAAAGTGTAAACACTTTGCCTAACCAGGCTTTCAATGTCAATAAAGGAGAATGTAAGGAAACTGCTTGAAGAGATTCCAGAAGGCGTCATCCTTGTTGCAGCAGCAAAGACAAGGACTCCTCAGGAGATCCTTGAGGCAGTTGAAGCAGGAATTCAGGTTGTTGGAGAAAATTATGTTCAGGAAGCAGAAAGGGCATATAGAGTGATTGGAAACAGAGTAAAATGGCACATGATAGGACATCTTCAGACAAACAAGGCAAAAAAAGCAGTAAGGATATTTGACATGATACAGACTGTTGATTCTGTTAAGATTGCAAGGGCAATAGACAAGGAATGCAAAAAGATAGGAAAGGTTATGCCAGTTCTCGTAGAGGTAAACATTGCTGAAGAGCCACAAAAAGCAGGTGTTATTCCTGAAAAAACAATAGATCTCATAAAAGAGATATCAAGTCTTGAGAACATAAAGGTTCAGGGAATTATGACAATGGGACCATATGTTGAAGATCCAGAAGACCTTAGACCATATTTCAGAAAGACAAAAGAGCTTTTTGATGAGATAAAAAAGATGAATATTCCTAATGTAGAAATGAAATATCTTTCAATGGGAATGTCTGATTCATACAGGATTGCTATTGAAGAAGGAGCAAATATGATAAGGATTGGAACAAAGATATTTGGGCCAAGAGAGGAATGAAATACATACAAAAAAGACTGAATCATTTTATTGGTGAAGCAATAATGAGATATGGTATGATAGAAGATGGAGACAGGATTCTCGTAGCAGTATCAGGAGGAAAGGACAGTCTTACACTTCTCTGGTTTCTCAGAGAAAGACTAAAGTGGATTCCTATAAAATACAGTCTTATAGCAGTTTATGTTGATCTTGGATTTAATGAAGAAAGTGGAAAAAGGATGGAGGATTTTTTTAGAGAAAATGGATTTGAATACAGGATAATAAGAACAAATATAGCAGAAAAAGCAAAAAAAAGTAAAAAAAGTCCTTGTTTTTTATGTTCAAGAATGAGAAAAAAGGTCCTCTTTGAAACAGCAGATAAACTCGGATGTCAGAAAATAGCTGTTGCTCATAACAGAGACGATGTAATTGAGACATTCTTTCTGAATCTCTTTTATGGTGCATCAATAAGCACAATGCTTCCTGTTCAGGAATTCTTTAATGGAAGATTCAAGATAATAAGACCACTTTATATGGCAGATGAAAGGCTTATAAAAAGGTGTTTTAAGACAATTGGTTGGAAGGAGATAGATACAGGATGTCCTTTTTCAAAAGAGACAAAAAGAAGCAAGATCAGAGAGTTTTTAGAAAAGGTCTATCTTTATGACAGGAGGATAAAAGAAAACATATTTCATGCAATGCACAATGTAAGGGAAGGATATCTTCCAAGTTACATTAGTTAAACCAGAGCATATCCCTTAGTCCTGAAGATCTTTCAATCTTTTGTTCTATTCCTTTTTCAAAGATTTCTGGCTTTGCCCATATCTCTATACGTCTTTTAGCCCTTGTTATTGCCGTGTATATAAGCTCTCTTGTAATTATTGGAATGTATGTATCAGGAAGTATAAAAAGGACTTCGTCAAATTCAGATCCCTGAGCCTTATGAACCGTCATAGAAAATGCTGTCTCATGTTCTGGAAGTCTTATAGGAAGAAATCTTCTGAGAGTTCCATCAGCTCCTATAAAAAAAGCCCTTTCTTCAAATCCTCTTTCAGGATCTTTCATTATTATTCCTGTATCTCCATTAAAGAGCAAAAGCTCATAGTCGTTTTTTGTTATAAGAATAGGTCTTCCTGCATACCATTGATTTTCCTCAGATATAAGTCCTTCTTCTCTGAGGATCTGTTCAACAATCCTGTTTATAGAATTTACTCCATAAGGTCCCCATCTTATAGGGCTGAGAATCCTGAATTTCTCAAATTTCTTCAAAGCATTATATGGATCTTTTTCAAGGAGATACTCCTTATATCCACTCAGGACCTTCTCTTTCAGCATGTATTTTAGTCTTTCCTGAGAAGGAAGCCTTCTGAAGACTACATCAGGGAAGTTGCTGTTTAAGATAACCATAGCCTTTTCTTTTTCTCCTCTGTTTACAGCCTCACTTAGATGTGCAATTCCACTTCTTTTTGAAAAACGATAATTTTCCTTAAGCTCAACAATGCATTCATCAATCTTATGATCTCCTGAAAAAGGAGCAAGAAATCTTTCTCCTGTAAGCCTGAAATATATCTCAAGTGAATCTTTTGATATTCCTGTAGAATATGCACATATATCTCCAAGAACAGATCCTGGTTCTACTGATGAAAGCTGATTTTTGTCTCCAAGAAGTATAAGTTTTGCATCTTCTGGAATTGCCTGAATTAGCTTTGACATAAGAGGAAGGTCAACCATAGAAACCTCATCCACTACTACTATGTCTGCAGGAAGTCTGTTCTGGCTGTTATAGAAAAAATAAGGAGTTTTTGGAATAGGCTTTAACATCCTGTGAACCGTATATGCCTCATCAGGTATAATACTTTTTATCTTCTCATCTACTTCTATCCTTTCTTTTACTTCAGAAATTGCCTGTTTTAGCCTGGCACTTGCCTTTCCCGTAGGTGCACATAGAAGGATCTTTGGTTCCCTTTTTGAGGAGATAATAAGAAGAGCAAGGATTTTTCCAATCAAGGTAGTCTTTCCTGTTCCTGGACCACCAGTAATAACACAGAGTTTTCTTCTTAGGGCAGTAATTGCTGAAAGTAACTGAAGATTTATTTTTCCTTTTTCTGTTGGAAAAAGTCTAAAAAGTATGTCTTTTATAAATGAAAAATCCTGTATCTTTTCCTTTTTTGAAGCCTTCTTTAAAAGCTCTTCTCCAAGAATCCTTTCATAATCCCAGTATCTTTGAAGATAAAGCCTGTATTTATCATCCAAGATCAAGGGCTTATATTCACCTGGTCTTCCAACTACCTTGCTTTTAAGAAGACTTTCATACCAGATGTGAAGCTCCGGACATTGAATAGTATATTTCTTTGAATTGTTTCTTAATGAAAATGTAAATTCTTTTCCAGAGAGCTGTCTTAGATCAAGACATACATGACCATCACCTACTGCCCTGCTTACAAGACAAGCAGAAAGAAATACAATCTCATCTCCATCTGAAAGTTCTTTCATAAGTTTTGCAAAGTGTATGTCTATTTCTCTAAGGCAGGGTTCAGGTTCTAAGAAGAACATTTCTCACGCCATATCCTTGCTCCAAGAGAAGAGAACTTCTTTTCAAGTGCTTCATATCCCCTGTCAAGATGATATATCCTGTAAACTTCTGTCCTTCCTCCCACTGCTACAAGACCTGCAAGTATAAGAGATGCACTTGCTCTTATATCTGTTGCACTTACTGGGGCTGCATACAGATGTCTTTTCCCTTTTACTATTGCCTGTGATCCATTTACTTCTATTTCTGCTCCCATTCTTCTGAGCTCTCCTACATGGATAAAACGATTTTCAAATATCGTCTCTTTTATAACACTGTATCCATCTGCAATGCACATCATTGCCATAAATTGGGCTTGAAGATCAGTGGGAAATCCAGGAAATGGCATGGTCTTTATGTTTACACTTCTTATCCTTTCTGGTCCTTTTACATAAATTGCATCCTCTTTTATCTTTATTTCTACACCAGCCTTCTCCATTCTTTCTATAAGTGCTGTAAGATGTTCTGGTATACATCCTCTTATTTCCACTTCTCCTTTTGTCATTGCAGCAGCTATCATAAGTGTTCCTGTCTCTATCCTGTCAGGGATTATCCTGTGTGATGCAGGTTTTAATTCCTTTACTCCGTGTATGACTATTGTGTCAGTTCCTTCTCCTTCTATCTGAGCCCCCATCTTCTTTAACATATTTGCAAGATCAACGACTTCTGGCTCTTTTGCAGAATTCCTGAGAATTGTTTTTCCTTCTGCAAGGACTGCTGCCATCATCGCATTTTCTGTCCCTGTTACAGTTGGGATGTCAAAAAAGATGTCAGCTCCTTTAAGCTTTTCTGCTCTTGCATTTATGTATCCGTGTTCAAGTGTGATTTCTGCTCCCATGGCAGAAAGTGCACTTAAGTGGAGATTTACAGGTCTTGCACCAATTGCACATCCTCCAGGAAGAGATATCTTTGCCCTTCCTTTTCTTGCAAGAAGTGGTCCGAGGAGAAGTATTGATGCCCTCATTTTTTTTACGAGCTCATATGGTGCTTCTGTAGAGATTATCTCAGTTGAATCAACAAAAAGGACTCCTTTTTCTTCAGAAAACTTAACTCCAAGCCTTTCCATAAGCTGTCTCATTGTATCCACATCTTTTAGTTTTGGAAGATTGAACAGCCTGTGAACACCTCCTGTAAGAAGACATGCAGCCATAACAGGAAGTGCTGAATTCTTTGCCCCACTTACATAAACAACCCCTTTAAGAGGAATCCCTCCTTCTATTACGATCTTTTCCATTGTCTTTCCTCTTTTTTATGTGTAATCAAATATATGTCAACAAGAGATAAAAGGTCAAGAATATGAAATTCCTTCTTGATTCAATGCTTGGAAGACTTTCAAAATGGCTAAGGATTATGGGATATGATACTCATTATCAGAGAAGCTATAAGCTTTATGAGATTTATGAACTTAAAGAAGAAAGGATATTTGTTTCAAGAAACAGAAGGCTCGTGTCTTCTATTGGAGGAATCTTTATAGAAAATGACAGAGTTGAGGATCAGATCCTTGAATTAAAAGAAAAGTTGAAACTCAGACCTGATCCAAAGATGTGGTTTACAAGGTGTATTCTCTGTAATGCTCTTCTGAGAAAGGCTGAACCAGAATATGCAGAACAGTTTGTTCCTGAATATGTCCTCATACAGAACAGAGACAGGATAAAGTTTTGTCCGATCTGCAACAGATTCTATTGGCCAGGGACACACAGGGACAGGATGATAAAGAAACTGAAAGAGCTTGGATTTTAGCTATCTTGCAATCATTGCCCTCATCATATCAGATGCATTTTCTGCATGATCTGCAATACTTCCAATAAGTTCTGTAAGTCTTATAAGATAAAAGACAGATATGGCATTTTTTACAGTGCTGAATATCTTCAGCTTCAGTTCTCTTTCCACAAGATCTGCCTCTCTTTCCCACTGCCTTATGTCCCTTATTATGCTTTTTACCTTGTTTCTGTCCTCATTTGAGCGGGTCCTGAAATATGTTATTGTCTGAGATACAAGTTCTGGAAGTCTATTTACGGGTTTTATAACGAGATCTATAAGCTGTGTGAAGTCATCTCTCAGCTCTTCAGGAATCTTTTCATGTCTGTAAGAAAGCCAAAAAAGAGATTCTTCAATTTCATCCATTACCCTGTCCTGTTCTTTTATATACTGAAAAAGCTGAAACTTATCCACTGGCATAAGTATTCCTTTTGGAAGATGATTCCTTATGTTTCTCTTTATTGCATCTGCTTCACTTTCAAATCTTGCTACCTGATCAGTTATCCTTTCAAATTCATCAAAGTTTCCTTTCATGTGTGCATGAATTGCATTTTTGAAAAGCATTGTGCACTGCTTTATTTTATCTGCATGAAGCTTTACATTTTCAAAAGGTGACTTAAAAAACAGTGAGCTTATAAGAAGTCTCATGAATCTTTCTCCTTCAGATAAGGTATAACAAAATTCTGTATAAAATCATAGAAAGAACTATCGTAAAAGGCAAGGTTATTATCCAAGACGCGATTATGTTTTTGAGGACCCTGAGATCAAGTGTTCCCATTCCACGAGCAATACCTATTCCTATGACTGAACCTACAAGGACATGTGTGGTAGATATTGGAAGACCTAAACGGGAACAGATAAGTATGGTCGTTGCAGCACCAAATTCTGCACAGAATCCCCTTACAGGATTTATCTCTGTTATGTTTTCTCCAATCGTCCTTATCACATTTTCTCCAAATGCCATAAGTCCTCCACCAACAGCTATTCCTCCTATAAGGAGCATCCAGAATGGGACATGAACCTTTACTGAGATGCTTTTTGTCTTTACAGCAGAAAATATTGCTGCCCATGGACCTACTGCATTCGCAACATCATTTGCACCATGAGCAAATGCAACATAGCATGCTGTAAGAAGTTGAAGCTGTGCAAAGAGTCTTTCTACTGGCGTATATCCCCTTTCATCAAAGCTTGAAATTCTGTTTATCTGCCATTCTATGTAATGGCGACCAAAGATCCCTATTACAGCAGATATAGGAGTAGATATAAGGAGTGCTTTTGGAAGTGTAAGGTTCAGATTCAGGTTTTTCAGTCCTTTAAAGATGACAGAAAGGATGAGAACGACAAATACGAGAAATATGAGTATTGGAGAATATGATTTTGCAGAGCTGTAAGGATCATCAGAAAAAAGAATTTTCTTTTCTATGAAATGATAGATACATCCAGAAATTATTGCACCAGAAACAGGTGATATAATCCAGCTTAAGACAATGGGTATAACCTTTCCCCAATTTATGTTTCCTATCCCTATGCTCATTATCCCAAATCCAATTACTGCACCAACTATTGAATGAGTAGTAGATACAGGAAGCCCAAGATATGTGGATATATTTACCCAGATTCCTGCAGAAAGAAGAGATGCAAACATTCCTGCAATGAATCTGTCTGCTTCTTTGAAAAGACTCGGATCTATTATTCCCTTGCTTATAGTATTTGTTACATGAGCTCCTGCAAGGACTGCACCAAGTGCATTTGCTATTATGGATATTATAACAGCCTGTCTTATAGTTATTGCTCTTGATCCAACAGATGTTCCCATTGCATTTGCAAGATCATTTGCACCTATGTTTGCAGCCATGTAAAAACCAACAAGACTTGCACAGATAAGGATTACTGCTTCTGCTGTCATAGTCCCTTTCTTTTTATAAAAAAGAAGCCCCTTTTAAAAAGGGGCTTCTTTTAAGCTTATATTTTCATTTATCTTCCATTATCCTACCTTAAGTATAAGGCTTGCTGCTGTATCTCCAGCAGCACATCCTGAAAAGAGAACATATCCTCCACCTTTAAGGACTGCCTCTTCTATTCCTTCAATAATAAGTCTTCCTGCAGTTGGACCTTGTGGGTGACCGTATATAAGAGATGAACCATAATTGTTTATTCTGTCAAGCTTGATTCCAAACTGTTTTGCAAAATAGTAAGTGTTTACTGTAAATGGTTCGTGCATCTTTATTACTGCAATGTCATCAATCTTAAGTCCTGCATTTTCAAGAGCCATCTGAGCTGCAGGAACAGGTGCTTTTGGCATCCTTGCCTTTTCTGCTCTTGCATATCCATATGAGATTATCTGGATCTCTATGTTAGGATCAGCACTCAGCTCCTTTGCCTTTTCTCTTGTTGTTACAATTATTCCACAGTTTCCATCAGCAGGGAATGTCTGTGCAGCAAATGAAATTACTCCACCAGGAACAGGAACCCTTACATTCTTCAGACCTTCTCTTGTAGTTGGAATGACTCCTTCGTCCTGTTCAAGAACCTTTGTCTCCTTCTTTGAAATCCTTCCTATTGCAGGGAACATGTATCTTTTCTGGAAAGCCCTGTCATTTTCAAGTGCCATAAGATACTGATTGTATCTTAAAAGGACGAGTTCATCAGATTCTTCCCTTGTAAACCCTATTTCCTTAGCAACAGCCTCTGCAGTCTGAACCATTGCCATACCGCCCCATGGATCCCTGTTGAAGTTGTCCATCATCCAGTTTTCAGAAATTACTTCTCCTCCTGGTCCAAGTGGATTTGGCCATACAATATGAGGACCATTTGAACATCTGTCTGTCATAAGACAGAATGGAAGTTTAAACATTCCTGTCTCTATTCCAAGTGCTGCCATCCATATGCATGTAGTAGATGTTGTGCATGCCTGACTTATTGTCATTCCAGGAATGTGATCTGCTCCCATAAGTGCTGCTGCCCATGTAGATCCATAAAACCACTGTTTCTGTCCAATTGTCATCCCAAGGAAAAGATAATCAAACATCTTTGGATCCCATCCTTTTGATTCAAGCCATCTTTTTGCCGTAGAAGCACCAAGTTCAATAGCATGTTCATTCTGAAGTGTTCCTTGCCATCTTGAAAATGGTGTAGAATAATAACCTCTGTATGGAATAAATGCTTTCTCTAACTTCATAACCTCTCTCCTCCTTTTATTTAGTTGTGAAAATCAATTATCAACCGTATAAAAACTTGTCAAGATAAAATAAAGATGGAAAAAAAAGATATGCAAAGATTAATCCTTGTAAATCCATGGATATACGATTTTGCTGCTTATGATCTTTGGGCAAAACCACTTGGACTTCTGTATATTGCAGGATATCTGAGAAAATGCGGGTTTGATGTGAACCTTATAGACTGTCTTGATGTATATGAACCTGAAATGGAAAATACAGGTTTAAAAAAACCAAAAAGAAGGGCATATGGAACAGGAAAATTTTACAAACAGATGATAGAAACTCCTTCTAAGCTTAAGGCTATAAAAAGACCATATAGCAGATATGGAATGACTTTTGAGATATTTGAGAAAAAACTGAGGTCTCTTCCAAAGCCATCTGCTTTTCTCGTTACATCAGTTATGACATACTGGTATCCTGGAGTAAAAGAAGCAATAAGGATAATAAAGAAGATTTATCCTGACATACCTGTCCTTTTAGGAGGAATATATGTAAGGCTTTGTTTTGAACATGCAAAAACTTGTGGAGCAGACATCCTCGTAGATTCATCTGATCCTGAAGAAATTTTGGGATACTTAGAAAAAGCTGGAATAAGCATACCAGAAAAGAAGAGATTTGATCCTTCATGCATATATCCTGCTTTTGACCTTTACAGAAGAATTGATTATGTATGCATAATGACATCAAGAGGATGTCCTTATAGGTGTAGCTATTGTGCAAGTCCTTTTCTGAATCCAAAATTCTGTAGAAGAAGTCCAGAGGATGTCTTTAATGAGATACTCTTTTGGCATAAAAGATATGGAATAAGGGATTTTGCATTTTATGACGATGCACTTCTTCTTTCTGCAGACTCCTATATAAAACCCCTTCTTGAAATGATCATAAAAGAAGGATTGAATGTAAGATTTCATACACCAAATGCCATTCACATAAAAGGAATAGACAGAGAGCTTTCTGAACTGATGTATAAAGCAGGTTTTAAAACAATAAGACTTGGACTTGAAACCATAGACATGGATCTTCACAAAAGACTTGACAGGAAGCTTTCCAGTATAGAAGAATTTGAAAAAGCTGTAAATTTTTTGTTTAAAGCAGGATTTAGAAGCAATCAGATTGGTGCATACATACTTGTAGGACTTCCAGGACAGGAAATAAGTTCAGTAGTGAGAACGATAGAATTTGTTGGAAGAATGAAGGTTTTTCCTTTTCTTGCAGAATATTCTCCTATCCCACACACAGCTCTTTGGGATGAAGCTGTTAGATGTTCTGAATTTGATCTTTCAGAACCTCTTTTTCACAACAATATACTCCTTCCATGCTGGGATGAAGAAAAAAGAAAAGAATATCCTAAACTTAAAAAGATGGCTCTTGAAATAAGAAAAGATTTATGGTGAAATATAAGTAAACGGGACGTAGCGCAGCCTGGTTAGCGCACCTGAATGGGGTTCAGGGGGTCGCAGGTTCAAATCCTGTCGTCCCGAT
>CAZEOQ010000035.1:0-9728 GCA_964513995.1 uncultured Desulfobacterales bacterium | reverse complement strand
GGGAAGGGAGGGGTAGTAAGAGATCCCTCCCTTCACAGAGAAGTAATAGAGGATATAAGCAATTTTTCAAAAAGCTTAGGATGGACTGTTAAAGGAATCCTTCCTTCTCCTCTTCTTGGACCAAAAGGAAACAGAGAATTCTTCATATATCTTTCACGCTAACTATATCTTCTTTTTGATGCCTTAATAGGATTTATCATCTTTGGCTTTGTCTCCTTCTTTTCTCCTATGTGCGTAGCCATACTGCAGTTTCCATGTCTCCATCTTGCAGCTGGATCAGGAAAAACTGAACAGAATCTTCCTTCAGGAAATTCCTGAATCCTTTCACATCCTTCACATCTTTCAACTACAGGATAGCATCTTCCACCATTATAACTGCATCCCTTCTTTGTCATAAAAAAACACTCTACTCCTTTTTTCATTGTTTTACAGATCATCTTCCTTACCTCCTTTATAAAAAAAGTCGGCAGGTTTATGCCAAAAAAAAAAGTCTATGTCAAGTCTTATTTTCGGTTATCTTCATTCTTGACTTTGAACAGGATATTAGGTTATCCTTTCAGAACAACTATATCTTAGAGAGGAAGTAAGATGCAGAGAAAGACAGAACAGATAAGAAATGTTGGGCTTATTGCACATGTAGGATCAGGAAAGACATCACTTGCTGAAGCCATGCTCTTTAATGGAAAGACTGTTCAGAGGATGGGAAGTGTTGACAGTGGGACATCAAATTTTGATTTTGAACCAGAAGAGATAAAAAGAAGAATAAGCATAAGCAGTGCCTTTCATCACTGCAGCTGGAAAAAATTCTATATAAACATAATAGATACACCAGGTGACGACAACTTCCTTTCAGATACAAAGCTTGCACTTCAGGGAGCAGATGGAGCAGTCCTTCTTGTAGATGCAACGGCTGGAGTAAAGGTAGGGACAGAAAAGGTATGGGAGTTTACTCAGGAGTTTAATCTTCCAAAGATTATATTTATAAGCAAGATGGACAGAGAAAGGGCTGATTTCTTTAAGGCAGTTGATGAAGTAGCAGATACATTTCAGGCAAAAGCAACACCTGTATATCTTCCACTTGGTTCAGAGGATAAGTTTCAGGGACTTGTAGATCTTATCAGAATGAAGGCATATGTTTATGAAAAAGATGGATCTGGGAAGTTTCAGACTCAAGAAGTTCCTGATGACATAAAGGATCAGGCAGAAGAATGGAGAGAAAAGCTTATAGAAAATATAGTAGAGGTTGATGATGAGCTCATGGAAAAATATCTTGAAGGTGAAGAGATAAAGCTTGAAGAGCTTGAAGAAGCATTATATAAGGCTATAAAATCACAGATCATTATCCCTGTAACATGTGGATCATCTATTCTGAACATAGGCATAGCTCAGCTTATGGATCTTATAGTGTTTGGACTTCCTTCTCCTGTAGAAAGGGGTGCAAAGGAAGGAGTAAGACCAGGAAAAGATGAGACTGTAAAGAGAGAACCAAAGGAAGATGAACCATTTTCTGCTCTTGTCATAAAGACGATTGCAGATCCATTTGCTGGAAGACTTTCAGTAATAAGAGTATTTTCAGGAAGGATTACATCTGATTCTGCTATATATAATCCAAACAAAGATGTTCAGGAAAGGATTCCACAGCTTCTCATCCTTGAAGGAAAGAATCAAAAGCCTACAGAAGAAGCAATAGCAGGAGACATAATAGCTATTGCAAAACTTAAAGAAACAACAACAGGAGATACACTCTGTTCTCCAGATGATCCTATAATATACAAGCCAACAGATGTCCTCCCTGCAGTCCTTTCTTATGCAGTTGGTGCAAAGGATAAAGGAAGTGAAGACAAGCTATTTACTTCACTTTCAAGACTCATAGAAGAAGATCCATCACTTAAGCTTGAAAAAGATCAGGCAAGCTCAGAGATAATACTTTCTGGAAGAGGACAGATACATCTTGAGGTTGCATGTGAGAGACTGAAAAGGAAGTTTGGAGTGGAGGCAGAACTAAAACCACTGAAAGTTCCATACAGAGAGACCATAAAGAAGGCTGTAAAAGGAGTTATCTATAGACACAAAAAACAGACAGGTGGAAGAGGACAGTTTGCAGAAGTCCACTTTGATGTATTTCCACTTGAAAGAGGAAAGGGATTTGAATTTAAGGAAGAGCTTACTGGAATGAATGTTCCGAGAAACTTTGTTCCTGCCGTGGAAAAAGGGATTCGTGAAGCACTTCAAAGTGGAGTCCTTGCAGGATATCCAGTAGTGGACATAAAGGTAAGGTTCTATGATGGAAAGTCACACGAAGTTGACTCATCTGATCTTGCTTTTAAGATTGCTGCAAGTATGTGCACAAAGAAGGCACTTGAACAGGCAAATCCTGTCCTTCTTGAACCAATAATGAAGCTTGAGGTAACCGTTCCAGAAGAGGTCATGGGAGATGTGATGGGAGATCTTACTGCAAAAAGAGGAAGAATACTTGGAATGGAAAGCAAGGGAAAATATCAGGTAATAAAGGCAGAAGTTCCTATGGCAGAGATCCTGAGATATGCAATAGATCTTAATGCACTTACTGGAGGAAGAGGTTCATTTAAAGTAGAGTTTTCACATTATGAAGAAGTTCCACCACAGATTGCAGAAAAGATCATAGAAGAAGCAAAGAAGCAGAAGCAGTGATAAAAAAAGCTGCTATTCTTGTTATAAGTGACAGGGCATATAGGGGAGAAAGAAAGGACAGGTCAGGAGAGGCAGTAGAGGATGTTCTTAAAAAGAACGGGTTTGAGGTTGTTGAAAAAAGGATAATCCCTGACGAAAAGGAAAAGATAAAAGAAGTTCTTAAGGAATGGGCTGACATAAAGGCTATTCCTCTTATAATTACGACAGGAGGAACGGGATTAAGTCCAAGGGATGTAACTCCTCAGGCAACAAAAGAGATCCTGGATTATGAAGTTCCAGGAATAGCAGAGATTATGAGGATAAAAAGTTTTGAAATAACTCCAAATGCTATACTTTCTCGTGCAGTTTCAGGAGTAAGAAAGGGATCTCTTATTATAAATCTTCCTGGAAGCCCTTCTGGAGCAAAAGAAAACCTGAGTTTCATTATTCCTGCCATAGATCATGCACTGCTAAAGATTTCTGGAGACCAGTCAGAATGTGTAACCTAAGAGATGGGATATATAGAAAAAAAGATTGAAGAAGATATAGCTATTGTAAGAATAAACAGACCAGAAAAAAGGAATGCCTTAAATTGGGAGCTCAGAGAAGAGCTTTTTTCTGTCCTAAGAAGTATAGAGGAAAATAAAGAAGCAGAAGCAATAATAATAACGGGTGTAGGAGATGTATTTGTTGCAGGAGCAGACATCTCCTCAATGAAAGACTACAGTGAAGAGGATGCAAGAAATGCATCAGAACATGGAAGCAGAATATTTTCTTACATAGAAGACATGGAAGTTCCTTCAATTGCAGCAATAAATGGATGGGCACTTGGTGGTGGACTTGAGCTTGCACTTTCGTGTGATATAAGGATATGCAGTGAGGATGCAAAGATGGGAAATCCAGAACTCAGACTTGGAATAATACCAGGATATGGTGCAACATTTAGACTTCCAAGGATAATAGGACTTGGAAAAGCAAAAGAGCTTATACTTACATCTGAAATAATAGATGCACATACTGCAGAAAGAATAGGGCTTGTAAGCAAAGTAGTAAAAAAGGAAGAGCTTTTAGAAGAAGCAAAAAGGATTGCAAAAAAGATATCAAAGGCAAAAGTTGCTGTGTCTTTTGTAAAAAAGCTTTTAAATAAGGCATTTGATATGGACAAAGAAGAAGCAACAAAGCTTATATCTGAGCTTTATGGAAAGCTTTACACTACATATGATGCAAGGGAAGGAATAAGGGCTTATCTTGAAAAAAGGAAGCCTGAATTTAAAGGAGAATAAAAATGGAGCCAATAAAGATAACGGATCATCTATATCAGCTTGGAACAAAACAGTTTCCTGTTTATCTTTCTTTGGGAAAGATAGGAATGATCATAGAAGGTGGAACAGGTCCTACAACAGCTATAATAATTGAACAGATAAAAAGACTTGGAATTGATCCAGAAAGGATAAGATACATAGCACTTACACACACTCATGCAGATCACATAGGATCTGTTCCCAGGCTAAAAAAGGTGTGGTCTCATATAAAGGTTATATCAAGTAGGAAAGGAGCAGAGATTCTTAAAAAAAGATCTTTTCTTAAGGAATTTCTCTGGACAGACAGGAACATAGCAGAGCTTATGAAGAAAAAAGGACAGATAAGGGAGATACCTGAAGAACTTGATGAATATGACTTTACTGTGGACATTATAGCAAAAGAAGGAGATGAGATTGATCTTGGAGATGGGATAAGGTGGAAGGTCATTGAAACTCCAGGACACTCTCCCTGTCATCTTGTATACTTTGAACAGAAAGAAGGTTCACTTGCAATAGGTGATGCAACAGGATTTTATGTTCCAGAAAGAGATGTATTTTGGCCAAACTACTTTTATTCATTGAGGAAATACATAGAGTCAATAGAAAAGATAAAGGAGATTGATGCAAAAAGAGGTGTTCTGAGTCATAACTGTGTTATTGAAGGAGATCTGAAAGGATATTTTGAAAGAGCAATTGATGCAACGATAAAATATCACAAAGAGATGCTTGAAAGGATTGAAAAAGGAGAAGATATAGAAAGAATAGCAAAGGATAAGGCAGATTGGGTAAAAAGCCTTACAGATATTCAGCCATATATAGTCATGCTAAATCTGAGCAGGCTTCTCATAAGAGTATCTCAAAGAGAAAGGGAGATTTAAGATGGAGCAGAAGACACCAGAACTTAAATCTGCAAAGGTTCTAAAAGAGGTAATGAGGAAGTATTTTTATGAACTAAAAGAAGCAGATGAGACGAGGAACAAAAAGATTGCATGGTGTTCAAGTGTTGGACCTGCAGAACTTGCAATTGCAGCAGGCTTCCTCGTATATTTTCCAGAAAATCACGCAGCAATTATGGGAGCTCAAAGGACTGCAATGGAATACATCCCTGTTGCAAATGCCTACGGCTACTCTCCTGACATATGCTCCTATCTTACAAGTGACATAGGAGCATATCTTAAAGGTGAAACACCACTTAAGGCATATGGAATGAAAAGAGTTCCAAGACCAGATGTCCTCCTTTACAACACAAATCAGTGCAGGGATGTATATGACTGGTTTAGTTTTTATGCAAGGGAATTTAAGGTTCCGATATATGGAATAAATACACCGAGGAATCAGACGACTGTAAGAGAAGATGTTGTTGAGGTCTGTGCAAGGCAGATGCAGGAGATTGTCCCTCATCTTGAGGAGATATCTGGAAAAAAGTTTGACATAGACAGACTTAGAGAAGTTCTTGAATGCTCTCTTAAGTGTTCTCTTCTTTGGGAAGAAGTCCTTAATGCCTCAGCAAATGTTCCTGCACCTGCAACATTCTTTGATCACTGCATACACATGGGACCAGCAGTAGTTCTCAGAGGAAGAAAAGAGGCTGTGGAATATTATGAATTGCTTCTGAAGGAGCTTAAAGAAAGGATAAAAAACAGAATAGCTGCTGTTCCTGGAGAAAGACACAGATTTTACTGGGATGGTATGCCGATCTGGGGAAGACTTAGGATGTTAAGCAATACTTTTGCAAGACTGAAAAGTGCAGTAGTTGTAAGCAGCTACTGTAATAGCTGGGTATTTTCACAGTTTGATCCAAAGGATCCTTTTAAGAGTATGGCAAGGGCATATTGTTCAATATTTATAAGTCAGGATGAGAACTATAAGGAAAACTATATTGCTGAAAAGGTAGAAAAATTTAAAGTTGATGGTATCATATTCCATGATTCAAAGACATGTCCGAATAATACGAACAGCAGGTATGGGATGCCAAGAAGACTAAAGGAAAGGCTTGGAATTCCGTATCTTATAATAAACGGTGATCTGAATGATCTGAGGTGCTTTTCAGACGAACAGACAATAACAAACATAGAAGCATTTGTAGAACAGCTGGAGGAAGAATCATGATCTATGCAGGAATAGATGTTGGAAGCTGCACTACAAAAGCAGTAATAATAGACAGAGAAGGAAGAATAATAGGATCTCATGTATGCAGATCAGGGATAGATTACAGAAGTGCAGCAGAGGAAGCTCTCAGGAAAGCACTCGGAAATACAGAGCCAGATGGAATAAAGATAGTAGCAACAGGATATGGAAGGCATAATGTAGACTTTGCTGAAGAGAAAAAGACAGAAATAGCATGTCACGCAAAAGGAGGATATTACTATCTTTCAGAAAGGTTTACACTTATAGACATAGGAGGACAGGACAATAAGGTAATAAAGATAGATGAGAGGGGAAGAAGGATTGACTTTAAGATGAACAGAAAGTGTGCAGCAGGAACAGGTGCATTCATAGAAGAGATTGCTTATAAGATGAACATCCCTCTTGAAAGACTTGACTCCCTTGCAAGAAAGGCAAAAAGGAGATTCAAGATTGGAAGCTATTGCACTGTATTTGCATCAACAGAGATTCTTTCTCATATAAGAAGGGGAGTAGCTTTGGAAGAGCTTGTAAGAGGAATATTTGAGTCAGTTGTAGACAGGATTATGGAAATGGATCAGATTGAAGGAAAAGTCCTTATGAGTGGAGGAGTAGTTCAGTATTTTCCAATTGTTGCAGAGATTCTTGAAAAAAGGATAAATGGAAAAGTCATTGTTCCTCCAAGACCACAGCTTACTGGTGCTTTTGGTGCAGCCCTTTTTGCAAAAGAACTGGAAGGTGAAAGTTCCGTATAAAAAATCAGGTTTAAGGACATATCTTCTGATTACAGGAATCCTTTCTTTTTGTTCTTCTCCAACCTTTATCCTTATATCTCTTCCTTTCTTTATCTTAGGAATAGCTATAAGGATTTGGGCAAAAGGATGTCTTTATCAAAACAGGGAGATTTCTAAAGCAGGACCTTATAGATTCGTAAGACATCCATTTTATCTCGGAACTTTCTTTCTTGATCTTTCTCTTACAATAATGAGTGGTTTTTTTCCTCTTATGATAGCCTTTCCTTTTTTCTGGTTTCTTGTATATCTTTCCAAGATGAAAAAAGAAGAAAGAAAAATGATAGAAATCTTTGGAGACTCATACAGAGAATATCAAAAAAAAGTTCCAATGTTTATTCCTTACAGAACTCCTCTAAAAGCAGAAGGAAGATTCTCATGGAAGAATCCAAATGTCCTGAGAACAGAAATTCCAAGGACAGTTCGTTTTATTTGTTATCCTCTGCTTTTTTTTCTTCTCTTTATCATAAAAAACAATGGAATGGATTCTCTGCAAATCATAGAAACAGCTGTCCTTTCTTCCACGATCTTTTCTCTTTATTTCCTCTCCTGGATAATAAAAAGATACTTTCATGGAAAAGAGATCCTTCCTTTCAGCTCAGGTATCCTTCTTCTTGTTATCCTTGCAGGATTTTTCATAAACTGGGGAGAAGTTGAATGCGACTATATAATATGGCCTATAGGGATAGCTATTGTCTTCAGTTCACTCCTTTTTAAAAAAGGAGTATTTTCTGAATGGTTGGCTGCTGTTGGTCTTTCTTTACTTTTTGAACTCATATGGCTTATCTTTATCCTGACTCCATTCTACCTTGCCTTATTCTTAGACAACAAACTTTCTTATAAAAGCAAAAAATCCTTTCTTTTTATCGTTCTTACAGGAATCATCTTAGCTGCATTCAAAGAAGCTTATCTTGGAGATGATCTCTTCTTGCTCATAAGATAAAGCACAATTCCTGCTATGCCAAATATATAACCTATCCCTCCAATTATGTCCTGAAAAGATATTCTTCTTTCCTTAAGTTCTGCAAGATCTCTTTTTATAGGAGACAGCTCCCTTTGTATGATCCTTGATATAAGAACTTCCAGGCTCTTTTCAGAAGGAGCTATCTCAACTTTTTCTTTCTTCTCAGGAAGTTCATCACTTTTTATAATCCAGAAGTTTCTGTGTCCCATCCCTGCTTCACACACGATCTTGAGATCCCATCTTTGTTTTATAGCAGGTTCTGGAATCTTAAAGCTTACCTTTCCCTGTTCGTCAGTTTCTGAAGAAAGGAGAAGCTCTCCTGTCTGAACAGAATATACTTTTATTTTCCCTTTTTTTACAGGACCACCTGGAGAAAACTTTGCTTCACAATTTATCCTTTCTCCATCTACATAACAGAATACATTAACCCTGTGGCAAAGACATTCTGAAGGAAGAGACAGAAGAAGGAGTATTAAGATTATCTCAGGTTTTGTCTTTTTTATGAAAGAAACAGCTATAGCAGTAACTGTTCCTTCTATTATCATTATTGGAAAATGAGCAAGAAGGATCATTTTTGCTGCAGAAGAAAATCCTCTGTGAGAAAGATAAAGGGAAAGAGCTACAAGTATTCCAGCACCTGCTACTGAGAGTGAACCACAGAGAAATCCTCCAATAAGATTTAGAAGTCTTTTTTTAGCCTTTATCATTGGTCTGAAAAGGATACAGAAAACATAGCCTGGAAGAGCCATGTTTAATGTATTTACTCCAAGCACAGTAAGCCCTCCAAACTGAAAAAGTATCGCTTGAAAGAAAAGGGCTACAAGGAGAGCAGGAAATATTGCAGGTCCAAGAATAAGACCACAAAGACCATTAAGTATAAGATGAACACTGCTTGGTCCTAAAGGAACATGAATAAGAGAAGCAACAAAAAAGGTTGAAGTAAGTATAGCAGTCTTTGGAATATCTTCTTCTTTAATCTTCTTAAGCCCATATGCAACAGAAATAGCACAAAGGACTCCTCCTCCTATGAGGACCTCTCCAGAAAGGACTCCTTCTGATATGTGCATCTATCTTCTCCTCTTTGGCCATGCAGAAAATTTTATCCAGAGAACTGCTCCAAGCTCTACTTCTTTTTCCTCTCCTTTATGCTTGATCTTATATGGTGCAGTGCTAAGTGCAGAAAATGCCCACCATCCTGGATAAGGACATGAGAAGCTAAAGTATCCATTTTCATCTGTTTTTGTAACAAATGTGATCATGTATTCTGTTTTTGCAGTGAATTTTTTCCCTTCATTATAGTATTCAACCTCAACATATCTGTTTGGTGCTGGCTTTCCATTTATGTATACCCTTCCTCTAAAAACACATCCTGCATAAAGTCCAAAAGGACGACTTACTGGAACAATCTCTGTTTCAAGTCCAAGTGGTCTGTCCCATCCTTCCTCTTCACCAAATGCAGCAACATAAACCTTTGTTATGTGCTTTATGAAATGATCTTCAGCAGGCTCCCAATATGGCTTTGGAATCATGTAGATACAATAAACTCCAGGTCTTTTTATCTCGTAGGAAGTCTTCCAGGCTTTATGTCCTAAGAAGACAGTTTTTTTGAGCCTGGAAGTTATAACCTCTTCTTTTCCTTCAGTAAGATTAACAATAGCAGCCTTTTCTGGAAGAGAAAGATTCATTCCTTGCTGTTCAAATGGATGAAGGAATGCAAAAAGTATCTTTATTTTTCTGTGAAACTGATCACACATCGTCTCTGAAGGAATTATTGCACCAAAATGTGCAAAGGAAAGATTTGAGAAGATAAGGAGAGAAAGAAGAGCTGTTAAAAGTCTCATCTTATCACCTCCTTTTTTAAAAACTAAATTCTCCTCTTATCATTCCAGCCCATATGTC
>CAZEOQ010000034.1:0-12582 GCA_964513995.1 uncultured Desulfobacterales bacterium | reverse complement strand
TTCCCCACCCTTTCTTTTCCTACCTCAAACTGTGGTTTTATAAGTGCAACAATTATGGATTTTTCTTTTAAAAGATCTGATACAGGAGGGATAACAAGTTTAAGAGAAATGAATGAGACATCTATTACTGCACCATCTGCAAGATCTTCAAGCTTTTCCCTTGTAAGATATCTTATATTTGTCTTTTCAAGAACCTTTACTCTTGGATCATTCCTTAGCTTCCAATGAAGCTGTCCATATCCTACATCTATTGCTATTACCTTTTTTGCACCATGCTGAAGAAGACAATCTGTAAATCCTCCAGTAGATGCACCTACATCAAGAAATACCTTTCCTGAAGGATCAATCTGAAAGCCTTTAAGAGCTGCTTCAAGCTTAATTCCTCCTCTGCTTACATACTTAGGAAGTTCCTTTATCTGAATATTGCTGTCAGCTGATACAAAATGACCTGGTTTTTCTATTTTTTTTCCATCTACAAATACTAGCCCAGACATAATCAAAGCCTTTGCCTTTTGTCTGCTTTCTACAAGACCTTTTTCTACAATAAGCTGATCAATTCTTATCTTTTTCTTCATAAAGCAGGGCTTTTACCTGCTTTATTATTCCGTCTTTATCAATTCCATATTTTTTTCTTAAAAAATCAGCAGGACCGTGTTCTATAAAAATGTCAGGAAGCCCAATCCTTTTTACCTTTACATCCCTTATTCCCATGTCATTTAGAAGCTCTAATACAGCACTTCCAAATCCACCATGAATCGTATTCTCTTCTACTGTAATTGCCTTTCCTATGTCTTTTACAATCCAAGCAATCTCTTTATCAATCGGCTTTACAAACCTGCAATTTACAACACAAACAGATATCCCTTCTTTTTCAAGCTCTTCTGCTGCCCAATAAGAAGGCCATACAGTGCTTCCAATTGCAAGTATGGCTATATCAGTTCCTTCTTTAATTATCTCTGCCTTTCCTATTGGTATCTCCTTATATTCCTCATCCAGCTCAACTCCTACCCCCTTTCCTCTCGGATATCTTATTGCCATTGGATACTTTTCCTGCTTTAAGGCAGTATACAAAAGGTGTCTCAGTTCATTTTCGTCCTTTGGTGCACAGACAATTATGTTTGGAATAAGTCTTAAGTATGAAAGGTCAAATGTCCCGTGATGTGTTGGTCCATCTTCACCAACGATTCCACCTCTGTCTATGGCAAATACGACTGGAAGCTTCTGAAGGCATACATCGTGTATTATCTGATCAAATGCCCTTTGAAGAAATGTGGAATAGATTGCAACAACAGGTCTGAATCCTTCTGTTGCAAGACCTGCAGCAAATGTTACTGCATGCTGTTC
Organism: uncultured Desulfobacterales bacterium; assembly: GCA_964513995.1. Lineage (GTDB taxonomy): Bacteria > Desulfobacterota > DSM-4660 > Desulfatiglandales > JALVZP01 > CAZEOQ01. The sequence goes on along the minus strand of CAZEOQ010000034.1, from coordinate 11,238 downwards.
TGCAATTCCTACATCAGAGAATCTGCTTGGAAACTCTTTTGAAAACTTTACAAGTCCTGTTCCATCAGGCATTGCAGCAGTAATTGCATATATCCTTGGATCTTTTCTTGCAAGATCAACTATTGTCTCTCCAAATATCTCTGTATAAGTCTTTCCTGAGCTTTTCTTTATCTCTCCTGTCTTTATATCAAAAGGTCCTACTCCATGATACTTAGAAGGATTTTCTTCTGCTGGCTTATATCCCTTACCTTTCTTCGTATACACATGAACAAGGACTGGTCCTTCTAAGTATTTTGCATTCGTAAATGCTTCTATAAGTCTGTCAAGTCTATGACCATCTATTGGTCCAATATATCTGAATTTAAGTGCTTCAAAGAGCATCCCTGGCGTAAGGAATGCAATAATGGATTCTTCTCCTTTTTTAAGGATCTTCCATATGTCTTCTCCAACTCCAGGAATAGATTTTATAAACTCTTTCAGAGCTTTTCTTACCGTCATAAATCTTCTGCCAGTTATCTTTCTGCTCAGGAAAGAAGAAAGTGCTCCAACATTTTTTGATATGGACATCTCATTGTCATTCAATATGACGATAAGATCCTTTTCTGTATGTCCTGCCTGATTCAGACCTTCAAATGCCATTCCTGCTGTCATTGCACCATCACCAATTATTGCAATGACTTTGTCTTTTTCTCCTTTAAGAGCCTTTGCAGTGCTTATTCCAAGACCTGCAGATATGGATGTGCTGCTATGACCTGTTCCAAATGTATCATAAGGGCTTTCATCCCTTTTTGGAAATCCGCTTATTCCACCATATGTCCTGAGTGTATGAAATTTATCCCTTCTTCCTGTAATAAGCTTATGTGCATATGCCTGATGTCCTACATCCCAGATTATCTTATCCTTTGGAGCATCAAATACATAATGAACAGCAAGAGCAATCTCTACTGCACCAAGACTTGATGCAAGATGCCCTCCTCTTTCTGATACAGTCTTTATGATCTCTTCTCTTATTTCACCTGCAAGGATCTGAAGATCAGAAAGAGAAAGAGATTTTAGATCAGAAGGGCTGTTTATCCTGTCTAAGATTCTTCCCTTCATCTTTTCCTCTCTATTATGTATTTTGCTATCTCTCTTAGAGGATCTGCCTTTGAATCAAAGTCTTTAAGGGCAAGTATAGCCTTTTCTATAAGCTCTTTTTGAATCTGTTTTGATCTTTCAAGACCAAGAACTGATGGATATGTTACTTTTTTCTTTTCCTGATCACTTCCTACAGCCTTTCCAAGAATCCTTGGATCTCCTTCTACATTCAAGATGTCATCTGCTATCTGAAAAGCAAGTCCTATATGTCTTCCATATTCTGAGATTGCCCTTATCTGCTCATCTGTTCCATCAGCAATTATTGCACCACTTATAACTGATGCACTGATAAGTGCTCCTGTTTTGTGAGTGTGGATAAACTCAAGTGTTGAAACATCTACCTTTTTCCCTTCTGACCTTATATCAGCAACCTGTCCTCCTACCATTCCTCTGCTTCCTGCAGCTTCTGAAATGATCCTTATCACCTTTATAAGCTTTTTTGGATCTATCTGAGAAGAGCTCATAATGTAGAATGCATCTGTAAGAAGGGCATCTCCTGCAAGTATTGCAACAGCTTCTCCAAATACTTTATGATTCGTAGGTTTCCCTCTTCTCATGTCATCATCATCCATTGCAGGAAGGTCATCATGGATAAGGGAATATGTATGTATGAATTCAAGTGCACATGCAACAGGAAGGACATCTCTGTAGTTTCCTCCTACTGCTTCTGCACCTGCAATGCAAAGTATTGGTCTCAGTCTTTTTCCTCCTGCAAAAAGACTATATTGCATGGATTCTTTAAGTATCTTTATGTGATCATCAAAAGGCTTCTTAAAATATTTCTCAAGCTCTTTATCTATAATTTCCTTCTTTTCCTTAAGATATGCTTTTATGTCCATCATTCTCCCTCTCCTTTTTCTTCAAAAGGAACCTGGACATATGATTCCCCTTCTTTCAAAAGAATCGTAACCTTTCTTTCAGCCTCTTCCAGCTTAGCTGTGCAGAATTTTATAAGCTCCATTCCTTCTTCAAATATCTTTATAGACTCCTCAAGAGGGAGATTTCCATTTTCAAGGATCTGGACGATCTCTTCAAGTCTTTTCATTGCAGACTCAAAGTCCTTCTTTTCCATTTTCAACTACCTCACTTATTACAGTTCCTTTTGCAAGTATTATCCTTAGTTTTTCACCTTTTTTTACCTGAGCAGCATCTCTAAGTATCCTGTTATCTGAAAGAGAGACTGTTATACTGTATCCTCTTTTTAATACAGAAAATGGACTTAGATCTTCAAGTCTGTTTTTTAGCTGAATTATCCTGGATCTCTTTTCTTCTATCTTCTTCATAATAGCTGAAAAGAGCTGTCTCTTTTGAAAAGAGATCCTTTCCTTTTCTCTGGATATCCTTACAAAAGGAGAATATGCAATAAGTGCTCTTCTCATTAAATTCAGATTCTCCTTTCTTTTTTCTATGCAAATCCGAACAGATCTTATGCATCTTGTATAAAGATCATCTATCTTGAGATATCTTTCCTGAATCATCCTTATTGGATCTTTCAGAGAAGTCTTTATTCTTTCAAGCTCTAATGAATCCTGTCTTATCCTGTTTTTTATCCCTATGACGAGTCTTTCTTTCAGATCCTTCAGTCTTCTTACAAGCGTCTCCTTTTCCTTTACAAGCATTTCTGCAGCAGCAGAAGGAGTAGGTGCTCTAAGATCTGCTGCAAGATCAGATATAGTAACATCAATCTCATGTCCTACTGCAGATACAACAGGAATCTTTGATCTCCTTATTGCAAATGCAATCTCTTCTCTGTTAAATGCCCAGAGATCCTCAATTGATCCACCTCCACGAGTAAGAACGATTATATCTACATCAAGTATCCTGTTTACAAGATCAATTGCTTCTACTATCTCTTCTGTTGCACCCTCTCCCTGAACCCTTACGGGAACTATTGTTATCTCAAGATTTGCAAACCTTTTTCTTATTACCTTAAGAAAATCTCTTATTGCAGCACCTGAAGGAGATGTAATTACTGCAACTTTTTGTGGAAGAAAAGGGATTGGTCTTTTTATCTTTTGATCAAAAATTCCCATATCATAAAGCTTTCTTTTTAACTGTTCAAACCTTAGTGCAAGTGCACCAATTCCAACAGGTTCAATCTTTTCAACTATAAGCTGATATTCTCCTCTTGGAGGATAAATCCTGAGTTTTCCTTTTGCTATAACTTTAAGACCATCCTTTAAGGTAAAAGGAAGACTTCTGTTCTGTCCCTTAAACATTACTGCCTTTATCTGTGCCTTTTCATCTTTAAGGCTCATATAATAATGTCCAGTTATAGGAATCCTGAAATTTGATATTTCCCCTTCTATCCAGATACTTTTTTCAAATGCCCCTTCAACGATCTCTTGAATCTTCTCCGTTATCTCACTTACAGAATATATCTTTGCTTCTGAAATAATGCTCATTCTTCCTCCTTATACGAAGGACAGAGATGTCTTATAGGACATTCACTGTGTTTTGGTTTCCTTGCTTTGCAGATCTTTCTTCCATGATATATAAGAAGGTCAGAAAACCTTCTCCATTTTTCTTTTGGAAGAAGCTTCTGTAAGTCTTTTTCTATCCTGTCTCTGTTTCTGCTTTCTGTAAATCCAAGTCTTTTTGCAAGTCTTCTTACATGCGTATCAACTACAACAGTCGGAACATCAAATACTGCACCAAGAACTACATTTGCCGTCTTTCTTCCAACACCAGGCAATTTTGTAAGTTCATCTATGTTATCCGGAACTTTCCCGTTGTATTTTTCTACAAGTATCCTGCAACATTCCCTTATGTATTTTGCTTTATTTCTGTAAAATCCAGTTGGTTTTATGTCCTCTTCAAGCTCCTCCTTTTTTACAGAAAGATAATCTTCTGGTTTTTTGTATTTCTTGAAAAGCTTTTCTGTAACTTGATTTACCCTTTCATCCGTGCACTGTGCTGAAAGTATTGTTGCTATAAGAAGTTCAAATGCATTTTTGTGTCTTAAAGCAGTCTTTTCTTTTGGATAAATAGGATCAAGTATACGAAGTATCTCTTCTGCCCTTTTCCTTTTTTCTTCTAAGCTTTCCATATCTTTCCTGGATTCAGTATTCCATTTGGATCAAATGCTTTTTTTATCCTTTTCATAAGTTCAATCCCTTCTTTTTGTATCTCCATATGCAGATAAGGAGCTTTTGTTATTCCTATTCCATGTTCTGCAGATATTGTTCCTCCAAGTTCCAGTGTCTTTTTAAATATCTTAAATACAAGATCATCTGCAATCTTAACCTGTCTTCTGTCTTTTTTGTCAAGCATTATATTTACATGAAGATTTCCATCTCCTGCATGCCCGAATACCGGAATAGGAAGTCCTGAATTCATACTTAGTTCTTTAAGATATAAGACCATAGAAGGGATCTTACTTATCGGAACAGCAATGTCTTCACTAATCTTATCTGGCTTTATTTTATAAAGAAGTGGTGAAAGATTTTTTCTTGCCTCCCAAATCCTTTCTTCATCCTTTCTTTCCTCTGCCACATATATCTCTGCCTCTTTACAGATTTCCTTTATCTTCAAGATATTTCTTTTTACAAGAGATCTTTCTCCGTCAAGTTCAACAAAAAGTGAAGACCTCGCATCTTTTGGAACAAAGATCTCATCCTTTAAAAGATAAAGACACATATCGTCCAGAAATTCTAATATACTTGGTATAATTCCCTCATGAAGGATTTTTAAAACAGATCTTATAGCAGTCTCTGTGTCTTTAAAGAAAAGAACGAGACTTTTTCTTTCCTCAGGATGAGGGATAAGCCTCAGTGTTATTTCTGTTATTACTGCAAGTGTTCCTTCTGATCCACATATGAGCTTCGTAAGATCATATCCTACAACACCTTTCAATGTCCTTGTTCCAGTCTTCAGTCTTTCTCCTGTAGGAAGGACTATTCTCAGTCCAAGGACATAATCCTTTGTTACTCCATATTTTACTGCTCTAAGACCTCCTGCACATTCTGCAACATTTCCACCAATTGTAGAAAGATGAGAGCTTGCAGGATATGGAGGATAAAAAAGTCCGTATTTTTTTACCTCTTCCTGAATCCTTTCTGTTATAACTCCTGGCTCAACTATGCAGATCATGTTTTCTCTGTCAATCTCAATGATTTTGTTCATCCTTTCCATTGACATAAGAATCCCACCCTTTACAGGAAGAGCTCCACCACTCATTCCTGTCCCAGCTCCTCTTACAGTAACAGGGATCCTGCATCTGTTTGCAATTTTTAATATCTCAGAAACCTCCTCTTCACATTCAGGAAAGACAACAATATCAGGAGGAAATCTCAGTTTTGTTCCATCAGAAGAAAACTCTTCTATCTTATGAGATAAAAAAATTATTTTTTCCTCACCCAAAAGATCCTTTATCTCAGAAATGATCTCATGGGAAATCATAGCTTCATAGGAAATCTGTTTATTATTGCCTTTTCTAAGGTCATACGATCTACATATTTCAGATCAGCTCCAAATGGAACTCCTAAACCTATCCTCGTAATATTCACATCTTTTTTTCTTTCAGAAATAAGCTTTGCTATATACATGGCAGTTGCATCACCTTGTGTAGTAGGATTCGTTGCTATTATAACTTCTCTTATCCCTTCTTTCTGTATCCTTTCTAAAAGCTCGTTTATTTTTAGGTCTTCAGGTCCTATACCGTCAATTGGAGAAATAAGTCCGTGAAGTATGTGATACCTTCCTTTAAATACACCTGATTCTTCTATTGCAACCTGATCCGCAGGACTTTCTACAACACATACAGTCCTTTTATCTCTTGTTTCATCCCTGCATATACTGCATATCTCATCCTCAGATATGTTAAAACATACCTTACAGAGTCTTACTTTTTCTTTTACTTCTAAAAGAGATCTTGCAAGCTTTTCTGCAAGTTCTCTGTTTTCCTTTACAAGATAAAGGGCTATTCTCGTTGCAGACCTCTGTCCTATTCCAGGAAGACTGGAGAGATTTTTTATAAGCTTTTGAAGTGAAGCAGGATATACTGAAGACATAACTAAATCAGATTACTCAGATTTGGAAGACCTGGAATTCCCAGTCCCTGTGCAAGTTTCTTCATCTCTTCAGCTACAAGTTCTTTTGCTTTAGAAAGTGCTTCATTTACTGCAGCTACGATAAGATCCTGAAGCATCTCTGGATCTTCTGGATCAATTACTTCTGGATCAATGTGAATAGAAACGAGCTCCTGCTTTCCGTTTACTACTGCCTTTACCATTCCTCCTCCTGCAGTTGCTTCCACTGTCTTTTCTTCAAGTTCCTCTTGTATTTTTTCTATCTTTGCCTGAAGTTTCTGTGCCTGTTTTATTAGATTTGACATGTTTGGAAATCCCTTCATGTCTTTCCCCCTTTCTCTTCTTCTATGATCTGACCTTGAAATAGATTCAAGACTTCTTGCACAGCCTCTGAAACCTTCTTCTTTTTCTTCTTTCCTTTAAGAAGTTTTGGTGTTATCTCCTTTCCAAAGTATTCTTTACAGTATTCCTTAAGAAGCTCATAAGAGTTGTTATCTTTGAAATAAGAAGCAGAAAATCCTTCATTATTTGGTCTTATTTCAATAGAATTTTCAGAAATACTTACAAGCTCCCATCCTTTAAGGACATTGAACATGATTTTATTCCTTGAAGATAAAAACTTCAAAAATCCTTCCCAACTTTTTTCTTCCTTTTCTTGCTTTTTTTCCTCTACTTCTGGAATAAATCCCAATCTCTTCTCTATATTATCCAACCTTCTCAGGATCTCATCTAAACTAAGAAATTCATCTATGTTACTCAATCTTATAAGAACAGTCTCTATGAGGAATCTTGGATTGTATGAATACATAATCTCTTGCTCTTTACTTATAAGGATGTCTAACATAAACTGAAGCTTTTCTATTCCAAAAAGGGATGCCTGTTTTTCTGTCTCTTTTTTTTCAAAATTCGTCATATCAAGTATTTCAGGATTTATAAGAGCTATTATAAGATTCCTGAGATGTTCTATAAGCTGATGATAGAATACCTTTATGTCATATCCATGATTGTAAAGGTCATCTATTATTTTCAGACACCTTTCTGAAGATCCTTCATAGATGGCTTGAATAAGCTCAAAAAGAACAGATCTATCAAGTATTCCTAAAGCCTCTACTACATCTTTCTCTTTTATTTCCTTTCCTGCATAAGATATGACCTGATCAAGAAGACTTTGAGCATCTCTCATGCTTCCTTCAGCTTGTCTTGCAATCAAAAAAAGAGAACTCTTATCTATTTTAACTCCTTCTGCTTTTGTTATTCTTTCAAGATGGCTTACAATAAGATCTACAGGAATCCTTTTAAAATCAAATCTCTGGCATCTTGAAAGTATCGTAAGAGGAACTTTATGTGGTTCTGTTGTAGCAAATATGAATTTTGCATGATCTGGAGGCTCTTCCAGAGTTTTTAGAAGTGCATTAAAGGCTTCTTTTGTAAGCATATGAACTTCATCTATTATGTATATCTTGTATCTGCTGTGAGAGGGAAGATATCTTATGTTCTCTCTGAGTTCCCTTATTTCTTCTATTCTCCTGTTTGATGCACCATCTATCTCCTGAACATCTACTGAAATTCCTTCAGTAATCTCAACACATGACCTGCATCTGTTACATGGCTCACCTTCTTTTAAGTCTTCACAGTTTATAGCCTTTGCAAATATCCTTGCAACTGTTGTCTTTCCAACACCTCTAGGACCACTGAAAAGATAAGCATGTGCTAATCTTTCGTTTTTTATCGCATTTATAAGGGTTCTTGTAACATGATCCTGACCAACGACTTCCTGAAATCTCTGTGGTCTCCATCTTCTTGCTAATACCTGATAAGACATGATTTTTCCTTACAGAGGAGGGAAGAATAAAAAAATGGCGGAGAGAGGGGGATTCGAACCCCCGGTGCCCCTTTTAGGGGCACGCGCGGTTTCCAGCCGCGCTCCTTCGGCCACTCGGACATCTCTCCGCTTTTTTCCTCCACGGAGAGGGTGGGACTCGAACCCACGAACCCTGCATGTGCAGGGCTAGTCGATTTCGAGTCGACCCCGTTAGACCCCTTCGGTACCTCTCCTTTTTCTAAAAAACTCTTGTAAAAGAGCCTTACAGTTATCTTCCAATATCCCCGAAGTTATTTTTATCCTGTGATTCAGTTTTTTGCTACAAGCAATATCATACACTGTTCCTGCAGATCCTGCTTTTGGATCAGCTGCTCCATATACGATCTCTTTTACCCTTGCATTCACTGCTGCCCCAGCACACATCGGACAAGGTTCTATAGTAACTACCAGAATCGTATCATTAAGCCTGTAGTTACCAGTTAATTTCCCAGCTTTTCTCAGAACCAGAACTTCTGCATGTGCAGTCGGATCATTCAGTGAAATCACTCTATTGTGATCCCTTGCTATTATCCTTCCTTCTTTATCAGCTATAACAGCCCCTACAGGAACTTCTCCTTCTTCTTCTGCCTTTTTTGCTTCAGCCAAAGCTTCTTTCATCAAATATATATAATCAATTCTTCTTCTATCGTCAACCATTCTAAAAATAAGTTTACCAGCTTAACAAAGAAAAGCCGGTTTATATTATACCACAATCTGATAAACCTTAATATCTTTAGACTTGACAATGTATTCATCAAATGTTAAGTTACTTAACAAAGTTAAATTAAATAACTTAAAAAATCCCTATGAAAAAGTCAGTTTTAGTTGTAGGAGGACTGGATCACTTAGTCAGGTATTACAAGGAGATAGCTGATGCTTTTGGATATCAATTTTATCATCATAATGGAAAGTGTAAGGGAGGAAAGAAAAAGCTTTACAGACTGGTAGAACAAGCAGATGTTGTATTTTGTCCAATTAATATTACTTCTCATATGGCGTGTGCGTTAGTGAAAAAGATATGTAAAAAAAGAGGAAAGACTATCTTCTTTTTGAGAAGTCCTAGCCTTTTTTCTTTTAAAGAGGCTTTAAGTAAGTTAAAAAAAGGAGGGGGTATGATATGGACATGGAGTTTCTGGATCATAAACATGTTGAAGCAATTCAGGTTCAGCGTATGGAGGCAATAAGTTTTCTGGCAGCAGGAATTTCGCATGATATCAAAAACTTGTTAATGGTTATCTTAAATTGTGCTTCTGTAATTAAGGAAATGAATACTAATAGAGATATCCAGAAGAGGATAGAAGTTATTATCAGCTGTTGTGAAAAGATGAACGAGATGTTAAAAAGACTTATGCTTATAGGAAAAAGCAACCATTTAAAATTTACTCAAGTCAATTTAAATGAGGAAGTAAGAAATACAATAAGACTTCTGGAAAGCAAAATCCCAGCCTGTATTGAAATAAAAACTTCCTTAGGAGATATCCCTCCTATTTATGCAGATTCTACTGCTGTTGGAGAGATAATAGTCAATCTCATAACAAATGCTATTCAGGCAATGCCTAAAGGTGGACTTATAGAGATCAGGACAGCTTTTACCACTGTTACCAAAGAAGATTGCAAGGCTCATGCTAATGCCTATCCAGGAAGATTTGTTACCTTGAGTATAACAGATAATGGACCTGGAATTCCAAAAGAAATGCTGCCAAAAATCTTTGATTTTGGTTTTTCCACTAAAAATAGTTATGGAATTGGACTTGCTATGGTCTATGTCCTTGTAGAGATGCACGGTGGCTGGATACATGTGGAAAGTGAAATAGGTAAAGGAACAATGTTTATGATTTTTTTACCTGTATGTGCATAAGCTTTTAATACTTGCAAGAAAGCCTTAAATAGACTAAAAAGTTGAATAACAAGATGAGAAAAATTAAGCAGATTACTATAACTTTGATTTTTTTGTGGATTGCTATGATCACAATCTCTTTTTTTTGGAATTACATAAACTTAAAACAAAAAAGGGAAATGATTGCACGCCAAACAGCAAGAAGTTTTTTTGACTTATTAGTAATAATCCGCTATTGGAATGCCAGTCATGGTGGGGTCTATGTCCCTGTTACTGAAAAAACATTGCCAAATCCTTATCTTGATGTTCCGCTCAGAGATATCAAAGTCAATGATAATCTTATGCTAACAAAAATAAATCCTGCTTATATGACGAGGCAACTTTCTGAAATTGCCAAGAAAAAAGAAGGAGTGCAATTTCACATTACAAGTCTGAAACCTATTAATCCCAAAAATAGACCAACTCCTTTGGAAGAAAAGATTTTAAAAGATTTTGAAAAAGGTATAAAAGAGAAGGGTTTGTTTATTAAAAAAGGAGGAAAGACTTTCTATTTTTATATGGCTCCTTTAAGGACTGAAAAGGTATGCTTAAAGTGTCATGCCAAGCAGGGATATAAAGTTGGTGATATAAGAGGTGGTATTAGTATAACATTGCCTTTTTTCATGAAAATACCGTTTTTCCCTTTATTATTAGGACATATTGGGCTTGGGATAGCAGGGTTAGTTGGTATTATTCTGGCAGGACAAAAATTAAACAAGGCTTATGAAACAATAGAAAGACAAGCTGTAATTGATGCTCTAACAAACATTCCGAATCGTCGTAGTTTTTCAGAAAGGTTATTGGAAGAATTTAAGCGAAGTCAGAGATACCACGAACCATTATCACTTATAATATGCGATATAGATAACTTTAAAGCATATAATGACACCTATGGTCATATCATGGGAGATGAGTGTTTAAAAAAAGTTTCAGAAGCAATTAAAAATTCTCTTAAAAGACCTGGTGATTTTTGTGCCAGATATGGAGGAGAGGAATTTGTTATTCTTTTGCCAAAAACTCCTCTTAATGGGGCAGTGCATGTTGCAGAGAGGATACGAAAGAATGTAGAAAACTTGGGAATTCCTCATAAAAACTCATCACACAGACAGGTTGTTACTATAAGTCTTGGAGTAGCTTCAACAGAAGGAAGCAATTTGATTTCTCATGAAGAATTGATTAAACGGGCAGATGATGCTTTATATAAAGCTAAAGAAAATGGCAGAAATCAGGTTCAGGTCTTCAGGGTGAACTTTTAAAAGCGGGGGGAAGACCCCCCGGATTTTTTAAAAACTAAATTCTCCTCTTATCATTCCAGCCCATATGTCGTTGTTATC
>CAZEOQ010000033.1:0-12770 GCA_964513995.1 uncultured Desulfobacterales bacterium | reverse complement strand
GACAAAAAAGCTAACATAAGGTAATCACTGAAAAATTTCTTTTTTTCTGCTTTTGTCTATCCTAAGGGTTTTTTACATTATCTGAGGTGGACAAAATTCTGGATTGACATGTTTTTGTTCCTAAGCTAAGTTTAGTCAAAACATCATGCGAATCGTAAACATTCACGAGGCTAAAACACATCTTTCAAAACTGATAGAGCAGGTTCAAAAAGGAGAAGAATTTCTTATCGCAAAGGCAGGCAAACCTGTAGCAAAGCTTGTTCCTTACAAACCTGAAAAACCAAGAAAGCTTGGTGGTTATGAGGATCAAGTTGAGATACCGGAAGACTTTGACGATACACCAGAAGAGATAATAAAACTTTTTGAAGGATGAAAGGTTATCTACTGGATACTCAGGTTTTTTTGTGGTGTCTTATTGACAGTCCCAGACTTACAACAAAAGCAAGGGAAATCATAATTGATCCAAAGAATGCCGTATATGTCAGTGCAGTAAGTAGCTGGGAGATAGCAATCAAGAAAAGTATTGGAAAACTTAAAGCACCTGATAACATAGATGAAATTGTGGACAAAATGGGATTTTTGAAGCTTCCTGTTTATCTATATCATGCAGATTTCCTTTCTAAACTTCCAATGCATCACAGAGATCCATTTGATCGCATGCTCATAGCTCAGGCAATTGCTGAAGACCTTTTAATTATCACAGCAGACAGAAGGTTTAAAGAGTATGAAGTTAAACTATTGATCGTTTAGCCTTACTCTACTGTGAAAATCAGAAACCTTCCTTGACAAATTTTCACAGAAATCTGCCCTAAATGTAAGCCTTTCAATCCCTTATAGGTAGGCTAAGAACAGAAGATTGGGCTTCCAGTTGAATATCCAGTGTTGGAGTTTCAATCCCTTATAGGTAGGCTAAGAACTGAAAGCGGAGACGTCGTGAAAGCAGTTCAATATCTCGAGTTTCAATCCCTTATAGGTAGGCTAAGAACTCCAAGTGGTTACCGATCCAACCGTTGCCCTGCCTGGTTTCAATCCCTTATAGGTAGGCTAAAAACTTGGCATTGGAAAGAATTTCATACATGTTGATAATGACTTTCAATCCCTTATAGGTAGGCTAAGAACACAAAAGATGGAGAAATCTTCACAGGAGATTATGCTCTCTTTCAATCCCTTATAGGTAGGCTAAGAACCTTTTACGATTTTCTTCAGCATCTTTCTCCTCCTTTCTTTCAATCCCTTATAGGTAGGCTAAGAACCCATAAGAAGTATTAGTTTACAACGGTTTTTAAATTTTTCTTCTTTCTTTGTCAAGTGCATTTTTTAAAAAGACAAAAAAGCTAACATAAGGTAATCACTGAAAAATCTCTTTTTTTCTGCTTTTGTCTATCCTAAGGGTTTTTTACATTATCTGAGGTGGACAAAAGATAGAAGGTTTATTCTATGTTGTATCCTCTTGGAGTTATCATAAATCTTCCAAAGGTAAATGTCTCTGAATTTCCGACTATAAGGATTGTATTCATGTCAACCGTGCTTTCATCCACATCATTTATGTTCCTTATAATAACAGTTTCTCCTTCCCTCATTGCATTCTTTACAATTCCTACAGGAACGTCTCCTCTTTTTTCCTGAATAAGAGATAAAGCTTTCTTCAGCTGCCAGTTTCTTTTTTTTGACTTTGGGTTATAAAGGACAATTACGAAATCTCCTTCTAAGGAAGCCTTTATCCTTTTTTCTATGACATGCCAGGGTGTAAGTAGATCACTCAGGCTTATTACTGAAAAGTCGTTCATAAGAGGTGCACCAAGAAGTGATGATGCAGCACAGAGTGCTGGAACTCCTGGAATGATTTCAAGGTCAATTTCAGAAAGGAGATCTTCTTTTATGAGAAGCTCAACTATAAGTCCTGCCATTCCATATATACCAGGATCTCCACTGCTTATGATTACCGTATATCTTCCGGAAAGGGCATTTTCTATTGCCTTTTTGCACCTTTCCACCTCCTTTCTCATCTCAGTAGATATGATCCTTTTTCCAAAGATTAGTTCTCTGTCAAGAAGCTCAATGTATCTTCTGTATCCGACAATTACTTCAGCTTCCTTTATTGCAAGATATGCCCTTTTTGTAATGTGTTCCTTTCCTCCAGGACCAATCCCAACAACCTTCAGTATTCCAGAGAAACTGCAACTGTTACATTTTTTCCTTTCTTTTTTGGAACAATAAGCCTTCCATTCTTTGCTGCTGCTATTGCTGATGCCTCGCATACACTTTCTATTCCCGTGTATTTTTTGGAAAAAAAAGAAGGGGTCTTTACATGTATGTTTTTAAGTTTTTCAGATGGAAGAAAAAAAACAGGAACATCTATCTTTTTTGCCACTTCATGAACAGCCCTTTCTTCTTTTTTTTCCTCAACTGTTGCTATTGCTTTGATACTTCTTAAAGAAAGCCTATTCTCCTCAAATACCTCCTTTATAAGACTCCAAACCTCCTCAGGATCTGTTCCCCTGTTCAGTCCTATGCCAACGATAAGGCATCTTGGTCTGAGAATAAGCTTTTTTTCACTGATCTTTGTATGTCTCCATGATACCCATATTCCTGGAATCTCTTCCTTCCATTCTTCCTCAACATTTATCCTCTTTCCAGGAATCTCTTCAGGAAGCCTTTTTTCTGGATCAAATACCTGTATTTCTTCTCCTTCAATAATTGCTAAACAGACCTTTTTTAAAGCTTCTCTGTTTTCTATTCTCATCCCTTCCTTTTCTGCAATAAGTTCAATAGAAGGGATTCCTGAAATTTCTGTTCCTGTTGTTATAACAGGTTCTGCTCCAATAAGTTCAGATATCTTTCTTGCAAGCTCATTTGCTCCTCTATGACCACACAGAAGACTTATACAGTATCTTCCATCCTGACTTATAATGCAGACAAGAGGATCTTCATACTTTGAACCTATATGTCTTGCTATTGTCCTTACGACGATACCAGAAGCCATTATAAATATGTGTGCATCATACTTCCTGAAGGTATCTGATATGAGATCAGAAAGTCTTTTAAAGCTTTTTGCAGAATACATCTCTGCTATTCTTTCAGGAAGAAAAAGATCACAGGAAATCTCTTCTTTTATCTTTTTTCCAATCTTAGCTCCTTTTTTTGTAATTGCATATACTGCAATCTTACTCTTTTCTAAATCCATGCTTGAACCGAGGATCATAAAGTTTTGAATATGTCTCTCTTTCCCTTTTTGGAATTACCAGAAAAACAGCCTGTCTTTTTATCCCTTCCTTTTTTACAACCTCATCCATATCCTTTATCTTACACTTTATTATCTTTTCCTCTTCCCATCCTATCCTGTAGCCAATAATCACATCTGTATCTTCAGGATATCCTCCTTTCAGAAGCTCTTCTTTTACAGAAGAAGAATAAGAACCAGAGAGATATATTGCAAGAACAGACCTGTGAGAAGAAAGACTCCTTAGACTTTCTCTTTCAGGGACAGGAGTCCTTCCTGAAATCCTCGTAAATATAACGGACTGGCTTATTTCTGGGACAGTAAGAGAAATTTTTGCCTTTGCTGAAAGTGCAAATGCTGCAGTAACTCCAGGAATTATCTCATATGGAATTCCATCTTTTTCAAGAAGTCTTATCTGCTCATTCAGTGCACCGTATATGGAAGGATCACCACTTTGAATCCTTGCAACAATCCCTCCTTCCTTTACCTTACTTACCATCTCAGAATATATCTGTTCAAGTGTCATAGATGATGAATCAATGACTTTTGCTCCTTTCTTAGGTCTTATTATCTGTTTTGGCACAAGAGAACCTGCATAAATTATAAGATCTGCATTTTCTATTATCTTTTTTCCTTTTACCGTTATAAGATCTGGATCTCCTGGACCTGCTCCAATAAAGTATACCTTTCCCTTCATCTTTTTTCTGCTCTGAGGATAAAAACAGGATTCAGTGAAGAAAGATATGTTTTTTCTTTTATGTTTTTTGACCTTGATACAGAAATCTGAACAAGGTCATAATTCCATCCTTTTTTCTTAAAAAAAGAGATTGCCTTCATGAGGTTCTCAATAAGTGTTATGTTCATAACGATTATTCCTTCTTTTTTCAGAAATCCTGAAAGACTTTCAAGAAGACCTTCAGAAATTCCTCCTCCAAGAAATATCCTGTCAGCAGGAGGAAGGTCCTTTAAACAATAAGGAGCTTCTCCCCATACAGCCTCAACTATGTATGCTCCCATCCTCCTTATGTTTTCCTTTATCATGAGATACCTTCTGTAGTCTTTCTCAACACAGTATATCCTTCCCTCATCTGAAATTGTTGCACACTCTATTCCAACAGAACCAGAACCTGCTCCAATATCCCAGACGATACTTCTCTTTTCAAGAGAAAGCATGGAAAGAGATACGACTCTTATCTCTTTTTTCGTAATAAGACCTCTTTCGTGAAGATATAGATCATCTTCTGTTCCTATTTTTAAAGGAATCTCTGGTCTTTTTTTCCTTTTAAGGATAACAAAAGAAAGCTCAGAAAATTCTTCTTCAACTGCATCCTTTATTTCAAATTCCCTTATCCTTTCCCTTTCAGTTCCAAGATCCTCAAATACTATCATTGAAAATTCCTCTATGCTTCTTTTTAAAAGCTCATATGCTATCTTTTTTGGACTGTTTTTTCTGTCTGTATAAACTCCAATTATGTCGCTTTTCATCATAAGGCTTAAAAGAGGAAATATGTCTCTTTTTCCGTGAAGTGAGACAACCTTTATCTTTTCCCATGGAAGACATATCCTTGAACATGCGAGCTGAAGAACAGTTATGTTTGGAAATACTTCAACATTTTCTTTTCCAAATTCTTCCACAATCCTTTTTCCTATTCCAAAAAAAAGGGGATCACCATCAGAAAGGACAGCAACAACTTTTCCATCCTCTAAATTCCTTCTTATCCTTTCCAATACCAGACTTATGTCTCCTTTTATTGGAAATTTTTCCTTTTCACGGACTTCTGAAATAAACCTTTCTCCTCCAAATACTATGTCTGCATCCCTTATAAGCTCATAAGGAGGATCTGTTTTTCCAACTCCACATCCTATAATCCTTATCCTTCCTTTTGGCATATAAGATTTCCTGTGTAATCAAAAAGGTTAAAAGTAATTTTTTGATAAGGGGAGATGTATTTTCTTGCATTAAGGATTGCCTTTTCAAGTATAAAAGAAAAGACTTTTTCTGAGTCCTCAGAATTTTTTATCATCTCAAATGCCTGAAGTGCTGTATTAGGATTTTTTATCTTCAGTCCAAAGACATTACACCATTCTGAAAGAAGAGAAAAGTCTATCTGTGATTCTTTTACGTGTGTAAAAGAAGCTCCCTGAGCAATCTTTATTAGCTTTCCAAAAAGACAGGAAAATATGATGTGTTTTAAGCTTCTTTTTGCTGCCTGTTCAAGACAGAATCCAAAAAAGTCTCCTATCTGTATAAAACAGAAGTCTTTAAGTTCCCTGTATATCCTTTTTGAAAACCTCTCTGTTCTTCCTCCTGTAACAAATACTATCTTTTCTGCTCCATTTGAAATTGCAAAATCAAGTTCAACTTCTATTGTCCTTTTGTATGCTTCATGAGAAAATGGAATAACAGTTCCGCGAGTCCCAAGAATAGATATTCCTCCAACAATTCCCAATTTTGGATTAAGTGTCTTTTTTGCTATCTTTTCTCCTTCAGGAATCTCTATCCTTACTTTTACAGAAGAAGGAAAAAGACCTGCTTCTTTAAGCCCTTCTATAATTGCTTCCCTTATCTGTCTTCTTGGATAAGGATTTATTGCTGGACTTCCTACAGGGACAGGAAGACCTGGTTTTGTAACAATTCCAATTCCTTTTCCTGCCTCTATCCTTATCCTGTTCCCTTCAGTTATCTCCACAAAACACATGATCCTTATTCCATCTGTTACATCAGGATCATCTCCAGAATCCTTTATGACCTCTGCATAAGCCTTATTTTTCCCTGTTATACGAGATTCCCTAACAGGTATACTCATCCTTGAACCGTCTGGAAGAGGAATGTTCACATTCTTCAGTTTCTTTCCAGAAATCCTCAGTATTGCTGCCTTTGCAGCAGCACTTACTGCTGATCCTGTGGTAAATCCAATCCTCATACAAACTCAATGAGCTGATTTATTGCAGCTACTGCAAGAGCTGTCCCACCTTTTCTTCCAATAACAGTTATGTATGGGACTTTATTCTGATTTACAAGCATCTCTTTTGCCTGACTTACATTCACAAAACCAACTGGCATCCCAATTATGAGTGAAGGAAGACATATCCCTTTTTCAACAAGCTCAACAACTCTTATAAGTGCTGTTGGAGAATTTCCTATAACATATATCCCTCCATTTATGTATGGAACAGAAAAGTCAACTGCTACATATGATCTTGGAAGACCTTTTTCAGAAGCCATTTTTTTTACCTCTTTCTTTCCCAAAAAGCACCTGATCTTGCATCCAAGCCTTTTCAGCTTTTCTTTTCTTATTCCAGAAAGTGCCATCTTTGTATCAGTAAATATAAAACATCCTCTTTTCAGTGCTTCTATTCCAGAAGAGACAGCATCTTTGTGAAATCTTACAAGAGAAAGAAGTTCAAAATCAGCACTTGCATGTATCATCCTTCTTAAGATAAGCCATTCCTTTCCCTGAAATGGCTTTACAGAAACCTCCTTTTCTATTATCTCAAAAGACCTCTTTTCAATATCTCCAAAAATAATCTCTTTCATGTCTTCTTGTTTTATGCTAATAGCATAAAAACTTCAGGTAAGCAAAATGTTTTCCTTAATCCTTATTCTTCTTTTAAGTTCAAAAGGATTCTGTCAGACAGTTTTTGCATATGGAAGTCTGTGCAGATGCTTGAAGAAATACGAAAATGTCTATTGCTATAAAGGAAATCCATATAAGGATGCAGGGTCTCTTAAGTTAATTTCAAAGATAAGTCCAGACATAATACTTTTTCCAAAAGAGCTTGAGCTTCTTTTTGGAAAAAGGGCATTTACTGGATCTGTTATAGACCTGAATGTCCTTGATCCTTCATTTAAGAAAGGAACTTACTGTTTCAGTATCTCAAAAGATATGTGTCTTGGGATATGGGCAGGATCTAAAAGGAAAAAAGAAGCTCTTTCTTTTATGAAGATCCTGAAAAATGATTGTTTTCAGGAAGAAGTTGAAAGATATCCGGTTTCTGGATGGTGGCTTTTTCAGCTAAGAAGATCAGAAAGTCTTTTAAAAAAAGAAACGATTATAAAAGCTCCTATAAGTTATCTTGATGCAAGGATAATGAGATTTGAGGAAAATGGATTTCCTGCAAAGCTTTTTCTTGTAAGATTTCCAAAAAAAACAGAGGTTCTTTCAACCCTTTCTGGATTCAGAAAAGCAGATGCAGTTGGAAACTATTACATATATCCTGCACTATGGGATTCATTTAAGACAGAAGAGATCAAAAAAGAGGTATCTGAAAAGACAGGGATAAAAGACATCTGTCTTCTTTTTACTGGAGCAGATATAGACAATATAGCATTTCATGAAGAGCATTTCAGAGACATAACTGTCTGGGTAGCAGCAACAGCAGGAGTCTTTGGAAATGCAATAAGAAGTGGAGTTGATAGAGGAAGCTGGTTTGAAAAAAAAGGTGGATGGGAAAAGGTAGGGACAATAAATCTGATTATCTTTGTAAACAGAAAGCTAAGTCAGGGAGCACTTGCTCAGGCTATAATAAGAGCTACTGAGGCAAAGAGTGCTGTTCTTCAGGAGCTTTCTGTAGAAAGCACATATTCTCCTGGTCTTATAGCAACTGGGACAGGAACAGATAATCTTATTGTTGTTTCTGGATATAGTGGAAGGCTTAGTTCAGCAGGAGGACATACAGTCCTTGGATACATGATAGCAAAGGCAGTAAGAGAAGCACTTTTTAGAGCAATATGCCTTCAGAACGGAATCTGTCCTAAAAACATCTTGTCAAAAATTTCTCCATAATATATTTTTCAGGCATCAAATCATAAAAAGAGTAATTGTTTTTTCAGGCTTTCTTCTTGAGAAAGCCTGAAAAAATAAAGGTGTTTATTCCTTCAAAAAGGAGGATAAACAATGTCAGGACTTACAATTGAGGATTTAAAAAAGATAAAAGAAAGGGCTTATAAAAGAATAGCATTAAGAGAAGGAAAAAAGGAATTTGAAGGAACGCATAGGATCCATCTTATGCTTTGCAGTGATACAGGCTGTAAGGCAGCAGGATGTGATGAGATAAGGAAAGTCCTTGAGGAGGAGCTGAAAAAAAAAGGACTTGATAATGAGATTGCTATTGTAGAGACAGGATGTATTGGACTTTGTGCAAAAGGTCCTGTTATGACAGTCCTTCCAGAAGGAATCTTTTATCAGAAGCTTACTCCAGAAGAGATACCAGCTCTTGTTGAGGAACATTTTGTAAATGGAAGACCTTATGAAAAGCTTCTTTATAAAGATCCTGTTTCTAAAAAAACAATTCCATATCTAAAAGAGATTCCATTTTTTAAGAATCAGACAATCGTTGTCCTTAAAAACAGAGGACTTATTGATCCAAAGAATATAGAAGAATACATTGCAAGGGATGGATATCAGGCATGTGCAAAGGCACTTCTTGAGATGACACCAGAGCAGATAATAGAAGAAGTGAAAAAATCAGGACTTAGGGGAAGAGGTGGTGCAGGTTTTCCAACAGGGCTAAAATGGGAATTTGCAAGGAAACAGCCAGGAGAAGTAAAATACATAATCTGCAATGCAGATGAAGGAGATCCTGGTGCATTTATGGACAGAAGCATACTTGAAGGTGATCCACATGCTGTTCTTGAAGGAATGATAATTGCAGGAAAGGCAATTGGTGCAAACAGAGGCTTTATATATTGCAGGGCAGAATATCCTCTTGCTTTAAAAAGACTATATATTGCAATAGATCAGGCAAGGAAGTATGGACTTCTGGGAAAGGACATTCTTGGAAGTGGCTTTAGCTTTGACATAGAGATATATCAGGGTGCTGGTGCATTCGTATGTGGTGAAGAGACTGCTCTTATGGCATCAATTGAAGGAAAAAGAGGTCAGCCAAGACCACGACCTCCATATCCTGTTCAGAAAGGTCTTTGGGGAAAGCCAACAGTAATAAATAATGTTGAAACACTTGCAAATGTTCCAAAGATAATAATGAATGGTGGAGAATGGTTTTCAAAGATAGGCACGGAAAAAAGTAAAGGAACAAAGGTATTTTCACTTACAGGAGATGTAAACAACATTGGTCTTGTTGAAGTTCCTATTGGAGAAACACTGAGAAGGATAATATTTGACATAGGTGGTGGGATTAAGGGAGGAAGAAGATTTAAGGCTGTTCAGCTTGGAGGGCCATCTGGTGGATGTATTCCAGAAAAGTATCTTGATACTCCAGTAGATTATGAATCTCTCGTAGAACTTGGAGCAATTATGGGATCTGGTGGAATGATTGTGATGGATGAAAGGACATGTATGGTAGATATGGCCAGGTTCTTTTTAAGGTTTATTCAGGATGAATCCTGTGGAAAATGTCCTCCATGTCGTGAAGGAACAAAGAGGATGCTTGAGATACTTGACAGAATAGTTGAAGGAAAAGGAAGACCAGAAGACCTGGATCTTCTTGAAGAGCTTTCATATATGATAAAAGATACAGCGCTTTGTGGACTTGGACAGACAGCACCAAATCCAGTCCTTTCTACACTGAGACATTTCAGACAAGAATATGAGGCACATATATATGAAAAGAGATGTCCTGCAAAGAGATGTGTTGCACTTATAAGATTTGAGGTTGATCAGGAAAAGTGTAAAAGATGTGGGATCTGTTACAGAAACTGTCCTTCAGGTGCAATAGAGTGGAAAAAGGGAGAGCCAGCAAGGATAAACAAGGATAAGTGTATAAGGTGTATGACATGTGTTATGAACTGTCCAGCAGATGCTATTAGCTGAGGCTTAAGAATTTGTTCATATCAGCAGCTGCTCTTTTTCCTGCTCCCATAGCACTTATTACTGTTGCTGCACCTGTTACTATGTCTCCTCCTGCCCAAACTCTTTCTTTTGTAGTCCTTCCATTTTCATCTGCCTTTAGTGTTCCTCTCCTTGTTGTTTCAAGTCCTGGTGTTGTTCTTGCTATAAGAGGATTTGGTCTTGTTCCAAGAGAAGGAATCACTGTATCTACTTCCATGATGAATTCAGATCCTGGAATTGGAACAGGACGACGACGCCCACTTTCATCAGGTTCTCCAAGCTCCATCTTTACACATTCCATAGCCTTTACCCATCCGTGTTCATCTGGAATTATCCTTACAGGATTTGTAAGAAGCTTAAATATTACTCCTTCTTCCCGGGCATTCTCTATCTCTTCCTTCCTTGCTGGCATCTCTTTTTCAGATCTTCTATAGACAATGTATACCTCTTCTGCTCCAATCCTGAGAGCCCATCTTGCAGCATCCATTGCAACATTTCCAGCTCCTATTATTGCCACTTTTTTTCCTACCTTCATAGGAGTATCGTATTCTGGAAAGAGATATGCCTTCATGAGATTCAGTCTTGTAAGGAATTCATTTGCAGAATATACTCCTTTTGAGTTTTCTCCAGGAATGTTCATAAATATTGGTGCTCCTGCACCTATTCCAAGAAATACTGCATCGTATTTTTCAAGAAGTTCATCAACCGTGATTATTCTTCCAATGACATAATTCAGCTTAAGCTCAACTCCAAGGACATTTGTAAGATAGTCTACTTCTGCCTGAACGATCTTTTTTGGAAGCCTGAATTCAGGAATTCCATATACAGTTACTCCTCCAGGAAGATGAAGTGCTTCATATATGGTTACCTTATGTCCTGCTTTTGCAAGGTCCGCTGCTGCTGTAAGTCCTGCTGGACCTGATCCAACAATTGCAACCTTCTTTCCAGTTGGCTTTGGAAGTGATACCTTAAATACTCCAGATTCTTCTGGATTTTCCCTTGCCCAGTCTGCAACAAATCTTTCAAGTCTTCCAATTGCTATTGCTCCTCCTTTTTTGGCAAGTGCACAGTTTCCCTCACACTGATTTTCCTGTGGACATACCCTTCCTGATATTGCTGGAAGGCTGTTTGAATCCCATATTATCTTTGCAGCTTTTGGAAGATCACCATCAACTATTGCTTTTATAAACTCAGGAATCCTTACATTTACAGGACATCCCTTAACACATCCTGGTCTTTTGCACTGAAGACATCTCTTTGCCTCTTCTCTTGCTTCTTCATATGTATATCCAAGTGCTACTTCATATGGATTATGCCTTCTTACTTCTGGTGGTTGTTTTCTCATTGGAACACGATTCAGATTAATTTTCTTCTTTTTTTCCATCTTATTCCTCCTTAAGCAATTTTTCCTCTTGATACATCAATAAGCCTGTGCCAGTTTTCCCTTTCCCACAAACTCAGAGAGATCCTTTCTTCTGAAAGATAGCTGCTGAGTCTCATAGCAAGATTTTCCCAATCTACTTTATGTCCATCAAACATAGGTCCATCTACACATGCAAACTTAGTTTCACCTCCAACATTTACCCTGCATGCTCCACACATCCCAGTTCCATCTACCATTATTGCTACGAGAAATACATTTGTCTTTACACCAAAAGGCTCTGATGCCTTTGAACACTGTCTCATCATAAATGTGCATCCTGTTGCAAATATAACATCTACCTTATTTCCAGCACTCAGATATTCCCTTATAAAATCCTCTATCCATCCTTTTTTCCCATAGCTTCCATCACCTATTGCAATGTAAAATCCATCACTTACTTTTCTGAGTCTGTCTTCCCAGAAAAGATATGACCTGTTTCTTGCCTCCATTACAGAGATTATCCTGTTTCCTTTTTCTTTTAGTGCTTCTGCAAGCTTTATAGATGGACCTATTCCAAAACATCCACATGCAATAAGAACATTTCCATAGTATTTTATATCAACAGGATTTCCAAGAGGTCCTGCACAATCAAGGATGCTGTCTCCTACCTTAAGGGAAGCAAGCTTCATTGTGCTTGTTCCAAGAACAATAAATGTTATATCAATGGTTCCTTTTTCTTTGTCCCAGTCTGCAAGTGACATAGGAAATCTTTCACCTTTTTCATCTACTCTAAGTATCACAAATTGACCTGGCTTTGCTGCTTTTGCAATCTCTGGTGCTTCAACCTTTATGTGAACAATATTTGGTGCAAGAACTTCCCTTTCAACTATTTTATACATGATCTTATCCCTCCTTTCTTATCCTTACGGCAGTTACCTTAAACTCAGGGATCTTTGCAATTGGATCAACTTCCCTTGATGTAAGCACATTTGCACATGCCTCACTGAAATGGAATGTCATAAAGATGACTCCTTCAGGAGACCTTTCAGTAATCTTTGCCTTTGCCTTTACCTTTCCTCTTCTTGATTCTACTTCTACCACATCCCCATCCTTTATTCCAAGTCTTTCTGCATCAGATGGATTTATCTCAACAAACTCTTCACCTCTTATATATGAAAGATCAGAAACCCTTCTCGTCATAGTCCCTGTATGATAATGAAAGAGAATCCTTCCTGTTGTAAGGATAAATGGAAATTCCTTGTCTGGAACTTCAGCTGATGGTCTGTATTTTATAACAGAAAACTTTCCCTTTCCTCTAACAAATCCATCTTTGTGAAGTATAGCTGTTCCTGGATGATCCTTTGATGGACATGGCCACTGAATCCCTTCAGCATCT
>CAZEOQ010000032.1:0-13514 GCA_964513995.1 uncultured Desulfobacterales bacterium | reverse complement strand
ATATCTCCAAACAGGTATGAAGAGGTGAACATAATTGGGAAGGGGAAGAGGGGAGAGGATATGGATACTTGGTGAATGTAAAACGCAGCTTAAGAAAAGAGATGTGGACAGTTTTCTTAGAAAGATATCCAGGATAGGGGATTTTTTTCAGGAGAAAAGCTTCTTCTTATTGTGACATATCAGGCATCTCCAAAGGTAAGGGAATATGTTCAGAAGAAGGGGATAAGGCTTTATTTTTCTTATCAGCTTCAGAACACCATCCTTAGTCTACCCTAATCTTTCCTTATACCTTGAATGGTTCATATTCTTTTTCCTTAAGTTTTGCATGAGCTGCTGCAAGTCTTGCAATAGGAACTCTTGGTGGAGAACATGATACATAATCAAGTCCAAGATAATGACAGAATCTTATGGAATATGGATCACCACCATGCTCTCCACAGATCCCTATCTTTATATCAGGTCTTGTCTTTCTTGCCCATTCAACTGTAATCATCATAAGTCTTCCAACACCTTTTACATCAAGAACCTCAAATGGATTATGAAGAAGTATCTTCTTTTCATTGTAAAGTGGAAGGAACTTGTTTTCTGCATCCTCGCGTGAGAATGAAAATGTTGCCTGTGTAAGATCATTTGTTCCAAATGACATAAATTCTGCAAGTTCAGCAATACGACCTGCCCTCATACATGCCCTTACAACCTCTATCATTGTTCCAAACTTGAATGGAACCTTTATTCCATACTTCCTTTCAACATCCTCTTTTATCTCCTCAACATAGCCGTATACCCATTTCAGTTCCTGAAGTGTGCAGACCTGTGGAACCATTATCTCTGGCTCAACCTTTATTCCTTCCTGCATTACCTCTGCAGCTGCCTCAAGTATTGCCCTTATCTGCATCTTGTATATCTCAGGATATGTAATTCCAAGTCTTACACCTCTGTGTCCAAGCATTGGGTTTATCTCTGAAAGTGCCTTTACTTTTTTAAGCATTGCCTCTTTTTCTTTTATAAGGGATTCTGCAAGATGCTTGTCTCTTAGCTCCTCAAGTGCATGTCCTATGCTTTCAAGATTTGCTGCATATTTTCTGTAAAGCTCAGGATCAAGAAGCTTAAGTGTATCTGGAAGCTCTTCTATTGCCTCTACCATCTCTTTTAGCTTCTTAAGTCTCTCTATCTCATGTCTCAGCTCTTCTTCTGATGGAAGAAACTCATGTATTGGTGGATCAAGAAGTCTTATTGCAACAGGCATACCATCCATGATCCTGAAGATCTCCTTAAAGTCATTTTTCTGAAGTGGAAGAAGCTTATTTAGTGCCTCTTCTCTTTCTTCCTTTGTATCTGCAAGGATCATCTTCTGGACAATAGGAAGTCTGTCAGGCTGATTGAACATCCTTTCTGTTCTGCAAAGTCCAATTCCAACTGCACCATACCTTTTTGCCCTTTCTGCTGCTTCAGGAGTATCTGCATTTGCCCTTACCTTAAGACTGCTTATCTCATCAGCCCATTCAAGAAGCACAAGAAGGTCTTCCATAAATTCTGGCTCAACCGTAGGAATATATCCGAGATATACATTTCCTGTTGTTCCATCAATTGTAATTGTATCTCCTTCCTTAAGGACTATATCTCCTATCCTTGCCTCTTTTTTCTCATAGCTTATTTCAAGTTCCTCACATCCACATACACATGGCTTTCCCATACTCCTTGCAACAACAGCTGCATGAGATGTCTTTCCTCCTCTGCTTGTAAGAACTCCCTGTGATGCAAAGAATCCGTGAATGTCTTCTGGCTTTGTCTCAATCCTTACAAGTATTACCTTTTCTCCAAGCTTTGCCTTTGTCTCTGCCCTGTCTGGATCAAATACAATTTTTCCTGATGCAGCACCAGGAGATGCAGGGATTCCTTTTGCTATAGGATCTTTTGCATATCTTGGATCAAGCTGTGGATGAAGAAGTTGAACGAGCATCTCTGGCTGAACCCTGAGTATTGCCTCCTCTTCTGTTATAAGCCCTTCATTTACCATGTCTATTGATGTCTTTATGAATGCAGCTGCATTCATCTTTGCATTTCTTGTCTGAAGACAATAAAGCTTTCCTTTTTCTATCGTAAATTCAAAGTCCTGAACCTCTCTGAAGTGCCTTTCAAGTGTATGTCTCAGCTTTTCAAGCTCTTTGTATACAGCTGGCATCTCTTTTCTCAGCATCTTTATTGGCTTTGGTGTCCTTATTCCTGCAACGACATCTTCTCCCTGTGCATTTGTAAGATACTCACCATAGAGTCTGTTTTCTCCTGTTTCAGGATTTCTTGTAAATGCAACACCTGTTGCACTATCCTCTCCCATATTTCCAAATACCATCGTGCATACATTTACAGCTGTTCCATTTGCAATGTCAGGAGTTATGTTGAACTGCTTTCTGTATTCAACCGCCCTTTTCCCCATCCATGAATTAAAAACTGCCTTTACTGCAATATACAGCTGTTCATATGGATCAGGAAATTCACCTCCTGTAAAGAATTTTATAACCTCAAGAAATCTTTCACATATCTCCTTTAATGCCTTTTCACTAAGCTCTGTATCAAGCTTTACACCATACTTTTCCTTTACCTTTTCAAACTCCTTTGTAAACCTTTCTTCATCAATCCTGAGCCCTATGCTTCCAAAAAGCTGAAGAAATCTTCTGTATGTATCATATGCAAACCTTTTGTTTCCTGTAAGCTTTGCAAGTCCTTCTGCTATCCTGTCATTCATTCCAAGATTAAGAATTGTATCCATCATTCCTGGCATAGATACTGCAGCACCAGATCTTACAGATACAAGAAGAGGATTTTCTGGATTTCCAAATCCCTTTCCTGTCTTTTTCTCAAGATACTTTATTCCCTGATTTATCTGTTCAATAAGCTCTGGCCATAGCTCCTTGTTTCTTTTTTCAAGAAACTCAACACATGCTTCAGTAGTAATTACAAATCCTGGTGGAACAGGAATCCCAATCTGTGTCATCTCACAAAGATTTGCACCTTTTCCTCCAAGAAGCTTTTTATTTTTTCCATCTCCTTCTTCAAATGTATATACATACTTTTTCGTCATAATCTCTGACCTCCTTTTATCATTTCTTCATAAAAGTCTGCTACTTTCTGAAGTCTTTTCCTCTCTCTTATAATATCGTCCAGAGGAAGGTCACTGTATGATCCTCTGTCTTTTATGTATTCTATATAAGGATTCCCAAAGAAGTCCTTTTCTGGAAGAAGTGCATCATTTTTTCCGTCAAATTCTACAGGTATTATAGCATGTTTTATGCAAAGGTCTAAATTAAAAACTGCTGCAACTTTTACCCATCTTCCATTTATATACAGCTCACTGTAGCCATGAAATACAAAAAGTCTGTCTCCTTTTCTTAGCTTAAGGATATGTTCAGGTAGTCTCCAGTTTATTATATCTGCAAATCTAAGACGGGCTGGAATTCCTGATGCCCTTGAAAGTGCTGCAAGAAGAACGGCTTTCTGAACACAATATCCTTTTCCTTTTTCAAGTATCCTGCTTGCAATGTTTTCTTCTTCTTTTAGCTTTGGAACATATACGGTGTATTTTATCCTGTCCCTTACAAAATAAAATAGACTCCTTGCCTTTTCGTATATATCTTTCCCAGAAGTAAGCTCCTCTGCCTTTTCCTTTATCTTTCTGTTATCTGAATCAATGAACCTTGTAGGTCTCAGATACTCAGAAAGATCCATCTATACTATTACTGTCTTTTTTATAAGCCTTACAACATCATCAGGATCATCAAGAACTGTTATAAGATCAAGATCTTCCTGTGAGATATATCCTCTTTCAAGAAGAACTTTTTTCATCCATTCCATAAGTGGTCCCCAATAGTCTGATCCTACAAGGACAAGAGGAAATGGCTTTATGCGTTTTGTCTGAATAAGTGTTGCTGCCTCAAATATCTCATCAAGTGTTCCAAATCCTCCTGGCATTCCAATGTATGCCTGTGCATATTTTACAAACATTACCTTTCTTACAAAAAAGTATTTGAAATCTATCCTTATATCCAGATATGGATTTGGTTTTTCTTCCATAGGAAGCTTTATATTAAGCCCAATTGACTTTGCTCCACCTTCCTTTGCTCCCTTATTTGCTGCTTCCATAACACCTGGCCCACCACCAGTAATTATATGAAATCCGTTTTTTGCAAGTTTTTTTGCAATCTCTACTGTCTTTTCATATACCTCATCACCTGGCTTTACTCTTGCAGATCCAAATATAGAAACACATGGATATATGTTATGGAGCTCTTCAAATCCATCCACAAATTCTGAAATTATTCTGAAAAGCCTCCAAGCATCATGAACACTGATTGAATCAATGAGATACTGCTTTTCAAGCATGACCTCCTCCCCAGGACTTTTAAGATATATTTTACTTTTTTTCAAAAATTTGTGCTATTATTATAGTTGGAGGGAAAAACATGGAGATAAAAACAGACTATCTTGTTATAGGAAGTGGAATAGCAGGGCTTAGCTTTGCCCTTCATGTGGCAAAGTATGGAAAGAAGGTAATAATTGTTACAAAGAAGGAAAAGATAGAAGGTGCAACAAATTATGCACAAGGAGGAATTGCTTCTGTAATAGATCCTTCAGACAGCTTTGAATACCACATAAGGGATACACTCAGGGCAGGAGATGGTTTGTGTCATGAAGATGTAGTAAGAATGGTCGTGTATGAAGGACCAAAAGTAATAAAGGAGCTTATGTCATGGGGTGTTCAGTTTTCTAAGAAAGAAAACAGTGATGACCTTGATCTTGGAAGAGAAGGCGGTCATTCAAAAAGAAGGATAGTTCATGCAGAAGACAGAACCGGTCATGAAATAGAAAGGACACTTCTTGAAAGAGCAGAAGAAAACAAAAACATAGAGATACTTGAACATCACATGGTAATTGATCTTATTACCACTCCAAAGCTGAGGAAAAAAGGGGTAATTGTAAAAGATGAAGGAGGAAAAAGATGCTGGGGAGCATATGTCCTTGATGTGAAAAATGGAGTAGTAAAGACATTTCTTGCAAAGGTAACTGTTCTTGCAACAGGAGGAGCTGGAAAGGTTTATCTTTATACGAGCAATCCTGATATTGCTACAGGAGATGGAATAGCTATTGCATATAGAGCAGGTGCAAAGGTTGCAAATCTTGAATTCGTCCAGTTTCATCCTACATGTCTCTATCATCCTGAAGCAAAAAACTTCCTCATATCAGAAGCACTGAGAGGAGAAGGAGGAATACTTATAGACAAAAGAGGAAGGAGATTCATGGAAAAGTATCATCCTATGAAAGAGCTTGCTCCAAGAGATATCGTTGCAAGATGTATTGATATGGAATTAAAAAAAAGTGGAGACGAGTGTGTTTATCTTGACATAAGTCACAAGCCAGCTGATTTTATAAAGAAAAGATTTCCTTACATATACGAGACCTGTCTTAGGTTTAACATAGACATAACAAAAGAACCTATTCCTGTTGTTCCTGCTGCACATTATATGTGTGGAGGTGTGCTTACTGATAAGGATGGACTTACGACCTTAGAAAATCTTTATGCAATTGGAGAAGTTGCATGCACTGGACTTCATGGTGCAAACAGACTTGCAAGCAACTCACTTCTTGAAGCAGTCGTATTTGCAAAAAGGGCTGCTATGCGTTCCATAAAATATCTTGAAGAAAACAAGGATTTTTCATTTCCAAAACCTCCACCATGGGATCCAGGAAGTGCTGTTGACAGTGATGAGATGGTTGTTGTGTCACATAACTGGGATGAGATAAGAAGGCTTATGTGGAACTATGTAGGGATTGTAAGGACAAATAAAAGGCTTCAAAGGGCAAGGAGAAGGATAGAGATAATTCAGCAGGAGATAAAGGAATACTACTGGGATTTTATTGTAACTCGTGATCTTCTTGAACTCAGAAATCTTGCACTTGTTGCAGAGCTTATAATTACATGTGCACTTATGAGAAAAGAAAGTCGTGGTCTTCACTACAATCTTGATTATCCTTACAAGGATGATGTCCACTGTAAAAGAGATACAGTTATATGGCAGTAGAATCTCCATGCCTATTTCTTTTTCTTTCTGTTCTTTCAGGAATCATATTTTCTTATAAGCCTCTGTTGAGTCTTTTTCTTTTTTTTGTCTCTTTTGCTTTTCCAAGAAAAAAAGAATATTTTTTTATATGCCCTCTTTTTTTTATCTCAGGAATTATCTTTTACAGAAACAGCAAGCTTTATTTTGAAAAATCCCTCCTTCTTCAGTTTGCAAAAGAAAAAAGAGAGGTTGTCCTTGAAGGAACGGTCCTTGAGCCTTTCAGGGATATTGGAAAAAAAAGAAGGATAAAGGTCCTTGTAAAGAAGCTTATAGAAAAAGGCAGAGTTTATCCTTTAAGAGAAAAGATAATAGTTGACATTTACGGAAATCTTCCAGAAATAGCTCCTGCAGAAAGAATAATGTTTCCCTGCAGGCTCAGGGAATTTAAAAGATCAAAAAATCCAGGATCTTTTTCTTATGAGATGTTTATGAAGACAAGGAGGATAGTATGCAGGGGATATATTCCTGATGGAAGGTATATAGTATGTCTTGGAAAAGAAAGGAAATTTTTTGAGGAAATCAGAGGATCTATAAGAGAATTCCTAAGAAAAGAGCTTTCAAAAAGAGATTTTTCCATATTCTCTGCTCTTCTTCTTGGAGAAAGAAGCGGTCTTGAAGAAGATACAAAAGAGCTTCTTAGAAAATCTGGTCTTGGTCACATACTGGCTATATCTGGTCTTCACATAGGACTTGTTGCATGGATCTCATTTTTTCTCATAAAAAGACTCCTTCTTTTTTCATACAGGCTTCCCCTTATCTTTGACATAAGAAAGCTTTCTTCTATTCTTACATGCTTTCCTGTCCTGTTTTACTCAATCCTTTCTGGAATGAGTATTCCTACACAGAGAGCAATGATAATGATCCTCGTATATCTTTTTTCAATAATCCTTGAAAGAGAAAGTGATGTTTTGTCTTCCCTATGTCTTGCAGGTCTTATAATAGTTTCCATTCATCCGTATTCTGTCTTTAGCCCCTCTTTTCAGCTCTCATTTGCAGCTGTTTTTGGAATAATCTGGCTTTTTCCAAAAATAAGAAGAAACACAGGAAATAAAATATTTTCTTATTTTTCAGATCTCTTCTTCAGCTCTCTTTCAATCTACATTTTACTTCTTCCTCTTCTCCTTTACTACTTCCACAGGATCTGTCTCGTAGCTCCTCTTTCAAATCTCACAGCAATACCAATACTTGGAATATGGATACTTCCTTTTTCTTTAGCATCTGTCATCCTTTTTCCATTATCCAGGACCATCTCCTCATTTCTGATCCACATAAGCTCATATGGACTTCACCTTATGCTTTTTATTGCAAAACTTTGGAGCTCTTTTCCACTTGCAAACATCTGGCTATTTACTCCTAAGCTTTCTGAGATGTTCATATACTGGCTATCAGTTCTTTTTTTTACGAAGAGACACTACAGGATTTCTCTTCTTCTGCTTTTCCTTATCCTTTCTGAAATAGCATTTTTCAAGATAAAATCAAAAATGAACAAAGGTCTTAGGATAACATTTCTCAGCTGTCCTGGAATCTGTGCATATATAGAGTTTCCAGAAGGAAAAAGCATGATATTCAAAAGAGGAAGATTCTCATCAGAATCTACGATTGCTCCATTTTTATGGAGCAAAAAGATAATGAAGGTTGATTATATTTTGTGTGACAGGGATGAAGTTTTTATAAAAGATGTATTTGGTGCAAAGGAGACTATTCCTGATAATATAAATGGAGTCAGGATAAAAAGATTTAGGGAAGGAATTGAGCTATCATATAAGGATAAGAGGATATTGATCAAACAGATCCCTGAGATATATACAGAAAAAGGAAAAGAGGTTCTGAAAAAAGAGTTTTTTCCTGTTCAGGTAATTGTTGACAATTTTGTAGAAATAAAAAATTTAGATTAGCAAAAAAGAAGGAAGATGTATAAGAGAAAGAAGACAAAAAGGATCTATGTAGGAAATGTCCCTATAGGAGATGGTGCACCAATTGCTGTTCAGTCAATGACAAATACTGATACAAAAGACATAAGTGCAACTGTTTCTCAGATAGAAGAGCTGAAACAGGCAGGATGTGAGATAGTAAGGGTTGCAATACCTGATGAAGAAGCAGCTTCTGCATTTAAGGAGATAAAAAAAAGATCTCCTGTCCCACTTATAGCAGACATCCACTTTGACCATCGTCTTGCACTGAAAGCAATAGATTCAGGAGCAGATGGAATAAGGATAAATCCAGGGAATATGAAAAAAAGAGGATTAAAGGAGGTAATAAAAGCAGCACAAGATGCAAGAATTCCTATAAGGATAGGAGTAAATGCAGGATCACTTGAAAAGGATCTCCTTGAAAAATACGGTCATCCTGTTCCTGAAGCACTCGTTGAAAGTGCAATAAGGAGTATAAGATTTTTTGAGGACATGGGATTTGAATACATGAAGATTTCCATAAAGTCATCAAATGTCCTTGATACGATAAAGGCATATGAGCTTTTGAGTGAAAAGACGGATTATCCTCTTCATCTTGGTGTAACAGAAGCAGGGACACTTATAAGTGGTGTTGTAAAAAGTGCAATTGCAATAGGATATCTTCTTATGAAAGGAATAGGAGATACAATAAGGGTATCTCTTACTCGTCCACCTGTAGAGGAAGTAAAAGCAGCATATGAGATACTCAGGGCTTTGAACATAAGACACAGAGGACCTGAGATAATCTCATGTCCTACATGTGGAAGATGTCAGATAGATCTTTTTTCTATTGTAGATGAAGTGGAAAAGGAGATCTCCAGGATAGATATACCTATAAAAGTTGCTATAATGGGATGTGTTGTAAATGGACCAGGAGAAGCAAAAGAGGCAGATATTGGAATAGCTGGTGGAAAGGGAAAAGGAGTCCTTTTTAAGAAAGGAAAAGTTGTGAAAAAGATACCTGAGGAACTTCTTGCAAAGACACTTATAGAAGAAGTAAAAAGATGGAAGATCTAAAAACAGCTTTTAATCAGCTTGTCAGAGGTTTCTGCAGAGGAGAAAATAAGAATTTTTCAGAAGAATACACAAGACTTCTTGATGATTATTTTATAAAGGCATTTGAAAGAAGCAGTTTCAGCCTAAAAGCTGATCCTGAAAATAATCCTTTTGCAATACTTGCTGTTGGTGGATATGGAAGAAGGGAAATGTGTATATTTTCTGACATAGATGTTATTTTTCTTTTTAAGGAAAAGATTCCTGAAGATACAGAGGATCTTATAAGGGAGATCATTTATCCTCTTTGGGACTTTGGGTTTGATGTAAGCTATAGGGTATTTTCTTTGGAAGAATACATGAGTCTTATAAAGGAAGACATGAGAGAAGTTACATCAGTTCTAAATGCAAGATTTGTATGTGGTCAGTCAAAGCTCTATGTGGAGCTTATGGAACAGGTAAGAGAAAGGATAATAAAAAGGATGAAGGAAAGGATTATAAATTGGCTTATAGAACAGAACGACTTAAGACATAAGACATATGGAGATTCTTCATATCTTCTGGAGCCAAATCTAAAAGAAGGAAGAGGAGGTCTCAGAGACTATCATACAATACTTTGGATAGGAAAGCTTGATTCATACATAAGAGAGCCAAAAGACTTAGAAATATTTGGTTATATAACACATGCTGGATTTGAAACACTTATGAAGATCCTTCTTTTTATGTGGAATGTAAGAAACTGGCTTCATTATTTTTCAAAGAAAAAAAACGACAGGCTTTATCTTGAATATCAGAAAAAGGTGGCAAAAAGAGTTGGATTTTCTGGAAAAAGCTCTGTTGAAAGATTCCTGGGAGAGCTTCACAGAAACATGGAACTTCTTAAGGATACATATATAACATTCCTTATGGAGCTTGGATATCTGAAAAGGAAGAAAAGAAAAGAAGACCTGACTGAAGAAGGAATAGAAGTAAGGAATAATCTCCTTTATTTCAGATCATCTGAAGATATTCTTTCTTCTCCTGTTTTGCTTATAAAGATATTTGAAGAAAGTCAAAGACTTGGTATTCCTCTCAGTTCTGAGACCAAGTTTCTTGTAAGAGAATTTTCTTTCTTGATTGATGAAAATATAAGAAAGAAGAAAGAAGCAGTCAGATTATTTGAAAAGCTACTTATAGCTCCATTAGAAGAAAATGATGTCCTTGAAGATATGCTCTGCTGTGGTCTTCTGGAAAGACTCATTCCTCAGTTTAAAGGAATAATAAACAAGATACAGTATGATGAATATCACAGATATCCAGTTGACAAACATAGTCTTAAGACTGTTCAGATACTTAAAAGTTTTGAAAAAGAAGATGCTGATCCTCTTTACAGAAAGCTTTATAGAGAAATAACTCAGAAGAAGCTTCTTCTTTGGGCAGGTCTCCTTCATGACATCGGAAAAGCTGTTTCAAGAAAAGATCATCCTAAAAAAGGAGCTGATATTGCAAAAAAGATCCTAAGGGATTTTGGATATAAAGAAAAACAGATAGAGCTTGTAAGATTTCTAATAGAAAATCATCTTTTTCTTATAAAGACAGCAACAAGAAGAGATATAAATGATGAAGAAGTGGCTATTCATTGTGCAAAAAAGATAGGAGATTCAGAAAGGCTAAAAATGCTTTATCTTCTTACTGTTGCAGATTCAATGGCTACAGGACCATTTATATGGAATGACTGGACAGAGGTCCTTTTAAGAGAGCTGTTTTTTAAGGTCCTGAATGTGATAGAAAAAGGAGAATTTTCTTCAAAAGTAGCTATTCAGACAGTAGAAGAAAAAAGGAGATGGCTTTTAGAAAATGTATCTGACAAAGAGGTCTTGTGTTACCTTTCTCCAAGATATATCCTTTATGTGCCAAAAGAACAGATAAGAGAACACATAGAACTTTACAGGAACTTAAAAGAAAGACCATTTGTATGGAAGATAAAGAAAAATACATCAGATATAAGAGAAGTAACAATATGTGCTCCTGACAGACCAGGACTTTTTTCAAACATAGCAGGTGTATTTGCTTTAAACAATATAGACATACTTGAAGCTCAGGTATTTACTTGGAGAAACAACATTGCTATGGATATATTTAAAGTCCGTCCTCCAGCAGACAGGATTTATGAAGACGAGATCTGGGAAAAGATAAAAAAAGACCTTGAACTTGCACTAAAAGGAGAGCTTAATCTGAGAGAGGCTATTGAAAAAAAGTCTGATTTTTATATACCAAAGATAAGAGCTCTTTCAAGATCACCAAAAAAGGTAATAGTTGATAACAGAAGCTCTAGCTTTTTCACGATAATAGAAGTCCATGCACCTGATTTTTTAGGAATACTTTTTAAGATAACAGATGCTATATTCAGATGTGGACTGAATATATGGGTTGCAAAGGCTGCAACGAATGAAAATCAGATAGTGGATGTATTTTATGTGAGAGATTTTGATGGACAAAAGGTTGATGATCCTGAATATGTAAGAAAGATAAAGGAAGAGATAAAGAAAGTTATTTAGGAGGTTTTTATGAGAAAGGTTGAAGCCATAATTAAACCTTTTAAACTTGACGAAGTAAAGGATGCACTGGCTGAAATAGGGATTCAGGGAATGACAGTAACAGAGGTAAAGGGATATGGAAGGCAAAAAGGGCATAAGGAGATATATAAAGGTGCAGAATATGTCGTTGATTTTATTCCAAAGGTAAAGATTGAGGTAGTAGTAGAAACAGAGATGGTTGAGAAAGTAATAAGGACTATACAGAAAGCAGCATATACGGGAAAGATTGGAGACGGAAAGATATTTGTCATACCAGTTGAACAGGCTGTAAGGATAAGGACAGGAGAAAGGGGAAAGGACGCTCTCTAAGGGGGAAATCTATGACACCAAAAGAAGTAATAGAGATGGCAAGAGAAAAAGGTGTAAAGATGGTTGAACTCAGATTTCTTGATCTTCCGGGGATTTGGCAGCATTTTACTCTTCCTATAAGCCAGTTTAAAGAAGAAAGCTTTGAAGAAGGATTTGGTTTTGATGGATCATCTATAAAAGGATGGAAGTCCATTCATGAAAGTGACATGCTCGTTATACCTGATCCTGATACTGCAAAGATAGACCCGTTCTATAAAGAACCTACACTTGTTCTTATTGGAAACATCGTAGATCCCATAACGAGACAGCCTTATTCAAGAGATCCAAGAGGTGTTGCAAAAAGAGCAGAAGTATATCTGAAAAGAACAGGAATAGGAGATGTTGCATATTTTGGTCCAGAAGCAGAATTCTTTATATTTGATGACATAAGATTTGACAGTGGAACAAATTTTGCATTCTATTTTATTGATTCAATTGAAGGGATCTGGAACAGTGGAAAAAAAGAAAATCCAAATCTTGGATATAAAACAAGACACAAGGAAGGTTATTTTCCTGTTCCACCAACTGACAAGCATCAGGACATAAGAACAGAGATGGTAATGATACTTGAATCACTTGGAATAGAAGTAGAATGTCATCATCATGAGGTTGCAACTGCAGGTCAGGCAGAAATAGGCATGAAGTATAAACCTCTTGTTCAGATGGCAGATCAAATTATGTGGTTCAAATATGTCCTTAAGAATGTTGCTGTTCGTCATAATAAAACAGTAACATTTATGCCAAAGCCAATATTTGGAGATAACGGAAATGGAATGCACACGCATATAAGTATATGGAAGGATGGAAGGAACATATTTGCAGGAGAAAAATATGCAGGACTTTCACAGGAAGCACTTTATGCAATAGGTGGACTCCTTAAGCACTGTCCAGCACTTTGTGCATTCTGCGCTCCTACGACAAATTCATACAAAAGACTTGTTCCGGGATTTGAAGCACCAGTAAATCTTGCATATTCACAGAGGAACAGATCTGCTGCTATAAGGATTCCTATGTATTCACCATCACCAGAATCAAAGAGGATAGAATTCCGAACACCTGATCCATCCTGCAACCCATATCTTGCATTTTCTGCAATACTTATGGCAGCAATAGATGGAATAGAGAACAAAATAGATCCAGGAGAACCACTTGACAAGGACATATATGCCCTTCCACCAGAAGAGCTGAAAAATATTCCTTCTACACCATCATCTCTTGAAGAAGCAATAAAGGCACTTGAAGAAGATCATGAATTTCTTCTGAAAGGAGATGTATTTACAGAGGATCTCATAGAGACATGGATAAGGTATAAGGAAAATGAAGTAAAACAGCTAAGACTAAGACCTCATCCTTATGAATTCTATCTTTATTTTGACATATGATTAATTTTATGTTTCAACCTTCAGCATTTTGTCTTCCTCTGAAAGCCTCCTCAACGTCCTTATTAGATCCCTGAGCCTTCCTTTTCCTCTATTGCTTCTTCTTTTGCACGACGGATCATCGTCCTTCTGTCCCAGTATGCAAATCCTATCACT
>CAZEOQ010000031.1:0-13613 GCA_964513995.1 uncultured Desulfobacterales bacterium | reverse complement strand
AAGATGACACAGATAGAAGAAGCAAAAAAGGGGATTATTACTCCAGAGATGGAAAAAGTAGCTAAGGCTGAAGGGATAGAAAAAGAAGAGCTTCTTGAAAAAGTTGCTCAAGGAAGAGTCGTTATACTTTTTAACAGAAGACACAAAGGTGTGATCCCTTGTGGAATAGGAGAAGGATTAAGGGTAAAGATAAATGCAAATATTGGAACTTCTTCTGACAGGGCTGTTCTTGAAGAGGAAATAGAGAAACTAAAGGTAGCAATAAAAGCAGGAGCAGACACAGTAATGGATCTTTCTACAGGAGGAGATCTGGACAGGGTCAGAAGGGAAATTCTTAAAGAATCAAGTGTTCCTGTTGGAACTGTTCCGATATATCAGGCAGTTATAGAGGCAGTAGAAGAAAAAGGAGGGCTTATTCATCTTACTGCAGAAAAGATATTTGAGGTTATAGAAAGGCAGGCAGAAGATGGTGTAGATTTTATGACGGTTCATTGTGGTCTTACAATGAAAGGACTTGAGCTTTTGAAAAATCAAGGAAGAATCACGGATATCGTAAGCAGAGGAGGATCTTTTCTTGCAACATGGATGTTATATCACGAAAAGGAAAATCCACTTTATGAGCATTATGATAGGCTTTTGGAAATTGCAAAAAAATATGATGTAACATTGAGTCTTGGAGATGGTCTAAGACCCGGATCAATAGAAGATGCAACAGACAGAGCCCAGATTCATGAGCTTATTATCCTTGGAGAGCTTGTTCAAAGAGCAAGGGAATTTGGAGTTCAGGCAATGGTTGAAGGTCCAGGTCATGTTCCTCTGAATCAGATAGAGACAAATATAAAGCTACAAAAAAGCCTCTGTCAAAATGCTCCATTTTATGTCCTTGGTCCACTTGTAACAGACATTGCTGCAGGATATGATCACATTGCAGCTGCAATTGGAGGGGCAATTGCAGGTGCTGCAGGAGCTGATTTCTTGTGTTATGTTACTCCTGCAGAACATCTCTCTCTTCCTACAGCAGAGGATGTAAAAGAAGGAGTTATTGCAGCAAGAATAGCTGCCCATGCAGCAGACATTGCAAGAGGAAACAAAAAGGCTATTGAACTTGACAGAAAGATGTCTGTTGCAAGAAAGAATCTTGACTGGGAAACCCAGATATCTCTTTCTGTTGATCCTGAAAGAGCAAAGATGTATAGAGAAAAAAATCCTCCTATGGAAAAGGATGTATGCAGTATGTGTGGGAAATACTGTGCTATAAAACAGGTTAGAGAATTTTTTGGAGGGAAGTCATGAAAAAACTTCTTATTTTTATTCTTCTCTTTGCAGGGATCTCTTTTGCTGAAGAACTAATTCTTACAAGTCCTTCATTTGAACATGGAGGAATGATTCCAAAAAAGTATACATGTGATGGAGAAGATATATCTCCTCCTTTAAAATGGAAGAATGTTCCTTCTGGAACAAAAAGTTTTGTCCTTATATGTGATGATCCAGATGCACCAATGGGAACATGGGTTCATTGGGTATATTATGATATTCCTGCAAATGTAAGAAGTCTTCCAGAAGGAATACTTCCTGTTGAGAATCCAGAGATCGGAGGGACTCAAGGTATAAATGATTTTAAAAAAATAGGATATGGTGGACCTTGTCCACCTTTTGGAACTCACAGATATTTCTTTAAACTCTATGCAATAGATAAAGTCCTTAATCTTCCAGCAGGACTTACAAAGGAAGAAGTTCTCAGAAAGATAGAAGGGCATGTAATAGGAAAAGCTGTCCTTATGGGGAGATATTCACGATAGCTTTTTCAAAGCAATATTTGTCAAATTCTTCTTCTAAAGGAACAGGATAATCTCCTGTAAAACATGCAAGACAAAGTTTTTCTTTAGGTATCTTTGTTGCTTTTACAAGGCTTTCTATTGAAAGATATCCCAGACTGTTAAGTCCAAGAAATTTCCTTATCTCTTCCACGGTCTTTCTTGCTGCTATAAGCTCTCCTTTTGTTGAGAAATCTATTCCATATACACATGGATATCTGTGTGGAGGACAGCTTACAAGCATGTGAACTTCTTTTGCCCCTATCTTCCTCAAGGTATTTACTCTTGTCCTTGCAGTTGTCCCTCTTATTATAGAATCTTCAACGATTATAACTCTCTTTCCTCTAAGAAGCTCCTTTACAGGATTCAGCTTTACTTTTACTCCAAAATCTCTCATACTCTGAGATGGCTGTATAAATGTCCTTCCTACATAATGATTCCTTATCATTCCCATCTCAAAAGGAATTCCTGATGCTTGAGCATATCCTATTGCTGCATAGTTTCCGGAATCAGGAAATGGCATAACGAGATCTGCTTCAATAGGATATTCTCTTGCAAGAAGCATTCCCTGTCTTTTCCTGAAAAGATATACATTTTCTCCAAATACAATACTGTCAGGTCTTGCAAAATAGATAAGCTCAAATATACAATGACTTATCCTTTTTGATTCCGTATAAATGCTCCTTATACCATTCTTGTCTATTATCAGGATCTCTCCTGGTTTTATATCCCTTACATACTCAGCATCTACGAGATCAAATGCACATGTCTCAGATGCAATCACATATCCAGA
The DNA here is from genome assembly GCA_964513995.1 of uncultured Desulfobacterales bacterium. Taxonomy (GTDB): domain Bacteria; phylum Desulfobacterota; class DSM-4660; order Desulfatiglandales; family JALVZP01; genus CAZEOQ01. The sequence continues at coordinate 11,006 of CAZEOQ010000031.1, read as the reverse complement.
ATTTATTCTTCCTAAGCAGAGTGGTCTAAATCCATTTGGATCTCTTATGGCAATGAGAGAATCCTCTGTCATAATGACCATTGAATAAGCACCTTTTACTTTTTTCATACTGTTTACTATTGCCTGCTCCAGACCTAAATGAAGGTCTCTTGCTATAAGATGAAGAAATATTTCACTGTCCATTGTCGTCTGAAATATTGAACCCTTCTTTTCAAGTTCTGAACGAAGTCTTTTTGCATTTATAAAGTTTCCATTATGAGCTATGGCAAATGTCTTTCCTGAATAGTAAACCCTGAATGGCTGAGCATTTGAAAGAAGAGAAGAACCAGTAGTTGAATATCTCACATGACCAAGTGCAATGTGTCCTTTCAGTTTACTTAAGATCTCTTCAGTGAATATATCTGGAACAAGTCCCATTGCTTTATACTCAAATATTTGCCTTCCATCAGAACTTACAATACCAGCACTTTCCTGTCCTCTATGCTGAAGTGCATAGAGTCCAAAGTATGTAAGCTTTGCTGCTTCTGGATGATTATATACTGCGAATATTCCGCAGCTTTCTTTTGGACAATCCATATTTTTCTGCTATCTCTCTGTGATACTCCTGAAGGCTATATACAGACATCCTTTTTTCTCTCATAGCTCTTATTGCCTTCAGTGTAGCACGAGCACCTTCAAGTGTCGTGGTATATGGAATTTCAAAAAGGACTGCAGCACGTCTTATCTGGAATGCATCAGCAACTGCCCTTTTTGTGCTTACAGTATTTATTATAAGGTCTACTTCTTTGTTTTTTATTATGTCTATAACATCAGGTCTTCCTTCACCAACCTTCTTTACCATACGATTTGGAATTCCATGAGCTGAAAGAAACTTTGATGTTCCTTCAGTTGCATATATTTTAAATCCCATGTCATAAAGTGCAAATGCTATATTCAGCATTGCCATCTTATCCTCATCCCTTACACTTATAAAGACAGAACCACTGAGAGGAAGCTTTTGTCCTGCTGCAAACTGTGCCTTTGCAAATGCAAGACCAAAATCTCTGTCTATTCCCATAACCTCTCCTGTTGATCTCATCTCAGGACCAAGACAGATTTCTACTTCAGGAAATCTGTTAAAAGGAAAAACAGATTCTTTTACACATACATGAGATGGAACTATCTCATGAGTAAGACCAAGTGACTTTAAACTTTTTCCCATGATCACCTTTGTCGCAAGCTTTGCAAGAGGAACACCTATTGCCTTGCTTACAAAAGGAATTGTCCTTGACGCCCTTGGATTTACTTCAAGGACATATATGTCATTATCCTTTACAGCAAACTGAATATTCATAAGACCAACAACTCCAAGCTCTTTTGCAATTGCTCTTGTCTGCTCCTTTATCTCCTCTATTATCTCCTTTTTAAGTGAAAGAGGAGGAAGGACACAGGCACTGTCTCCACTGTGTATCCCTGCCTCTTCTATGTGTTCCATTATTCCACCAATTATTGTACGGTCCCCATCTGATATTGCATCTACATCTACCTCTGTTGCATCTTCAAGGAATCTATCAATAAGAATCGGTTTTCCAGGAGAAACCTCAACTGCACTTTTTATATAGTATTCAAGCTGTTCTCTGTCATAGACTATCTCCATTGCTCTTCCACCAAGGACAAAAGATGGTCTTACAAGAACAGGGTATCCTATCCTTTCTGCAACCTCTATTGCCTCTTTTTCATTTGTTGCAATTCCGTTTTCTGGCTGAAGAAGCCCAAGTTTATTTATAAGCTGCTGAAATCTGTCTCTGTCTTCTGCTCTTTCAATGCTATCAGGACTTGTCCCAAGTATCTTTACTCCTTCCTTTTCAAGAGGAACTGCGATATTAAGTGGAGTCTGTCCTCCAAACTGGACAATAACACCTATTGGATCTTCCTGTTCTACAATACTTAGGACATCTTCTGTGGTGAGTGGTTCAAAATAAAGCTTATCAGATGTATCATAATCAGTGCTTACTGTCTCAGGATTGCTGTTTACCATTATGCTTTCTATCCCCATCTCTTTAAGTGCAAAGGATGCCTGAACACAGCAATAGTCAAATTCAATTCCCTGACCTATCCTGTTTGGTCCTGCACCAAGTATTACCACTTTTTTCTTTTTTGATTTTTTTGCCTCATTTTCTACCTCATATGTTGAGTAATAATATGGAGTATATGCTTTAAATTCTGCTGCACATGTATCAACAAGCTTATATACAGGCTTTACCCCTTTAGATTTCCTTATCTTCCTTACCTCCTCTTCCTTCATCCCGAATATATCAGCAATGTATCTGTCAGAAAATCCATATGACTTTACTTTATGAAAGAATTCTCTGTCCCACATTTCAGGATCTCTTCTTAGTTTTGCAAGCTCTCTAAGCTTTACTTCCATTTCATATATCTGCTTTATCTGATAAAGGAACCATGGATCTATGTGCGTAAGATTGTGGATTTCTTCTATGGAAAAACCTTTTTCAAAAGCACTGTATATGTAAAAAAGTCTCTTTGAATTTGGATTTGCAAGTCCTTTTATTATCTCCTCTTCAGTGAGCTCTTTTCCCATCCCAAGTCCATATCTGTTTATCTCAAGAGATCTTACTGCTTTCTGAAGTGCTTCTTTAAATGTCCTTCCTATTGCCATTACTTCTCCAACAGACTTCATAGAAGTTCCAAGGATGTCCTTTGCACCGTGAAATTTTTCAAATGCCCATCTTGGAATCTTTACAACACAGTAGTCTATTGTTGGCTCAAATGATGCCCTTGTCTCTTTTGTTATATCATTTGGAAGCTCATCTAAGGAGTATCCTACTGCAAGCTTTGCAGCAATCTTTGCAATTGGAAATCCAGTTGCCTTTGACGCAAGTGCAGAACTTCTTGAAACTCTTGGATTCATCTCAATTACCATCATTTCTCCATTCTCAGGATTTATAGCAAACTGAATGTTTGATCCTCCAGTCTCAACTCCTATTTCTCTTATTACCTCAATTGCTGCATCTCTCATTCTCTGATATTCTTTGTCAGTTAAGGTCTGTGCAGGAGCAACAGTAATGCTATCTCCTGTATGTATTCCCATAGGATCAAAGTTTTCTATGGAGCATATGATCACGACATTGTCCTTATAGTCTCTCATAACCTCAAGCTCATATTCCTTCCATCCTATAAGAGATTCCTCTATGAGGATCTCTGAGATCATGCTTGCATCAAGTCCTGCTCTTGCAACTGCCTCAAGCTCTTCCCTGTTATACACAACTCCGCTTCCTGTTCCTCCAAGTGTAAAACTTGGTCTTATTATAAGAGGATAGCCTATTTCTTCTGCTGCTTTTCTTGCCTCTTCCATGTTTCTTGCAATCCTGCTTTTTGGAACCTTAAGTCCAATCTTTTCCATAGCATTTCTGAAAAGCTCCCTGTCCTCTGCCTTCTTTATCACAGAAACAGATGCCCCTATCATTTCTATTCCAAGCTCTTCAAGGATTCCTGTTTCAGCAACCTTTACAGCAGTATTAAGTGCTGTCTGACCTCCTAAGGTTGGAAGCAGTGCATCTGGTCTTTCTCTTTCAAGGACCTTTATCGTAAACTCAGGAGTAATTGGTTCTATGTATGTGCGGTGAGCCATTTCAGGATCTGTCATGATTGTTGCAGGATTGCTGTTTATAAGAACGACTTCAAATCCTTCTTCCTTAAGTGCTTTGCATGCCTGCGTTCCAGAATAGTCAAATTCACATGCCTGACCAATTATTATTGGACCTGATCCTATTATGAGGATCTTCTTTATGTCTGTCCTTTTTGGCATTTTAGTCCTTTATAAGTTCAATAAATCTGTCAAAAAGATAGCTTGCATCATGAGGTCCAGGAGATGCCTCAGGATGATACTGAACAGAAAACGCCTTAAGTTTTCTGTGAAATATCCCTTCAAGTGTCCCATCATTCAGATTTATATGAGTGATCTCAACATCCCTTGGTAGTGTATTCATATCCACACAGAATCCGTGATTCTGTGCAGTAATTTCTACTTTTCCTGTTTTCAGGTTTTTTACTGGCTGATTTCCACCTCTGTGTCCAAACTTAAGCTTAAATGTCTTTGCTCCAAGAGCAAGACAAAGTAGCTGATGACCAAGACATATTCCAAATATTGGTCTTTTTCCAAGCTGTTTCCTTATTGTCTCTATTGCATATGTAAGTGGAGCAGGATCTCCTGGACCATTGCTTAAAAATAGGGCATCTGGCTCAAGCATGTCTATTGTTTCAGAATCAGTATTTGCAGGAACTATAAGTATTTCACAACCCCTTTTTTCAAGACTGCGAAGTATATTATATTTTATTCCAAAATCAATAGCCACAACCCTATATCCCCTTCCTTCCCATCTGAATTCCTCAAGATCAACAGGAATTGGCTTCCCATCTTTCCATATCATCGGCACTTTGCATGTCACATCCTTTACAAGATCCCTCCCCTTTATATCAGGAGATCTCCTTGCCTTTTCTATAAGAGATTCTGGATCAAGGTCATATGTAGAAATTGCTCCCTTCATTGCACCTTCAATCCTTATGTGTCTCGTAAGTGCACGGGTATCTATTCCTTCAATCCCTGGAATATTCCACTTTTTTAGATAATCTGCCAGTGTCATTTCTGACCGCCAATTGCTTGGATATGGCTGATATTCCCTTATGATAAATCCTTTTACCTGAATCCTTTCAGACTCTATATCCTCACTGTTTATTCCATAGTTTCCAATAAGTGGATATGTCATTGTTACGATCTGTCCTGCATATGAAGGATCTGTAAGTATTTCCTGATATCCTGTCATGCTTGTATTGAACACAACTTCCCCTGTTGTCTCAAATGGACCAGTAAATGATCTTCCCCAAAAGATTGTTCCGTCTTCAAGTGCAAGGAGGGCTTTCATCCCGCTATTTTTTAAGTCAAAGCTGAAAACTCGTCAAGTAGAAGTTGAGAATAAAAGAATTATTTGTTATACGAATCCTGATGAAGAGATTAGCTCTTATTACAGCAGCTGGTATAGGGAAGAGAATTGGAGGAAAGGTTCCAAAACAGTTTATTCTTCTTGATGAAAGACCAATCCTTGCTATAACAATAGATGTATTTCAAAAGTGTCCTTTTATAGATCACATAATAGTTACTGTTCCTAAAGGAGCTGTAGGATATTGTAAAAAAGAGATTGTGGAAAGGTATGGTTTCAGTAAAGTGTATAAAGTAGTTGAGGGAGGAGAAAGAAGGCAGGATTCTGTAAGGATTGGTCTTGAATGTGCAAAAGAGATCCTTTCTGAAAGTGATCTCGTCCTTATTCACGATGGAGTAAGACCTTTTATAGAAGAAAGGACTATAGAAAGAATGATAAAGGAAGCAGAAAGATATCCTGCAGTAATACTTGGAATTCCTTCAAAGGATACAGTAAAAGAAGTTGATGAGAACGGAATGGTCATAAGGACATATGAAAGAAAAAGAATAAGACTTATTCAGACTCCACAGCTTTTTCGTTTCAGAGACATATACCTTGCACACAAAAAGGCTTATACTGAAATGTGGAAATCAATCACTGATGATTCTATGCTTTTAGAAAGGATAGGGGTTCCTGTAAAAGTAATAGAAGGATCTGAGATGAATATAAAGATAACAACACCCTTTGATCTTGAAATAAGCAGGATAATAAAAAAAGGAGGGATAAGTTATGGTAGAAGTAGCTGATTTTGCAAAAAAGATTCACTGGCTTGGTCATGATGGATTCAGGATTGATGCAAGCAGGGTTATCTATTTTGACCCATTTCAGATAAAAGCAGGACCAAAAGCAGACATAATCTGTGTATCTCATGAACACTTTGATCACTGCTCTCCAGAAGATATAGAAAAGATTCAGACTGCTGATACTGTAATTGTTACAGAAAAGGATTCTGCAAGAAAGCTAAAAGGTGAGATAAAGGTAGTAAAGCCAGGAGACAAGATTGAAGTAAAAGGAGTAAGGATAGAAGCTGTTCCTGCATACAACATAAAGAAGGACTTTCATCCAAAGGCAAATGGATGGTTAGGATTTATTGTTGAGGTTGATGGAGTAAGGATATATCATGCAGGAGATACGGATTTTATACCAGAGATGAAACAGCTAAAAGTAGACATTGCACTTCTTCCAGTTTCAGGAGTATATGTCATGACAGCAAAGGAAGCAGCAGAGGCAGCAAAGGCAATAAAACCAAAAATTGCAATTCCTATGCATTACGGTGCAATTGTTGGAAGTGAGGCAGATGCAATAGAATTTAAGAATCAGCTTTCTGGAATAGTAGATGTCTTAGTTCTAAAAAAGGAATAAGAGGATCTTTTATTACCATCTGGGGCAGACTGAGATAAAATCTTCCTTCCTCATATCTGCCCCTTTTTATGCAACCATTTCCATAAATCCTGCACTTATACTTAAGTTCCTCTATTGCTGCATGAAGCTGCTCCTCATTCAGGTCTGTACTGTTTATAAGCTTAAGTATTGAGTATATCCTGAATCTGTCCATCCCCCAGTATCTTGATGAAAGCTGATCACTGTGTCCCCCTTCTTTTACAACAAGAGGCTTTTCTATAAGATAAACAGGATACTTCCAGCATATCCTCAGCCACATATCATAATCTTCACATACAGGAAGATCTTCATCAAAAAGCCCAACTTCATCAAACAGCTCTTTTTTAAGCATAACAGCAGATGGACTTATAAGACAAAGCCTCAAAGACGGCTTAAATATATCTCCAGAAAGTTTTTTATGTTTCTTTTTAGGATTTACCCTTCTTCCTTTCCTTATCCAGATCTCTTCTGTCTGACATATAACGGCATCTTCTTTTTTTTCAAAAAAATCCATCTGAAAAGAAAGTTTTTTTGAAAACCAGTAGTCATCAGAATCAAGAAATGCAATAAATGGATACCTTGCATTCCTTATTCCAGTATTTCTTGCAGCAGAAACTCCTCTGTTTTCAGGATGAGATATAATCTTTATCTTTTTACCAAACACAGAAATAAGCTCTTCTTTTGTTCCATCTGTAGATCCATCATCCACGACTATAATCTCATATTCCTTCCAGTCCTGATATAAAACAGAGGCAATTGCCCTTTTCAGAAACCTTATCCTGTTATATGTAGGAATAATTACACTTATGCCTTTTTTCATCCCTATTTACTTTTTCTCTTTTCTAATATAAATTTTAGCCTGAAAAACACAAGGAAGGATAAAAAAGATGGCTAAGAAATACATCGTTACATTTATGCCAGTAAACAGGTCAACCGTTGTTGAAGAAGGAACAACTATCTTAGAGGCAGCAAGAAAAGCAGATGTTTTTATAAAGAATCTATGTGGTGGACAGGGTGTTTGTGGACAGTGTAGAGTTCAGATAAGTTCAGGAAGGGTAGAAGTAGATGAAAAGACAAAGGCTTTCTTTTCTAAGGAAGAACTTGAAAAAGGATATGTATTAGCATGCCAAGCAAAGGTTTATGATAACATAGAAGTTATTATTCCTCCGGAGACGAGACTTGAAGAAGCAAGGATACTTACAGGAGAAGAAATAAGTGCAAGGATAGAGATAAATCCTATTGTGAAAAAGATATTTCTTGAGATGCCAGAACCAACCTCAGAAGATAACATTTCAGATATAGAAAGAGTTGAAAGAGAACTCAGAAAAAAGACAGGATGGCATGGATATGACATATCCTTAGAATGCCTCAGAAATATGCCAAAAGTTTTAAGAGAAAGTAATTTCAAAGCTACTGTATCTATAGGAAAACACAGAACTGGATATAAGATCCTGAACATAGAACCAAAAGATACTACAAAAATACATTATGGAATAGCAGTAGACATTGGAACGACAACAATCGTTGCACAGCTTGTAGAGATGAATACAGGAAGGATTATGGGAGTAGTAGGTTCACCAAATCCACAGGCAAGCTATGGAGAGGATGTGATATCAAGGATCATATATGCATGTGATAAAGATGGATTGGGTGAGCTACACAGTCTGGTCGTAAAAAGTATAAACCAGCTTATAGAGGAGCTTATATCAGAAAAGGGAATCTCAAAAAATGACATAATTGCCCTTGTAGCAGCTGGAAATACCACAATGAGCCATCTCTTTCTTGGTCTTATGCCATGTTCTATAAGACTTGATCCATATGTCCCAGTAGCAGACATATATCCACAGATACATGCAAAGGATATAGGAATAGAGATAAATCCTGAAGCAGTAATAGAAGTCCTTCCTTCTGTTGCATCATATGTTGGAGGGGATATAGTAGCAGGAGTCCTTGCATGTGGAATATCAGAAAGACCACAGATAACATGTCTCATAGACATAGGAACAAATGGAGAGATAGTAATAGGAAATAACGAATGGCTTGTGTGCTGTTCAGCATCTGCTGGTCCTGCATTTGAAGGTGGAGGAACGAGATGTGGAATGAGAGCAACAAAAGGAGCAATAAATGAACTACAGATTTCTGAAGGAAAGGTGATTTATAAGACGATAGGAAAAGCAAAACCAAGAGGACTTTGTGGTTCTGGTCTTATTGACTGTATATATGAACTTGTAAAGAACAAGATAATAAGACCTGATGGAAAGTTTAACAGAGACCTAAAAGATGAGAGATTTTCCATTGTAGAAGATATTCCACAGTATATGCTCGTTCCTGCAGAAGAAAGCGAAACAAAAGAACCTATAGTAATTACAGAAACAGACATAGACAACCTTATGAAATCAAAAGGGGCTGTTTTTGCTGCCATGAAATCACTCGTAGACTACATAGGAATCAGTTTTGACCAGATAGAAAAACTTTATGTTGCAGGAGGATTCGGAAACTATCTGAACATAGAAAAAGCTATAGGAATTGGGCTTCTTCCAGACATACCAAGAGACAGAATAGAATTTGTAGGAAACAGTTCTCTTACAGGAGCAAGACTCTGTCTCCTTTCAGAGAAGGCTTTAGAAAAGGCTTTTATAATCTCAAGGGCAATGACAAACATAGAACTTTCTGTTTATCCACCATTTATGGATGAATTTGTTGCTGCTCTTTTTCTTCCACACACAAACAGAGATCTTTTTCCTTCTGTAAAATACTGAAGGAGTATGAAGATGAATCCACTTGCAGAAGAATTAAACAGGAAAATTCTTGAACTTAATCCATATGTATACGAAATGCTTTCAGAAGTTGGAAAAAGACTTTTTTTTCCAAAAGGAATCATTTATCAATCAGCTCAAGCAAAAGAAAAGGCATATAAGTTTAATGCAACAATTGGAATGGCTACAGAAAAAGGAAAACCTATGTTTCTTCCTTCCATAATGAAATCAATAAATCTTCCACCTGAAAGAGCAATAACTTATGCACCATCTTTTGGAATACCTGAACTTAGAAAAAAATGGAAAGAAAGTCTTTATAAAAAGAATCCTTCTTTAAAAGGGAAAAAGATAAGTCTTCCTGTGGTAACAAATGCTATAACTCATGGATTGAGTGTAGTAGCAGATATGTGGATTGATCCAGATGACATTATACTTCTTCCAGATAAGATGTGGGGAAATTATAGACTCATATTTGAAGTAAGAAAAGGTGCAAAAATAGTCAATTATCCTCTTTTCAGAGATGGAAAACTTGATCTTCTTTCTTTTGAAAACATCCTGAAAGAGTATGCAGAAAAAAGAAGGAAGATAATTTTGATCTTGAACTTTCCAAACAATCCTACAGGATATACTCCCACCCTGGATGAAGCAAAAAAGATAAAAGAGATCATCCTTGATACTGTTCAGAAAAAAGATGTAAACATCCTTGCAATAACAGACGATGCATATTTTGGACTTTTTTATGAAGAAGGAATCCTTACAGAATCTATATTTTCATATCTTGCACAGGAACATCCTAGACTTTTTACGATAAAACTTGATGGGGCAACAAAAGAAGACTTCGTATGGGGACTAAGAGTAGGGTTTATTACATATAGCTGCAACTGCAAAGAAGATCCTTCTCCACTTTATGAAGCACTTGAAAAGAAGACAGCAGGAGCTATAAGAGGATCTATATCAAATGTAAATCATCTTGGACAGCAGATCCTTCTTAATGCTTTAAATTCAGATGGTTACAGAAAAGAAAAAGAGGAGAAGATAAGGATACTTAAAGAGAGAGCATATGAAGTGAAGAAAGTTCTTTCAGATTCAAAATACAGAGAAGTATGGGAAGTTTATCCTTTTAACTCTGGATATTTTATGTGTATAAAACTAAAAACAGTCAATGCAGAAAAGCTTAGAACTTATCTTCTTGAAAACTATGGAATTGGACTGATTTCTTTAAATGAAAGAGATGTAAGAATAGCTTTTTCAAGTGTAGAGAAAGAAGACATCAGACCTCTTTTTGAAACCATATACAAAGCTATAAAAGATATAGAATAAAAAAAAGCCTTGCTCCAGATATTGGAGCAAGGCTTTTTATTTTTTAAGTCCCTGGCACCGACCTACTCTCCCACGGGGTCCCCCCCGCAGTACCATCGGCGCTGGAGGGCTTAACTTCCGTATTCGGAATGGGAACGGGTGTTTCCCCTCCGCTATGGGCACCAGAGACTTTTTTTCAAGCTTATATCTGAATACAGAGTTTAGCAAATCTCCCAGATGCCTTATATTCATATTGTGGTCAAGCCTCACGGGCGATTAGTACCGGTTAGCTCAACGCCTTACGGCGCTTACACACCCGGCCTATCAACCTCGTAATCTCCGAGGGCCCTTCAGTCCTGGGGTTTCCCCCAGGAAGGGAGACCTTATCTTGGGGTGGGCTTCCCGCTTAGATGCTTTCAGCGGTTATCCCGTCCCAGCGTGGCTACCCAGCTGTGCCCCTGGCGGGACAACTGGATCACCAGAGGCTGGTCCACCCCGGTCCTCTCGTACTAGGGGCAGCTCCCCTCAGGTCTCCTGCGCCCGCGGAAGATAGGGACCGAACTGTCTCACGACGTTCTAAACCCAGCTCACGTACCCC
>CAZEOQ010000030.1:4869-14311 GCA_964513995.1 uncultured Desulfobacterales bacterium | reverse complement strand
CTCAAAGTGAATACTGGATTGTAGGTGATGGTCCAGAAAGAAGGAATCTTGAAAAGCTTGCAAAAAGCCTGGGAGTATTTGATAAGATAAAATTTTGGGGTAAACTACCAAGAGAAGAAACATTAAAAAAACTTGCTGAATGCAATGTATTAGTTCATCCAAGCCTTCATGATTCAGGTGGTTGGGTATGTGTGGAGGCTATGGCAGCGGGAAGACCTGTAATTTGCCTTGATCTTGGAGGTCCTGCGCTTCAGGTAACAGAGAAGACGGGTTTTAAGATTCAAGCTAACACATTGGATCAGGTGATAAAAGATATATCTGAAGCTATGTTAAGATTAGCTATTGATATAGAATTTCGCGAAGAACTAATTTCTGAGTGCAAAGGAAGAGTTATAAGAGAATTTTCTTGGGATAAAAGAAGAAAACAGATTCAAGAGATTTACAGAACCATTTTGTCATGAATTCTGTTATTATTCCATTGATATTCAGTTTAATTGTAGCTGTAGGAGGGACATATTTAATTATCATAGCAGAAACTTCTGGATATAAAATCCCTTTATTTATTATACTTTCTATCCCTGTAACAGGAGCCTTCTTTTTCTCTATTCCTCATATCTTCAAAAAGGTTAAAAATCTTATTTTGAATCTCAAGTGGTTTCATATTTTATGGGCTTTATATTTAATAAGTGGCCAAACATTTCGTTTGAGAACTACAAAGAGTGCCGTTGAAAATCCTCTTGATAAAGCAGCTATATTTAGGGTATTATTAGTAAGCCTTGTGGGTATTTCGCTGATGTTAGCTTTCGCTTTCCGGCGAAATTTACAGCTTGATCGTATTTTTGGAGGAGTTATTAAATGGTTATTTATTTTTAGTATTATATGTATCTTAAGTACGCTATGGTCTTGTTATCCTCTCTGGACTTTATATAAATCAGTAGAGTATTTTATTGGGGTATTTTTAGCAAGTTTTATTGTTTATGAGCTCAGGACTGAAAAAGAATTTAAACATTTTTTTGATTGGACTATATTTTTATATAGTCTTTTAATGTTAAGTGTTTGGATTGGAGTAGTTTGGAAACCTAATATGGCTATAAGACATGGAGTTGGTTTGTTGAATATTCAAATAAAAGGATATTTTCCTAAAATGGAAACAAATGGCGTAGGACATGTTTCTGCTCTAGTAGGACTTGTTTCTTTTGTTAGGCTTATGCTTTATAATGTTGATAGAAAATTTTACTTTGTCGTTTTTCTTGTAAGTACTGTCACTTTAATTTTCTCCCAAAGTAGATCGCCATTGACTGGGTTTTTGTTAGGAATTGTTTTAATTTTATTTATTTCAAAAAAAATAAAAGGGTTTGTTTTTTTGATATTAATATTAGTAATAACAATTATATCGAATTTTTGGGACATCTTCATAGAATTTTTTATGCGAGGGCAAACCAAAGAGTTATTTATGTCATTAAGTGGACGAATTGCAGGATGGAAGGCGGCTTTTTCCTTATTTAAAGAAAATCCTATTTTAGGATATGGAGCTTATGCTGCTGGTCGTTTTTTTGTGGGTCTAAAATTTAAATTAGCATGTAGTAGTCTTCTTTCAGATTGGATAGAAACTTTAATTGGTACTGGACTTTTAGGTTTTACTTTTCTATTTATTTCTTTTTTGGTAGTTTGGTTAACCCTTTTAAAAACTTCTATTAGAAATAAAAATTTATTTTACCAACAACTTTGTTTAGAATCGTTAGGTATATTAACATTATTAACTGTTCGCTCGTTTTTTTCTGTGCCATTTATTTGGCATCCAGCTAATGCTTGGTTATTGATTGTAGGATTTACACAATTTTTAAAAACGAAAGATGCGTATTCTGCTCGTTCATAATTATTATCAAGAACCTGGAGGAGAAGATGTCGTTTTTAAAGCTGAATTTGAATTATTAAAGAAAAAGCATATCTCAGTAATTACATATACAGATTATAATAAACGGCTAAGGAATGCAAATTTTTTTAAAATTGCTACTAATGCTATATGGTCAAGAAAAACTTATTTAAAAATTTATAATTTAATTCAAGAAAAAAAGACAGAAATAGTTCATTTTCACAATATTTTCTTATGTATTTCACCAGCAGCTTATTATGCTTGTAAAAAACTTGGAGCAGCAGTGATACAGACATTACATAATTATCGCATGATATGCCCTGGAGCATTGCTTTTTCGTAAAGGAAAAGTATGTGAACAGTGCATAGGGAAAACAATAGCTTGGTCAGGAATGCTTCATGGATGCTGGAGAAATTCACGAGCTGGAACAGCTCTTGTAACAGCTATGTTGGTTGTGCACAGATTGATTAAAACCTGGAAAGAAAAAGTTGACATTTACATAGCCCTTACAGAATTTGCCAAAAAAAAGTTCATTGAAGGAGGGCTCCCTCAAGAAAAGATTGTGGTAAAGCCTAATTTTGTATATCCAGATCCAGGAGCAAAGAATTTTAAAACAGGAGATTATGCTCTTTTTGTAGGACGGCTTTCCAAAGAAAAAGGACTTTTTACTTTACTTAAAGCATGGAAAAAGGTCAAAAATGTGCCTCTTAAGATTGCAGGAGATGGACCTTTAAGAAGAAGTCTTGAGGATTTTGTGGTAAGGAACAATCTAAGCAAAAAGGTAGAATTTCTTGGTCGCTGTTCACGTGAAGAAGTGATAAACCTTATGCACAAAGCACGCTTTTTGATTGCTCCTTCAGAAAGCTATGAAACTTTTAACATAGCTATAGCTGAAGCTTTTGCGTGTGGACTTCCTGTTATTGCTTCAAAGCTTGGTGCTATGGAAGAGTTGATAGAAGATGGAAGGACAGGCTTGCATTTTACTCCAGGAGATCCAGAGGATCTTGCAGATAAAGTTGAATGGGCATGGAATAATAATGAAGTTATAGCTGAGATGGGTTATGAGGCTCGTAAAGAATACGAAGCTAAATATACTGCAGAAAAAAACTACGAAATGCTGATGAAGATTTACAGGATGGCAAAAGAAAGATGCCATATGTGTTAAAGATTCGGGTAGATCCAGTAAGTCCAGAGGAAGCAACTCAAAAGATTCTGGAATGGGCAGAAAAAGGAGAAAGCAGGTATGTATGTGCAGCCACAGTTCATATGGCAATGGAAGCTTTTGATTCTGAGGAATACTGTAGGGTAGTAAATGGAGCAGATTTGGTAACTCCAGATGGAATGCCACTTGTCTGGATGCTTCGGCTTATGGGATATAAAAAACAAAAACGTGTCTGTGGACCTGATCTAACTTTATGGGTTCTGAATGAAGCAGAAAAAAGGAAGATACCTGTAGGATTTTATGGTTCTACTCAGGAAGTGCTTCAGGATCTTAAAAACAACCTTCTACAAAAGTTTCCAGACCTCAGGATAGCTTATATGTATAGTCCACCATTTAGACCTCTCTTTCCAGAAGAAGAAAAGAAAGTTATTGAGGATATTAGAAGATCTGAAATAAGAATTTTATTCGTGGGACTTGGATGTCCTAAACAAGAATACTGGATGGCTCAACATAGAGGAAAAATTCAAGCAGTAATGCTGGGGGTAGGAGCAGCATTTGAGTTTCATTCTGGTCATGAACCAAGAGCTCCTGGATGGATGCAGGCTGTAGGATTGGAGTGGTTTTTTAGACTATGCTGTAAACCTCGTCGTCTCTGGAAAAGGTATCTGTATTATAATCCCAGATTCACTTATCATGCTTTAAAACAGCTTTTTTTAAAAGAAAATTAGGATGACAAATATAATCTCTATTTCATTAGTTTTGCTATTATATTCTTCCTTCTCTTTTGCCAGGGTTTTCTTTGTTGATCAAAACAGTCCTTTTGCTTCTGATAATAACCCAGGGACAGAAACTTTACCTTTTAAAACTATAAGTCGTGCTGTAAAAAGACTTAAACCTGGTGATAAGGTTTTTATAAAAGCAGGAGTCTACAGAGAAGCAATAACCATTAAAGCCAGTGGGACTCCAGAAAAGCCTATTGTTATTAGTGCTTATCCTGGAGATGAAAGAAAGGTTATTGTTAAGGGAAGTGAAATTTTTCAGAAATGGAAACAAATACCGGGAAATCCAGTATGGATAGCTCAGTGGAAGTATCATCTTGAAGCTCATTATCCTGAAAACTGGGAAGACTTTGGAGATTATGCAAAAAGATGTGAAATGGTTTTCGTGAATGGGAAGCCTCTTAAACAGGTTTTGGCAAAAGGTCTTTTGAGATTAAATACTTTTTATGTAGACGAAAAGGAAGGAAAGATTTACATAGCTGTTCCTTTTGGGACTTCTCTTAAGAATGTGGAAGTAGCAGTAAGACAAAGAGGAATATTTGTTCATGGAAGTCATCTTCGGATTAAAGGCTTAACAGTTATGTATGTGGCAAATCATCACAAAGAAGCTGCATTTGATGTAACAGGAAGGGATATAGTCATTGAGGAGTGTAAAGCAGAATGGAACAATCTTGATGGTTTTAGGATTCAAGGAAGGAAGATTTTTATGAAAAACTGTATAGCCAATCATAATGGAAGATGTGGGATCTCAGCAAGCATTCATGACAGCATTATTGCAAACTGTATTACAAATGAAAATTCATGGAGATTTGGTCCTGATTGGCATGCTGGAGGAATGAAGATAGTAGGAGGAATTCCAGAAGGAAATCTTATAATTGGACATATAGCTAAAAATAATAAAGGAAGAGGAATCTGGTTTGACTGGTGTAAAAATAATCGCGTAGAAAGATGTCTTCTGTGTGGAAATCTTATAGCAGGACTGGAATTTGAGGCAAGTCTTGGAAAAAATATAGCTATAAATAATGTGATTTGCAATAATCGGATATGGAAGGATGCACTAAGATGGGAAAAAACAGGAGTGGGAATACTTATTTATGAAACAGAAGATGTTCACATCCTGAACAATACAATTGTAGGAAATGAAAGGTATGGTATTCTTATAGCTGGAGGAAAAAGAAAAATAAGGAAAAAGATTAAAGGGGGTAAGCTTGTTTATGTTGGAGATGCTATAAGCCAGGGGATAAAGATTTTCAACAATATTATTGCTGAAAATGGGGTAGCTGGGTTGGGATTCTGGGTATGGGGTGAAAGTATGAAGCCTGAGGTTTTGCTTTCACACAGAAGTGATTATAATCTCTGGTGGCCAAAGGAAAAAAGAGTTGAAATACCTCCATGGCCTGAACCCATTAAAAAAACACTCCTTAAATGGATCAGCTTACAGGATGTTCATTCAATATTTCTTCCTCCTAAATTTGTTGCTTTAAAGGGAGGAGATTTCCATCTTCTTCCATCAAGTCCTGCTATAGATAAAGCTTTGCCTTTGAAGGAAGTAAAGACTGACTTTGAAGGACATAAACGACCTGTTGGCAAAGCTCCTGATATTGGCGCTTTTGAAGCATCATGAAAGGAGAAAAAATAGCCTTTTTTCTGACTGCTGGTTTTTATCTTTGCCTGTTTCACGAATGGACATTAAGGCTTGTAAGATACTGGAAAAGCCCTGATTTTTCCTACTGCTTTCTTATTCCTATCATTTCCTTTTATATCTTCCTGGAAATCAAAAAAAAGACTGAAAAAGAAATTTCTTATGATTCACCATTACCAGGATATGCCTTTCTTTTGACTTCTGTTGTTTTCTTTCTCATAGGAAGACTTGGCAGTCTTGAAACCTTTATATACCTTTCCATATGGCTTGCAATAGTTGGCTGTATAGGAGTATTTTTTGGAAAACAAGTCCTTGTTAAATACTGGTTTCCTCTTTTTATACTGGCTTTTATTGTTCCTGCTCCACCTTTTATAACAAGACTTATGTCATTCAAACTAAGACTGATATCTACCAAAATTGCTGCTTATGTGCTTCAGACAATAGGAATTCCATGTTATAGGGAAGGAAACATACTTGATCTGGGAATTACAAAACTTCAGGTTGTTCATGCATGTTCTGGATTGAGATATGTCATTCCTATTGTAATCATCTCTCTTGTTATAAGCTATCTTTACAGCAGAAATCTCCTCAATATGCTTATTCTGTCCTTTCTCTCTATTCCTATAGCAGTCATTGGAAATGCAACAAGACTCGTCTTATTAGCAATACTTTCCATATATGTAAGCCTAAAGGTAGTAGAAGATCCCGTGTTACACGATTTTATAGGATGGTTTGTTTTTATGTTATCTGCAGGATTAATTTTTCTTATCAACAGGATCTTGATAAAGATTTTTGGAAAAAAAGAATTTTCAGAAACTGAAGTTTCTTATCCAAAGAAAGAGCCAAAAATAGCTTTTCATGCTTTCTTTGTATCTTCCATTTTTGTCTTTTTATACCTTATCCAGCCTGTTATATTCTCAAAGCAGATTGTTCCAGAAAGAAAAAGCTTCTCTTCATTTCCAATGAGAATAGGTGATTGGATAGGAAGGAGAAATTTTTTGCCTGAAAAGATACTGAAAGCCCTCTGGGCAGATGACTATCTTTTAGCAGATTACTACAACCTGAAAACAGGAGATAAGGTTCATCTTTTAATATCCTATTATGAAAAACAGACAGCCTTACACACAGCTCATGCTCCTCTTTCTTGTTTGTTAGGAAGTGGATTTGATCTTGTTTCAAGGAGGACATTAAGTCCTAATGCAGAAAGATGGTTTCCTGTAGTTCAGCTTGTTTTAAAAAAAGGAGATCTTATTGTGCTTTCAAATTTCTGGTTTGATCAAAGAGGAAGAATTATTACTAATGAATACTTAAATAAGATTTACCTATTTTTGGATGCAATACTTATGAGAAGGACTGATGGTGCACTTGTGAGGGTTGAAATGCCTCTTGTAAAAGGACAAAATATAGATGAGGCTCAAGAAAAACTTGATAAATTTTTGTCAATGCTAAAAAATATTCTGTTAAAAAATAACTACATCCCCCAATAAAAGCAATGTATAGTCAGCAGGTAAAGATCCTTCTGAACCTCATCATGCTAACTGATGCTGTATTAGTAGTTTTGGCTGGCTTTTTTGCATCCTATTTCTGTAAGAAATATGTTCCACAAAATGTCCTTTTTTACACAATCCTTTCCCTTCTTTTTGTAAATAACTTTATAATGAACCAATTAGGTCTTTATTCAAACAAAAGAGCAAAGTCATTCTGGGAAGTATTTGGGAAAATTCTTATTGCTGTTATCCTGGACATCTTGTTTCTAAGTTCTGCTTATTATTTAGCTAAAACTCCTGTATCAAGAACCTTTACAATTTTATATGGAATACTCCTTCTCGTTCTTTTTACAGCAGAAAAGATTGCAGTAGAATGGTTTTTAGACTCAAAATTGAGAAAGGGCTTTGGAGTAAGAAGAATATTACTCATAGGACCAGAAGAAAGGGTGAAGCTTGTAAATAAAGCACTTGATGAACAGAAAAGCTGGGGACATAAGGTTGTTGGTTTCCTGATACCTGAAAAAAGAGATGTAAGTTCAGCTAATGGAATCCCCTGTTTAGGAACATTATCTG
The DNA here is from genome assembly GCA_964513995.1 of uncultured Desulfobacterales bacterium. Taxonomy (GTDB): domain Bacteria; phylum Desulfobacterota; class DSM-4660; order Desulfatiglandales; family JALVZP01; genus CAZEOQ01. The sequence goes on along the minus strand of CAZEOQ010000030.1, from coordinate 6,795 downwards.
ATTTTAAAAACATACTTCTCAGAGAAGTTATTGATGAGGTAATATTTTGTCTTGGTCCTGAACATAGCAATCTCAGCTTAAAGCCATATATTGATATAAGCAGAAAGATTGGAGTAAGTTATAGAATTGTTCCTGCAATGTATTCTTTAAAAGAAAAAGAGCACTTTGAAGTTGAAAAAATTCAGGAGATTCCTACCCTTGTTTTTTCTACTCATAACATAAATGCTGCAGGAATGTTTTATAAACGCATACTTGACATTGTAGTTGGATTAATAGGCTGTATGATCCTTGCTATCATATATCCTTTTGTTGCCCTGGCAATAAAACTTGATTCTGAAGGACCTGTTATTTTTAAACAAAAAAGAGTAGGCATGAATGGAAGGATATTTACACTATACAAGTTCAGGACCATGTATAAAGATGCTGAAAAGAGGAAAAAAGAACTTCTTGAAAAGAATGAGATGAAGGGTTTTATGTTCAAAATAAAGGATGATCCAAGAATTACCCGTGTTGGTCGTTTTCTGAGAAAGACCTCTCTTGATGAATTTCCACAATTTATAAATGTGCTTTTAGGACAGATGAGTGTTGTTGGAACAAGACCACCAACACCTGATGAAGTAAGTCAATATGAGCTATGGCATCTGAAAAGAATCTGTATAAAACCTGGTATTACAGGTCTTTGGCAGGTTTCTGGAAGGAATGAGATAAAGGATTTTGATGAAATAGTAAAGCTTGATCTTAAGTATATTGAAAACTGGAGATTCAGGGATGATCTCTATATTATACTGAAGACAATACTTGTTGTCCTGACAGGAAAAGGTGCAATGTAAAGGGAGGGAGAATTATGGTTATGAAAGTCAGATGTTTTTTTATTATGATATTTTTTTTCATCTTTATAAAAAACTTGTCTGCCCAACAGAAAGACTATACCATTGCTCCTGCAGACATCCTGGAGATTTCCATCTGGGGAGAAAAGGAGCTTTTAAGACAGGTAGTTGTTAGACCAGACGGAAAGATCTCTTTTCCACTTGTAGGAGACATAAAGGTTGCAGGAAAGACTACATCCCAGGTGAAAAAGGAAATAGAGGAAAAGATAAGGGAATACATACCAGATGCAATAGCATCTGTTATAGTTACCCAGCTTGGAAGTCTTCAGTATTATGTTGTTGGAAAAGTTGCAAAACCAGGAGTATATAATGTTTCAAGACCAATTACAGTTCTTCAGGCACTTGCACTTGCAGGAGGGCTTACTCCTTTTGCAAAAGAGGATAAGATCCTTATTATAAGGTATCATGGAAAAAAGACGATAAAGATTCCTTTTAATTATGAGGAAGTAAAAAAGGGGAAGCATCTTGAACAGAACATACTTCTTCAAAGGGGAGATGTTGTTCTTGTTCCTTAATCTTGTTCTTTTTTTTACATCAGCCTATGCTTTTGAATGGACATTCAGTCCAGAAATTAACATCTCAAATGGATACAACAATAACATCTTTTTTACATACAGAGAAAAAACAGAGGACTTTGAAACAAAAATTATTCCAAAAGCAATCCTTCTTGGTGAAACAGAGAGGGCAAAACTAAAGACAGATCTTTCTGTTATCATAGACAAATATCTATTGCATCCAGATCTTGATATGATAAATTCAAAAAACAGTGCTATTTTTACTTATCAGATAAGTCCAAAGATTTCTGGTTCAATTTCAGCTTTTTTCAGTAAGGATGATACACTTACCACAGAAATTAAAAAAGCAGGAATTGCAGAAGTAAGAAAGGATTGTTTCAGATACGGATTTGATCTTTCAGGAGATTATCTTTTTTCTGAAAGAATTAGTTTTCGGTTATCAGCAGGAGAAAGGTTTAATGTATATCCAGATGGTCCTTATTCTGATCTTGACCTCTGGCAGATGAGCATAAGCAGTATGTATA
>CAZEOQ010000030.1:0-4859 GCA_964513995.1 uncultured Desulfobacterales bacterium | reverse complement strand
GTATAAATTTAATCCAAAAGACAGTATTGGATTTTCTATCAGTTTCTCAAATGCAAGCTTTGAGGATACAGGAGAAATAAAAGATCTTTCAGGATACATTTTTCTGAGAAGAGATCTTACTGAAAGGACATACATAAAAGGAGGTATAGGATACAGATATACGAGGACAGAATATGAAGCAACTACTTTCAGGATCTTTATAAATCCAGAGTTTCCAAATATTGCAATAATTATCCCCATTACCAAAAAGGAAACGACGGAAGATACAGGCATAGTATATACCTTCTCACTGAACAATAACTGGACAAAACGCTTTTCTACGATTCTTGAAGTAGCAAGGAAGCATTACAATTCAGCAAATGCAAGAAGTGTTGATCATACATACATAAGAGCAAGATTTACGTATAAGCTTACAGAAAAGGCTTATGTAAGCTATTCACTTTCATTTGACAGTAATGATTATGAAGAAACAGAATTTTTGCCTGAAGAAACAAGGGATTATATACGCTTTTCTCCTTATTTCAGGTATAATATAACAGAGAACTTGACATTTATTTTGAAAAGCTCTTATGAATACGGAGACTACAAGATAGGAGAGAAAAACTATAATAGAGAAAGGTTTAAGACATTTTTTGAAGTAAGATACAACTGGAAAAGACTTTTTTCAACTTACTGAGCTATGGAACAGCAAAGAAGTCAGGATGTTTCAAAAATAAAGCAGATAATTATAAGAAGAAAGTGGTTTCTTATAATCCCGTTTTTTACTGTTATGTGTTCAATTACACTGATAGCCTTTCTCCTTCCAGATATGTATAAATCAACTGCTACGATCCTTATAAGAAGCAGACAGATTCCAAAAGATCTTATCCCATCAACCATAACAACTTATGCAGAACAAAGAATTCAGGCAATCACGCAGGAGATCATGTCAAGATCAAGGATCTTAAGTCTTGTAGAAAAATACGATCTTTTGTCTGAAAAAAGAGAAAGGCTTACTTCAGAGCAGATCATAAAAAAGATAAGCAAAAGAATTCATGTAGAGCCAATAACTGCTGAGATACACACTGGAACAGCTGGAAGACCAACAATCCTTACCATAGCATTTACCGTATCTTATCAGGATGAGGATCCAAAAAAAGCACAGCTTGTAACAAATGAGATAGCATCATTTTATCTTGAAAGAAATCTTGAGACCGTAAAAGAACATGCAAAGGAAACAACAAAATTCCTGGAAGAACAGCTGAAGGAGGTAAAAAAAAGATTGCAGGAACTTGAAACAGAGATTGCAGAATACAGAAAAAAGCATCTTGAAGAGCTTCCAGAATTTTCTGCATTAAACATGCAAAAGCTTGAAAAGCTGAATACTGAACTTTCTAACATAAACATGCAACTCAGATCACTTCTAGAACAGAAAGCACTTCTTGAAAACAAGCTTGCATCTATTGATCCATATGCAGGAACTCAGAGGGTATTGACCCCACAAGAAAGACTTCAGCAGGCAAGGATTGAGCTTTCTGAACTTCTTGCAAGATACTCAGAAAAGCATCCTCTTGTCCTTGCAAAAAAAAGGGAGATAGCTATTCTTGAAAAACAGGTAAAAGGAATAAAAGATCTTAAGGATCTGAATTCAAGACTTGACGAACTCAAGTTAAGGCTTTCTGAACTGAGATCAAGATATTCTGAAAAGCATCCTTCAGTAAAGGCTGTGAAGAGAGAAATAAATGAGGTAAAAGCTCAGATTGCTGAACTTAAAGAAAAGTTTGGTTATGAAAGAGAAGAAGTTCAGGAGCCAACAAATCCTGCATATATTCAGATAAAAAGTGATCTTGATAAGATCAAGGTTTCTATATCTACTTTGAGGGCAGAAAAGGAAAGGATAGAAAGGCAGATAAAAGAGATATACAAAAAGCTTCGTGCAATGCCTGAAGTAGCAAAGAGATATAATGAGCTTCAACTTGACTATGAAAACCTGAAAGCTCACTATGACGAGCTTCAAAAAAAACTTATGATTGCAAAGATCTCAGAGAATCTTCAGGAAGATCAACTTGGAGAAAGATTTGAGATAATAGAGCCTGCTTCATTGCCTGAAACTCCCTGCAAACCAAACAGAAAAGCCATATGTCTGATAGGTTTTGTCCTTTCAGTTGGTGCTTCTATAAGCTGTGCATCAGTTGCAGAGTATCTTGACAAAAGGATATACGATCCAGAAACACTTGAAAGGATTACTGGATGTCAGGTTCTTTCAGTTATTCCAAGGATACATACTGAAGAGGAAAAAAGGAGAAAAAGGAGAAAAAACATTTTGCTTCTTTTATGCTTAGTATTAGCTGTTATTGGAGTAATAGCTGCATTTCACATCTTTGTAATGGATCTTTATGTATTCTGGGCAAAACTTACAAGACTCATTCATGAAAGGTTATTATGAGCAAGATAAAGAAGGCACTTGAAAAACTTAAGTCTGAAATCCAGAAAAAGCCTGAAGAAAAAAAGGAAAAGAGCTTAGAAGAAAAAAAGATCATCTATACAAAGACAAAGGTAATCAAGGTAAGTGAAGAAAAGTTAAAGGAAAACAGGATAATTACAGTTGATGAAGATGATCCTCTTACAGATCAGTTCAAGGTATTAAGGACAAGGATACTTAAAAGAACAAGGGAGGAAGGAAAAAGGACAATACAGATAAGTGGATTTGGAATGGGTGAAGGAAAAAGCACTGTTGCAGCAAATCTTGCAATAGCAATGGCAAAAGAAACCCGTCAAACGACACTCCTTGTAGATCTTGACTTCAGAAATCCATCTATACACAAGCTATTTTGTCTTGGAGATGTAAAAGGACTCAAGGATTACTTTGAAGATAATGTCCCATTAGAAGAACTTTTTATAAATCCTGGAATACCAAAGTTTACGATACTTCCTGCAGGAGGAAGGATAAAAGGTTCTCCTGAGATATTGGGTTCTCAAAAGATGGAAGAGCTCATTAAGGAGCTGAAAGAAAGGTATCCTGACAGATACATCATATTTGATACTCCTGGAATGAGCATATGTCCAGATCCTCTTATAGTTTCAGAATACATGGATGCAATACTTCTTGTGGCAAGAGAAGGAGTTACAGATCAGGACACAGTAAATTCCGTGATGGAGATAGTTCCTAAGGAAAAACTTCTTGGCATAGTCCTGAACGATTCAATACAGGCATTTTTGCCTTATTACAAGTAAATACAATGTATGAAAGATTTTTTGGACTGAAAAAAAGACCATTTGTCCTTACTCCTGATCCAGAATTTTTATATCTCAGTAAAGTCCACGATCTTGCTCTTACACATCTGGAATATGGAATACTTAACAATGCAGGTTTTATTGCAATTACTGGAGAACCTGGAACAGGAAAGACTACTCTTATAAAGTATCTTTTTGAAAAGATAAAAGACAGACTTGACATAGCAATAATATTTAACACGAACTTAAATCCTCAAGAACTTCTGGAAACACTCATAAAGGAGTTTGAACTCAAAACCTCATCAAGCAAAAAAAGTGATCTTTTTGAAGCTCTTACAAATCACTTTATCAGTCAGTATTCAAGAGGAAAAAGATGTGTGATCATAGTAGATGAAGCACAGAACCTTCCTTTTGAATCGTTTGAAGAACTCAGAATGCTTTCAAATATTGAGATCGGAAATGACTTCCTCCTTCAGATAATCCTTTCTGGTCAGCCAAAACTAAAAGAAAAGCTTTCTCATCCCTCACTCTCACAGCTATCTCAGAGGATCTCAGTTTACTTTCACCTTTCTCCACTTCCACCTGACGAGGTTGAAAACTACATAAATCACAGGCTCAAGGTTGCTGGATACAGTGAAAAAAGACCTCTTTTTGAAAAAGAGGCAATAAGATATATAGCAGATTTTTCAAAAGGAATTCCCAGAATAATAAACCTCATATGTGATACTGCACTCGTATATGCATATGCAGATGGAATAAAAAGTGTAAGTTTTGAGATTGTAAAAAAGGCTGTTTCTGATAATGAGCTACTTACTTCTATAATTGAAGAAAAAGAGGAGAAGGAAGAAAAAAAAGAAGAAGTTTTTAGACCTGAGAAAAATGATGGATACATAAAACTTCTTGGAAGGATAGAGGCAATTGAGATGAGGCTAAAGGCTATAGAAGATTTTGGAAAAGAAAGGGTTTCTGAGATAATTTACGAGATGCTAAAAAAAGAAAGAGAAAGAAACATTGAGCTTGAAAAAGAAATTGCTCTTCTTAAGGAAAAGCTGAGAAGGTATGAAGAAGAGATAGAGAGGTTAAAAAGAAAAAAGGAGCAAAAAAAAGGAATACTGGAGGTATTTGGATTTGCTAAGAAGGCCTTTTAGTCTTTTCTTTATTTTTCTCCTTATCCTTGCATGTGCAAGTAAAGAAGAAAGGATAGAGGAGTTTATATCTGATGGAAAAAAGTTTATGAAAAAGGGTGAGTATAAAAAAGCTATTCTTGAGTTTAAAAATGCACTTCAGCTTGATCCAAAAAATCCAAAAGCCTTGTTTTACCTGGGAAAGGCATATCTTTCTCTTAAAGAATTCAGAAAGGCATATTCTTCATTTCTCAGAGCCATAGAAGAAGATCCAGGATATGATGATGCAAGAGTTGAGATTGCATCTCTTCTTGTGTTTGCAAGAAGGGTGGATGACGCTTTTGAGCATTTAAAAAAGATAAAGAATCCAAAAAATTACGAGCCAAGGATAAGCATAATAAAGGCTCGTGCTTTTATTATTAAAGAAAGATACAGAGATGCAATAAGGACACTTCTTGCAGTAAAAGATGCTTACAGGGATAAAAAGATACAGATGCTTCTTTGTCTTTGTTATAAAAAGAC
>CAZEOQ010000029.1:0-15034 GCA_964513995.1 uncultured Desulfobacterales bacterium | reverse complement strand
TCTTCTGCATGACGATTAAAATCATCAGTCCTTTCATCATCAGAAAATCCTGCTGAAGATGGTGTATAGATTATCTCTGCACTTATCTTATCCTTTACCCTTTTTACAACACTTTCAACATCATCTCCTATTATTGCAGCAGGACATGATATGATCACTCCTATAAGCTCTGGCTTGTAATACTTATCCACATCAATTATTGCGTTGTATAGCTTTTCCTCTGCACCATATATGATGTCTTTTTCATTAAGGTCTGTGCATGGAAATGGAGATGGATCATAGTTTTTTAAAAGCTTTGTCCTTATTGCATCAGGTGGGACAAGCTTTGGGAAAAATGCACAGCCAACTGGACCATGAAGAAGGGGAATTGCATTTTTTATTTCAGAGATAAAGCAATACGCTCCAAACATCTTGCAATCAATACTGTATCTGCATGCATAAGAAAGTCTTGTTCCCCAAATCTGCCTTTTTATTTTCTTCATTTCTTTTCCCTCAGGATATTTGTTATCTTCATCCCAAATTCTTCCATCTCCCTGTCAGATAAAGGGCTTGGAACATGAAGGTCTTTGTTTTCAAGGATCTTTTTTGCAAGCTCTATAAATGTCTTTGCTATGTCTGAATCAGGAAACTTTTCTATTACTGTCTTCATCTCAAGCTCTGCTTTTAGTATCTCCTCACTTCTTGGAATGCTTTGTATGAGCTTTGTTTTTGTAAGACTTACAAACTCTTTTACTATCTCCAGACTGTCATTTCCTCCGCGACTGTTGTGTATGATTCCTCCAAGCTTTGATCCCCCTCTCTGGCTAAATCTTTTTATTCCCTTCATGATGTTGTTTGCTGCATATAAAGGCATAAACTCTCCAGATGTAACAATGTATATAGCCTCTGCAAATCCTTCTCTTATTGGAACAGAAAAACCACCGCACACAATGTCTCCAAGCACATCATATATTATGACATCCCAGTCTTTTTCAAATATCTTAAGCTCCTTAAGCACCTCCATCATGCTTATAATCCCCCTTCCTGCACATCCAACACCTGGCTCAGGACCTCCTGCCTCAATACACGCAACATTTGAGAATCCATAAAAAAGAAAGTCCTCTTCTTTGTATTTCTTAGAAGCACCTTTTTCTCTGAGTCTTCCCAAAACAGTAGGAATCCTTCTTCCCATTATGTTTCTGGTAGAATCTGCCTTTGGATCACAACCTATCTGAAGGACCTTGTATCCTAAGGAAGAAAATGCAGCTGAAAGATTTGATGCAATTGTTGACTTTCCTATTCCTCCTTTTCCATATATGGCAATACTTATCCTTTTCATCACATTCCTCCAGAAACTCCTTTTTTCGTCTCCTCTCTTATCATCTTTGCAAGATCAGAAAGTTCCTTAGAAGAAAGTGGTCTTGGAATTGTAAGATCTGTATCCTGGATAATGTCTTTTGCAAGTTTTCTGAATCTTTCTGCTATGTCAGAATCAGGATATCTTTCAATTACTGTCTGTCCATAGACCTCACTTTCTGCTATTTTTCTGCTTAAGGGAATAGCTCCTATTATCTTTGAGCCAACCTTTTTTGCAAACATCTCAACAAAACTTATGTCATCCAATCCACCTCTTACATTGTAGATAAATCCAGAAAGCTTTGTCCCTCCTCTTTTTGCATATCTTTCAATCCCCCTGCATATGTTATTTGCTGCATATATGGAAAGATAGTCTGCTGATGTAACGATGACTACTTTGTCAGCCATTCCTTGCCTTAGGTTCAATCCAAAACCACCGCATACAATATCTCCAAGAACATCATATATGACGACATCTGGTCTGTATCTTTCAAATGCACCAGATCTTTTTAAAAGCTCTATGGCAATAACAATCCCTCTTCCTGCACATCCAACACCTGGCTCAGGACCTCCTGCCTCTACACAAAGAATCCCATTATATCCCTCAAATACAATCTCATCAGGATCTATCTCTTTTCCATATATAAACTCATCTATGTCAAGCTTGCTTTCATATTTTTTCTTAAGAACCTCTGATACAGAAGGAATTTCTCTGTCTCCCCTGAGATTCCTCGTACAATCAGACTTAGGATCACATCCTATCATCATTACCCTGAAGCCTTCCTGAGAAAGTGCTGCTGATATGTTTGATGCAATTGTTGACTTTCCTATTCCTCCTTTTCCATAAAATGCTATCCTTATCATTTCACGCTCCTATTATTGAATTTACTGTCTTTTCAACAATACTTATTACTCCTCTAAATCCTGCAAATGGCTTATCAAGTATGGATACCTCATCTAAGACAGGGAAGAAGCATCTTACAAGAGGAATACCAAGCTCATTGCATATCCTTTTTTCAAGTGTAGAACCAAAGCAAACAGCAACCTCTTTTTCCCTTTCTCTTAAAACATCCTCTAACAGTTTTTGATCTTTTGAAAAGATCACCTCTTCTGCATCAGTTTCTATATTTTTTTTATTATCTTTTATAAAAAGAAGCCTCAGGTTAAGACCAAGCTCCTTTGATAAGAATCTTGAAAAAGAAACAGCCCTTTCCATTTTTCCAAAAACCGCAACAGGAAGTCCATATATCCCCTGAAGGTATTTGTGGATCTTCTGAATCCTTTCTTTGATCATGTCCTTTTCTTTTTTCAGAAACTTCTGATCCAGTTCTTTTCCAAAAAATCCCAATGTGTTTTTTAAAAAATCTTCTGTCCCTTCTATTCCAAAAGGATAAGATAGCCTTATGTATGGAATACCAAATCTTTCCTTCATAAGCTCAGCACAGCTTATTGCATCATCTGATAAGACAAGATTAAGTGATGCACTGGAAGCACTTTTTATTCTTTCAAAAGATGATCCTGTAATAAACGAATTTACCTTTATTCCGTGATGAGAAAGTATTCTTTCCATCTCCTTCATGTCCCAGAAAGAGCAAGGATCATAATGTTTTATTCCAAGTATGTTTACCGCGTCTTCTTTTTTATCCTCTTCTTTCATGTATGATACCATCTTCTCAAGGACACTTCTGTATCCAAAGCCAAAGTCTCCAATATGTCCTGCACACTGAAAAAAGCATATTTCAGATGGAATCTCATCTTTTACTGATTCTATGATTCCTTCAACATCATCAGCCATCATGCTCGTAAAACTCGTTACAAGAACAGCTATAAGCTTTGGATGAAACTCCCTGTATGCTGTCCTTATTGCAATTGAAAGCTTTCTGTATCCACCAGTAAGAACATCCTGAGACCTTATTCCACTTCCCAAAACCCTTACATCATCATGATCTCCTATAAGGAGGTCAAAAAGAAGGCTATCAGAATGACAGCAGCTTTTTCCATGAACGATTACAACCGCATCCTTTATTCCTGTAAGTGCACACAAAGCTCCAACAAGAGCTGAATCAGGAAATGGCTCAAAAAGACTATCCATAAAGACAACCTCCATCTGCTCCTTCTGTAACCATCCTCCACACCCTTTCTGCCTTTATCCATGAAGGATGAAGATCTGCCCTGTATGGATCATGCTCTATCATGCACAGAATAGGATTTCTTTTTTCTCTTTTCAGTATCTCCCTTTTTATAGCTTTTGCAAGAAATAAAGGTGTATTGAATCCTATCTTGAGATCTGAATAAAACCTGAGAAGATCAATAGCCTTTATTCCTTCTCTGTGATAAAATGCAATGTCAGATCCAGCTCCTATAACAAACTCAACATTTAGCTCCTTTATCTTTTTTATCTCTTCCCTGTATGTTCTGTTAACAAGGACCTCTGGACTTATTCCACATCTTTCAGCAAATTCCCTGTCTCTTTCTATAAGCTTTTTTATTGCATCCTTTGACATTCCATGACTTTCAAGACCATATGTCCTGTAAATCAAAAGGGCTGGCTTAAGTCCAAGATCCTTTACAAGAAGTGATCCTATTCCAAAAAAAAGCCCTCCAACAATTGCTATCCTCATCCCTTTTATCTCTTTTATTTCCTTTTCCAACCTGCTTATTGCATCCTCTTTTTTACTTTCTAATTTCTTTTTTGCTTCTTTTTTCCCAAAAAAAGAAGCTATATCCAGAAGAATCCTGCTCGTTTCTTCTATTCCATAAGGACTATTTTCTTCTGAGGATACGACATAAGAAGGGATGCCAAATCTTTTTTCCATAAGCCTAAGCCATGGAGAAGAAGAGTCAGAGATGTTAAGTTCTGCCTTTGGAAGCTCAAATATGTCTTCTACTTTTGTCCTGTAAAAAAATATCCTGTTTACCTTTATTCCTATCTCTTCAAGCAGGCTTTTAAGCTCATCCATCCTGTTTTCAGATGAATGAAAAGGAAATGTTATGAGATTAACAGATCCTTTTTTCTTTTCTGCCTTAAATCCTTCAGGAAGAAGCTGATCAAGGATGGAATACACAGTATCATGATATCCTATTGGTCTTCCTTTAATAAGCTCTCCTGTTGAATATACTACCCTGCACCTTACTTCCTTTTTTGCTTCATCAACTGCAGATGCTATATCATCTGCAATCATATCAGATGGACATGTAGGGATAACGACTATAAGAGAAGGATTATATCTTTTGTATGCCTCTATGATTGCTCTTTTTAGCTTCTTTTCTGCTCCATATACGAGATCAATGTCTTTCATGTTTGTGCAAGGAGTTCTTGGAAAAAGTGAATAAACAGAAAATGAGTTTATCTTTCTTAAAGCAGCACACCCAAAAGGTCCATGAATAATAGGAACTGCATCAGATATTGCATTTACTGCAACAAGGGCTCCTGCATTTTTTGCTGGCTGAGAAGCCATTGCATGAACAATCATGCTAAGTGGTGTGTATACAGATGAAAGAAGCTTTTCTTTTTCCATCTCTTACTCCTTTTTTGCTAAACACAAAAAATAATCCTCATGATCAGATCCCATAATTTTTCCAATAGCAGTATATGTCATCTGCTTTAGCCTTGTCTCTATCTTTAAAATCTTACAGTTGTTCTTCCTTAAAACCCCTGATACCATATCCAGATTAACACGAGGATTTTTCTCTGTCTCCTTCATAAGCCTTTTCCATATGGGTCTTGTGTCAGGATATTTAAGGATCTTTTGCTTTATCCAGAGATAAACAGAGTAAAAGATCTTTGATCTAAGAGAAACAGACTGTTTTTTCCCTTTTCTGTCCACCTCAACAATTGCAATCTTTCCATCTGGCTTTAAAACTCTGATCATCTCTTTTATGGCTTCTTCTGGACTTTTAAGGGGCCATAGAGCAAACTTACAATAAACTCCATCAAATACACTGTCTTTAAATGGAAGCCTGCATGAGTCTGCTCTAAGAAACTTTATCTTTACACCTTCTTCCTTTGCCCTTTTTGATGCAAGAAGAAGCATGTTTTTAGAAAGATCCAGACAAAACATGTCAAACCACTTTGCAAGAAAAACAGAAGGAAATCCTGCACCACATCCAACATCTAAGACTTTCTTGCATCCATACAAGGCATCTCTTATCACATCTATCCATACCCTGTTTTTTGTCCATATCCTTCTCAGAGGACTTTTTGGATCATATTCAAATGCAATCTGATCCCAAAGTTCCATCCCTTCCTCCTGGTATTCCACAGGAATCAGCCCTGCATTGTTTACATAGCCTGAATTGTCTTATATAAGAAGAACAAGCATCCCTTACATGATTAAGTTCCTCCTTAGAAGGAGCTTTCAGTTTTCTAAATCTTCCTGCAGGAATAAGTGGCATAATGTTCATTATGTAAACTCCAAGATCTCTGCAAAGAGAAGCAATATCTTTTATGTGATCTGAGTTTATACCTGGTATAAAAACCGTATTTACCTTTACTGGTATCTTGTTTTTTACCAATTCCTTTATTCCCTGAATCTGTCTTTTTATAAGAAGCTGTGCTCCTTTTTCTCCTGAGTATCTCCTTCCATTAAAACATACATACTCGTAGATCCTTTTCCCTACATCTGCATCCACGGCACAAATGCTTACTGTAACCGTATCTATCCCAGCCCTTATCAAAAGCTCCATCTTATCTAAAAGCAATGTCCCATTAGTTGCTATGCATCTTATAAGATGAGGAAATCTTTTTTTTACCTCCATCATAACCTCAAATGTCTCATCATTAAAAAGAGGTTCTCCAGGACCTGCAACTGCAACAACCTTTAATGGAACACCTCTTTTTAAAACCTTCTCAACTTTTTTTATAGCCTCATCAGGAGAAAGGATCTTTTCCGTGCATCCTGGTCTTTTCTCAGTTCTGTTAAGAGATCTTTCGCAAAAATTGCAGCTTACATTACATCTTGGTGCAACAGGAAGATGAACCCTTGCCCATCTATAATGAGCAATTTCATTAAAGCATGGATGTTCTTTTAAGACATCTTTCATAGCATCTCCTCAAATGATATCCTTATCCCTCCCCATGCAGAGATACCTGGTGAAGGATATCCTGCAGCTTCTTCATAGTCTTCATCAAACAGGTTTTGCAGTTTAAACCAGCATTCTAAGTTTTTGTGGATCTTATAAGACGAAGAGATGTCTACCCTTGTGTAATCATCAATCTCGTGTGTGTGATCATAAGCCAGCCTTTCTCCAACATAATATATGTCAGTGCTAAGTCTGAACCTTCCGTGAAATGCAAAATAAGAGATGTTTACCTCTAATTCATCTTCTGGAGTTATTGAAAGATCATCATATCTTCCTTCCTCTCCTTCTGTATAGGTATAATTTACAGATACAGTCAGGTTTGGTATAGGAGAAAAGCTTGCTCCTGTTTCTATTCCATAGCTTTCTGCTGATTCAAAGTTCTTATAACGCCATGTAGCATAATCAAAGCTGATTAAGTCATCAAAATCATTGTGGAAATAAGTAAAGTAATATCTGATCTTATCCTGAAAAAGACTTAAGTCAAATCCTGCATCATAGCTTTCACTCTCTTCAGGATCAAGATCAGGATTTCCATATCTTACATCATAAAGCTGTGCAAGGCTCGGTGCTTTATATCCTGTTGCATAGTTTCCTCTTATCTTAAAAAAGAACCAGTCCTTTTCTATAAGATAAGCAACACCAAACTTATATGTTCCATGCCATCCAAATGTGCTGTGATCATCAAAGCGTCCTCCTGCTGTAATAGAAAGAGTTCTGTTAAAAAGAAGTATCTGATTGTTTATAAAGATGGATTTGTTGTGAAATGTCTTATCTCCTTCCTTGTGTCCCCAGGAAGATATGTATTCTGATTCTCCATGATCGTTTTCATATTCATATCCAACAGAAACCGTATCAATTTCTGCTATATGGAAGTTGTGCTGAATGAGAAAGTGTTCTTTTTCTCCTTTGTATGTTCCTTTAAACCAGCTGTCAAAAACACCAGGAGCTAATTGTCCATCATCCTGATCATCATAATTTTTCTTGTAATGTGTAAAAGCAAACGCTACCTTGTAATCCCACCAAGGTGTAACTCTATGAGTTGCTTTAAAGTTTGAAAAGAAGATGTAATCATTTCTGTAAGCATGTGGATCATCGTATGCTCTAAATGAACCATAGTCCCACTGAGCAAAATTTCTCCATGCATCAGTATATCTTACTGTAAGATCAAGATTCAGGGAGTCTGTCAGAGGATAATCAAACCTTCCAGAAAGGGTATGGTTTCTGAATTCATCATGCTTAAAAACTCCTCCTCCTTTTTCATAAGCATAGCTTACATTGTATCCAAATCCTTTAAATTCTCCATTTATACCAGCTGAAACCCTTCTTATGTCCATAGATCCACCATATGACTTTACATAAAACTTTGGTCTTCCCCTTCCCCTTTTTGGAATTATGTTTATTACTCCTGATATTGCTCCTGATCCATAAAGTGAGCTTTGAGGACCCCTTACTATCTCAATCCTTTCTATATCTTCTGTATCAATAAAACTCCACCAATCAGAAAAGCTCTGTCCCCAAAATGATGGATCAGAAATATCCATTCCATTTATCATGACCTTTATGTGCCTATTTCTTCCTCCTCTCATCCTCACATATGTCCACTGACCAGGACCACCACATCTTTTAAAGGACAATCCAGGAACATCCCTCATAACAGAAAAAAGATCTGTCTGTTCCTTAAGTCTTATGTCAGTTCCTTTTATGACAGTAATAGAATCAGACAGGTGTTTAACAGGAGTTTCTCTTCTCTGTGCTGTTACGACAATCTCCTCAAGCTTTATGGGCTTCTTCTCCTCAGAAAAGCCCCCCTTGACCAAAATTCCAAGATTTAAAATCAAGCATACCAAAACAGCCCATCTCTTT
The DNA here is from genome assembly GCA_964513995.1 of uncultured Desulfobacterales bacterium. Lineage (GTDB taxonomy): Bacteria > Desulfobacterota > DSM-4660 > Desulfatiglandales > JALVZP01 > CAZEOQ01. The sequence goes on along the minus strand of CAZEOQ010000029.1, from coordinate 6,754 downwards.
ATCATAGCTTCTCCTCCTCCTTTTAGAATTCAATTTTATATCCAATTCTGAAACTTGCTGGCATATCAAAGTATTCATAATAAGGTGTTGGAGACATCTTTCCGCTTATAATGTTTTCTCTATCAAATACATTTTCTGCTGATATGGTTAATGTTCCTTTTGGTAACTTATAGCTGAGGTTAAGTCCTATTGTGTAAAAATTACGAAGTCCGTATTCTCTGCTTGTCATAATCATGGAATGCAGGTTTGCATCAATCTTTTTACCGTGATAACCTATTGAAATAGATGTCTGAAATTTTGCTCCTGCTCTTTCTTTTTTACCGTCTTCATTTTCAGGATCTCCTATGTATCCTCCTAAGGAAATCTCAAGGCAGTCACTCAGAAGATAGCTTAATTCATACTCAACTCCTTCATTGGTAAATTCACTCACATTTACTGGAGAGGACTTGTGTGTCTTTGGATCAAACTTCCATTCAATCTTGTCGTCAAATTCCATGTAATAAAAGGCTATGCTAAAGGAAAATTTTGGATTTCTGAACTTTATCCCTGTTTCATAAGTCCATCCCTTTTCTGGCTTCAGATTTGGATTTCCAACCATCCATGGATGCTTATAGTATAGTTGAGTAAAAGATGGCATCTTAAATGCCTTTCCTATGTTTGCATACAAGGAAAGATCAGGATTTATCCGATACAGAAGCTGAAACTGAGGCAAAAACTTGTCGTGATCTTTTGCCCTTGACTGGATTACCCACTGCTCACGAGCTCCAAAGATTGCTGTAAAGCGAGAAAAAGGCTCAAAGGAAATCTGAATAAAAGGAGCAATGTTGTTTCTTCTGTGTTTTCCATATTCCGTAGTATCACCCCAGTCGTATTTATAGGTAAATCCAAGAAGAAGCCTTGCTGAAGATCCAAGCTTCCAGGAATTTTGAAAATCAATTCCTGATGTAGAACTCCTTGTCGTGCTTGTATAACCTTCTGTTATGTGTCTGTATTTGAGGTCGTCATAATTGAAGAATCCCTTTATCTTTAATGAGTCTTTTTCATAGATCAGATTGAAAAAGTGCTTGTCATTCTCCTGATCATATTGCATGGAAGAATCATTCCAATAGATTTGATTAAATCTTGCGTTTTGGTAACAGTAAGAGTAGTTTAGGCGAAGTGAGTCAAGGATCTGATAAGTCAAATAAGAGTTGTATGTATTAAATCCTTTGAATTCGTAAATGTATTTCCTTCTATAATTTCTTGAAAGCCTTCCCAGATCCCCTAAGTGCTTATATGAGCCTAAGATCGCCAGTCCTTTATAAGAAAAGACAAATTTTCCATCATAATAACCACGATTTCCTCCGCTTACACTTAAAAATCTTTTCATCTTCTCAGGCTTTTTTGTGATTATGTTAATAACACCTGCAAGTGCTTCAGAACCATAAAGAGTTGAGGATGCACCTTTTACAATCTCTACCTTTTCCACCATATCAATAGGTATCTGATCAAGGTCATAGCTGTAATGGGTTGGAGTAGTAATAGGTATACCGTTTATCATAACAAGAGTGCCTCTCATTGTTCCTCTCAGGTTTATTTCACTGTTCATTCCACCGTGGCTTATTCCCAAAGGTCCATAAGCACGATAAACAATTCCAGGGCTAAACTTTAATGCCTCAATCAGATTCCTTGCTCCAGTCCTTATAAGCTTTTTATGACTTAAGACAGTAACAAAAGCAGGGACAGATAAAGATGGTTCTTCTTTTCTTGTAGCTGTTACAACAATTTCTTTTAACTTGATTGGCTTCTCCTCTGCCAAGCAAACCTGAAGAAAAGCCAAGGATAATAACGATATCATTGCTCTTAAACTCAGACTTCTCATATTAAACCTCCCTTTGATTTCTTTACAGCCAGAAGATCTGCTGTTATATAATAAAGCAGTCCCCTCCTTATGCCTCCTCCCGGCTGCTTTTCTCCTCTGCAGGGTGCCTCCCCCACCCTGCTTTTTTTTTATGCCCTTTCTAAGAAGGAATAAAAATCATTCAGGTAAATGAGCTTTTTGCTGAGATCCCTGTATAGTTCATAAGCCTCCTCCCTTTTTCTCAATGTATAAACCTGCTTTTCTTTTTTTATTGCATAATGAATAAGCTCCACATTTTCTCTATTAAGTGAACCTAAAGGAAAGCCTGAATCAATTACGGCTTTTGCATGATCAATAAAGGAAAATGCTTTTTTTAATGTATTTTTACCTATTTCTTGAAATGCTTTTTCAGAGATTACTTCTAATCTCATTGAACTTGCCACATGAAAATCAATGTCATTTTCATGAATGATACCTGTTATAATCCCAAATCCGTGTCTTAAAAGCATCCTGTATATTGGTGTTCCTGTCCCTGCTCCTGCAATGACAAAAATTTCTTTTCTGCTATTGTTTTTTAAAAGCTCAAATGTGTATAGCTTGCTGTTAAAGTGGACATCTTTTAGATCATAAAGCTTGCAGATCTTTTCCTGATTTATGACCTTTTCTGGTGGACCAAAGTCTATGATCTTTCCATCCTTTACAAGGATAACGAGATCAGATATCCTTGATGCCACATCCACATCATGAAGTGATACGAGGACTGTGATTCCTTTTTCTTTTGAAAGCCTGTAAAGTATGTTCAAAACCTCTATCTTATTCTTTGGATCAAGATGTATTGTAGGTTCATCCAAGATAATGAGCTTTGGATCCTGAGCTATAGCCCTTGCAATAATGAGCTTTTGCCTTTCTCCATCACTCAGCTCACCAAAATATCTTTCTGAAAGATCTTCTGCATTTACAAGCTTAAGTGCTTCTTTTATCTTTTCCTTATCCCTTTGAGTCAGTCTTCCAAATATGTCCGTATATGGATATCTTCCAAGAGAAACAAATTCAAATCCTGTAAGAAGACCAGGAGAAGGTCTTTCTGTAAGGACTGCTGAAAGGTTTTTTGCAACCTCTTTTGAACTCAAACTATCAAGCAAAAGTCCGTTTATGTAAATCCTTCCCTTTATAGGAGCTATAATCTTTGCTAAGGTCTTTAAAATTGTTGTTTTTCCAGATCCATTTGGTCCAAGAATACTTACAAACTGACCTTTCAGAATCCTTTGACTTATACCTGAAACTATCTCTTTTTTTCCGTATCCAACACAAAGATCTTCTGTCTTCAGCACACTTTTCATATCGTAGCCCTTCTTTTCAGAAGAAGAAATATAACAACGGGTGCTCCAAAAAGTGCTGTAATAGAGCTTATAGGAAGCTCAACAGGAGACATAAGCGTCCTTGCAAGAAGATCACACATCAGAGTAACATCTGCACCAAGAATAGCAGAAGCAGGAATAAGTATTCCATTGTCAGATGTCTTAAAGAGAAGTCTTGCCATGTGAGGAACAGCAATCCCAATAAATGCTACAGGTCCTGCAAATGCAGTAACAAGACCAGCAAGTATGCTTGAAATGATTACTATGAGCTTTCTAAGAAGCTTTATGTTTACTCCCATTGTCTTTGCATATTCTTCTCCTAAAAGGAATGCATTCAGAGGCTTTTTTATGATGCTCAGCAGGATGCTTAAAAAGAGTGCTGAAAAGAGAAGTATGTAAAACTCTTTCCAGACAATACCAGAAAAGCTTCCCATCTGCCACAATACAAATCCCTTTACCTTTTCCTTTTCTGCAAATGTAATGAGTATGCTCGTAACAGCATAACAGAGATAACCCATCATAAGACCTATAACAAGAAGTGTTACAACATCCTTTACCCTGGAACTTAAAGAAACAAGAAGTGCAGTTACGCAAAGTGCTCCAAATGCTGCTGAAATACTTATGTAAAATGGATGAATTCCCAAAAGACCGATACTTATTCCAACAAGCATGACAATTCCTACCATAAGTGTTGCACCAGCAGATATTCCAAGGACATAAGGTCCTACAATTGGATTTCTGAAAAATACCTGAAGAAGAAGTCCTCCAACAGAAAGATATGCTCCAGAAAGTGAGGCAAAGAGTATTCTTGGAAGTCTTATGTTCCATATTATTGAAGAAGCTGTTGAGTCAGAGCTGTGCAGAAATACGATCTGAAATAGGTCTTTAAAAGGAATGTGAACAGAACCAAAGGCAAGATTTATAAGCAGAAGAAAGACAAAAATGATTGATGAAAGTATAAAAAGGCTTATCCTCCTCATTTTATCTCAAGAAAGTAGCTGTGTTTTTTTAAAGGAAAAAGATCTGGATGAAATATGGATGCAAGCTCATAGATTATTCCTGCTGTATCTGCTTCCTCCCAGAGCCTCCATCCAGTAAAGTATATCCTTCCTTCTTTCATAGGTCTTATCTCTATCGTCTTTAAAAGCTCACTTGATTCTTTAAATTCCTTTTTTGAAGTTATACCTTCTTCAGGCCCACGATATGTTATGAGGATGTCTGCATACTTTGCCCTTGAAAAGAATTTCTCAACAGTAATCTGCATACAGCTTGCACCCTGAACATCATTGAAAAGATACTCTGCACCTGCCTTTCTAACTGCTTCTGCTGCCCATGAATTTCCAGGCTCAATAAGAACCTTCTTTGGATATATGTCTCCCCATATGACCTTTGGCTTATAATTTACATCTTTTAGCTTAGAGGAAATCTCTTCTATCCTTCTGAACTGCTCCTCAATAAATCTTTTTGCTCTCTCTTCCTCATCGTAAAAAGCAGACAAGAACAGGATAAATCTTATGTGTTCACTCAAGTTAGGAGCAATCTTGGTAGATGTTATGACACATGGGATACCCATTTCTTCAAGCTTTGGAATAATCCCTTCATCCCAGCTGAATACGACATCTGGTCTTAAAGCACTTAGCTTTTCATAATCTATTGCAGTGAACTCTCCCAAGTATACAATCCTTCCATCTTCCATCCCTTTCCTTATCTCAGGAATATGCCAGTTTTCCTTCTCAACTACCACACCTACTATAGAATCCACATGTCCAAGCTCCTTTATAAGAGCAGCACTGTATCCTGAATAAACAACTACTTTTTTTACTGGAATCTTTATTATTCTGCTTTTTTCATAATTTTTTATCTGCTTTGCAGTATCAGAGATCAGGAGAAATCTTCTTCCAATTCCATCAGTAATCTCCTTGTATCCATTTCCATAACTTATGGAAAAAGGACCTGAATGCTTTGACTCACAGCCTATGAGCAGAAAAGTCAAAAGAAAGATAAGCACATTCATCTTAACAAGACCCCAAAGATCCCTGATAAAAACATTAAAGATCCTGCAAAAAGAATTGGAATTCCATAATCCTTTCTGAAAGTAAGATTTATCCAGCAATTAGCCTTTTTCATCTTCTGTCTTGGATAAAAGTCCTCTATGAAGATAGTAAGTCCTTTATAAAAGCAAGGTCTGTTCAAGGCTACCTCTTTTTTACAAACCCTTTCATGATCCTTTATCAGAAGAACAGCAGAACAATCAAAGGCATCTTTTGCCTTTCCAAGAAACAGCGTCTTTTCTGGAATGTATGTTATCTTTATGTCCTCTAACTTCAGGAGAATTCCAGAAGGAAGCTTTATCTTTGATCCTTTTGTAAGGATGTTTCCAGTTGAGATGGAACTGAATGTATGGCTTATAAAAAGTCCAATAAGGACGATTAAAAATCCTATGTGTGAAAGGAAAAGGAACTTGTCTTTAATGAGATTCAAAGAGCAGACAAATACACAGATAGCCACGATAAAGAGAAATACAAAAAGAGCTGGTATCCACCATGTATAGGAAAGATTTCTTATGCCATAGCTTGTCATCCATTCATGTATGTTTGAGTATTTTAAAGGGAAAAACAGATTTGGATTATTTTTCATGTAGATTGATCCAATAAGTGCAATACTGCTCGTAAGATAAAACACAAAGACTGAAAACTTAGTATTTCCTAATATTTCCCAGATCTTACTGAAATACCTCATAAAGCTTCTCATAAATAACTGGCTTGTGTGCTTCTCCAATCTGAGGGATATAGTCAAATATAAAAACGAGAAAAGCTCCTCCTATAAAAAGAAGAAGTCCTTTTTTTGAAATCCTTTCTCTTGTATAAAGATGAAACAGAGATATGTAATAAAACCAGATTCCAACAGAATGGAAGAAATAGTGATTCCAGGATATTACATCGCATCTTCCAACATAGCTCCACATCATTCCAAATATTGCTGTTATGCAAAGGATAAAAAATCCTATTGCAGTATATCTGTAAACGAGTTCTCTGTAATCTCTGTTGAAAAGACAAAGAAGAGCAAAATAAGCAGAAATAAACAGAAATCCGTGTCCAATAAAAAGGGATAGGTGAAATAGGTGAGAGAATATGCTTTTTGACATAGCTGTAAAAGGAGGATAATAGCCTTCTGAGAAAAATACGGGAATCAGAGAAGATACAAATACGAGAAAGGTTGAACTTTTTATCTCCTTTCTCAAAGAAGGGATAATCAGGGTGGAAGCAGAGAAGAATAAAGGAAGAAAGTATGGCTCTGAAAACATATTGCAATAAGGCCATGTGATTAACCTGCCTGAAATTTCAGAAATAAGATTTACAAAAGATCCTGAAAAAAGCAAAAGATACGAAAGCCTTTTCTTAAAGAAGCTTGTGATAAAGGAGAGAGTATACATGAGTGTTGCCAGCAAATAGGTCTTTAAAGGGAAGCTCAGCTCAAGCATATCTTCCATTCCAAAAAAAGGAGTCCCTGAACTGCACTTGCAGTCCAGGGACTCCCGTTTTATCCTCAGGACCTT
>CAZEOQ010000028.1:0-15081 GCA_964513995.1 uncultured Desulfobacterales bacterium | reverse complement strand
GCCTTCCTGTTCGGCAGGTTCAGCTTATCCCTCATCGGGACTACCTCCACCTCAGACCCACCCAAACTATGAGTTTTCATCATGAAAACTCATAAAGACTCATGAAAACTCATGGTTTGAGAAGGTCCTATACAAGTATCATCTCTGTAAGTGATGCACCTGCTGGAACCATAGGAGATACCTTTTCTTCTGGCTCTATCTTTACATCCACAAATACTGGCTTATCAACAGAAAGTGCCTTTTCAAGTGCTGGTCTTACATCCTCCTTCCTTTCTACCCTTATTCCCAAAGCACCATATGCATCTGCAAGCTTTACAAAATCAGGTGCTGTAAGATGTGTCTGTGTATATCTTTTTCCATAAAATAGCTCCTGCCACTGTCTTACCATTCCAAGATAGCTGTTGTTTAGAATTATCACCTTTACAGGGATTTTGTGCTGAACAGCTGTTGCAAGCTCCTGTATGTTCATCTGTATGCTTCCATCTCCAGCAATGTCTATGACTGTCTCATCTGGCTTTGCAACTTTTGCTCCAATTGCTGCAGGAAATCCATATCCCATACATCCAAGACCACCTGATGTTATAAAATGATTTGGTTTGTGGAACTTATAAAACTGTGCTGTCCACATCTGATTCTGTCCTACCTCTGTTGCAATTATTGCATTTCCTTTTGTAAGCTCATAAAGTGTTTCTATGACATATTGTGGTTTTATGCTGTTTCCTTTCTTATCATATGTAAGTGGCTTTTCCTTTTTCCATCTCTCAATCTGATTTATCCAATCCTTTCTTTTCTTTTCAAGATCTCCAAGATCTTCTTCATCAAGAAGCTTGTTGAGCATAGAAAGTGTTATCTTGCAGTCTCCAACAACTGGAACATTTACAGGAACATTCTTTCTTATAGAAGTAGGATCTATGTCTATGTGGATTATCTTTGCCTTTGGTGCAAATGTGTCAAGTTTTCCAGTAACTCTGTCATCAAACCTTACACCAATTCCTATAAGAAGATCACATTCTGCAGTTGCCATATTTGCTGCATATGTCCCGTGCATACCAACCATTCCAAGCCAAAGTGGAGAATCTGGAGGAAATGTCCCAAGTCCCATAAGTGTTGTTGTAACAGGAGAAAGGATCTTTTCTGCAAAACTTCTTAGCTCATCTGATGCCCTTGATGAAACAACTCCTCCTCCTGCAAGAATAAGTGGTCTTTCTGACTTTTTTATAAGTGCTACAGCACGCTCAAGCTGTTTTACATTTGGTTTATATACAGGTCTGTATGAACGAAGCTTTACTTCTTTTATAGGAGTATACGTTGTCTTTGCCTGCTGAATGTCTTTTGGGATGTCTACGAGGACAGGTCCTGGTCTTCCTGTCCTTGCAATATAGAATGCTTCTTTTACGATCCTTGCAAGATCATTTACATCCATAACGAGATAATTGTGTTTTGTGCAGGAGCGAGTAATCCCTACTATGTCAACTTCCTGAAATGCGTCATTTCCGATAAGTGCTCTTGGGACCTGTCCTGTAAATACAACAATAGGGATTGAGTCCATATATGCTGTTGCAATACCTGTCACTGTATTTGTTGCACCAGGACCTGATGTAACAATACATACACCTACCTTTCCAGATACCCTTGCATATCCATCTGCTGCATGGACTGCTGCCTGCTCATGCCTTACGAGTATATGTCTTATGTTTGTCCTTGAAAGCTCATCATATATGTCAAGAACAGCCCCACCAGGATATCCAAATATAACATCCACTCCTTCTTCTTCAAGGACCTTAAAAAGTATCTGTGCACCTGTAAGCTTAATAGCTTGCACCTCCTTTCTTTTTTACATAATTCAGAAGACCACCTGCTTCTATTATTTCCATCATAAAATCTGGAATAGGAATTGCAAAGTAGTTTTTTCCTTTTGTAAGATTTCTTATCTCTCCTCTTCTAAGATCAACCCTTAAGATGTCTCCTTCATCTACATCATCTGCTGCTTCCCTGCATTCTAAAAGTGGAAGACCAATATTAAAGGCATTTCTGTAAAATATCCTTGCAAAGCTTTTTGCAATAATAAGACTTATTCCTGTTGCCTTTATAGAAACTGGTGCATGTTCTCTTGATGAACCACATCCAAAATTTTCTCCAGCAACTATTATATCACCTTTTTTTACCTGTTTTGAAAATGACGGTCTGAGATCACAAAAACATCCCTTTGCAAGCTCATCCTTGTCTGTCCTGTTCAGAAATCTTGCAGGGATTATAAGATCAGTATCTATGTTGTCTCCAAACTTCCATGCCCTTCCTTCTATCATAAAACCTCCTCTGGAGAGACTATCTTTCCTGCAATTGCAGATGCTGCAGCAACTGCAGGATTTGAAAGATAGATTTTGCTTTCTGGATCTCCCATCCTTCCTTTAAAGTTTCTGTTTGTAGTAGAAATAGCAACCTCTCCTTTTGCAAGAACTCCCATATGTCCTCCAAGACATGGTCCACAGCATGGTGGTCCAACTGTTCCTCCTGCATCAAGAAATATGCTTATAAGACCTTCTTCCAGTGCCTGTCTGAATATCCTTGGAGTTGATGGAATAATTATGAGTCTTACACCTTTTGCTACCTTTTTTCCTTTAAGTATACTTGCAGCAATCCTTAGATCCTCAATCCTTCCATTCGTGCATGATCCAATAAATACCTGATCAATTCTTACTTCACCTATCTCACTTATTCCACGGACATTGTCTGGTGAATGAGGACATGCAATCTGTGGTTCTATTTCATCTACATCTATCTCTATTATCTTCTCATATTCTGCATCAGGATCACTGTAAAGATAAACTCCTTCCCTTTTACACCTTTCTTTTACATATTGTCTGAGCTTTTCATCTGGCTCAAATATCCCATTCTTTGCACCAAGCTCAACAGACATATTTGCCATTGTGAACCTGTCAGAAATAGAAAGTTCTTTAACTGTTTCTCCAGAAAACTCTATTGCCTTATATACCGCACCCTGAACAGATATCTTTCTTAGAAGATAAAGTATAAGATCCTTTCCTGATACCCATCTTCTAAGCTTCCCTCTGAATATCACCTTTATTGAAGAAGGAACCCTTAGCCATATCTTTCCTGTTGCCATAATGACTCCAAGATCTGTGCTTCCAACCCCTGTAGAAAATGCAGAAAGAGCACCATATGTGCATGTGTGGCTGTCTGCACCAATTACAAGATCTCCTGGACATATAAGCCCTTCTTCAGGAAGAAGAACATGTTCTATTCCTGCCTCACCAAGCTCAAAAAATCTTATAGAATACCTCTTTGCAAAATCCCTTATAAGCTTTACCTGATTTGCAGAATCTATGTCCTTATTTGGAACGAAATGATCAGGGACAAAGACTATGCGATTTCTGTCAAATACATCCTTTGCACCAAGCTCTTCAAATACCTTTATTGCAAAAGGAGCAGTTATGTCATTTGCAAATGCAAGATCTACTTTTGCCTCAATTATCTCACCTGGCTTTACATATTCCCTTCCTGAATGAATGGCAAGTATCTTTTCTGTAATTGTCATTCCTGTCATGGACTTTTCCTTGGATTTTCCTTCATGTATTCAAGTCTGTTAAGACCATCAAGATATGCCTTTGCACTTGCAACAATTATGTCCTGATCAGCTCCTTTTCCAAGTGCAACAATCCCATCCTCTTCAAGTCTTACAGTAACTTCTCCCTGTGCATCCATTCCACCTGTAATTGAATTTACAGAAAACCTCAGAAGCTTTGATTTTGTTCCAGTAAGACTTGCAATTACATTATATGTTGCATCTATTGGTCCTACACCAAATCCTGCACCCTGAACAATCCTGTCCCTTATCCTCAGCTTTACAGTAGCAGTAGGAACTGTATTTGTTCCACTTACAACATTCAGATATTCAAGTCTGTATATATCAGGAGCTCTCAGGACTTCTTCTGCAACAATAGCCTCTATGTCCTCATCCTGAACCTCTTTCTTTTTGTCTGCAAGCTCTTTGAACTTTTCAAATACCCTGTTTACTTCTTCTTCTGTAAGATCATATCCCATATCCTGAAGCTTCTTTTTGAAGGCATGTCTTCCAGAATGCTTTCCAAGAACAATCTTGCTTCTGTCAAGCCCTATCTTTTCAGGTTCCATTATCTCATATGTGAGTTTGTGTTTCAGGACACCATCCTGATGTATCCCTGCTTCATGTGCAAATGCATTTGCTCCAACAATAGCCTTATTTGGCTGAACAACAATCCCTGTAATCATGCTCACGAGCCTGCTTGTTGGATATATATACTGCGTGTTTATTCCTGTCGTAAGTCCAAGCTTTTCTCTGTGCGTATAAAGACACATAACAACTTCTTCAAGTGCTGTGTTTCCTGCCCTTTCTCCTATTCCATTTATCGTTACCTCTGCCTGACGAGCACCTGCCCTAAGTCCTGCAATTGTATTTGCTGTTGCAAGTCCAAGATCATTATGACAGTGAACACTTAAGACTGCTTTGTGGATGTTTGGTGTATGCTCTCTTACATATTTTATGAGCTCGTAGTATTCATCAGGAAGTATGTATCCTACTGTGTCTGGAAGATTTACTGTTGTTGCTCCTGCATCTATTACTGCCTCAAATACCTTGCATAGGAAGTCTCTGTCAGTTCTTGTCCCATCCTCTGCTGAAAACTCAACATTATCTGTAAATCTTTTTGCATACTTTACTGCCTCAACAGCCCTTTTTATCACCTCTTCTTTTGTCATCTTAAGTTTATACTCAAGATGGATGTCAGATGTTGCAATAAATGTATGTATCCTTGGATTTGCTGCATCCTTTATTGCTGCCCATGCCTTGTCAATATCCTCTTTTGATGCCCTTGCAAGTGCAGCTACCTGAGCCTTTCTTATCTTTCCTGAAATGAGACGAACTGCTTCAAGCTCTCCAGAAGATGCTGCAGGAAATCCTGCCTCTATGACATCTACACCAAGCTTTTCAAGCTGAAGTGCAATTCTTAGCTTCTCTGCTTCATTCATACTTGCACCAGGAGACTGCTCTCCATCTCTCAAGGTAGTATCAAATATGATTACCCTTTCCATCTTTTCTCCTCTCACTGTCTTTTATAAGCTTATATATGATGCTGTCTACAAGTGCTTGCCAGCTTGCTTCTATAATATTTTCTGAAACTCCTATTGTCGTCCATATCTCATCCTCATCGCGTGATTCTATCTGAACCCTTACCTTTGCTGCTGTCCCTTCAGATCCATCTATTACTCTTACCTTAAAGTCAACAAGCTTCATGCTGTTTATATTTGGAAAGAATCTTGAAAGTGCCTTTCTCAATGCATTATCAAGTGCATTTACAGGACCATCACCTTCTGCTGCTGTTATCTCTTCCTCATCTCCTACTGTTATCTTTATTGTTGCATGGGATGTGGATGAAGAATTTCCATTTTTTTCTATGTTTACTCTCAGTGCCTTAAGTGAAAATGGTTCTTTCATCTGACCAGTAAGTTTTTTTATAAGGACAAAAAGTGATCCTTCTGCTGCCTCAAAATAATATCCCTGATCCTCAAGCTTCTTTATTACAGACACGATCTTTCTGCTTTCATCCTGATCCTTAAGTTCTATTCCAAGCTCCTTTGCCTTGTATTCTATATTGCTCTTTCCAGAAAGATCAGAGACAAGGACCCTTCTTCTGTTTCCAACAGCCTCAGGATCTATGTGCTCATATGCTGATGGATTCTTTATTATTGCACTTACATGAACTCCTGCCTTATGTGCAAATGCACTCTTTCCTACATATGGTCTTTGTGGAGATGGTGGAATATTTGCAATCTCACTTACAAAGCGAGAAAGTTCTGTAAGATGCTTCATATTTTCATCAGGGATGCATCTGTATCCCATCTTTAGCTGTAGGTTTCCTATAAGTGTAATGAGGTCAGCATTTCCACATCTTTCCCCATATCCATTTATTGTCCCCTGAACCATATCAACTCCACATTCAACAGCAACAATAGAATTTGCTACAGCAAGCCCACAGTCATTGTGTGCATGTATTCCTGTAGGGACATTTAGTTTTGGAATCACCTCTTTCAGTATCTCTTCTATCTCCTTTGGCATACTTCCACCATTCGTATCACAGAATACGATCCAGTCTGCACCAGCTCTTATTGCTGCTTCTATTGTCTTCATTGCATAGGATGGATTCCTTTTGTATCCATCAAAGAAGTGTTCTGCATCATATATTACCTCTTTTCCATTCTGTTTCAGATATCCTACAGTTTCTTCTATCATCTTCAGGTTTTCTTCAAGACTTACTCCAAGTATTTCTGTTGCATGAAGATCCCAGCTTTTTCCAAATACCGTTACACTTTTTACAGAAGCACTTAAAAGTGCCTTTATGTTTTCATCATCCTCTACCTTTATATTCCCCTTTCTTGTGCTTCCAAATGCTGTGAGTTTAGAATTTTTGAATGTTGCAAGTTTTGCCATCTCAAAAAATCGTGCATCCTTTGGATTTGATCCAGGCCATCCACCTTCTATATAATGAATCCCAAATTCATCAAGTTTCCTTGCAATCCTTAGCTTATCCTCTGCAGAAAGACTTACATACTCTCCCTGTGTTCCATCTCTGAGTGTCGTGTCATATATGATCAGGTTTCTCATCTCAGATCTCCTAAAAAAAAAATCCGTTATCAGAAATCCTGATAACGGATTTTTTTACATAATGCTATCAGATCTGAAGCTTTAACCTCCTTTCTGAAACATTTTCTGATTAAAATAAATTAAGTCTTCTGTCTTTGTCAAGTTTTTCTTTTATTCCTTGACTAAGGAGATAATTTTTCTCTATGATTTCCACAAAAAAAAGAAAAAGATATGAAGAATTTACTGAACTTCCTTCTTGCTCTTCTCCTTATAAGCTGTGGGACGACAAAACAGCTGAAAGATTGTATTCCAGAAAGAAAAGAGATAAAGATTCAGAAAAGGGAAGAAAAAAGAGAAAAGATTTCAGATCAGAAGCTTCTTGATATGGCTCTTGAACTTTGTCAAAAGGCAAATGATCTCTGGAACAGAGGAGAGATAGAAGAAGCACTTGATACACTTGACAGGGCTTATTCTCTTATACTCAGAATAGACTCAGATGATCCTGATGTGATACAGCAAAAGGATGACATAAGGATAACTATTGCAAGAAGGATTGTAGAGATATACAGTTCAAAGTTTACGGCAGCAGTAGGAAATGGAAAAGAGATACCTCTTGTGATGAATGAGTATGTAAGAAAGGCAATAAGGATTTTTCAGACAACTGAAAGAAGATTCTTCATACAGGCATACAAGCGTTCTGGAAGATACAGACCAATGATCTTAAGGAAACTAAAAGAGGCAGGTCTTCCAGAAGAACTATCCTGGCTTCCTCTTATAGAAAGCGGATTCTCTGTAAGGGCACTTTCAAGGGCACGCGCTCTTGGACTCTGGCAATTTATTGCATCAACTGGATATAAGTTTGGTCTTACAAGGACAAGATGGATAGATGAAAGGATGGATCCTGAAAAGTCAACAGATGCTGCAATAGCTTATCTAAAAGAGCTTCATCAGATATTTGGAGACTGGCTCACTGCACTTGCTGCATATAACTGTGGTGAGGAAAGGGTATTAAGATGTATAAGATCACAGAGGATAAATTATCTTGACAGCTTCTGGGACCTTTATACAAAGCTTCCACAGGAGACAGCATTTTATGTCCCAAAATTCCTTGCAGTTCTTCATATCGTAAACAATCCAGAAAAATATGGATTCAGGCTTCCAAAGCCAGATGATCCAATAGAGGTGGAAAAGGTTCTTGTAAACAAACAGATGCATCTTAGGGACATAGCAAAAAGTATAGGGGTCTCATATAAGCTTATGAGGGACCTAAATCCAGAACTGAGACTAAACTGCACACCAGCTGAACCATATCTCCTTAAGGTCCCAAAAGGAAAAGGAAAGATACTTCTTGCAAAGATTGATGAGATTCCACAATGGAGACCTGTTATTTATATAAGACACAGGGTAAAAAGGGGTGAAAGTCTTTATATCCTTGCAAAAAGATACCGGACAACTGTAAGGGCTATAATGAGGGCAAACAGGCTGAGAAAGACAATTATAAGAGAAGGAAGTATTCTGAAGATACCAGTAGGAAGAGGATCTTATAAGAAAAGGTATTACAGGGAATTTGTAAGATATAAGGTAAAGAAGGGGGATTCACTGTGGAATATTGCTCAGAGATTTGGAACGACTACAAAGCAGATCCTCGCATTAAACAGACTCAAAAGTCCAAGACTTAGGGTAGGGCAAATTATAAAGATTCCTTTAAAAAGAAATCTTGCAACATATAGAGTAGAAAAAGGGGATACACCATATGACATTGCAAAAAAATTTGGGATGAGGCTTTCTGATTTTTTGAGAATAAATAATCTTTCACCAAAAAGCTATATATTTCCAGGACAGATTGTTTTTGTAATAAAAAAATAGGAGGGGGAAGATGGAAGCAAAAGTAAGATGGATAAGTCATGCAGGATTCATTATAACATCTCCTAAGGGAAAGGTAATAATTATTGATCCATGGATAGAAGGGAATCCTCTTTGTCCTATAAAGCTTGATGATATAAAGGAGGCTCATATTGTCCTTGTAACACACGATCACTTTGATCATACGGGAAATGCAGCAGATATAGTAAAGAAAACAGGTGCAACACTTGTTGCATGTCCTGAAACAGCACAGAAGTTTCAGAAGCTTGGAGTTCCTTCAGAAAGGATTGCATCTGATGGATACGGAATGAACATTGGAGGATGTATAAGGATAGAAGGAATAGAGATCATAATGACACAGGCAGTTCATTCTTCAGAGACAGGAACTCCAACAGGCTATATAATCCGTCTTGAGGATGGAAAGACGATATATCATGCAGGAGATACAGGGATATTTGAATCAATGAGGACACTTGGAGAAATTTACAATATTGATCTTGCTCTTATTCCCATAGGAAGTGTATTTGTCATGGATCCAATTCAGGCAGCTCACAGCCTCAGGCTTTTAAAGCCAAAAAAGGCAATTCCTATGCATTACAGGACATTCCCTGTTCTTGAGCAGAGTGCTGACCGCTTTGTTCAGCTTGCAAAGGAGATTGCACCAGATGTGGAGATAATTGTTCTTGAGCCTGGTCAGGAATATGTTCTGAGATAATCCCTTAGGGCTTTTGCAGTATAGGTATCTGCTTCAAGTATCTCATAAGGAGATCCTTTTGCTACTACAAGTCCACCTCTTTCTGCCTCTTCTGGTCCAAGATCAATTATGTAGTCTGCTTCTTTTATAAGCTCAAGATTGTGTTCAATTACTATAACAGTATTTCCCATATCAACAATTCTTTGAAGGATGTCAGTAAGCTTTCTTATGTCTGATACATGAAGACCTGTTGTTGGTTCGTCAAGAATATAAAGTGTATCTTTTGAATTTATTGCAATCTCCCTTACAAGCTTTATTCTTTGTGCTTCTCCTCCAGAAAGTGTATGACTTGGCTGTCCAAGCTTCAGGTATCCAAGACCAATATCACATACAAGAGAGATTATGGATTTTAGCTCTGGAATAGATGAAAAGAAATCTCTTGCTTCATCAAATGTCATTTCAAGAACCTCTGATATGTCTTTTCCCTTGTATTTTACACTCAATGTCTCACTTTCAAACCTTTTTCCTTCACACATCTCACACCTTACATATACATCAGGAAGAAAGCTCATACTTACCTTTATATAACCAAATCCTTTACACATCTTGCATCTTCCCTCTTCTCTGTTAAATGAAAACCTTGAAGCCGTGTATCCCTTCTTTTTTGCATCTTCTGTAGCAGAAAAAAGCCTTCTTATCTGATCATATATCCCTATGTATGACGCAGGAATAGATCTTGGTGTTTTTCCTATTGGTCTGTGATCAACCTGAGAAACCCTTTTTATGTGATGCCATCCTTCAATTGATCTGCACTTTACAGAAATTTTTTTTCCAGAAAGAAGCTGCTTCATTCCTTCATAAAGAACATCCTTTATAAGAGAAGATTTTCCTGATCCACTTACACCAGTAACACAGATCAGAGTATTCAGAGGAAACTCAACATCTATTCCTTTAAGATTATGCTCATATGCACCTATTACTTTTAGCTTTGGTCTTTCTTTGTATGGTCTAAGTCTTGATGTTATCTTATGTTTGCAACAGAGGAATTTTCCAGTAACAGAATCTTTTGCTTTCTTTATCTGCTCAACTGTTCCCTTTGCAACTACCCTTCCTCCATCCTTTCCTGCACCCGGTCCTATCTCTATTACATAATCCGCACTTTTTATTACATCCTCATCATGCTCAACAACAATTACACTGTTTCCTTTATCTCTTAACATTTTAAGTGCATCTATAAGCTTTTCTGTATCTCTTGGATGAAGACCAATTGTTGGCTCATCAAGTATGTAACACACACCTGAAAGATTTGATCCAAGCTGTGCAGAAAATCTTACCCTTTGTGCTTCTCCTCCAGAAAGACTGTCTGCACTTCTTGAAAGAGAAAGATAAGATATGCCAAGCCTTTCCATAAAGCTAAGCCTTGAAAATATCTCCTTCAGGATTGGTTCTGCTATCTTTTTTTCCCTTTCAGAAAATGGAATACTTCTAAGAAGGCTAAAAAGATCCTTTGCAGGTATCCTTGTCATATCCCATATGCTGTATCCATGAATCTTTACAGAAAGAGCCTTTCTGTTAAGTCTGCTTCCATGACATTCTGGACAAACATCTCCATCAATCTCTCCAAATCCATCACACATCTCACATGCACCATGTTTTGTATTGAATGAAAAAAGAAGAGGATCTATCTCCCCAAATCCTTCTTTACACTGAGGACAAATTCCATCTTTGCTAAATATCTTTTCTTCATTTCCATCAAGGATTATAATAGTTCCATCTCCTTCATTTATTGCTTCTGAAAGAAGCTTTTTTGTGCAAGGAGTCTTTCCAAAAACAAGTTCAACTGTATGCTCCTTGTATCTTTCAAGAAAGATGTTTTCTTTTATTTCCAGGATCTTTCCGTCAATCCTTGCATTCCTTATCCCTTTCTTTTTTGCCTTCTCAAATATCTCCCTGAATATCCCTTTTCTTCTTAAGACCTTTGGAACAAGTATAATTGCCTCCTTTTCCCTATACTTCTCTATAACATCCCTTATTATCTCTTCCTCATTCATCCTTTTTAGCTCTTTTCCACACCTTGGACAAAATGCTTTTCCTATCTTTGAAAAAAGGAGCCTAAGGAAGTGATATATCTCTGTAATTGTTCCTACAGTAGATCTTTTTCCTTCCTGACTTATCCTCTGTTCTATTGCAACAGTTGGAGGAATTCCTGTTATGTAGTCAACATCTGCCCTTTCAACCTTCTTTATGTATTGCCTTATGTATGGAGAAAGACATTCAAGATATCTCCTCTGTCCTTCAGAAAATATCACATCATATACAAGAGATGACTTTCCAGATCCACTTACACCTGTTATAACAACAAGCTTTTTTCTTGGAATAGCAAGATCTATATTCTTCAGGTTATTCTCCCTTGCACCTTTTATGAAGATAAAAGGAGGTAAAGTCTTTTTTTCTTTTCTGATAGGCTCTTTTTTTCCTTCAATATAGCTTTTCAGATATCTTCCTGTATAAGACTTTTCTACCTTCATTATATCTTCTGGTTCTCCTTCTGCTACAACCTCTCCTCCATACTTTCCTCCTTCTGGACCAAGGTCTATTATCCAGTCTGCATTTTTTATGACATCAAGATTATGTTCAATCACGATAAGGCTTATTCCAGAATCAACAAGCCTGTGAAATACATCTATAAGCTTTTTTATATCATCAGGATGAAGACCTTCTGTTGGTTCATCAACTATAAGAAGGACATCCTTTTTTGCTTCAGAAAGAAATCTTGAAAGCTTAAGTCTCTGTGCTTCTCCTCCAGAAAGTGTGTTTATTGGCTGACCAAGTCTTAAATATCCAAGACCTATTTCTGAAAGAGGAGAAAGCCTTTTTATGACATCCTGATTATCACTGAAAAACCTTATTGCATCATCTACTGTCATATCAAACACATCAACTATACTCTTTCCCTTATATCTTATCTCAAGAACCTCATCCTTGTATCTTTTTCCCTTACAGTCAGGACATCTTACAAATATGTCTGGAAGAAATTGCATCTCTATCCTTTCAAATCCTTCTCCCTTACATGTCTCACATCTTCCTCCAGGAACATTGAATGAGAAATATGATGGAGAAAGTCCTTTCTTTTTTGCAGAATCTGTCTCTGAAAATATCTTCCTTATCGTATCCATTGCCTTTGTATATGTAAGTATGTTTCCTCTTGGTGTCTTTCCAATAGGACTCTGATCAACAAGGATCACATCAGAGATTTTTTCTGCTCCTATTATCTCCTTAAATCTTCCTGGTTTTCCAACCTTTTCTCCCTTTATCCACTTTATCCCCTTATATATTATCTCTTCTGCAAGTGTTGATTTTCCTGATCCACTTACTCCTGTAATACATACAAAAAGATGAAGGGGAATCCTTACATTTATGTCCTTTAGATTATGCTCACCTGCTCCTCTTATATAAAGAAAATCCTTTGGCTTTCTTCTTTTTTCTGGAACAGGAATACTTTTTTTTCCTTTAAGATAATCTGCAGTAAGACCTTCTTTTATACCATCAAAAGGACCAAAATATACAATCCTTCCTCCATTTTCTCCTGCCCCTGGACCAAGATCAAGTATAAGATCAGAGCTTTTTATGATCTGTGGATCATGCTCTATTACAATGACAGTATTTCCCATATCCCTTATCCTTCTTATTGTTTCTATAAGCCTTTCTGTATCTCTTGGATGAAGACCAAAGGAAGGTTCGTCAATTATGTAGAGTGAATCAACAAGGGATGATGAAAGTGCACTTGTAAGTGAAAGTCTCTGAAGCTCTCCTGCTGAAAGTGTCTTTGACTGTCTTTCAAGTGTAAGATAACCAAGTCCTACTTTCTGAAGATAGCTGAGTCTTTGTCTTATTTCATTAAGTATAAGAAGAGATGCTTTTTCTGAGACCTTTATTGAATCAAAAAACTCCTTTGCCTCATCAATACTGAGACCATATATGTCTGCAATACTTAAACCATTTATCTTATAAAGAAGAGCCTCTTTGGTAAATCTTTTTCCACCACATTCAGGACACAGGACATAGTCCCTGTATCTTGAAAGATATACCCTTACATGAAGCTTATATCTTTTTTTCTCAAGCCATCTGAAATATCCTCTTATTCCATAAAATCCATCAGTTCCATCTATGATAAGTCTTCTATGCTCTTCATCTAGTTTCCTGAAAGGAACATCTACAGGTATTCCTTTCTCTTTGCAAAAATAAAGAAGATCAAAAAACTCCTCCTTTCCTCTCCATATCCTTATTGCACCATCCTTTATTGACAAATCCTCATCTATTACAAGACCAAGGTCTATGTCTATTATCCTTCCAAATCCATTGCATCTTTTGCATGCACCAACAGGATTGTTGAATGAAAAAAGTGCTGGAAAAGGATTTCTGTATTTTATCTTACAATAAGGACAAAGGAGGATTTTGCTAAAAAGAAGCTTCTTATCTTCTATGAACAGACAGACAGTATCACCAAATCTAAATGCCTGCTCAACTGAATCTATTATCCTTTCCTTTTTCTCTGATGATATCCTGAGTCTGTCAACAACGATGTATGCTTCTCCGTGAAGTCTTTCAATATCTGCTGTTTCTCCATCCATATATGCTCTTGTAAACCCTTTTGATATAAGCTCTTTTTTCTTTTTTTCATCTAAGAAAGCAGAAAAGCATATAATAGCTCTTTTTCCTTCATACTTCTTTATCTTTTCCCATACAGAAAAAGCACTCTCTTTTTCTACTTTCCTTCCACATCTTTCACAATGAAGTTCTGATATTCTTGGAAAAAGAAGCTTAAGATAATCTGAAATTCCTGATGCTGTTGCAACAGTAGATCTTCCTGTCTTTGCTGGAAACTTCCTTCCTATTGCAACAGAAGGAGGAATGTTTTCAATTCTTTCTACATCTGGTCTGCTTATCCTTTCAAGAAACTGCCTTGTATATGGAGAAAATGTCTCTATGTATCTCCTTTGACCTTCTGCATAAAGTGTATCAATTGCAAAAGATGATTTTCCTGATCCACTTACACCAGTAATTGCAATGATATTTCCAGTAGGAATAGAAAGTGTTATTCTTTTAAGATTATTCTGTCTTGCTCCTTTTATATGGATCATATCCAGAAGCTCTATCAGATGCAGGATTGCTATTTACAGACCTTGCTTCCCATCCAAGTGGTTCAAGGCAGTTTGATGCAAGACAGACCGATATTTTTTTCTATAAAACTTTATTATCTTCTCCTCAGGGACATTTCCTGAAAGAAGTATAAATATGCTGTCGCTGTATTCTCTATAAGCCTTGATTTTCCCATCTTCTATTTCCATAAAACTTGCTCCTTCTGCCTTTACTTTTTTTCCTTTTCCAAAAGGAGTAAGAAGCTCAAAACTTATTTCCCATTCAAATGCTGCCTTTTCTTCAGAAAAAATTATATTTTTTGGGATGAACTTGTAGTTTTTTGCCTCTTTGTGGCATCTTTCATGAAATGCCTTTATCTGATCCTTTCCTGTGTATTTTCCATAAAGTGAGTCTACATAAAGTGCATCATCACTGAAAAGCTCCAAAAATTTCTCTGAATCCTTTATACAGAATCTTTTACAAAATTCTTCAACAATTCCCATCTCTCTTCTCCTAAAAGTCATACTTAATTTACAACATTCCCAAATCTGCAAAATGCAATAGCAAAAGAGATACTTCTTGTAAATCCTGCAATAAATACATCCCAGAATGCATTTTCCTTCATTGTAAATCCAGGAAGACCAGGAATATGATCAAAGCTGTCATTTTGCTGCCTTACCTCTACTCCAAAATACCATTTTGGATTTACTTCAAATGCTGCAGAAAGCTCTCCATCTCCCCAAAGACT
>CAZEOQ010000027.1:0-15121 GCA_964513995.1 uncultured Desulfobacterales bacterium | reverse complement strand
CGGTCCCAATGGGATTCGAACCCATGCCGCCGGCGTGAGAGGCCGGTATCCTAACCGCTAGACGATGGGACCATTTAAAACTGGGGGAGGAGGACTCGAACCTCCATCTACGGGTCCAGAGCCCGTCGTCCTGCCAGTTGGACGATCCCCCAATTTCACTTAAATTTTTAATCAAAAAGCTTTAAAAGTCAAGAGAAATGTTTTTCTTTTATAAGTGATTTTTTGTTGAAATTTTCTTTCTGATTTACTATAAGGACAAAAAAGAACAGATATGGAGAAAAAATACCTTACGACAAAAGAGCTTGCAGAGCTTCTGGATATAAATGAGAAGATGGTATATCAGCTTATAAATGAAAAAGGGCTTCCTGCATGCAAAATTACAGGAAAATGGCTATTTCCAAAACATCTCGTTGATATATGGATAGAAAATCATGTGATAAACAGACCTCTTCCTTCACAAGGAATCCTTTCTTCAATGATAATAATCATAGGAAGTCATGATCCTCTTTTAGAAGCAGTAATCTCTTTTTACAACAAAAATTATCCTGAACATCCTGTTGTCTATAGCCCTTCTGGAAGTATGTTTGGAATCAGAGCACTGAAAAAAGGACTATGTCATATTGCTACAGCTCATCTTATACATGAAGATGAGAAAGAATATAACTTTGATTATCTTAAAGAATACTTTGAAGAACATGAAGTTCCAGCAGTTATAAATTTCTGCTTCAGGGAGCAGGGAATAATTGTGCAAAAAGGAAATCCTAAAGGAATAAAAGACATACCTTCTCTTGTAGAAAAAGGAGCAACTATTGCAAACAGGGCAAAAGGAACAGGGACAAGACTTCTTTTGGATCATGAATTAAAAAAAGCAGGAATTGATCCTCATGAGCTTAAAGGATATGAAAACGAATTTTCTTCTCATATGGAAGTAGCACTTGAGGTTCTTTCTGGAAGAGCAGATGCAGGAATAGGAATAAGAGCTGTTGCTTCTATGTTAGGACTTGATTTTATACCTCTCAGATGGGAAAGATACGATCTTCTGATACCAAAGCCTTTTTTCTTTGAAAAAAACATTCAGCGTCTCCTTGGAATACTCCAGGATAAGGAGTTTAAAAGAATAGTTCAGAGATTTGATGGATATAACATTGAAAACTCTGGCAGGATACTTTTTCCAAGAGATTAGAATTTTTCTTATATTCACTCTTTTTTATAGTTCCTGTGCAGAAGGTATTGTATTAAAGGTGTTTCATGCAGGAAGCCTTTCTGTTCCATTTAAGAAGATTGAGGAAGAATTTGAAAAGAGATATCCATGGATAGATGTAAGAAGGGAGTCAAGTGGAAGTGTTATGGCAATAAGAAAGGTCATTGAGATACACAAAAGTTGTGATGTGATTGCTGTTGCAGATTATTCACTTATCCCTTCAATGATGTTTCCAAGATATGCTGATTATGTCAGGCTTTTTGCAAGAAATGAATTGGTGCTCTGTTATACAAAAAATTCCAGATATTCTGAAATGATAAATGAAAAAAACTGGTATGAAATACTTATGAAGGATGGTGTAAAATGGGGCTTTTCAAATCCAAATCTTGATCCATGTGGTTATAGGGCTTTAATGTGTATACTTCTTTCAGAAATGTATTATAAAAGACCTATAGCCAAGATGCTACTTAAAGGATATCTTCCATTTGAGTTTTTCAGAAGAGATGACCTTCTTATTGCCAAAATTCCAGATTCATTTACTCCAAAAGGAAAAAAGATATTTATTCGTCCAAAGTCTGTTGAGCTTTTAGGACTTCTTGAAAGCAGAGAGATAGATTATGCAATAGAATACTTAAGTGTTGCAAAACAGCATGGTTTAAAATTTTTAAGGCTTCCTCCTGAGGTAAACTTAGGACACCTGAAACATAAGTCTTATTATTCCAAGGTGGCTGTGATATTGGGAAATGGAAAATTGATAAAAGGAAGACCTATTGTTTATGGAATAGCTGTTTTAAAAAACTCAGTTCATCATAAAGAAGCAAAGCTATTTGAAAGGTTTGTGACAGGAAAAAAAGGTGCTGATATCCTTAAGAACTCTTACCAGACACCCATTTATCCTCCAAAGCTAATAAAGGCAGATGAATAGGCTTTTTATCATAACCTTGTCTGTTATATGCATAAGCTTTATCCTGATTCCTGTCTTTTACCTTCTTTTTAGTGTTGATCTGAATTCCTTATTGAATGTCCTAAAAGACGAAGAATTCTGGTCAGCAATGAAGATATCCCTTATAAGTGCTTTTTTTTCCTCTCTGATAGGTATCCTTATAGGCATGCCTTTGGGATTTCTTATTGCAAGAAAGAATTTTTATGGAAAATCACTCTTAGAAAGTATAACCTTTCTTCCAATAGTTATACCTCATGTAGCAGTAGGAATAATGCTTTTGTGTTTTTTTTCAAAAATAGGTATATCTGTCACAGATACAATATATGGCATCATAATAGCCATGTGCTTTGTAAGCATATCTTATATCATCTCTTCCTGTATCATGGGATTTAAGGCAGTTGATCCAGAACTTGAATGGACAGCAAGGACACTTGGTGCAAGCCCTTTTTATACATTCTTAAAAATCACCTTTCCGCTTATCTCACTCTATATAGCTCGTGGATTTATCCTTTCCTTTGCAAGGGCATTAAGTGAGATGGGAGCAATTCTTATTATTGCCTATTATCCAAAAAGCATCCCTGTATTGATCTATGAAAGATTTGAAAACTTTGGTCTAAATGCTGCTATTCCCATTACTGTCTTTGTTATCATTTTGAGTCTTCTTATGTTCAGTTTGATGATATTTATAGAAAGATAGTAAAAAACTTTGTAGCAGTATTGAAAGAATTGATACTTCCTCAATCAGGAGATAAAGGAAAGGATAGATGAATTGAACAAAAGGATAGATGCTGTAAGAGAAAGGATGGATGAAACAAACAAGAGAATAGATGCTATAAGAAGGGAATTAACTGAATATGCTTAATGTTTTTTAAAGCAAAAATAAAAAAGAAGTTGCTTAATTTTGTATTAAATCTTTTTATAGAAATTAACAAAGCCGAGTATACTATAATGCTTGGACCAAGTGGTTCTGGAAAGAGCATGACATTAAAGATAATTGCAGGGATTGAATCATCTTTATGTCAGAGAATAATAATGGATGGAGTGGATATATCAAAACTTCCACCTGAAAAGAGAAATATCGTGTATCTTCCTCAAAAAAACTTCCTTTTTCCTCATATGAACGTTTTTGAAAACATTGTCTTTCCGTTTCATGCAAATAAAAGACCAGTAGATAAGGATCTCTTAGATAGAGTTATAGCTACACTTAAGATAGGAGATCTTCTTAAAAGAATGCCGGAATGTCTTTCTGGTGGTGAAGCAAGGAGAGTAGCTCTTGCAAGAGCAATATGTGCAAGACCAAAACTCCTTCTTTTAGATGAACCTTTAAGTTTTCTTGACTTTCACATAAAGCTTGAGCTTATGGATTTTCTGAAAAAGATAAATGAAGAATATGGAATAGCTATTCTTCATGTTACACACGATCCTATAGAAGCCTTTCTTCTTGCAAAAAAGATGTATGTAATTCAGAAAGGAAGGATAGTCTTCTGTGGTGATCCTTCTCAGAAGATAGACAGAAACTTTATGATAGATCTTGTTAAAAGAATTTCTTCTTTTGTAAAATAAAAAAATGCGATACGAAGGACCTATATACAGACCTCCAAGTGAGGCTGACAGTCTTCTTATTCAGGCAACAGTAGGCTGTCCTTGGAATAAGTGCACATTCTGCACAGCATACAAAAAAGGTCCTCCTTATAAGGTAAGACCAGTAAAAGAGATATGTGAAGATATGGTTTATGCAGCAAGATATTTTGGTCCACACATTATAAGAACCCTATTTTTTCCTGCAGGAAATACAATAGCTATGCCAACAGATCAGCTTGCATATATATGCAGATTTGCAAGAAAGATTTTTCCAAATCTTGAAAGGATAACAGTATATGGTTCTGCAAGATACATTATAAGAAAAGGACTCAGTGATCTTAAAAAACTAAAAGAAGCAGGTCTTTCAAGGATTCATGTTGGACTTGAAAGTGGAAATGATACTGTCCTGAAGATGGTAAAAAAAGGTGCAACAAGAGAAGAGCAGATCATTGCAGGAAAATGGGTAAAAGAAGCAGGAATAGAACTGAGCGAATACGTTATACTTGGTCTTGGTGGACCAGAGCTTTCAGAAAGACATGCCATTGACAGTGCAAGTGCAATAAATCAGATAAAGCCGGATTTTGTAAGACTCAGGACACTTGTTCCAAAGGTAAATACACTTCTTCTTCATCAGATAAAAAAGGGAAGATTCAGGCTCCTTTCACCACATGAGGTCCTGAAAGAAGCAAGAATTCTTATTGAAAACATAAACTGCTCTACATATTTGACAAGTGATCATTATACGAATTATATAAATCTTGAAGGAAGGCTTCCTGAAGAAAAAGAAAGGCTTTTGAAAGAGATAGATATTGCACTGAGTTGGCCAGAAGATCGTTTTAGACCATTTTTTATAGGAACGGTATAATGCCACTCAATGAGATACTTCCAAAAGCAATAAGGCTTTGGCCAAAAAAAGAAGCAGTTGTATGTGGAAATGTAAGACTAAGTTATGAGGAGTTTGGAAAAAGGGTTGCATCTTTTTGTAATGTCTTAAAAAGGCTTGGTCTAAAAAAAGGAGAAAGGATAGGAATAATACATGAAAACTGCCACAGATTCCTTGAAGCATATTTTTCAGCAGCTCATATTGGAGCTATCCTTGTTCCCATAAACATAAGGCTTTCTCCTGCTGAGATGAAGATGATAATAGAAGACAGCGGACTTAGGCTTCTTATAGTTCAGGATAAGTTTAAAGAGCAGATAGATAAGATAGGAAAAAAGATAGATGTTATATGGTGTCCTGAAGAATATGAGATGCTTCTTAAGAAGGAAAGCTCTGACAGTCTTCCACAGATTGACTTAAAGGATGACGACATTGCACAGCTATATTATACAAGCGGAACAACAGGAAGACCAAAAGGAGTTATCCTTACTCATAAAAATGTAAAGGTTCATGCACTTGGAACAATAGCAGAACTTCATCTTACAGAAAAAGACAACTGGATACATGCTGCTCCACTTTTTCATCTTGCAGATGCATGGGCAACATTTTCAATTACATGGGTAGGTGGAAAACATGTGCTTATTCCAAGATTTGATGCAGGTCTTGTCCTGAGGATGATAGAAAAGGAAAAGATAACAATAACAAACCTTATTCCAACAATGCTGAACCTTATGGTAAATCATCCAGATGTCAAAAAATATGATTATTCAAGTCTAAGAGTCCTTATGAGTGGTGGTGCACCAATTGCATTTGAGCTTGTAAAAAAGACAGTAGAGACATTTGGCTGTGATTACATACAGACATATGGAATGACAGAAACGAGCCCTTATCTTACTATGTCAATACTTAAAGAGCATCTTGAAAAGCTTCCATATGAGGAAAAGCTAAGGTATAAGGCAAAGACAGGAAGGGAGTTTATTACCGTAAGTCTAAGAGTTGTTGATGAAGATGGAAGGGATGTAAAAAGAGATGGGAAACAGGTTGGAGAGATCATAGTAAAAGGAGATACAATAACTCCAGGATACTGGAATCTTCCAGAAGAGACAAGAAATACAATAAAGGATGGATGGCTGTATACAGGAGATCTTGCAACAATAGATCCTGAAGGATATGTCCAGATTGTTGACAGAAAAAAGGACATGATAATTACTGGAGGAGAAAATGTTTATTCAGTAGAAGTAGAAAATGTCCTTTATATGCATCCTGCTGTCCTTGAAGCAGCAGTAATTGGTGTTCCTGATGAAAAATGGGGAGAAGCAGTAAAGGCAGTTGTTGTTCTAAAAGAAGGTTATTCTGTAAGTGAGAAAGAGCTTATAGATTTCTGTAAAAAGCATCTTTCTTCTTACAAAGTTCCAAAAAGCATAGACTTCGTTGATTCTTTACCAAAGACAGGATCAGGAAAAATTTATAAAAAGGCTCTTAGAGAAAGATACTGGAAAAAGACCTAACCTTTTATAACTCCTATGGGTCTCATCCTTGCAACTTTCAGAGCAAGTCCTGCTCCATGAACAACATCAACGACATCTGCAACATCCTTATATGCTTCTGGCATCTCTTCCTTAAGTGTCTTTTTCCCTTTTGCCTGAACAATTATTCCTCTTTTTTCAAGCTCCTCCTTTATTGATCTTCCCTTTGACTTTTTTATTGCCTGTGCACGGCTCAATACCCTTCCTGCACCATGACAGCTTGATCCAAATGTCTCAATAAGTGCACCTTTTGCACCAGCAAGGACATATGAATATGTTCCCATGTCTCCTGGAATAAGGACAGGCTGACCAACCTTTCTGTATATCTTTGGAACAAGAGGATGACCTGGTGGAAGTGATCTTGTTGCACCTTTTCTGTGAACACATACTTCTATTTCTTCTCCATCAACCTTATGCTTTTCTATTTTTGCAATATTGTGACAGACATCATAGAGTAGCTTCATTCCAAGCTCTTTTTCTGTTATTGAAAGGCTTTTGCAGAGTGTCTCTTTTGTCTTATGCATAAGGATCTGTCTGTTTGCCCATGCATAATTTGCTGCACACGCCATTGCAGAAAGATATCTTTTTCCAAGATCAGACTTTATCTTTGCACATGCAAGCTGTCTGTCAGGAAGATATATGTTTTCCTTTATGACATATCTTGCCATCTCTTTCAGGAAATCATCACATATCTGATGACCAAATCCCCTTGATCCTGAATGTATAAGTATCGTTATCTGACCAAGAAAAAGATTATATGCCTTTGCTATTTCTTCGTCATATATCCTATCAACTACCTGGATCTCTAAGAAATGATTTCCTGAACCAAGTGTTCCGAGCTGATCATGTCCTCTTTCAAGTGCCTTTTCACTGAGAACAGAAGGATCTGCTCCCTCCATCCTTCCTCCATCTTCTGTCCTTTCAAGATCCTCCCATTCTCCAAATCCATTTCTGACTGCCCATTCTGCACCAAGAAGTGCAACACGCCTTTCTTCTTTTTTTGAAAGCTTTATTGCACCTGTTGAACCAACACCTGTAGGGATGTTTTTGAAAAGATCAGATACAATCCTTTGAAGGTGTGGTCTTATGTCTTCTTCTTTCAGATTTGTTGTCATAAGTCTTACACCACAGTTTATGTCATATCCAACACCACCAGGAGATATCACTCCTTCATTTACCTCAAATGCACCAACTCCTCCTATAGGAAATCCATATCCCCAGTGTATATCAGGCATTGCAATTGAGTATTTTACTATTCCTGGAAGTGTTGCAACATTTGCAACCTGAACAATACTCTGATCCTCTTCTATAAGCTCTATAAGCTTATCATTGGAATATATTAACCCATCTACCCTCATCTTTCCTCTTTTTGGAATCCTCCATCTGAATTCATCTATCCTTTCAAGCTTTATTTCCATACCTTCTCCTCACACATCAAATATTATCTGTGCTTCCCACTTTTTATCCTTCTCAGATATCTCAAGCTGATGATATGTAACTGCTTTTATTTCACACTGTATCTCATGCTTTTTTTCGTCAAATGGGACAGTATCAAGTTCTGCTTCTATTTTTTCAGAATCAAGACTTTTTATGTTTACATCAATCACAATCCTTCTTTTTCCTTCAAAAAGATAAAGTATCTCACTAAGCCAGTTTACCATAAGATCAACAAGATCAATTCCTTCTACAGTAAGCTCTTTTTTTTCACAATCTTCCTTCTCAGGAAGGACTCCAAACATAAGATGTATAAGAGATAGTGCAGACTCCCTGAAAAGATCTTCTAAGGTCCTTCCATAGACGATTATTCCTATGTCTGCCGTATGATCAATCAGCTTGTAATTAGGGTTTTTTCCCATCTGCTTTTCTTGACTTTACGGATTGTTCAGATATAATAATAGCAAAAAAGGTGCAGAAAAAAAACCAGTTGACAAAAAATCAGAATGTGAAAAAATGACAAAAAAATAAAAATAGGAGGAGGAAGTTATGCCAGTTGTAGAATTTAAAGGACATAAGTTCAATGTAGACGAAGACGGATTCATTGATGACTTCAAGAACTGGAATGAGGTATGGGTAGAGTATGTAAAGCAGCAGGAAGGAATAGAGGAGCTGACAGAAGAGCACTGGAAGGTAATAAAGGTTCTTCAGGACTACTATAAGAAGAATGGTGTAGCTCCAATGGTAAGGGTCCTGAGCAAGCTTACAGGATTCTCACTCAAGAAGATCTATGAGCTTTTCCCATCTGGACCAGGTAAGGGTGCTTGCAAGATGGCAGGACTTCCAAAGCCAACAGGTTGCGTATAAATAAGATTTCTCTGAATAAAAAGAGATACCCTATTTTGGGGTATCTCTTTTTTTTAAAAGAAAAGAATAAAGTTCTGGCCTTCTGTAGGGAAGAAAGTATCTCATTGGATTTTTTCTTATTTCCTTTATCTCGTCCTTTTTAAGTGTTATAAAAAGCATATCCTCTTTTTCCGTAAGGATACTTTTTTTTAGCCTTCCATCAGGACCTATTGCAACGGCTACACCAGGAAAACTAAGTCCTTCTTTTGTCTTTCCTGTCTGATTACACGCAACTATAAAAAGGCAGTTGTCAAAAGCTCTTGCCCTTAAGTGTCTAAGCCAGCTTTCCAGTTTTTCTTCAGGAGTTCCTCTTGGAGATGCGTGTGGAGCAAGGATAAGATCTGCTCCCATAAGAGCCATTATTGTGCTTATTTCTGGAAAATGTGTCTCATAGCAAAGTTGTATTCCAAATCTAATACTATCTGCTGAAAATATCCTTATCTCATCTCCTTCTCTATAAATTCCTTTTTCTACAGGAGAAAGATGTGTCTTTCTGTATTTTTCTACTTTTCCATCAGGTCTTACAACGATCTGTGTTATCCATGGAAGGCTTTCTGATGGTTCAGCTGCTCCAGCAACTATTATTGAACCTATCTTTTTTGCTATGCTTTTGAGATCTTCTGTTATTTCTTCAAACGAAAAAAATACAGGCTTCTTTATTGAATATCCTGTAATTGAAAGTTCTGGAAAACAGATTATATCAGCATCTTTTGCCTTTATACTGAATTCCTCTATCTTTCTCAGATTCTCTTCTATTTTCCCAACTTCACAATGCATACATATGGCACATATCCTTATCCTATCCATTCTCCTCTATGTATCTTACAACAAGATCTCCTACTTCTTCTGTCCTGTATCCCATACGACCAGCTTCAAGACTTTTCAGCTTTTTTACAGTATCCTTTATTGCATCCATAAGAAGATGTGCAGCCTTTTTTTCTCCAAGATAATCTAACATCATCTGTGCTGCAGAGATTGCTGCAAGAGGATTTATCTTTCCCTGTCCCGTATACTTTGGAGCAGATCCTCCTATTGGTTCAAACATTGCAATCTTTCCAGGATTTATGTTTGCACCTGCTGCAATTCCAAGTCCTCCTTGAATTATTGCACCTATGTCTGTAATTATGTCTCCAAACATGTTGTTTGTAACGATTACATCAAACTGTTCAGGATTCTTTATCATCCACATACAGAGTGCATCAACATGCTGATAGTTTGTTTTTATGTCAGGATAATCCTTTGAAACCTCTTCAAATACCCTATACCAGAGATCTGATTCATAATTCAGAACATTTGTCTTTGCACAAAGTGTAACAATCTTTTTCTTATTTCTTTTCCTGCAATATTCAAATGCATATCTTATGCACCTTTCAACACCTTTTCTCGTATTCACAGAGATCTGAATAGCAACCTCATCAGCTGTTCCTTTTTTAAAAAATCCACCTGCTCCAACATAAAGTCCTTCTGTATTTTCTCTTACAACAACAAAGTCTATGTCTTCTGGTCCTTTTCCTTTAAGTGGTGTTTCTACTCCTGGAAGAAGCTGAACAGGTCTGAGATTTATGTAAAGATCAAGTTCAAATCTGAGTCTAAGAAGTATTCCCCTTTCAAGTATTCCTGGCTTTACATCAGGATGACCAATTGCTCCAAGATATATTGCATCATAGTTCCATAGCTCTTCTATCATTCCATCAGGAATAAGTGTTCCATCTTTAAGATACCTTTCTCCTCCAATGTTTAGATCATCAAACTGAAACTTTATACCGCATTTTTCAGCTATTGCATTAAGTGCTTTTACTCCTTCCCTTATTACCTCTGGTCCTGTTCCATCACCTGGTATGAGTGCAATTCTGTAACTTTTCATTTTTTCCTCCTTTTTCTGTTTTCTGGTCTCAGAGCCCTTACAACTGCTCCTGCCCTCCACATCTCTGAATTCCTCATCTTTTCAAGCTCTTTCTGAAGTCTTTCTCTATAATCTGGTTTTCTGTTTTCTTCAATTACCCTTTTTGCCTCCTTTCCACTTCTTACACTTTCATAAAGCTCCTCGAAAAGAGGAAGAACAGCATCTCTGAATCTTGGTGCCCAATCAAGTGCACCTCTCTGAGCAGTAGTGCTACAGTTTGCAAACATCCAGTCCATTCCCTTTTCTCCAACAAGCTTAATAAGGCTTTGTGTAAGCTCCTCAACCGTTTCATTAAATGCCTCACTTGGAGAATGTCCATGTCTTCTGAGGACCATATATTGAGCTTCCATAATCCCTGCAAGACATCCCATAAGGACTCCTCTTTCTCCTGTAAGATCACTGTATGTTTCTTTTTCAAATGTCGTTGGAAAAAGATATCCTGATCCTATAGCAATTCCAATAGCAAGACATCTCTCCTTTGCCCTTCCCGTATAATCCTGAAATATTGCATAGCTTGCATTTATTCCACTTCCTTCAAGAAAATATCTCCTTACAGTTGTTCCTGATCCTTTTGGTGCAACCATTATTACATCCACATAATCTGGTGGAACAACACCTGTAAGATCCCTAAATACAATTGAAAATCCATGAGAAAAATAAAGTGCATCTCCCCTTTTCAGACATTCTTTTACCTTTGGCCACATCTCCATCTGTCCTGCATCAGAAAGAAGATACATAATGATTGTTCCTCTTTTTGCTGCTTCTTCTATAGGAAAAAGATCCTTTCCAGGACTGAATCCATCATTTATTGCCTTCTTCCAGCTTTCTGTCCCTTCTCTCTGTCCAACAATAACATCAAATCCATTGTCTCTAAGATTTAATGCCTGAGCCTGTCCCTGAACACCATACCCAATGATTGCAAGCTTTTCATCTTTTAAGACCTCTTTTGCCTTTTCTAAAGGAAATTCTTCTTCTGTAACAACCTCTTCTATAACTCCTCCAAAGTCTATTTTCATAATAAAAAACCTCCAGAAAATTTTTTGCTAAATTATCATTTTTGCCATATATTAGCAAGGGAGCTTTAGTCAGGATGTTCTCAGATCGGAGAGTTTTTCTAAGAGTCTATCAAGAAAGGCTTTTTGTCCTTTTGTTATCTTCTCTTTTGCCTTATCTAAGGTAAACCACTCACCTTTATCAACTTCTGGATATTCTTTTATATTTCCTGATCCTTTTGGCCATTCAAGCTTAAATGTATTGCTCCTTATCTTTTTTGGATCAATATCTCCTTCTACTGCAAATGCATGAACAATCTTTCCACTTGACTGTCTTATCTGACCAAGATCAATAAAATCTCCATCTATCTCAAATCCTGTCTCTTCTTTAAATTCCCTTTTTGCTGCTTCAAGGACATCTTCTCCTTCCTCACAGATCCCTTTTGGAATAGACCAAGCATTTCTGTCCTTCCCTTTCCAGAAAGGACCTCCTGGATGAACAAGAAATACTTCTAATCTTTTGTTCCTGAATCTATAAACAAGTATTCCTGCACTTAAAACAGGCATTCTATCTTATATCAACAATCTCATACTCCTGTATTCCACTAGGAGTCTTTACCTTTACCTCATCTCCTTTTTGTCTTCCTATGAGTGCCTGTCCAAGAGGAGATGTTACAGAGATTTTTCCATTCTCTGGATCAGATTCATATGGTCCAACAAGCTGATAAACCTCTTCTTTGTCTGTATTCAGATTATACAGAACTACTGTCCTTCCAAATACTACTCTGTCTGCAGGTCCTTCATCAACTTCTATTACCTCTGCTCTGTTTATAATAGACTTCAGTTCATTTATCCTCCCTGTAATAAACGCCTGTTTTTCCTTTGCTGCATGATATTCTGCATTCTCACTCAGATCCCCAAGAGCTCTTGCTTCTTCTATTGCTTTTATGTTATTTGGTCTTTCTACCTTCTCTAAATATTCCAATTCTTTTTTTAGTTTTTCCAATCCTTCTTTTGTAAAAGGAATCTTTTCCATCTGCTGCATGACCTCTCCCCCATTTTATGTAATTACTTTTCCTATCTTCAAAGTAAGAAATGATACAGTATATGCAAAAAGTAAATTAAAACAGATTGAAAAAATTCCCCACTTCCAGGAAGTCTCTTTTATTATAGCTGCAACTGTTGCAATACAAGGAACATAAAGCATTATAAATATCATGAGCACAAAAGCCTTAAGTTTGTTCCAGCTCGGATCATTTTTAAGCTTTTCAGAAAGGAATCCTTCTTCTTCTGTCAAGGAATAAGCAGTTGAAAGTGTTGAAAGAATAACTTCCTTTGCTGCAAATCCTCCAATCAAAGAGATATTTATCCTATAGTCAAATCCAAGAGGTCTTGTAAAATACTCTAATTTTTTAGCCAATCTTGCTGCATATGTTTTTTTTATCTTTACACTTTCTTCTGTTTTTTTCAAGAACTTAGACCTTTTTCTAAATTCAAGAAAAAGAAAAGAAGCTCTTTTCAGTTCATCTTTTACATGAACAGGTATCTTATAGCTCAGACAATATGAGGTATAGATTACGGGAAAGAAGTAAGTCCTTTCTATTCTTTCAATTTCTGAAATTTCCTTTTTCCTTATTGCAGAAAGATAATCGGAATAAGCTTTATTTAATTCTTCCAATTCTTTCTCATCTTTTACCCATTCAGTCAAGGGAAAAACAAGTGTATCTTTTATGAGCCTTTTCTTTTGTTCCTGAAACATTTTTTCTTCTTTTTTTGAAAGTCCAGGAAATGTCAGAAGAAACCACATGATAACAGAAAAGGCAAGGATAACTGTTCCTGCTTTTTTAAGATACTGCCATGTTCTTTCCCATGTGTGAATCATAAGCCCTCTGAATGTAGGGAGTCTGTATGGTGGAAGTTCCATAACAAAAGGGCTACTTGGACCTTTTAAAACCGTGCTTCTTATTATCTTTGCAGCAATAAGTGAGAATGTCCAGGATAAAAGTGTAAGAAGAAACATCATTTTTGGTTTATCTTTTGAAAAGAAAGCAGAGACAAGCATTGCATATACAGGAATTTTTGCTCCACAGTTCATAAAAGGAGTAACAAGGACTGTTGCAATCCTTTCTTTTGTATCTCTAAGTGTTCTTGCAGCAAATACTCCTGGAACAGCACATCCTCCAGATATCCCTCCACTTACGATAAGAGAAAGGATAGAATTTCCATGAAGTCCAAAGCTTCTAAGTATCCTGTCCATCATATACGCAATCCTTGCCATATATCCTGAATCTTCAAGAATTGCTATGGAAAAGAACATTGCCATGATAAGAGGAACAAAGACCAAGACACTTCCAACACCATCTATTATCCCAGAAATTATCAAGGACTTAAAAATACCTTCAGAAAGAAGAGCAGAGACTTTTGATTTCAGATACGAAAAAAATCCTTCTATCCAATTTACAGGGATCTCGCTGACCTTAAATGTAAAAATGTAAATCACATATAAGACAAAGAACATAATAGAAGGGCCAAGTATCCTGTTTGTAAGGATCTTGTCCAGTCTGTCAGAAAGACTTATCCTTTCTTCAATCCTCTTTTTTACTACATTTTTTACCACTCCACTTATATACCCATATCTGTGTTCTGCTATGATAGCTTCTGGTTCCTCATCAAGTGTATTTAAGAGATGTGTCTCAAGTTCCTTATAAATGCTTTTTGCTTTTTCTGATATATCAGGATCTTTTTCTATAATTTCTATCACATAAGGATCCTGCTCTATGTATTTTATTGCAAGCCATCTTACAGGATACCTTTTATCAACTGAAGAATCTCTTATTAAAGCCTCTATCTGCCTTATAGCATTATCTATATCCATTCCATATGAGATGAAAAGTGGCTTCCATTCTTTTACATTTTCTGCTGTCTCAATTATCTTTTCCAAAAGCTCATCTATTCCCTTATTTTCTCTAGCAACCATAGGAACTGCAGGAACTTCAAGAATTTCAGAAAATTTTTCTATGTCTATAAAGATACCTCTTGATTCTGCGATATCCATCATATTTAGTGCCAATATCACAGGAACACCAATTTCCATAAGTTGAACAGTAAGATAGAGGTTTCTTTCAAGATTAGATGCGTCAACGATGTCTACAACAAGATCAGGTCTTTCATTTATTATAAAATCCCTTGCAACTACCTCTTCTATAGAATATGCTGTAAGGGAATATATTCCTGGAAGATCAACAACAGTTATCTCATATCCCTTATATTCCCTTTCTCCATATTTTTTCTCAACAGTAACTCCTGGATAATTTGCTATGTGCTGTCTTGCACCTGTTATTGCATTAAAAAGGGTGCTTTTTCCTGAATTAGGATTTCCTGCAAGAGCTATCTTTATCTTCTTCATCCTCAACTTCTACCATAATATAGCTTGCTTCATTGTTTCTTAAAGTAAGAACAAAGTCTTTTACCTTCACTGCAACAGGATCTTTAAGTGGTGCTCTTCCCTGAATCTGTATAGGAGTATTTGGAACAAGCCCCATCTCTCTTATCCTTTTTCCCATCTCTCCCTTTGCACAAATTTTTTTGATCACTCCTTTCTGATTCTCTGACATCTGCCTCATCTTTATTATCCTGCTCAATTTCAACCTCCTTACAAACAGATTGGATTTTTATTAGCTTTCACAATACATATACCAATCCTTTTGGTCTCCAGAGCAGTCTGCTTTTTGTGTATCCAACTACAAAGTTATCTG
>CAZEOQ010000026.1:0-16221 GCA_964513995.1 uncultured Desulfobacterales bacterium | reverse complement strand
CTATATCTGAAATCATGCTGTATCTCTGAACCTAAGGAATGTATAAGAGTAAAATAAGCAGTAGGATATCCATAAAAGGTCATAATGCAGTCTAAATCTTTATAAAATCCGAATAGTCTTGCGGTGATTCTATTTCTATCATTGATATCTCTTTTATAGGTTAAGCTGGCATGAAGTACATTGAGGTCATCTTCATCCCAAGGATGAAGACATTTCTTTGGATCCTTATGATATTGTTCTCTTGTTAACCCACTTGGATCTTCCCACCATGCATCATAATAATACAGATCAAAACTTAGATCAGATTGTTCACTAAATTCCATTCCAAGTCTTATCCCAAAATCATTTGCCTCGTATTCACTATGATGTCTCCAACCACTTCCATCACGTCTGTTAAAAGATAGTCTATAATTAAATCTTCCATTTTGCCCTCCAATACCTACGGTATACCTTTTAGCACCATTACTTCCATGAGAAAAATTCACTCTTCTTTCTGGCTTAATTTTTCCTTTTTTGGTAATAATGTTTATCACCCCACCCATAGCATTTGGGCCATATAAAGCAGACATAGGTCCTTTTACTATTTCTATCCTTTCTACATCTTCTAAAGGCACTATATTCCAATGAACAGTACCGCTTTCAGCATCATTTATAGGAACACCATTTATCATTACTTGAACATAAGTAGATCCCCAAGGTTCAAATCCTCTTAAGCCCACAGGAGTCCACATGCCAGTTCCATAAGTATCATATACTTGCACTCCAGAAATATTTCTGAGAACATTCGCTATGGTCCTTGCAGCTGAACTTTCTATATCCTTTCTTGTAATAATCTTTACACTAGCAGGTGCTTCCATAATCCTGGCTGGAGTCTTTGTAGCTGTTACCACTATTTCTTTCAGCTTTATTACTTTTTCTTTTACCTCTTTACTTAAACAAGGAACTGAAAAAAGTAACAAGGTATTGATTATTGCAACAAATCTCTTCATCCCTTTACCTCCTTGTTTTTTTAAAACAAAAGGCCATATCCCCTTCATGGGGATATGGCCTTCCTGGCCTTTCCTTATCTTTTAAGGGGTCTTTACTTCAGGATTCCTTTAAAGATTATGTCACACAAGATATGTGCTATCTCTTCTGCTGAAAGCTTTCCTTCTTCTTTATACCACCTGTATGTCCAGTTTATTGCAGCAATTATTGCAAATGTTGCAATTGTCTTATTTATCTTCCTGAGCCTTCCTTCTTTTTCCAGAACTTCCAGCTGTTTTTTGTAAATCTCATATATCTTTTTATGCTGCTCTAATACCTTTTTCCTGTAACTTTCCTTTAGCTGATATTCTTCTTCCAGAAAGATCCTTGCTTCTTTTTTCTTATCCTTTACTATACTTATCTGCTTCTTTATCATCTCCTTCAATTTCTCTACCTCATCCCCTTTCCTTCTCTGTATTTTGCTCAGCTCCTCTATGAGCTCCTTCCCTACTCTGTTTATTATCACATAAAGAA
The DNA here is from genome assembly GCA_964513995.1 of uncultured Desulfobacterales bacterium. Taxonomy (GTDB): domain Bacteria; phylum Desulfobacterota; class DSM-4660; order Desulfatiglandales; family JALVZP01; genus CAZEOQ01. Next base: position 14,721 of record CAZEOQ010000026.1, on the reverse strand, counting down.
GTTCATTTTTGTCTTTGAAGTGGTTATACAATGCAGAATTTGTAACACTTGCATTTTTTACTATCTCCCTTACAGAAGCTGCTGCAAATCCTTTTTCATAAAAAAGGTCTGTAGCCTTTGAAACAAGCTCCTCCTTTATATTACGCAGCTTCTTCAAGTCTTGCTTCCTCCTCAAGTTCTTTTCTTAGCGGAACAATGACATTTTCCATTGTCTTGCATATCCTTTCTGCTTCTTCCTCAGATCCACAAAATGCACACCAGCAATCCCATATCTCTTCTTCACTTATCCATTCTGTTCCATCAGGTTTTGTGAGCCCTTCATTCTCATATAGCTTTACAAATATGTTTATCCTTCTTATAAGCTCATCCTCGCTTTCCTTTCCTCCTCTTTTTTTGTAATCCTCATAAAGCATGTCATAAATCCTCTGATATATCCCGTTTTTAAAATCATATATCATCCTTGGAAGATATGGTTCTATCCAGGAGCTGTTCCTCCTTGCAAGATACTCCCAATACTGCTTTTTACCACTTTCTACAGCCTGTCTTAATTTGAGTTTAATTTCATCCTTCTTCTTTGGCAAACTTTTATACCATTCCTCATATACTTTTCTTACCTCTTCTTTCAGGTCATCGTCAAGCTTAGAAACTTCTTTTTCATCCAGTCTCAAATCCTCATCAATCCTTACAAGCCCATTCATGTTGACACACGAATATGCCTGTCCTTTTTCATCAACAACCTCTTTTTCTACAAGCTTCATATACTGAACAGAAGTGGAAAGTGATTCACTTACAAGAATTCTTGCACCATATTCCTTTCTGACAAAAGGCTTTTTTCTGAAGAGCCCTTTTTCGTTCAGATTAAATACATTTGGACTCTTATATTCTGGCTGGTAAAGGACATACCATCCTCTTGGTGTCTTTGCTGGTGGATAAAGTCTCATAGTCTTCCTCCGTTCTTAATAACAAAGCCACGAAGATTTAGGCTTCCTGCCTAAATCTCCGTGGCTTTTATTTTCAGCTTAAAGACAGCTTCTTGCTGTCTTTTTTAAATGAAAATATTCAAAATTTAATCTTCTGTCAAGACAGGAATCATTGTCTTTTTTCCATCAGATGAGATGATCCTTACATCTATTCCATATACATACCTTATAAGCTCCTCTTTCAGGACTTCTTCTGGTCTTCCTTCCTCAATCTTTTTTCCGTCTTTTAAAACAATAACCTTATCAGAGAAGTTCAATACAAGATTTGGATCATGAAGGCTCATAAGAACACATATCTCTTTTTTTTCAGAAAGCCTTTTTATAAGACTCAATATTTTTAGCTGGTTTTTAAAGTCAAGATGACTTACAGGTTCATCAAGTATCATAACAGGAGCTTTTTGTGCAAGTGCTCTTGCAATAAGTGTAAGCTGTCTTTCACCTCCACTTATCTCAGTATAAGCCTTATCCTTCAGGTGATATATCCCTACAGTTTTCATAGAATCTTCTGCCATCTTTATGTCATCCTTCTTAGGAGAAGAAAACATTCCTACATAGCTTGCTCTTCCCATAAGGACCACATCAAATACAGTGTATGAGAAAGGTGGATTATGACCTTGAGGAACAAATGAAATAAGTCTTGCCCTTTTTCTAAAAGACATCTTCTTCAAAGAAGTCCCATCAATAATTACTTCTCCCCTGAAGTCATCTACTATTCCACATATGCACTTAAAAAGTGTTGACTTTCCAGATCCATTTGGTCCAAGGACAGCAGTAACTTTTCCTCTTTCAGCCTTAAGGCTTATTCCCTTGAGTGTATCCTTTTTTTCTCCTCTGTATCTGAAATAAAGATCCTTTACTTCAAGCACTCCAGACCTCTCTTTTTGTCTTTCTCATAAGATAAACAAAAAAAGGTGCTCCGCTAAGTGCTGTTATTATTCCTACAGGGATGTCAAATCTCGTTATTGTTCTTGAAAATGTATCTGCAGCTATCATAAAAGATGCTCCAAAGGTAAGACTTAATGGAAAAAGATCTCTGTGATCTGGTCCTACAATCATCCTTACGAGATGAGGGACCATAAGACCAATCCATCCTATTATCCCGCAGATAGATGTTGCTATTGCTGCAAGAAAGCTTGAAAGAAGAATAAATATGATCCTTTCTTTTTTTACATCAATCCCAAGTGCTTTTGCCTCTTCATCTCCCATGCTTATTATATTCAGACGCCATCTCATAAGAAAAAGAGGAAAGATGGCAGGAAGACCAAGAAGGGAGATTTTAAAATATCTCCAGTTAGAAAGTGAAAAGCTTCCCATAAGCCAGTAGACTATACTTTGGAGCTTATGAGGATCTACGAGGAATTTTACTATGGATACAAGTGCTGTAAAAAAAGCAGAAACAACAACACCTGAAAGGACAAGTGAAAGTCTGCTAACATCTCCTCCTGTTTTTGCTATTATGTAAGCTGAAAAAACAGCAACAAGTGAAAAAAGAAATGCCATAATCTGGATAGGAAAAAAGGAAAGGAATCCTATTGTAATGGAACAGCCAAATGCAGCACCAGCACTTATTCCAAGTATAAACGGATCAACAAGTGGATTCCTGAATACTGCTTGAAGAACAACTCCTGATCCTGAGAGATATGCTCCAACAGTTGCTGAAAGAAGAACTCTTGGAAGTCTTATGTCAAGAACAATTGCCTTTTCTGGAGTGTCTTTGAGATCAGAAAGGTGAATTATTTCATTTATAAGGATCTTTCCTACAAGGTGTGGATCTATACTGTATGCCCCAAAAAAAAGAGCTCCTAAGCCCACAAAAATTGGAGAAATAAGAATTAGTGCTTTTTTAATGTCTTTCATATTTTTCTACTTCAAAAAAAGAGATTCCAAAAACAGATCTGTAAAACCTGTCTGCAACCTTTTCAAAGTCTATGTCTGAGAAGACATCAGGATATGTCTTTTTTGCCATGTAAAGTGCAATAAGAGAGAGTCTTGGAGACCATGTTGACCATTCTGGAAGTTTAAATACTCTTCTTTTTTTTACAGCATTTATAAATCTGAACTGAGAATTTCCATATATCCACTTCTCATCATATCCTGCTGCACCCCATATGAATATCACATCAGGATTCCATTTTATTATCCTCTCTATGGAAACATCTGCATATCTTTTCTTTATAACTCCTGCAGGATTTATACCCCCTATAAGCCTTATTATCTCATCTGTCAGACCAATACCACATGATACCCTCGTTGGTTTTCCTCCTAAATGAATCACTTTTTTCCTTTTTCTTATTCCCTTAACCCTTTTTCTTATAAGCCCAAAAATTTTTTCCATCTCACCTATGACCCTTTCTGCCCTTTTTTCCTTTCCAAATATCTTTCCCTGCATCCTTATTACATCATACAGCTCCTTTATACTTTCAGGATATATTGCTATTACCTTAAGACCTTTTTCTTCCAAGAACCTTATACTTTCCCTGTTATAATCCCATGTTATTATAAGGTCAGGATTTAGCTTAAGGATCTGTTCTATGTTCAGACTTATTCCAGCCCCTACCTCTTCTTTTTTCAGATCTCTTCTCATGTGAACAAAAGCCCTGTATATTCCACAGACATCATTTGCCCATGAAGATACACCTACTACCTGATCCCATATGTTCAGGGCAGGAATAAGCTCATAGCTTATAACTATCACTGCCCTTCTTACAGGAACACTTACCTTTATTTTCTTCCCTCTTTTGTCTTTGACGACTAAGGAAGAAGCAAGACAGATCTTTCCTATGAGAAGAAAGACTAATAGTTGTATCTTACTTCTACGAAATATGTCCTTCCATCTCCTCTGTAATATTCCCAATAGTCCTCATCAAATATGTTTCTTACAGAAAAAGATATCTCCCATTTTTCTAAAGGAAAAAGACTTATCTTTGCATCGCATATCCAGTATCTTCTTGTATATCCACCATATACATCAGGGATGTCATCATTCAGGTCACTTTTGTATATCTTTCCAATGTATTGAGCAAAGATACTCGTCCTTATCCACCTGTAAGATATGTCTGCTCCTACATTTGCCATACTTGTTGGTATTCCAGCAAATTCTTTTCCTTCAAGCTCGGGTCTTTTATCAGATTCCGTAATCTCTGTGTCATAGTATGTGTAGTTTCCATAAAGCTTGATCCAGCTTAAAGGAACTATCTCAAGACTTATCTCATATCCATCTATCTCTGCCTCAGCAATATTTTCCTTATAGTTATCTCTTCCTTCCCAGTAGCTATATATAAGGTCATCTATGTCTGTATGAAAATATGTTCCCTGAATCTTTACCTTTCTTGAAAAAAGATACTGAATTATGTTTACTTCGTAGTTCCAGAGAGTTTCTGGATCAAGGTCAGGATTTGAGTGATAAGTTCCCCATGTTCCTGTCCATGTCCTGTAAAGTTCATACAGATTTGGTGCACGAAATGCCCTTCCAATAGATGCCTTAAGGATTGTGTCTTTAAATGGACTGAATACAGCAGAAAACTTTGGGCTTATACAGTAGTCCTCCTTTTCATCAAAGTCTCCATAATCACTTGAATAGCCATCATATGCCCTCCACCAGTCAATCCTTATTCCTGTATAAAGTATGAGATTCTTCAAGATATTCCATTCATCCTGTCCATAAAATGATATGAATCTTGCCTTTCCCCCTATATCAAGAAGCTTTTCTCCTCTTGTGTCCTCATCTCTGTAATATGGAAGATATGAGTCGTCTCCGTCATAATTGTCGTATCTAAAATAGAATCCAGCTGTAATTGTATGTGAGGAATAAGGGCTGAATGAGATCTGAAGATCAGTAAACCAGGAATAGCTGTTTCCTTCAGAAAACTTTCCTTTTGCATCATAAAATCCCTGACCCGATTTTGGATAAGCAGATGTATACCAGCTATTCCATCTCTGATATGCTGTCTTTCCTATAAAGTGGAAAGGACCAAATATGTCCTCATAAATTGCTGCTATATAATACCACTCCTTTTCTCCTTCTCCTGAATAATAGACATAATATTTTGGATCTGCCTTTGCTGTTTTTCCACCACCTATATCCACATAACCCTTATATGAAGGTCTTCCACTTTGATCCCTTAAAAATGTATGTGGTTCGTCATAATCATATCTGTGAAATCCTTTTTGAAAAGAAAGTGTAAGCTTTCCTGTTTCTGTAATTTCTGCAAAAAGCTTTGCATATGTATTCCATCTTTTTGCAGTATTGTCTCCTTTGTCTCCAATTACCCATCTCTCCCTTCCTTTATAGTCATGCGTAAGATAACCACCAAGAAGTGTTCCTGTTCCTGTTTTTATTGGTCTTGTTACAAGACATGTAGGATATCCATTTGTCTCTTCTCTTTCATGACCAATACTTAGACTCACCCTATCAAAGAATCTATCTCCAATGTTTATCCTGTATCTCCAGTGTGTATCACTTCCATATCCAGAACTTACATCAAAGAAGAACCTTTCTGGGGTCTTTGTTATGATATTTATTGCTCCTCCCATGCTGTTTCCACCATAAAGAGCGCTCATTGGACCACGGGTGATCTCTATCCTGCTTACATTATCTATAGGAATATTGTTAAGATAAACACTTCCTGCATATCCAGAATTTACAGGGATGCCATCTATCATTATCAGGGTCCTATACTGTCCTGGAAGTCCTCTTAGCTTAACAGAAGGGATGGCATCCATAAGACCTTTTGACCTTTTTGCAAATACTCCAACATACCACTTCATTGCCTCATCAATTGCATCTATCTTTAATCTTCTTATCTCATCTTCTCTTATTACTGAAATACTTCCTGGTGCTTTATCTATCTCCTTTTCTGTTCTCGTTGCAGTAACGATGATCTCCTTCATCTTATAAATCTTCTGCTGAGAAAAACATAAACTGCTATAAGCAAGAATAATCAGGATCACAAAAATGTATCTCTTCATCTTTCTTACCTCCTTTAAATAAAAAGCCAGGAAAGCTTGGGCTTCATGCCCAAAGCCTTCCTGGCTTTTTTTCTGTTAAACCTTAGTCTGGCTTCCTGCCAGACTTTTTTGTCTTTTAATCAAAAAATTTTTTTATGTCAACTTTCTTTCATAAACCTCTTCCTTCAGATCTTCTATTCTTATATACTTTGCATTCAAAAAAGAAGCCAATCTCTTACACATCCCCATACTCAAAATTCCACTATCCTCTGTATCTACTACTACTGTTTCTACCTGAGGGAATGAACTTATTCCATATGATATATTCCTTACTTCTTCCAGTGGATCTTCTCCTTTTATCGTCCTGTTTGCTCTTCCGTCTGTAATAATAAAAAGGACTATCCTTATTTCTCTATCTTTCAGGACAAGCTGTCTTATAAGCTTATATGCTTCAAAAAGCCCTGCACTGAGTGGAGTTGCACCTCCTGTTGGAAGGTCTTTTAGTTTTTTTAAGGCTATTTCAGAACTGCTTGTTGGAGGAAGAACAACCTCTGCCCTGTCTTTTCTAAAAAGGATCATGCTTACTCTGTCCCTTCTCTGATAACAGTCCATAAGAAGAGACTTTATTGCTCCTTTTGCCTCAACAATCCTTCTTTTTGCTGCCATTGATCCTGATCCATCAACAACAAAAAGAAAAAGATGACTCATCCTCTTTTCCCTTTGCCTGAATCTTAGATCCTCATCTTTTATTATAATCCCTGAAGATGCTCCTCTCCTTTTTTGATAAGGTGCAGCAGCCCTTATAGTTGCATCAATTGCTATGTCTCCATTATCCCTGAGTATGTATCTTACATACCTTCCAGATCTTTTTTCTGTCCTTGTCTTTGTCCTTCTTCCTTCTGCTTTTCTCAGTATCCTGTCTTTTCTAAAAAAAAGCCTTTTTACCTTAAATGTCTCTCCTACAGGAAATATCTTTTCTACATCAGAAAATCCAGGCATTTCTTTATCAGTCTTTTTGTTTTCCTTTGGCTTTGCTTCTCCACTTTTTCCTTTTCCCTTTTCCCTTTTTTCATACCCCTGCTTTTCCTCTTTTTCTTCTACCCTCTCCTCCTCTTTCATAAAGCTTCTTGAAATCCTGTGAGATACTACAAGAGGATAAACCTTATCCACATGCTCTTTTCTTACTTCACTCTGTCCAAGATATGCTGCATAAGCCCTTGATGCATAAAAAAGTGAGATATCTGCTCTGTGTGAGCTTATTCCATCTTTCAGAAGAAGGTCTTCCATATAAGAGAGAATATCCTCTGGAACTTTTACATCTTTCTTAAATACACTTGCTTCTTTTATCCTTCTTTTTATCTCTTCTTCACTGAAGCCTTTTCCAAAAAGGACACTTTTTATTATCTTTTTCCTTTCCTCCTTATCCTTTATTGTCCTCACATAAGCACAAAGACCAAATCTGTCCAGAAAATGATAAGAAAGATCTCCTTCCTCTGGATTCATTGTAGCAATGACAACAAATTCTGTTTTTTCTACTATCTGTATTCCTTCTCTTTGGACTATGTTTAGTCCTCTTGTCTGGGTTTCAAAAAGTATGGAAAGGATCTCTTGTGGAAGCAGATTTATGTCTTCTACATATACTATACCTTTATGAGCCTTTCCAAGTATTCCTTTCTTAAATACCTTCTTTCCCTTTTTTATCGTCTCTTCAACATCTATTCCTCCAACAAGTGATTCCTCTGTTATGTTCAGTGGAAGTTCAAAAAAAGGAATATCAACTATCTTTTTGAACAATCTTATAAGCGTAGACTTTCCACATCCTTTTTCTCCTATAATTATCACACCACCACACAGAGGATCTATTGCATTTAGGATAAGAGAAAGTTTTGCGTCTTCTGAGTTAACAAATCCTGAAAAGCTCAGGTCAGATACTTGATACGATCCTTTCAAGCTTTTCTTCCTCCTTTCTTATGTCCTCAAACGGAAGTCTTTTTAGTCTATGTCTCACTGCAAAGTTTACTACTTTTTTTACATCCTCTTTTTCCACCTCATCTTTCCCACTGAATGCTGCATATGCCCTTGCTGCTTTTATAAGAACTATGTCTGCCCTGTGTCCGTCAAGACTCAGAGAAGTCGTTATTTCTGTAACAAAAGAAAATATCTCTTCATCTATGTTTACCTTTTTTAAATTCTCTTTTGCTCTTATGATCTTTTCTGAAAGTCTCTTCTGTTCACCCTTCCATCTTTCCATGAATCCTTCTGGATCACTGTCAAACTCAGTCCTTCTTTTAAGTATCTCCATCCTCATCCTTTTATCCTTTATTGAGGTTACACTTACGCAAAGTCCAAATCTATCAAGGAGCTGTGGTCTTAGATCACCCTCTTCTGGATTCATCGTTCCAACAAGGATAAACCTTGCTGGATGAGAAAAAGATATCCCTTCTCTTTCAACATAATTTATTCCCATTGCAGCAGAATCAAGAAGAAGGTCTACTATGTGATCTTCAAGGAGATTTACCTCATCTACATAAAGAAAATTTCTGTTTGCTTCTGCAAGGATACCTGCCTCAAATCTCCTTTCTCCTTTCTTTATAGCAGCTTCTATGTCAAGTGTCCCTATGAGCCTGTCTTCTGTAACTCCAAGAGGAAGCTCAACGACCCTCATCTTCCTTTTTTCTACTTCTATTCCATCCTTTATCCTTTCAAGACACTCTGTGCAAAAAGGACCATTTGGATCACAATTGAATCTGCATCCCTTTACCACTTCTATCTCAGGAAGAAGGTCTGCAAGTGCTCTTACTGTCGTGCTTTTTGCAGTCCCTTTTTCTCCCATAATAAGAACACCACCTATTGTAGGATCAATGACATTCAGTATAAGACAGAGCTTCATGTCATCCTGTCCAACAATTGCCGTAAACGGAAATATCTTCATAAGACCTCCTTCATAACTTTTTTCCATTCTTCAACATCCTCTGGAGTCAGAATGTCTATTGCACTTCCTTGAAAATCTCCTTCAACCTCTCCCATCTTTTCCTCCATCCATCCCTCTATTTCAAGATAATATGACCTTAGCTTTTCTAAGATCTCAGGATCTGCATTCCAGAGTCCTCTTTCTGCTGCTTCAAGAAGTCTTCTTGCTATTTCTTCAAGTGCCCATGGATTATTTTTCTCAAAGAACTTTCTGTTTTCTTCATTCAGGACAAATGTCTCTGCAATCTCATCAAATATCCAGTCATCTACCTCACGAGTGGTTGCCTGCCATCCATAAACCCTTCCAATTCTTTGAGATATGTCTCCTGCTCCTTTATAACCATGTCTTTTCATACCTTCTATCCACTTTGGATTCAGAAGTTTTGTCCTGACAACTCTCCTTATCTCATCAGCAAGATCCCTTACTTCTACATTCTCAGCATCCCTTGTATCTCCATAATAAGCCTTTACATTCTTCTTAGAAAGAGTCCTTGCAGCAATCGTAAGTCCTCCATGAGTTCCAAAATAACAGCAGCATCCAAAAAGATCATATTCATCAGAAACTACCTTGTTAAATGTAATGTCCACTGTCCTTAGATTTTCTACGAGCTGTCTGTGACGCTCTTTTCCAAATATCCCTTTTCCATAAGCATATCCATTCCAGTAGACAAATATATCTGCAAGATCCTTCTCATCCTTCCATGCAGATGCATATACTGCAAGATTTACTCCTGGCATGTATGTTCCTGGCTTTGAAGCAAATATCCTTAAGGTTGCATCCCTCCAAGAAAATCCTTTTTCTTTCATCTGTTCAAGAGTATGCTTCCTTACATAATTCATATCTTCTGGCTCATCTAAGGATGCAACCTCCTGAATTGCCTCATCTATAAGTTCTATACAATTTGGAAAATTGTCTCTCGTAATACCAGACACCCTTATTGTTACATCTATCCTTGGTCTTCCAAGCTCTTTTAGAGGAATTATCTCAAATCCTTTTACCTTCCCATTAGGAAGCCATACTGGTCTTACTCCTAAAAGATTCATTATCTTTGCCATTCCTTCTCCATCAGACCACATAATATCCGTGCACATCCAGTATATTGCTACATTTTCAGGATATCTTCCTTCTTCTTTCAGGTATTTCTCTATCGTAGCTTTTGCAAGTCTTTCTCCTATCCTGTATGCAGCCTTTGTAGGAACTCTTTCTGGATCAAGACTATAGAAGTTTCTTCCTGTAGGAAGGACATCATCCCTTCCTCTTGTAATAAGACCTGATGGACCTGGCTGGATGTATCCTGCATCAAAACCGTGAAGGAGTGATTCTATCTCTTTTGACTGTTCAATCCTTCTGTTAAGATCAAGAACCTTTTCTCTTATAAGTTCTATGTTTTCAAGATGTTCTTCATTTCTGAGCCTTTCTCCAAGGATCTTCCTGCATCTTTCCTTAAGTTTTCCATCTGAAGAACCATTCAGTATCTCTTTTATTATAAGCTTGCTTATGGAATCTATCTCCTCAAGAATCCTTCCATGACTTTTTCCAAAATAAGGATCAAAAGAGCCCTGATCTTTAAGAAGCTTTCTTAGATCAAGTCCCATAAGTGAAGCAACTGTCTTTCTTAAGGAAACATCTCCTGAATCATATCTGAGTATGGCATTTATGAATTCAATCCTTCTTTCACCTTCAGGAATCTGTCCAAATATATGCATTCCATCCTGTATCTGCGTATTTCTTATCCTGCTCAATACTTCGTGTGTCCTTCTTACAATCTCAGAAAAAGGAAGTTCTTCTTTGAGTCTTATCTCTTTGTCCAGATTTGTCTTCTTTATAAGATCAATTATAAGATGCTCAAGTTCATGTGCCCTGCTCTTTTCACTTACCTTTGCCTTCTCATATTCATCCAGATATCTTTCAAGTTCTTCAAGTCCTTCATAAAGCCCACTTTCTGTCATTGCTGTCTGCATGTGATCTACAAGAACAGCATAACTTCTCCTTTTTGCAATTGTTCCTTCAGGTGGATTGTCTGCATTGTAGATGTAAAGATGAGGGATCTCGTGAATAGAAAGATCAGGAAAGCATGATTCTGAAAGTCCTACTCCTTTTCCTGGAAGAAATTCCAGATTTCCATGCGTTCCAACATGAACTATGACATCTGCTCCAAACTCATTTTCTAAGTAGCGATATGTTGCAAGGTATTGATGTGGTGGAGGGACATCAGGATCATGAAGTATCTTGCATACCCTTCCATCACATCTTGGACCAGCACATCCTCTTTTTGGCTGAACGCACACAACTGCATTTCCATATCTCACTCCGGTCACCACTATCTTTCCATCATATACCATTGCAGCAGGAACACCATTCATCTCTTCTCCTGGTGGATTTCCCCATGCCTTACTTATCCTTTCTTTTACCTTTTCAGGGAAGCTGTTCCACCATTCAAGATATTTTTCTAATGGAATAAGGGACAGTGCACCTCCTTTTTTCACTATCTCATCTACTGTCGTCCATCTGAATTCAGATATTGCCTTTTTTTCCATAATTGTATCTATAAGCTCTTTTCCATCCTTTGGTGGATTTATCTTGTATCCTACCTCCTTCATCCTTTTCATAATCCTTGAAACACTTTCAAGTGTATCAAGGTGAGCACCTGCTCCAACTGTTGCCTCAACTGATGCACATGGATTGTTGTGCAGAATAAAAGCTACTTTTCTTTTTTCAACAGGTTTTTTCCTCAGCTCTATCCATTTTTTTACCCTCTGAGCAATCCTTCCACATCTTTCTCTTATAGGTATTCTTCTTTCTACGGATGTTCCAGTATCCTCATCCTCTTTCCTTTTTACACCACCTATAATTATAGGCTCTATTACTCCTTCAAATTCAGGCATTGCAACTGACCAGCCAATGTCTGAACCAAGACCCTGCTCATCCTTTTCCCATTCTTCTATTGTCTTATAGTATGATGTGACTGGTTCAAATACTGGAACATCAAGCTTTTTCAAAAGCTCTACGCCAGATGTTGAAACAGAACTGTCAGAAAGATCCTTTCCCCTTCTGCTTCCCAAGAAAAATGATATAAGCTTTATAAGTGCGTCTATTATTGGTCTTCCATCCTTCAGGAAAAACTCCTTTACAACCTCTTCACTTCCCTTTGTTCCAAGCTCTTCATCCTTTACACTATAACAGAACACAGGAATCACATTCAGATCCCTTTTTTCAAGCTCTTCAATAAGAAGGTCTTCTACTTCAAGATTATCATTTACCCAGTAATGTCTTGAAAAAAGTATTCCTACAGTAGGTTTCTCCTTTTCTGGCTTATACCATTCAAGATAGTCTTCTAATCTTTCAAAATAACCTGCTTTTGGATGATACACTCCTTCCCATGGAAGTTTTTTTGGCAGATCAAATGAGACATCCAGTTTTCCCACTCTGTTTGCAATATATAAGAGCATGTTAACAAAGTTTTCTTCTCCTCCAATCGTGATATAGCTATAACAGGTTTTTACGATCTGTGGATCTACTGTTGAGAGAGTCCAGAATGCAGGATCATAGCTTATGCAGATAATAGGTTTTCCTAATTTTTTTATTTCAGCTTCAATCTTATCCCAAAATGTTTCAGAAGAGCGATAAAGGAGGATGACATCAGACTTTCTGAGCTCATTTAATACATCATCCAGTTTATTCTGACTGTTTTCCAGGATCTTTGATGAGAATATCTTAAGTTCTAAAAAATCAACCTTTTTACCTGCCCTAACGAGCATAGGAACATAAGCATTCCACATAATTGATCCTATCTTCATGGAGCTTCCTCCTTAAAGACAAAAAGCCAGGAAGACCTCTGGACTTTCTGTCCAGAAAAGGCCTTCCTGGCCTTTTTATTTCCCCAAAATTTTATCTATTTCCTTTGTTTTGTCAACTTTAACAAATGTCGCAATCCCCTTTAAATCGGGTCAATTATTCTGACTGTCCCTCTGAAATCCCCCGCCAGTTCTAACTCTACAGCCCAATTTCCGCAGACCTCTTATCCAGTTTTCAAAGATCAATGATGAATAACTCGTTAGATCTTCTACCACATAGCTCTATCAATGTCCAGCAGTTTTCGCAGACCTCAAAACAGGTGAACAATGTTCTTCATTGAGCATCAGGTAGAACACTGTTTGTGTCAAAATAGCACACAGGTCTGCGGAAAAATTGCTGTTTGATAACAGCTGAAAATTGTTATACTTTTTATCCAGCATATGCCAGAAACAAGTATCGCCAGGGCAGTTGATCAGATTCCTGATAAGATGGACTTATGGTAAAAGTGCTTCTTGTCTATATCCCTAAAATTTGTGCTAAGGTAACTTTTATCTTAGATAAAGTAAGAGAACTAATACTTCCAATTACTTTCTTAATCCTTTCCAAGGACAGAGCTCTAATTTGATGACACAAAGCGAATGAATCTTCCTTTAAACCCCCTTCTCCTTTAGGAATCCTTACCTGAGTGAAATATCCTTTATCTCTTGTAGTTAAAGGCAGTATTACAGCAATCTCAAACATACGGAAGTATCTTATTATTACACATGGACGTTTTCCTTTTTGCTCATGTCCTTTTGCAGGGTCTAGATCAGCTATTACAACAGTTCCTGGTAATAGTCTAAATTTATTCATTCTCTTCTTTCAGGATATTTCTTAAATAATCATCTAATCCCATGTCTGCTAATTCTTTTTCTTCTTTTAACTCTTCTTCAGGCAAAGTATATTCAGGCTCTAATTCAAATCCTTTGAATTTCTCTTTCCATAAACCTAACTCCATTGCTAAAGCGCCATACAGTTGAGCATTGTCTCTTAAAAATAGACTTAGTTCATTCTCTTTCTCTTCAGTTAAAACTATATTTCCTTCAGCATATGCAACTGTTATTAAAAATGCTAAATCAAAATAAGTCACAGCTTTTGTTAATTCAATAAGATAGTCTTTTTCTTTTTGAGGAATATCTTCAAATTTTACAAAAGCTACATAATCCTTAAATGACAAATCAAACATCACTTCTATTTCTTTTTCTGAAACATCTTGTGGATAAATCTTTTTGAGAATGTCTAAAGAAACATTAGTAACCAACTCTGCTCCTAAGAAGAAGTTTTCTGCCAAAATAGAATTCCCTTTAGCTACTAATTTTCCTCTTATTTCTGCAATTAGCTCTTTTATCTTTAAAAGAGCTTCTTCTATATTGATTCCTTCCTTAATAAGGAGACCAAAAACCTTCATTCTCAGTGAAAATAACTCTGAAATATGTTTTTCTGCCCATCTGTAAAGTGTTTCTTTAGATTCAACAAAGTCTTTTATTAGGTTATTTACTGCTTCTTCTAAAGTTTCTTTTTCCGAAATTTCTTCTTTTTCTAAAATTTTTGGCATTAATTGCTTATAATGACTAAAAGACATAAATGGAACTGCAAGCACTAATTAATCACCTCCTTTTATCAATAATACTTTCTCTTACAGCTTCAGCTATCAAAAGTTCTTCAATGATCAAAAGGAAAATAGCTATGGCAGTAACTCGTGTAACAAGAAAAGGACAGATAACTTTACCTGAGGAAATAAGGGAAGCTTTAAATCTCAAAACAGGCAACAGAGTAAATATGACTGTTGAGGGAAAGGAAGAAGTTTATGGAATAAAGAAAAAGGATGTGAACTTTGTTCTAACTTTTGATAAAAAAGCTGCTTTCCGCCTCAAGTTATTAAAGCTGCCAGATTACAATTTTATCTAAATATTTCAATTCCCTCCAAATCTGTTGCAATCCCCTTTAAATCGGGTCATCTATTCTGACGCAAAAGGTCCTATTGGGTTT
>CAZEOQ010000025.1:0-16267 GCA_964513995.1 uncultured Desulfobacterales bacterium | reverse complement strand
CCTCTTCCACACGAATTATTCGTTCAATCAGAGAAATTTCCTTTGCTTTAAGTTCATATTCACGAATAAACTCTGATAGCTGTTCTGCTATGAGTGGTTTTATGACTTTTATGAGTTCTTCTTTTGGGATTTTTTCTTCCATCACAGCTGATTCTAAGAGGAACAGAGGAAGTATGTCAAGGAAAAAGGCTTTTTTATCAGCAGGAAAAAGAAATGTAAAGGCAGGTTTATCCTATAAGGTAGCTTTGTGTCCTGGAGTTGTAATCCCCTTTAAATCAAGTCAATGAAAGATATGCAATGTGAGTTCATGACATAAAGAAAACAATCAAGCAGACTTAATCCAGCATCTCTTACTGGTTCAATAATGACTTTTCCTTCCACTACCCCTTAAACTTAACCAGATCTGTTCCCAAAAATTCACGAATTTTTTTAGGAATAGTAACCTGTGGTTTTTTATTTTCCTGGATAAGGAACTTATTGATTCATGTTTCACAAGCTCAGCACATTGCTTTTCCAGTTTGCTTACTTATCTTTTGGAGAAAAAGGCTTTCAGGGTAATATTATAAATGCAGTAAAGCTTTAGACAAAGCTCGATCAATTACTGATGGAGTTCAAGCTGTTCTTCAGGATATCAAAAAGCTGAAAACAAGTAACTACAGGAACAAAGTGGTTTTGTTTATAGTTTATCCCACAAGTCACACTTATAAGGATTGGATAAAATACTTAGAAAAGATAAGGATAGAATAACTCTTTCAGACAACAGTATTTATCCTTTTACTTTGGAAATTTCATCCACACATTTTTTAACTTTTTTGTCAAAAGAGATTACAGGAAATTTTCTGCTATAAGCACATATAAGGCAATCTACAAAATCAAGATTTTTTAAGCCAAATATCTTCAGAGCTTCAAAAAGCACATCCTTATCTGTTGCGTTTATTCCTTTTCCTTTCAAAAGCTCCATTAATACCTGAGCTATCTCTTCTCTTTTTACCTTGTAAAGCCCTGAAAGCACATAAACTACTTCTGCAACGACGGAATCAAGCAAAAAAATTTTGCTTTTGCCAGAAAATGCTTCATTGAATAATGTTTCGGCTTCTTTGTAAAGCTTCTCATGGTCTCTCAGCAGGTATCTCAGCATAACATTAGCATCAACTACCATGGTCTTTTTTGGAAAATGCATCTCTTGCAACCTCTTCTTCCATTTTCATTATATCCTCTATGTTTTTATCCCTAATAGTAGCATACTTTTTTAAAGCTCCAGCTGGCTTTTTTACAGGTTTTATTGTTATTTCTTCACCTTCCATGCTTATTTCCACTATATCTGTTCCAAGTTTTTTTCTAAACTCTGCAGGTATTGTAATCTGTCCTTTTCGGGTAATTTTTGCTGTAAACATATTACATTCTCCAATTGGATTACTTAAGCACAATGTAATATATGAGCTTTAAAAAGTCAACATTAGACAATGCGAAAAATAAAAAGATAAAACTTGAACTGGGGGAACTTTTAAGTTATCTCCCAGACTTCCACTACCTATTAGTTTCAGATTCCTATAATCTTGCCCTCCTTTTTGTTTTTGCAGAAAAAAACTTGAATAAAATCCAGTTTAATGCTAAGCTGAGAAAAAAACTTTTCCTTTATTTTTTTTTAGGAGGATCTTATGGAAAGAAAAGTAAAAAATGGAGACACTGTTAAGGTTCATTATACTGCAAAGCTAAAAGATGGTTCTGTTTTTGATTCTTCAAGAGGACATATTCCTCTTCAGTTTACAGTAGGAGAAGGAAATGTTATTCCTGGACTTGAAAAGGCAGTGATAGGAATGAAGGTTGGAGAAAAAAAGACAGTTGAAGTCCCTCCAGAAGATGCATTTGGTCCAAGATATGAGGAGCTTGTATTTAAGGTTGAAAGAAGTTCTATTCCTCCTGATATAGAACTTTTTGTTGGACAGAATCTTCAGATGAGACATCCTGATGGCGGTATTATAAATCTCGTAGTTACAAAGATAGATGAGGATACGGTTACACTTGATGCAAATCATCCTCTTGCAGGAAGCAGTATTATATTTGAACTTGAACTTTTAGAGATTGTCTGATCTGTGGGGAGGGCTCAAAAAGGGTTCTTCCCACAGGCTTCTCCTGCTGGTTTTTCTTTGTGGCCTTCTTCCTTCCAGCAGGAGAAGCAGGCTTAAAGGAAAGATATGAAGGATGAAAGGGAGCTTGCACTCAAGGCAGCAAAGGAGATCATTGTAAAGTTTATTGAGGTTGGAAGGCTTTCTGTAAGCTCGTTTGAAGAGACATGGAAGCTTATATACAGAACCATTCTTTCTTCTTTAAGAGAAGAGGAAGATAAAGGTTAGTTAGTATTTTACCTCTACGAGGAAAAGTCCTTGAGCAGGAGCCTTTTTTCCTGCAAGTCTTCTATCTTTTGCTTCAAATATCTCCTTAAATCTTTCCAGAGAGATCTTTCCATATCCAACCTGAACAACCGTTCCTACTATGTTTCTTACCATATGTCTTAAAAATCCATTTGCTTCCATGACTATCCTCAAAAGACCATCTGAATCTGAAATAAGTTCAGCTCTAAAGACAGTCCTTACTGGATTCACAGAGGAGCTTCCAGAAGATCTGAATGAAGAAAAATCATGCGTTCCTACAATAAGAGAAAGTGCTTCTTGCATCTTTTCTCTGTCAAGTGGAGGGATTACATGCCAGAGATATCTCCTTTTGAAGATGTCAGGCTCTTCTCTGTTCAGGATCCTGTATTCATATGTCTTTGACTTTGCTGAATATCTTGCGTGAAAGTCAAGTGGAACATATTCTGCTTTTTTTATGTATATGTCATCTGGAAGAAGAGAATTTAGAGCCCTTCTTAACCTTTCTGGTTCAAGTTCACAGTTTGTTCTGAAATTTGCAACCTGTCCCAATGCATGAACTCCTGCATCTGTTCTTCCAGATCCAATAAGCTTTACATCCTCTCCTGTAAGGACCTTTAACTTTTCCTCTATGACTCCCTGAATCGTTGGCTTTTCTTTTTGTCTTTGCCAGCCATAATATCTTGTTCCGTCATATGATATGAGAAGTTTTATGTTTTTCATATCAGCATATAACCCTGAGGATGTCTTTTTCTACTTTAAAAAAGAACTTCTTTGCCTCTTCTTTAAAATCCCCATCACCTTGAATACCTTTTTTTTCAGAAAGAGATATTCGAACATCTTCACAGCATATGTAATTTCCTAAGAAGTTTTTGAAAAAAAGCGAGATTAGACTTACAGGAAAAATCTTGAAGACACTTCCAGAAAATATCCTTATGTGGAGTTTTCCATCATCAAATCTTGCTTCTGGCATTATTTTCATTCCATATCCATAATAAGGCTGCTTCGTAATTATTATACTTATTGCATCTTTTACCTGAAAAGTCTTTCCGTCTGCACAGATCCTTGCATCAAATAGCCTATACCTTCTTATTGCAGACATTGTTGCTCTAAGGTATGAATCTGACATGAGCCTTAATACATCTGCTTCAAATCCAACAGAACACATAAAACAAAGACTTTTGTCATAAAGTCTTATAAGGTCTAACTTCCTTATCTTTCCTCTCTTTATCCTTATAGCACATCTCAGAGGAGAACAGGGAAGACCTAAGGCATACTTAATTGCATTTCCTGTTCCTATGGGAATATGGGAAAGGACATTATAGGAAAGGTCAACACTGTTTATCAGGTCTGAAAAAGTTCCATCTCCTCCAGCAGATATAACTATTTTATGTCTTCCAGAGTTTTCCTTTATACATCTTCTGAATTCTTCTTTTGAGCTCGTATCAAGTCCATATATCTTTGCACCAACAATAGATGAGATTTCCTTAAGAAGTTTATACTTTTTTTCTAAAGGCATAGAACCTGCTTGAGGATTTGCAAAGATTGCGCAGTTCATTTTAAAAAAGTCTTGAAATTTATCAAAATAAAGAGATAACATATTTTACAATAAAAACTTTATGGAGGGAAAGTTGGGAATATGAAAAGGGCTGCACTAAAAGAAGAACCTAAGATAATGAATAAAAAAATTGTTGTTTCTGATCAAGAAGTTTTGAGAAATCTTTGTGGAGAAAGGAATACGAATTTAAAAATAGTAGAAAAAAGGACGGGTGTGGAACTTTATGTAAGAGGTAATGTGATACTTCTTCATGGACATTCATGGGAGGCTGATCTTGCAGAAAAAGTTCTGAATCAGCTTATAGAACTTATAAAATCCAATTATCCGGTTTATCCATCAGATGTAGAGTATGCTATAAGGATATTAAGTGAAAATCCAGATGTTGATCTAAAACACATCTTTAAGGATGAGATCCTTATCTCATCCAAAAAAAAGATCATAGCACCAAAGACACTGAATCAGAAAAGATACATAGAGAGCATAAGAAAGAACGATATAGTATTTGGAGTTGGTCCTGCAGGGACAGGAAAGACATATCTTGCTATGGCAATGGCTCTTTCGTATCTCATGAAAAAAGCAGTAAGCAGAGTAATACTTACAAGACCTGCTGTTGAAGCAGGAGAAAAGCTCGGATTTCTTCCAGGAGATATATACGATAAAGTAAATCCATATCTTAGACCACTTTATGATGCACTTCATGATATGATGGACTTTGAAAGTGCTTCCCGTCTTCTTCAGCAAGGAATAATTGAGGTTGCTCCTCTTGCATTTATGAGAGGAAGAACCCTTAATGATGCTTTTATAATACTTGATGAAGCACAGAATGTAACACATGAGCAGATGAAGATGTTTCTTACGAGACTTGGCTTCAGCTCAAAAGCAGTAATTACAGGTGATATAACTCAGACAGACCTTCCTGAAGGAAAGGTATCAGGACTTAGAAGGGCTATAGAGATACTTAAAGGAATAAAGGGAATAGATTTTGTTTATTTTACGAAGGAAGATGTCGTAAGACATCCTCTTGTCCAGGACATAATAGATGCATATGAGAGGGCAGAGAAGAATAAAAAATAATTATGTTTGGAATAAAAAGCAAAAAGAAGGAAGAAATAAAACCACCGCCTATTGGTAAAGAAGTAAAAACAAGTAGGATCCCTGATAACTGTATTGCAATATTTTTTATTTTAGGTCTGAGTGCTATCATTTCAATTTTAATGTATCCTAACATACTTACAAAACCTAAGAAATACCATGTAGGAGACATTGCAGACAGAAATATAAAAGCAGCTTTTGACTTTCTCGTAGAAAACAAAGAGCTTACAGAAAAGACAAAAGAAAAGGCAGCAAGGGCAGTCTGTGATGTATACGATTTTGATCCAACAGCATCTCATCTTATAGAAAGGATAAAAGAGGCATTTAAAACAGCTAGAGAAAAGATAAGAAAAAAAGAAGACCTGGAAGAGATTAAGAAAGACTTCTTTGAGATCCTTCTTATATCTCCAGATGATAATGTCTTCTATGAAGTTTTCAGAGCAAACTTTTCTAAAGAAATAGAAAACAGGCTGATACAGATAATATCACCTATTATCAAAAGAGGAATATTTTCGGACAAAAGAGCAATTATTCCAAGCTTAAAAAAGGGGATCGTTATTCACAACATAATTACTGGAAGTGAGATAAAAGTAAAAGAGCTTGAAGGATTTTATGACCTTAAGGAAGCAAAAAAGGAGATTTTAGAAAAATCAGCTATTTTAGAAAAAGAGGACAGAGAACTTGCAGATACAGTAAAAAAGCTTGCCTTTTTGCTTATTCATCCAAATATTACTTTTAACAGCAGGGAGACAGAGCTAAGAAGAGAGATAGCAAAAAGATCAGTAAAGCCTTTTTATTTTAAAGTAAAGAAAGGAGAGATGATAGTAAGAGAAGGAGAAAGGATTACAAAACAGGAGCTTATAAAACTGAATGCTCAGTATAGGCTTATAAAAAAGACAAAAGGAATAAGAAAGGTATCTGCTATATTTGTCCTTATATCTTCACTTATGGGAACAGTCTACATTGTTGGAAAAGAATACAGAAGAAAGATGAAGGACCTTGTATTCATAAGCCTTCTTTTACTTTTTATCTTCAGTATGCTGGTATTTATGAACTTTTCTGCAGAAGAAATTGCAAAAGCTCTTCAGAGATTCTCTCCTCATGCCCTTCTTTTTTCAATACCTGTTGCAAGTGGTCCTATGCTTGTTTCTATATTTTTTGGACTAAATTATGCAATAGGAATATCATTCATAATTGCAACGATATCAGCTATGGCTCTTGGAGGAAAGATTGAATATTTTATCTACTTCTTTGTAAGCTCACTTATATCTGCATATGGAGTAAGGAACTGCAGAGAAAGGATAGTTTTTATAAAAACAGGACTAAAGGTAGGAGCAGCAGGAATAGTTCTTGCTATTTCAGCTGAGGTAATCTTTGGTTTTAAAAATTCTATGGAAATAGCTGTTGCTGTCCTTTCTGCATTTACAGGAGGATTGCTTACAGGAGTTATAACTGCTGGACTTCAACCTGTTGTTGAAACTGTATTTGGATATACATCAGACATAAAACTTCTTGAACTTGCAAGTCTTGATCAGCCACTTCTTCAAGAGCTTATGGTCCGTGCTCCAGGAACATATCATCACAGTGTTGTTGTAAGCAATATGGTAGAGGCTGCTGCTCATGAGATTGGTGCAAATCCTCTCCTTGCAAAAGTTGCAGCGTATTATCATGACATAGGAAAGATGAAAAAACCTCTTTATTTTGTAGAAAATCAGATGGGCTCTGAGAATAAGCATGAAAAGCTAAGTCCGTATATGAGTGCACTGATAATTATATCTCATGTAAAGGATGGGGTGGAGATTGCAAAAAAGTATGGACTTGGACAGGAGATAATTGATATCATTCAGCAGCATCATGGAACAAGTCTTGTAAGCTATTTTTATGAAAAGGCAAAACAGCAGGCAGAAAGATCAGAAAAGCAGACTGTGAGAGAAGAAGACTTCAGATATCCTGGACCAAAGCCACAGACAAAAGAAGCAGGTCTTGTTATGCTTGCAGATGCTGTTGAAGCTGCTTGCAGAAGCCTTTCTGATCCAACTCCTGCAAGGATAAAAGGGACTGTTCAGAGTATAATAAATAGGATATTTGCAGATGGTCAGCTTGACGAATGTGAACTTACCTTGAAGGATCTGAACAAGATTGCTATGAGCTTTAATAAAACCTTAAGTGGTATATTCCATCACAGGATTGAATATCCTGAGAAAGGAGAAAAAGGTGGGCATCCAGATCAGATACGAAAAAAAGATACCGGAAATAAAAAGAAGGAGGCTCAGACAGAAAATAAAAACAGTCTTAAAAGACTTGGGATGCGATAAAAAGGAAATCAGTATCCTTTTTACTGATGACAAAAAGATTGCAGAGCTGAATAAAAGATATCTGAAAAGAGATGGTCCAACAAATGTTATGTCATTTCCTATTATGGAAAGAGGGATTCTTGGAGATATAGTAATATCTGTGGATACTGCAAAAAGAGAGACAGAGAAGACAGGAGAAACACTTGAAGAGGCTCTTCTCAGGCTTTTTATTCACGGTCTCCTTCATCTTCTTGGATATGATCATGAAAGATCTGAGGAAGAGGAAAAAAAGATGCAAAAGGAAGAAGAGAGATTATTATCACTTGTAAAGGAGGAGTAAAGATGGCAAGACTTTCTGTAAATGTAGATCATGTTGCAACAGTAAGGCAGGCAAGGAGGACTGTTGAGCCTGATCCTGTCGTTGCTGCAGCAATTGCAGAGATTGCTGGTGCAGATGGCATTATATGTCATTTGAGAGAAGACAGAAGACATGTAAATGAAAGAGATCTGAGACTTTTAAGGCAGATCGTAAAGACAAAGCTGAATCTTGAGATGGCAGCAGTTGAAGAGATCATAAATATTGCACTTGATGTAAAGCCTGACATAGTTACATTTGTTCCAGAAAGAAGGGAAGAAATTACTACAGAAGGTGGACTGAATGTCCTTGCAAATCCTTCTTATTACAGGGAAGTCGTGGAAAGGATGAAAAAAGAAGGGATAAAGGTAAGCTTCTTTGTTGATCCTGATCCTGATCAGATAAAAGCAGCAAAGGAATGTGGTGTGGACATTGTTGAGATTCATACGGGAAGATATGCAGAAGCAAAGACAGAGGAAGAGGAAGAGGAGAGATTTCAGGAGATAGCAAAGGCAGTAGATTTTGCTCATTCCTTAGGACTTCACATAAGTGCAGGACATGGACTGAATTATGTGAATATAAAAAGGTTTAAAAGACTTCCAAAGATAGAAGAATACAGTATAGGACACAGCATTGTTGCAAGGGCAATATATGTTGGATTTGAAAGGGCTGTAAGAGAGATGGTAGAGATTGTAAAAGAATTCTGATGATATATGGAATTGGGATTGACATAATAAGGATAAGCAGGATAAAGAAGGCTATAGAAAGATGGAATGAGAGGTTTTTAAAGAAGGTATTTACAGAGAATGAGATACTTTTTTGCAAAGAAAGACCAAAATCAACAGCAGCATTTGCTTTAAGATTTGCTGCAAAGGAGGCATTTTCTAAAGCAATTGGTCTTGGAATGAAAAAGGGAATAAGGTGGAGGGACATAGAAGTATTTCACTTTCCTACAGGAAAGCCAGCTCTAAGACTTTATGGAAAGGCTTATGAGATATGCAAAAAAAACGGCTTAAGACCTCATCTTACACTTTCTGATGAAGGAGATATTGCAGTAGCAGTAGTTGTTCTTGAAAAAGATGGAGCTTAAGATCAGAAGCAATTCTCCTGATGAGACGATATCCATAGGAGAGAGATTTGGAAAGATGCTTGAGAAAGGAGATGTTATAGGACTTTGTGGTGAGCTTGGAAGTGGAAAGACTTATTTTACAAAAGGAATAGCAATTTCTCTTGGAATACCTCCTGACATCGTAGTAAGCCCATCTTTTACACTTGTAAATGAATATGAAGGAACAGTTAAGCTTTATCACATGGATGCATACAGGCTTGAAAGGGACGAATTTCTTTCTGCTGGACTTGATGAATATTTCTACAAGGATGGTATTGCTGTTATGGAATGGGCTGACAGATGGCCAGATCTTCTTCCAGAAAATACTATCCTGGTAAGATTTTATATTGTAGACGAAGAAAAAAGAGATATAATATTTTCTGCAAAAAATGAAAGAGGGATGTCTATTATAAAAAAAATGAGGGAGAAGTTATGGCACTTATAGTCCAGAAGTATGGAGGGACATCTGTAGGGAGTATAGAAAGGATAAAGGCTGTTGCAAAAAGAGTGATAGATTACTATAAGAAAGGGAATCAGATTGTTGTTGTCCTTTCTGCAATGGCAGGTGAGACTGACAGCCTTATTGAACTTGCAAAAAAGATAACAGATGAGCCTGATCCAAGAGAACTTGATGTCCTTCTTTCTACAGGAGAACAGAAAAGTGTTGCACTTTTTACTATTGCAGTAAAAAGCATGGGATATGATGCATGTTCTCTTTTGGGATTTCAGGCAGGGATATATACTGACAGTCTTTATGGAAGGGCAAGGATACATCAGATAGATACAGAAAGGATAAGGCGTGAACTTGAAAAAGGAAGGATTGTTGCTGTTGCAGGATTTCAGGGACTTGATGAAAAGGGAAACATAACAACACTTGGTCGTGGAGGTTCTGATACAACTGCTGTTGCACTTGCAGCAGCACTTGGTGCAGATCTGTGTGAGATATATACAGACGTAGACGGAATATATACGACTGATCCAAACATATGTCCTTCTGCAAGAAAGCTTGAAAGGATTTCTTATGAAGAGATGCTTGAGATGGCATCCTTAGGAGCAAAGGTCCTTGAGATAAGGGCAGTAGAATTTGCCATGAAATACAATGTTCCAATACATGTAAGATCAAGTTTTTCAGAAGAGAGGGGGACAATGGTCGTGCCAGAAACAAAGGACATGGAAAAGGTCGTTGTTTCAGGAGTAACCTATAATAAAAATGAGGCAAGGGTTACCATAAGAAAGGTCCCTGACAGACCAGGGATTGCAGCAAAACTTTTTAAGCCTCTTTTTGATGCAGGGATTGTTGTGGATATGATAATTCAGAATACGAGTGAGGATGGACTTACTGATCTTACATTTACTGTTCCTAAGGCAGATTTTAAAAAGTCATTGAGGCTTGTAGAAGAGGTTGCAAGGGAGATTGGAGCAGAAAAAGTTATAGGTGATGAAAACATAGCAAAGGTATCTATTGTTGGAGTTGGGATGAGAAGTCATGCAGGTGTTGCACAGAAGATGTTTGAGGCACTTGCAAATGAAGGGATAAACATACTTATGATAAGCACATCTGAGATAAAGATATCCTGTGTAATTGAAGAAAAATACACGGAACTTGCAGTAAGGGTTCTTCATAAGGCATTTGGACTTGATAAAGAATAAGACTACAGTTGGAAGTATCCTGCTTTTGGCTATTCTTTTTTTCTTAAATCTCTCTTATAGTTTTTTTGAAAGAAGGAAGGAAGATGTATATAAAGAGGTCTTTTTCTTTGAATTAAATGAGATAGATGCATATAAAAAGATAACCTTAGGAATTCCCATATCCATAAACAGGGAATCAGAAGAAGGACTTTGTGCAATCCCTGGAATAGGTCCTTCTTTGGCAAAAAGGATAGTTGAGGAAAGAAGGAAAAAAGGAGGGTTTAAAAGTAAAAAGGAGCTTCTGGAAGTAAAAGGAATAGGAAAAAGGCTTTTTAAAAAGATACTTCCATATATAAGCCTATGATAGTCCTTGGAATAGACACATCATGTGATGATACAGGAATAGGAATAGTAGAAGATGGAAGAAGGCTTCTTTCAAATGTCGTTCAATCTCAAGTAGAACTCCATCATCCTCATGGTGGAGTTGTTCCAGAGCTTGCATCAAGAGAACATCTAAGAAATATCCTTCCTGTCTTTATGGAAGCTCTTAAAAGAGCAGGGATTTCAATTGAGAAAATAGATGGAATAGCAGTAACTGTTGGTCCAGGTCTCATAGGATCTCTTCTTGTTGGACTTTATTTTGTAAAAGCCATTTCTCTTTCAAAAGGTATTCCTTATGTTGGAGTAAATCATCTTGAAGGTCACATACTTTCAATATTTCTTGAAGAAGAAGTTCCTGATTTTCCTTTTATTGCACTTACAATATCAGGTGGTCATACAAATCTTTACAGTGTCCTTGATTTTGGAAAATACAGACTTCTTGGAAAGACTCTTGATGATGCAGCAGGAGAAGCATTTGACAAGGTTGCAAAAGTCCTTGGTCTTGGATATCCTGGAGGGATAAGGATAGAAGAGCTTGCAAAAGAAGGAGATCCTAAAAAGATAAAGTTTCCAAGAGCATATCTTTCAAAAGAATCTCTTGACTTTAGCTTTAGTGGACTTAAGACTGCTGTTGCACTTTTTGTAAAAAGATGGAAGAAGGAGGAAAAACTTTCTAAGGAGATAAGGATCCAGGACATATGTGCTTCATTTCAAGAAGCTGTTTTGGATGTCGTTATAGAAAAGATAAAAAGGGCAATAAGGAAGGAAGGGATAAAAAATGTCGTTATTGCTGGAGGTGTTGCATGTAACAGAAGACTTAGAGAAAGGGCTATAAAAGAACTTGATGCAAAAGTATTTTTTCCAAGACCAGAATTCTGCACAGACAATGGAGCAATGATAGCAGTTGCAGGCTATCACAGGCTTAAGAAAGGTGAAATGGCAGATTTTTATTTGGATGCAGATTCAAGACTTCCTATATGATACCAAAAAAAAGTCTTGGACAGCATTTTCTAAAAGACAAGAACATAATCCGTAAGATAATAAAAGAAGCAGATCTCAGAAAAGACGAAATTGCTCTGGAAATAGGAGCAGGAAAAGGAGAGCTTACGATTCCTCTTTCAAAAGAAGCAGGACATGTCATAGCAATAGAAAAGGATAAAGAGCTGTGTAATATATTGGAAGAAAAGATAAAGGAAGAAGGGATAAGGAATATAACCGTGATAAACGAAGATATACTTAAATGGGATTTTTCAAATCTTCCAAAAAAAACCACTGTTCTTGGAAACATCCCCTACAACATATCATCTCCTCTTATTGAAAGACTTATAGAAAACAGATCCCTTATAAAAAAAGCCATAATCATGTTTCAGCTTGAATTTGCAGAAAGGCTTATTGCATCTGCTGGATCAAAAAAATATGGTGCAATAAGTGTAATAGTCAGATATTTTGCAGACATAAAAAAGCTTTTTTATGTGTCAAAAAATGTTTTTTATCCAAGACCAAAGGTTGATTCTATGGTTGTTATGATAAGATTTAAGGAAGATGTAGAAGAGATTGATGAGGAGATTTTTAAAAAAACAGTTCATTCTGCATTTGCTTACAGAAGAAAAAATCTTCTAAACTAAATGTTTAGATACTTTAAGTCAGAAAGACCAGATCTAAAAAAAGAACAGATAGAAGAAGCTATAAGGAGATGTAACATAGAACCAGAAATAAGGGCAGAATCACTTACTGTTGATGATTTTCTAAGGCTTTATTTTCAGCTGAAGGAGTTTCTGAGATAGATGAAGAGACAAGATATAAGGACAGATGTCGTAAATATAAATTCACTTATTCCTCCTGTCCTGACAAGCTTTATTGCTATTCTTTTTTTAAGAAACAAAGGAATCCCTCTTTTTGTAAGAAGATCTTCAAAAAGATGAACAAATACTCCAAAGAAAAACCATTTGATCTTTTCTGAAAGATCAGAAAATTCCAAAAACAAAAAGATCCAGACTAAAATAGAATGTGAGATCTGTCTGTGTTTCAGTATTCTTCTGCTTCCTAAGAATTCAATCCTGTCAGGAAAAATAGAACCCAAGCAGGAAAGACTTAGACTTAAAAGATCCTTTGCTCCTAAAAGATTTGACATAAAAAGTGCTGTTGAGACATGAGATATCCATAGCATTATTTTATCCTGAAAAAATCTTCTATATTCTGCATTATCCATTCAGTAAAGACAGTCTTTTCTCTAAAAAGGGGTCTCAGGATTATATTCCTCTTTTTTTCCATAAGAAAAAACAATGTCTGTGAAAGATCCTCTTCTTTTGAAAAGAACTTAAATATCATTCCTGATTCTGAACTAAATACCTGTTTTAATGTAAAGACCCTGTCCTCTTCCTTTCTCATATAATCCTCTGGAAATTCCGTTGATTTTAAAAGAAAATGATCTGGCTTTCCAGTAATTTTTATCCTCTTTTCAAGAAAAAATTCCTTTTGATTCTTTTTAAGACAGAGAGAAAATATCTCTTTCCCTTTTTCTTTCCATTTTTTTGCATACTTCGTCTGATAAGCCTTCTCTTTTAGATCTTCTTCAAATTCAGATTCTGAAAAAAGCCCATCTTTAAGGAATCTTTCCTTCAGCTCACTTAAAAATTCCTCCTCATCAGTAACGACATAAAATTTTCCTTCTTCCTTAAGGGCTTTCCAGATGACCTTAGGAAAGTCCCCTTCATATATCCTTCTTTTTTTATGCCTTTCTTTTGGCCATGGAAAAGGAAAAAGGAGGAATATCTTTTCAAATATCATCTCTGGAAGGACATATTTTATGATAAATCTTGCATCACCATGAAAAAGAAAGAGCCTTTCTGTATAAGGAGACAATCTTTTTGAAACAAGCTCTATCATCTCTTTTGATACCTCTATTCCTACTGCAGATTCATTAAAAGAAAGAAGGTATTCCAAGAAATGACCTTTTCCAAAACCTATCTCCAAGAAGGAAGGGGTCCTTTTTCCAAAAAACTCTTTTTTTAAAGGAAGCCTTTCATCCTGCCAAAAAATTTTCACTCTTTTCTTCCTCCCTAAAAGTTTGTAATGATTATAGCAGAAATGCGTCTTTCTGTAGAAAAGTTAAAACCTGGTATGAGGCTTGCAGAAGACATATACAGAGGTAGTGCTATTTTTTGTAAAAAAGGGACTGTTCTTACAGAAGCTATAATAGAGAAGCTGAAAGAAATTGGGATAGAAGAAGTTTCCATAGAAGAAGAAATATCAAAGGAAAAGATGAGAAAGTTTTTAGAAGAAAAGATAAGTCTTGTTGAAGAAGTATTTAAAGATGTGGATAATCCATGTGCTCGTATGATAAAAAAGGCTTTTGTTGAATTTTGGAAAAAGCTTCTTTCAGATGGAACTTAAAGAAGAACTTTTAGAAAAGCTTCCAGCTATTCCTAAGGTCATATATGAAGTCTGGAATGTCTTGGAAAAGAAAGATGTATCTCCAGAAACAGTAAGCAGGATCATAGAAAAAGATATAACACTGAGTGCTAAAATACTCAGAATTATAAATTCTCCATTTTATGGCTTTCCAAATAGGATAACATCTGTAAAACATGCAGTAATCCTTCTTGGTTTTGAAACCATAAAAGGTCTTCTTATAAGCACTCTTGTATTTGGAAGGATTACACCACAGATAGAAGAACTTTGGAATCATGCTTGTGATTGTGCTACAGTTGCAGGAATTATAGGAAAATCTTTTGGGATAAAAGAGACTGATGAACTTAGGGTTTCAGGTCTTCTTCATGACATGGGAAAGGTTATTATAAGAAACTATTTTCCAGAACTTGATAGAAGAATAACAGAACTTAAAGAAAGGTTAAACTGCACAGATCTTGAGGCAGAAAAAAAGGTCCTTGGTGTATCTCATACAACTGTAAACAGATGGATAGCAGAAAAATGGAATTTTCCTGAAAGGATAAAGGACAGCATTGTATTTCATCATGAAATAGGATCTGCAAAAAACAAGCTGTTTACAGGAATAATAAGTCTTTCTGACATAATATGTCACATATACAGACTTGATCAGAAGAAAAGATGGATTCCTCCAATAGACGAAAGAATCTGTGAAATATTAGGTCTTGACGAAGAAAAAATAAAGGAGATACTCTCTTCTGTAGGAGAAAGTTTACCTTACTTCCATGAAAGATAAGATCTTCTTGCTCGTAAATAATAAGGAGTTCTTTGAAGAAAGTCTGAAAAGAGCAAATCTGAAAGGGATATTTTTTGAAAGTGAAAAAGATCTTTTAAACAAAATTTATACCTCTCCTCCAGAGATCCTCGTCATAGATCTCAACTATCCTTTTATAACACCTTTTCAGGACATAATAAAGGCCCTGAGAAAGGTAGAATACCTTCTTTCTGTTCCAATCCTTGTAATCTCTGAAAAGGAAAAGATAACTGAATTAGACTTTGGAAGTATACAGATAGATGATTTTCTTATGTATCCTTTGGATGAGAAGGTATTCGTAAAAATGATTGAACTTATAAGGGAAAGGTCAAAGAGGACGATAGATGTAAATCCTCTTACCAGACTTCCAGGAAACACTACAATTATCTCCAAGATCCAGGTTCTTATAGAAGAAAAAAAGGATTTTGCTTTGGGATATGTAGATCTAAATCACTTCAAGGCATACAATGATAGATATGGATTTTCAAGAGGGGATGAAGTAATAAGGATGCTTTCAAGGGTTTTAGTAAACTCAGTAGATCAGATTCCTGGAGAAAGATTTGTGGGACATATTGGAGGAGATGATTTTGTATTTATTGTGGAACCAAAATATGCAGAAGAGGTTGCAAAAAGGATTATATATTTCTTTGATGAGATAATTCCTTCTTTTTATGATGAAGAAGACAGAAAAAGAGGAAAGATTATCTCTAAGGACAGACAAGGAAACATAAAAGAATTTCCAATTATGACGGTTTCTATTGCCATAGTTTTAAGCACAAGCAGGTATAGGTTCAGTCATTATGGAGAAGTGTCAAAAGTAGCAGCTGAACTGAAGGAGTTCATAAAGATGAAAAGCAGAGAAAGAAGTGCTTATATTATAGACAGACGTTCTTACAGGAGGTTGACAACAGTTAACAGCAAGAATCACCTTGATTAATTGGGAAAAGAAAGGGGTTCTGAAAGCATATAGAACACCTGGAGGTGTTAGGAGGTATAAGAAAGAAGATATAGAAAAGTTGTTAGGGCTATATGATGAGAAGCAACAAGAACAAAAAGGTAAAACCATTTGCTATGCTAGAGTCTCTACAAAGAAGCAAGAGGAATATTTACAGAATCAAGTCAAAAGATTGTTGGAATATTGCAAACAGAAGGGGTATAGAAATATACTTGTTGCTATTGTAGTCTCTTTTGCTTCAAGGATATACGGCAAAAGAGGAGGAAGGCGTGAAGATAACAGTAGTTGAAAGACTGGAAATTAATAAAAACCAGGCTAAATTACT
>CAZEOQ010000024.1:0-16678 GCA_964513995.1 uncultured Desulfobacterales bacterium | reverse complement strand
CTCTGGTATATCCATCTCTTCCTCCTCTCTCATAATAACCAACAATTGTGGATGTGTCGCTCAGCATCAGAAAATTAAAGCTTCTTCTGTTTTATAAAATCCCGTCTTTAAAGGCAAAGGAAAATTATAACAAACCAAAACTTCTCAGAACCTCTGCAAGCCTTCTATCTTCTTCTGAAAGCTTCCTCAATGCCCTTATCAAATCCCTGAGCCTTCCTTCTTTCTCTATTTCCTCTATTGCCTCTTCTTTTGCACGACGGATTATCGTCCTTCTATCCCAGTATGCAAATCCTATTACTGTTGCTGTAAGGGTCGTAAATATCCCTGATATGATCCACAGAAATTTTATCATCTGTTCAAACCTTTTATCCACCTGTTCAAATCTTTTGTCTACTTGTTCAAATCTTTTGTTCATGTCCATCCTGAGTTCTGAAAATCTCTTGTCCACTTGCTCAAACCTTTTGTTCATGTCCAGCCTTAGTTCTGAAATCCTTTTGTCCACTTGCTCAAATCTTTTATCTACCTGTTGCATAAACACCTTAATTGCTGTCTCAAGTCTTATAAGCCTTTCACGGTCTTCCTTGGTAAATCCCTGAACTGCAAATGATTTTGTTGAAAAAAGAAGAAAAATCAAAAGAAATACGGCTTTTTTCATCTTTTCCTCCTTGAAAAAGAAGGCTTCATTTCTAAGCTAAGGTTAAAAGATCTTCACCTCTCACAGCACAATTTTTTCTCTTATTAATTTATAGTCAAGAGAAAAAATTCTTTTTTCCTGGTCTTGCAAAGAAGGTAATAGGCTATAGAAATAAGGATGAATTAAAGTTTCTTGACTTTTGAATCATTATTCATATAATGAATCAAAATTCAAAAAAGTTCATTCATGAATCTGAGAATCCTTTTAATCACTTTATTTTTCACAAAAATTGCCTTAGCACTTACACTTGATGAAGCAATAGAAGAGGCAATAAGAAATAATTTTCTCATAAAAAAAAGGATTGAGCTTATAAAAGCAGCAGAAAAAGAGAAGTATGAGGCAATTGCTGACTTCCTTCCAAAGATCTCTTATTCATACACATATCAGAGGTTCAAAGAAAGACCATATGCTATTTTTGAAAATCCTCTTATTCCTGAAAAAAAATACAGGGTTCACATAGGAGGTATAGATCAGTTCAGCTGGGATATAACACTTTCTCAGCCACTTTTTACTGGCTTCTATCTTATCTCAAAATACAAAATCGCAAAGCTTGGTGTAGAACTCAACAGACTATACAGAGATCAGGCAATACTTGATATTGTTCAGGATGTAAAGGTTTCATATTTTCAGGTTCTTCTTTCAAAAAGATATCTCAAGATAGCACAGGAAGAGGTGATACAGCTTTCTTCACATCTTAAAGATGCAGAAAATTTTTACAGACAGGGCATCATTCCATACAATGATCTTCTGAAGTCAAAGGTTGCTCTTTTTCAGGCAAAGCAGAATCTTGTGAAAGCAAGAGCAAACTTAAAGATAGCTATATCAAGACTGAATACTGTCCTTGAAAGGGATATAGATGAAAAGGTTGAACTAAAGGATATAGATTCGCTTGAAAAAGTAAGATATGAGCTCAAAAGTCTTTACAGTATTGCACTTCAGAAAAGACCAGAAATAAAAGCATTAAAGATTGCAATAAAGCAGGCAAGGCAAAAGATAAGAGCTGCAAAAAGCGGATTTTATCCGCATATATACCTTTATGCAAGATATGAGCAGATAGGAGAAGATCCTTTTGCAAAGGAAAATGATTATGGAAGAAGCTATAATGCATTTATAGGATTTCAGGCAAAATGGACTCTTTTTGAATGGGGAAAGACAAAGGCAGCCGTAGAAAAACAGATTCACAGATACAGAGCACTTCTTAATGAACTTGAAAAACTAAAAGACAGGATAAAGCTGGAAGTAAAAAGCATATATGAGGAGTTAAAAGTTGCAGAAAAGAACATAGAGACTGCAAGGATAGCACTTTCTCAGGCAAAGGAAAACTTCAGAATAACAGACCTTCAGTATAAACAGAACCTTACGACTTCTACAGAAGTCCTTGATGCAAGGACATATCTTACACAGGCAGAAGTAAACTACTACAGTGCACTTTATGGATACATGATCCTTAAAGCAAAACTTGAAAGGGCAATAGGGGTGATGAGGCTATGAAGAAAAAGATTACACTTATTTTTCTCATAGCAATGACGGTATTCCTCATTATATATGGAATACTTATGATAAAGCACAGGATTGAA
Source organism: uncultured Desulfobacterales bacterium (assembly GCA_964513995.1). Taxonomy (GTDB): domain Bacteria; phylum Desulfobacterota; class DSM-4660; order Desulfatiglandales; family JALVZP01; genus CAZEOQ01. Next base: position 14,407 of record CAZEOQ010000024.1, on the reverse strand, counting down.
TGGGCAATAACAGATGCTGTATTTGTTGATACAGAAAAGATACACAATGTTGGATTTCAGAAGGTAAATGGAAGGATAATAAGGATGACGAAGCTTGAAGGAGAGTGTGTAAAAAAAGGTGAGGTGCTTGCAGAGATAGATCCAAGGAATTATGAAATCTCTGTAAGAAAGCTTGAAAAAGAAATAAGGGCTAAGGAAAGGGAAAGGGAAAAGCTGAGGATTGCTCTTCTTAGAACAGCTGAGACACTTGATCTTAAGGAAAAGATAGCAAGGAACAGGGTAAAAGAGATTGAAAATGAGATACTTTCACTGAAGGATGAAATAAAAAGTCTTGATGCAAGAATAGCTCAGCTAAGAAGGGATACAAGAAGATACAGGAATCTTTATAAGGAAGGAGCTGTTTCAAAAAGAAGGTATGAGGTAATTGAGACAGAGCTTATAGCAGAGGAAAAAAAAAGGGACTCACTCATAAAAAAGCTTCATGCACTTGAAGAAAGACTCCTTTCTGCAAAAAAGGAGGTCCTTCTTATTAGGGCAGAAAAAAGAAGGGTGGATGAGATAAAAAGGGAGATAGAGGCTATAAGCAGTGAAATAGAGTCTTTAAAAGAAAAGCTTAAAAATGCAAGACTCTGCCTTTCATACTGCACACTAAGAAGTCCAGTAGATGGAAGGATTGCAAAAAAATATGTGAGTGTTGGAGATGTTATCTCTCCTGGAACTCCTGTATATGCAATAATTGATCCAAAGGACATATACATACTTGTTCTTCTTGAAGAAACAAAGTTAAAAGGAGTTGAGCCTGGATGTCCTGCAAAGATAAAGATAGATGCATATCCTGATGAGGAATACAGGGGAGTCGTAAAGGAGATACTTCCTGCAAGTGCTGCAAAGTTTGCTCTTGTTCCAAGAGACATATCTGCAGGTGAATTTACAAAGGTTGTTCAGAGGATGCAGGTAAAGGTAAAGATAACAGAAGGAGATATATCAAAGCTTGTTGTGGGTATGGGTGGAGAGATTGAGATAAAAAGGAGAAGGTAATGGAGGTATATGAGAGGATAAAAGGAGCAGAAAGGGCATTCCTCACAGGAATACTTATCTGTGGAGTATTCATGGCAATACTTGATACTACCATAGTAGAGGTAATACTTCCAAAGATTATGGCACCTCTTTCAACAGACATATATGGAATTCAGTGGGTCGTAACCATATACATGATATCTGCTGCAACATTTCTCCTCCTTGTAGAAACACTTACAAAGAAGTTTGGAGTAAGAAAGGTATTTCTTACAGGACTTATTCTCTTTACAGGAGGAAGCTTTCTGTGTGGTCAGGCAGAAAACCTTTCTGAGATGATAACATTCAGGGCATTTCAGGGATGTGGTGAGGCATTTCTTGTTGCAACAGCAGAGACAATGATCTTTACGATATATCCTCCTGAGAAAAGAGGACTTGCTATGGGAATATATGCACTTGCTGTAAGCTTTTCACCTGCACTTGGTCCAACAATTGGAGGATATCTTACAGAGCATCTTGGCTGGAGATATGTCTTTTACATAAATGTTCCTATAGGGATCATGGACATAATTGCAAGCTATGCATTTATTCCTCCTGAGATAGAAGAAAAAAAAGAAGATGCAAGATTTAACTGGACGAGCTTCTTTTTTATTTCAGTTGCAACTGTAAGCCTCCTTACACTTCTTTCAAAAGGACAGCAGAAGGGATGGTTTCAGTCAATGTTTATCGTAAAGCTTTTTTTTATAAGCTCAATCTCATTCCTTCTTTACTTCATTTCAGAAATCATCTCAAAGGATCCCCTTATAGACTTTTCAATATTCAGGATAAGGGAGTTCAGGACTGCAATTGGCGTATACTTTTTTATACTCGGTCTTTCCATGTATCAGGTCTTTTATCTTCTTCCACAATATTATGAAAGACTCAGATTTCTTGGGACATTCAAAACAGGACTATATCTTATGCCAATGGCTCTTTGCATTGGTCTTTTTTCTGTTGTATCAGGGATTATGAGTGACAGGATTGGTCCTGAAAGGGTCCTTATCCTTACAGTAATTCTTTATCTTTTATCTGTCTTCTTTGTCCTTCCACACCTGAACTACTATACACCAAAAAGGAAATCTGTTTTTATGACAATGACATGGGGAATATCCATAGGGATGTTTTTTGCTCCTGTAACAACACTTGCACTTAAAAAACTTGGAGACAAAACAAATCTTGGTGTAAGTCTTATGCATTACATAAGATTCATTGGTGGATCATTTGGAACAGCAATTGCAACAAATAAGCTTCAAAAAAGCATAGCATTTCATTATGACGAGATAGCTGGACTTCAGTCACAGGACCTCTATTGGATTGAAAAATACATAAATGAGTGGAGTCTTTATGCACAGAAATACTTTTTTCCAGAGCTTGCCATAAAAAAAAGCAAAGCACTTCTTGGATCTGTAACAAATCTTAAATCAATGAGCTATGCATTTCAGGATACATTTTTTAGTTCTGGAATATATGCTATCCTTGGTTCCATGTTCTTAGTTATATTCTTTTTGGAGGAAAAATATGGAAAAGCTTTCAAGAAAGGAAAAGGAAAGGCTTCAGCAGAAAAAAGAGATACTTGAAGCAGCACTCAGGCTTTTTTCAGAAAAGGGATATCATAATGTATCAATGGAGCAGATTGCAAAAGAAGCAGAATTTTCCGTAGGAATGCTTTACAAATTTTTTAAAAGCAAAGAAGATCTATACAGAAGCATAATAAAGGAGGTTGCAGAAAGGTTTCAGAAAGCACTTACAAGTGCAATAGAACAGGAGGGAGATGAGATAGAAAAGCTCAGGAATTATCTGAGGATAAAAGGAAGGCTTTTTAAAGAAAATCTTCCTGCAATAAGACTATATTTTGCTGAGACAAAAGGGATAAGCTTTAGCATAACTGCTGGACTGGAAAAGGAGCTAAGAATACAGTATAATGACTTTTTGAAAAGGCTTTCTAAGCTTTTTAAAAGTGCAATAGAAAAAGGTAAATTCAAAAAGATACTTGAGCCATTTTATCTTGCTGTTGCACTTGATAGCATAAGCAATTCTTTTCTTTTCCTATGGCTTGAAGATCCATCATCACATCCATATCCTGATCCTGACATGATCCTGAAAATACTTTTTGAAGGGATTTTGCCATGAATGAATGGAATTTTATAAAGGTTCCATTAGGAGATAAGTCTTATCTTCAGGATGTTCTCGTGTTTTTATTCAGGATGAAGGAAGGTCTTCTTATGGTTGATGCAGGACTTAATACTGATCATTCATTCATGGTGATTTCAGAAGGAGTTGAAAGATTGGGATATAAGCTGAGTGACATAAAATCACTTATCCTTACACACTATCACCTTGACCACTGTGGAATATCACTCAGACTGAAGAAGCTTCTTTCCATTCCAGTATATCTTCATGAAAAAGACAGAAAGATATTTCAGTTCTTTAAAGAGAACATAGAAAGATATCCTGAAAAGACATGGGAATTTTTTCGTTCTTATGGAGTTCAGGAAGATATACTTTCTTTTATCACAAATGAACTTCAAAAATACAAAAAGCTCCTTTTAGGTCCAACAGATACCTTGAATATAAATGACGGAGACCTGTTTGAGATAGAAAGTGGATTCCTGAGGATAATACATACTCCAGGACATTCACCAGGACATATATCCATCTTTTATCCTGAAAAGAGGATACTTTTTGGAGGAGATCTTATTTTAAAGGACGAATTGCCTCATGCTGGAATATATCCTCATACAGTGCAGTATAATCCAATAAAGGATTATCTTGAAAGTCTGGAAAAGATAAAAAAGCTTAAACCAGAAATTATAATCCCTTCACATGGAGAGCCAATCCTTGATCCTTTGAAAAGGATTGAAGAGGTTATAAGTTTTATAAAGCAAAAGATAGATGAAGTTTATGACATAATAAAAAAAGGTCCTGTTGATCTTTCTCATGTGTGTGAAAAGGCATTCAGGAGATGTGAAAAAAGTCTAAGCTGTTTTTTCTTTCTCTCACTTTCACTTTCATATGTAAGATACCTTATAGAAGAAGGATTGGCAGAGGAGATAAAAAAAGGAGATCTTATCCTTTTTAAATCAACTTAAAGGAGGACAGGAATGTCTGAGATGCTCATTTGAGACAGGAAAAATACTTGGCACTCTTCTTTGGGAAAGATATACTCCACCATTTATGCCAGAATATGGAGATCCTGGATGGCAGGTAAATGACTTTGGTCATTCAAGCTACTTAGAGTTTTTGGTTTATATGAATGTAAGCACAGGATTCTTTAACTTCTTTTCTGGATCAGGATTTCCTGTTCTTGTTCAGGGACCATTTTTCAGTGATTATCAGATATGGATAGACAGATTCAAAAAGGAATTTGATCCAAGAGGTCTTTCAAATCCACCTGCACCATATGATCCAGAAACCTTTCTTGAGGAGATTCCAAAACACATTGCAACAAAGGCAAGAAGGATAATAAAGACAGCAAGGAGAGGGTAAAGAAAGATGGAAGGTAATAGAATGATTGAAGAGACAATAAAAAAGAGGATTAAAGAAATATTTGAAAAAGGAAAAGTGGAGATTAGTCGGATAATACTTTTTGGTTCAAGAGCAAGAGGTGATTGGAGGAAAGATAGTGATTGGGATATCCTCATAGTTGTAAATAAAGAACTCACTAGAGATGAGAAGATAGAATTTTCACATCTTATAAGAAAAAAGCTTGCAGAAGAACTTATACCTTGTGATGTTTTAATAAAGTCTGAAAAGGAAGTAGAAGAAAGAAAAAAAGTAATTGGCAGTATAATTAGGACTGCCATAAAAGAAGGTATTGTTTTATGATTGAAAAAGAAGTTAAAAATTGGCTTATCAAGGCCTTAAATGATTATAAAACAGCAGAAAAACTGCTCAGCTTACCTGAAAAAGAAATCATTACAGATACTCTCTGTTTTCATTGCCAACAAGCTGTTGAAAAGCTATTAAAGGCTTTTCTTGTTCAGAATAAAATAGAATTTGAAAGAACTCACAGTTTGGAATATCTGATAAAGCTCTGTTCAAGTGTAGATAAAAGTTTTGAATCTCTTTATGGAATCACAAAAAAGCTTGCTTTTTATGCTATTGAGATAAGGTATCCAGATGAATTTTATATCCCTTCTGTAGAAGAAGCAAAAGAAGCTTTCAGAAATGCTAAAGAAGTAAAAGAATTTGTATTTAAAAAGCTAAACATAAAAGAAGGGGAGTTATAAAATGAGGATTATTTATGCTGCATATGGATCAAACCTGCTTAAGGAGAGATTTTTGGTTTATATGAAAGGAGGTGAATATAAAAATCACTTTTATAAAGGTTGCAAAAATAAGACAGAGCCTATTGATAGAGGATGGATGTATGTTCCTTATAGGCTTTATTTTGCTAAGGAGTCTTCAAAATGGGAAAACAAAGGTGTAGCTTTTCTGACATGTGAAAAGGAAGAAGATAAGGATTATCATGCATTGGTTAGACTGTGGGAGATAGAAGAAGATCAGTTTGATGAGATTTGGGAACAAGAAGGGAAAAGCTGGTATCATATGAAAATTTATCTTGGAGAAAAAGATGGGATTAAGATCTACACTATAACAGGATGCTGGCTAGATGAGATAAATCCTCCTTCTGAAAGCTATCTACAAGTGATAAAGGATGGACTAAAGGAGACTACAAATTGGGATAATGATAAAATTGAAAGATATTTGAAGAAATTTTTACCATGAAAAGATACAGGGATCTAAACAGCTACCTAAGAGAGATATTCGGTGTAAGGGTTCAAAAGATAGCTATTGATGCAGGATTTAGCTGTCCAAACAGGGATGGAACCATATCTCATAAGGGATGTATATATTGTGATTCAAGGGGATCTGGGACAGGAGCATACAGGAAGGGAATATCTATAAGAGAGCAGGTAGAAAGGGCAAGGGAGTATCTCAGAAAAAGGTATAAGGCAAAGAAATTTATTGCGTATTTCCAAGCATTTACGAATACATATGCAGACCTGGATGAGCTGAAAAGAAAGTATGATGAAGCCCTCTGCTTTGATGACATAGTAGGAATATCAATTGGAACAAGACCAGACTGTATTGATGAAGAAAAGCTAAAGCTTATATCATCATACAAAGAACGATACATGGTATGGATAGAATATGGGCTTCAGTCTGCTCATAACAGGACACTCAGGCTTATAAACAGAGGACATGACAGGAGCTGTTTTGAAAAGGCAGTTTATATGACAAAAAAATACGGAATAAATGTATGTGCTCACATAATACTTGGACTTCCTGGAGAGACAAAGGAGATGATGATAGAGACTGCAAGGTATCTTTCATCCATTCCTGTTGATGGTGTAAAGATACACATGCTTTATGTTGTAAAAGGAACAGAGCTTGAAAGGATGTATAGAAGAGGTGAGGTAAGGCTTTTTGAAATGGAAGAATATGCAGATATTGTATGTGATTTCTTGGAACACTTAAGACCAGAAATCGTAATACAAAGACTTACATCAGATCCACCAAGAGATGAGCTTGTTGCACCAGGATGGCTTCTTGAAAAAGGGAAGGTCATTAATCTCATAGAGAAAAAGCTTGAAGAAAGAGGAAGTTTTCAGGGAAACAAACTTGACCTGAAAAGGAATCTTCTATATCTTAAGGATTAAAAACAGAGAGGTGGTGAGTTTATGAGTCAGACTGCAAAGCTTATAGTAGACGGAAAGACATACGAGTTTCCTATAATCGTTGGAACAGAAGGGGAAAGGGCAATTGATATAAGACAGCTAAGAGAAAAGACAGGGCTTATAACATATGATCCTGGATTTGCAAATACAGGATCATGTAAGAGCAAAATCACTTATCTTGATGGAGAAAGAGGAATACTCCGCTACAGAGGATATCCAATAGAACAGCTTGCAGAAAAGTCTACATTTGTAGAAACAGCATTCCTTCTCATACATGGAGAGCTTCCTACAAAGGAGGAACTTAGAGAATTTTCAGAAAAGCTGAATGATCATTCACTTGTTCATGAGGATATGAGAGAGTTTTTTGAAAACTTTCCAAGAAGAGCCCATCCTATGGGAATACTTTCTTCTATGGTAACTGCTTTAAGGGAATTTTATCCAGAACTTAAAGAAGGAGACAGAGAAAGTATAAATACCACATTTGCCCGTCTTCTTTCAAAAGTAAGGACAATGGCAGCAATGGCATATAAGATTTCAAGAGGACACAAGGTCGTATATCCAAGACACGATCTATCATACTGTGCAAACTTCCTCAATATGATGTTTGACTCTCCTGTAAAGCCATATGTAATTGATGATGATGTTGTAAAGGCACTTAATGTATTCTGGATCCTTCATGCAGATCATGAACAGAACTGCTCTACTACTGCAGTAAGGCTTGTAGGAAGTGCAAAGGTAAACATATATGCAGCTATATCTGCTGGAATATCTGCACTTTGGGGTCCACTTCATGGTGGTGCAAATCAGGCAGTAATAGAGATGCTAAAAAAGATTCATGAAAATGGAGGAGATCCAAAGCCATTCATAGAAAAGGCAAAGGACAAGAATGATCCTTTCAGACTTATGGGATTTGGTCACAGGATATATAAGACATTTGATCCAAGAGAAAGGATAATGAAGAAGTGGTGTTATAAGATACTTGAAAAGCTAAAAAGAAAGGATCCACTTCTTGACATAGCACAAAAGCTTGAGGAGATGGTCCTCAAAGATCCATATTTTATTGAAAAAAGACTATATCCAAACATAGACTTTTACAGCGGTATATTCCTCAGAGCAATAGGAATCCCGGAAAACATGTTTACTGTTATGTTTGCAATAGGAAGGCTTCCTGGATGGCTTGCTCACTGGAAAGAGAGCATGGAAGATCCTGAAAGCAAACTATACCGTCCAAGACAGATCTATGTTGGTCCAAAGAAAAGGGACTATGTCCCAATTGATCAAAGAGGCTAACATGTGCTAAATCCACAAAAATAGCACTTTATACAGCCTTCTTCAAAGCTCAGCTTTTCTCCACATTCAGGACATACTGCAAGAAGCTTCTTTTCCTCTTTCTTCTTTTTTTCTCCTTTCAGATATCTCTTTTCAAGGACCCTTGCAATTGCATCAGGAATAGAAAGGACAACACCATCCTTCTGAAAAACAGGATATTCTCCACCTATTCCCTTAAGCTGATCAACTATCTCCTTTACACTTACTCCTGCTCTAAGACAAAGTGAGATGAGCCTTCCTATTGCTTCTGTCTTTGCAGTTGTTGATCTTCCAGACTTTCCAATAATTGCAAATACCTCAAATGGCTTTCCGTCATATTCTGTAACAGTTACATAAAGGTTTCCATATCCTGTCCTTACTCTTGTCGTAAATCCTGGAAGTGTCTCTGGTCTTTCTTTTATAAAAGTTCCTTCTTTTTGCTCTTTTTTTGCAAATGTAAGGACCTGTCCTTTTTTGCTTCCATCTCTGTATACAGTTATTCCTTTAAGTCTAAGCTTATATGCAAGATCAAATACTTTCTTTACATCTTCTATTGTTGCATCATGTGGAAGATTTACTGTCTTTGATACTGCATTATCTGTATATTTCTGAAATGCTGCCTGCATCCTTACATGCCATTCAGGAGCTATGTCATGTGCAGTAACAAATACCCTTCTTATATCTTCTGGAATCTCTTCCATATCCTTTATTGATCCTTTTTCTGCAATCTTTTCCATAAGCTCCTTTGAATAGAATCCTCTTTCTTTTGCAATCCTTTCAAAATAAGGATTTACTTCAATAAGCTTTTCTCCTTCAAGGACATTTCTTACAAAACATATTGCAAAAAGAGGCTCAATTCCACTAGAACATCCTGCAATGATGCTTAGTGTTCCTGTTGGTGCAATTGTCGTAACTGTTGCATTTCTGTATCTGCAATCAGGTTTGTCCTTAAAGATGCTCTTTTCAAAATTAGGAAATACTCCCCTTTCTTTTGCAAGCTGTTTTGATGCTTCATGTGCTTCCCTCTGGATAAATCCCATAATCTTTTCTGCAAGCCTTATTGCCTCCTCACTGTCATATGGAATCATAAGCTGGATAAGAAGGTCTGCCCATCCCATAACTCCAAGTCCAATCTTTCTGTTTCCTCTTGTAATTTTTTCTATCTGTGGAAGAGGATACTTTGACATGTCTATGACATTGTCAAGGAAGCGAACTGCATACCATACAGTCTCTTTCAAGGAATCATAATCTATCTTTGGCTTTCCATCCTCTCCTTTTATGACGAACTTTGAAAGATTTATTGAACCAAGATTGCATGCCTCAAATGGTAGAAGTGGCTGTTCACCACAGTTGTGCACAATAAAACCATTTGCATCAAATGCACCTACTTGAGGGACTCTTGCATCATATACATCCTCTACTCCATCCTGGACTATGTCTTCAACTGTTGCAACAAATCTTTCTCTGTTTAAGCTTCTTTTATAGTCTTCAACAGCCTTTTTAAGCTTCTCCATCTTTTCAACATCCCTGAATCCTATCCTCTTGTAGAACTCAAAAATACTGTCATCTGATATCACAAGTTCATACATACCACCTTTTCCATCTGGAAATAAGTGTTTTCTTCTTCTTTGATATATCTTTGAAAAGATTCCAAGCCTCAGGAGCATCCTCTGAACAGCTTTCAGAAGTTCTAAGTCATTTTTGGAAAGCCTTATGCTTATATCATGATTGCCAATTACAGTTCCATCAGAATCAAAAAGTCCTCTAAGAAGTCCAATATAGAACCCTGATGAAGCTTTTTCTATTTTTTCTGTAATCCTATTTTTATCAAGTTCCAGCTCTGTAGCTAAATCTTTCAATCTGGTGTCATCTTTAATTTTTCCATCTCCAAGCAAAAGTCCAATAAGATATCCTTCTTCTTCACTGTAGCTTCCATTCCAGTTTATGCCTCTATGGTTATTTAAAAGAATTTTATCACCTCTTTTAAGTTCTCCAGCTCTGCACCACTCAGTTTCAATCGTGTTTTTAACTTTCAGGACTGGATGCTCCTCAGTCAGTCTAACTTCAAATCCCTCTTTTGTTTTCAATCTTAATACTTTCTTGACTCCAGTAAAGAAAAATCCATCGCTTTCATATTGTTTTCCATTTAAGACTGCTTTAAATCTTTTCCCAATAAGTTCTTTAACCTGTCTTGCTCCTTCTGAAGTCATTATCCATGTATCAGCAGTTACACATGGATTTGTGCTTTCAATTTCTCCCAGCTCAGGAGTAGGATTATCCTCATTTATCCTGTCTATGAATACTATTCCAGGATCACCTGTCTCCCACGCACACCTTATTATCTCCTCATATACCTTTCTTGCATTCAGCTCTCCAACCTTCTTTTTTGTCCTTGGATCTATAAGAGGATAGTTTTCTCCTTTTTCAACAGCCTTCATAAATTCCTCTGTAACAGCAACAGATATATTAAAGTTGTTCAGTTCATCCGTATCCCTTTTGCTTCTTATAAACTCCATTATATCAGGATGATCAACTCTCAGGATTGCCATATTTGCTCCTCTTCTTGTTCCTCCCTGCTTTACCTGTTCTGTTGCAGTATTAAAGATCTTCATGAATGATACAGGACCTGATGCAACTCCTCCTGTAGATCCAACTCTGCTGTTTTTTGGTCTGAGCCTTGAGAATGAAAATCCTGTTCCACCTCCACTTTTATGAATAAGTGCAGCCCATTTAAGTGCATCAAATATCCCTTCCATGCTGTCTTCTACAGGAAGGACAAAGCATGCTGCAAGCTGTCCAAGCTCCCTTCCTGCATTCATAAGAGTAGGGGAGTTTGGAAGGAATTTCAGCTCTGTCATCATCCTGTAAAATATCTCTTCTATCTCTTTTACCTTTTCAGGACTTGCACCATACTTTTCTTCTGCAAGTGCTATGTGATGTGCAACCCTTCTGAACATCTGCTCTGGTGTCTCAATAATCCTTCCATTTTCGTCTCTTTTCAGATACCTTTTTTCAAGGACCTTTAGTGCATTTTCTGTAAGCTGCAGTGTCTTTTCGTGAAATATTTTACTGTCAATCTTCAGATCCTTCTTTATTCCATATTCCATAAGCTTTGCTTCTATAAGCTTTTCTATTACAGGAATAGTAATTATGCTCATCTCCATTCTGTTTATCTGCTCTTTCAGGAACTCTGCTATGTTTTTTGCCTTCTCAAGATCTATCCTGCCTTTTTCAACAAGAAATGACATGACTTTTTTATCCCATCCATTTTCTCCAAGCTCTATCTTTCCTTTTTCCGTAACAAGGACCTTTTTCCTGTTCATATCAGCCTCCTTATGTTGTGTTCAAAATAAATATAAACCACAATATGTAGTATGTCAAGAAGCAGAAATTCCTTATATAATCTTGAAGTTGTCCTAACAGGTTGGAAATGTTAAAATATTTGAAAAAAAGAGGAGGTTTTATTATGGAAGAAATCATTCAAAAGATAAATGAACTAAAAAGAAAGATTGAGGAAATAAAGGAGTATCTTTGACATAGAAGAAGAAAGGAAGAAGGTAGAAAAGATTGAAAAGCTAATGTCATCTCCTTCCTTCTGGAACAGAAACCAGGAAGAGATATCCCGTATATCTCAGGAGCTTTCTCTCAGCAAAGAAAAGATCAAAAACTGGGAAGATACAAAAAAGCAGATAGAAGACCTATATGAGCTTGCACAGATCATCCTTGAAGAAGGAGATCAAGAAGAGATAAAAGAGATCTCTTCTGAGATAGAAGCAGTAAGTGAAAAGATAAGAAAAATGGAAATAGAATCTCTTTTTAAAGATCCTGATGACAGAAAGAATTCTATAGTATCAATAAATGCAGGAGCAGGTGGAACAGATGCACAGGACTGGGCACAGATGCTTCTGAGGATGTATCTGAGGTGGTGTGAAAGAAAAGGATTCAGAACAGAAATCCTTGACATGCTTCCTGGAGATGAGGCAGGGCTTAAAAGTGTAACATTTTCTGTAAAAGGACCATATGCATATGGTTATCTTCGTGCAGAACACGGAATACACAGGCTTGTAAGGATTTCTCCATTTGATGCAAACAGAAGAAGACATACATCATTTGCATCAGTTTCTGTTTATCCTGAGGTTGATTCAGAGATAAAGATAGAGATAAATGAGAAGGATTTAAGGATTGATACATTTCGTGCATCTGGTCCAGGAGGTCAGCATGTAAATACAACTGATTCTGCTGTAAGGATCACACACATCCCTACAGGAATTGTTGTTACATGCCAGAACGAAAGATCACAGCACAGAAACAAAGAGATTGCACTGAAGATACTCAAGGCAAAGCTTTATGAGCTTGAAAAAAAGAAGCTTGAAGAAAAGAAAAGAGAAATAATTGATTCACAGAAGGAGATATCTTGGGGAAATCAGATAAGATCATACATATTTAATCCATATCGTCTCGTAAAAGATCACAGGACAAATCTTGAAACAGCAGATCTTGAAAGGGTTATGGATGGAGATATTGATCAGTTTATTGATGCATATCTCAGGATGAAGGCAAAAAGATCAGAGAATAACAGTTCTGTATAGCTGTCTTGCAAGTTTTGCTGCTGCATCATAAATACTTAAACCCTGATCAATGAATTCTTCTGGCTGATCCTTGTTAAGCTCAACAAATATTGCCTTGTATATTGCTATTCTCTGATCAATTGCAATATCCTGTGCCTCAGGAAGACTGTATTCATCTGCAGGAACAGGAGGAATTCCTACGATAATTGACCACACTATCTCACTTAATTCAGGAAGCTTTCCTGCTTTTTCCTTAGAAAGAAAACTTCTTTTTATCCTGTGATATGCGTTTATGAAAGACTTGTAGTCTCTCATCAGTAAATCACGAATGGAAGAAGTGCCATAATTCTTGCTTTTTTAATAGCCCTTGCAAGCATACGCTGATGTTTTGAACATGTTCCAGATATCCTTGAAGGAATTATCTTTCCTCTTTCTGTTATAAAGTTCTTCAGTATGTCTGGTCTCTTGTAATCTATTACGAGGCTTTTATCAGCACAGAACTTACAGTATTTTTTCCTGTAATAGTATGGAGGACGGGGTGGCTGTTGCTGTTGTTGCTGCTGCTGACTCTTATTTGCTTCCATCTTTTACCTCCTTCAGCTCTTCTTCTTTTTTCAGCTCTTCTGGCTTTACTCTGTCTTTTAGCTTTATCACTATAAATTTTAAGACATTTTCATCAAGCCTGAAATTCCTGTGTAATTCTTCTGGAAGATCAGGTCCTCCACAAAATCTCATAAGAACATAAAATCCTTCTTTAAACTTCTGAACCTCATATGCAAGCTCTCTTTTTCCCCATTCATCTATAAGGATAACGACTCCGTTTTTATCCTGAACGATTTTACTGTATTTTTCAACGACTTTTTTATACTCCTCAGGTTCAAGATCAGGTCTTATAAGATAAAGTGTTTCATAATATCTCATATATCCCATAGCATTCTCCTTTTTTTGCAGAGAAAGGTAGCATTGTATTTTAATATTGTCAAGAAAGCTGTTATAATTTATTTAACGAAAAAAAGGAGGAAAAAGATGTTTGGAATAGGAATGCCAGAACTTATAGTAATCCTTGTTATAGTTCTCATAATATTTGGTGCACAAAGACTTCCAGAAATTGGTGCAGGAATAGGAAAAGGAATAAGGAATTTCAAAAAGGCTCTTTCTGAGGAAAAAGATGAGAATAAGGAAGTTTAAAATGGGACATCCTCTTCTTCATTTACTGTTTCTTCAGGAAAAGGAGGTTCTTCTCTTACTTCAGGCATTTCTGTCTTTGGACTGAGAATCCTTATTGTCTGTGCAACAATCTCTGTAGTATATCTTGTGTTTCCATTTTTGTCTTCCCATGCCCTTGTCCTGAGCTTTCCTTCAATGTAGACTTTTGCACCTTTGTGTAAATATTCCCCACATATCTCTCCAAGCCTTCTCCATGCAACAACCCTGTGCCATTCTGTATGCTCCTGTTTGCTTCCCGTATTTTTGTCTCTCCATTCCTCTGTTGTTGCTACTGTAAATGTTGCTACAGGAATTCCACTTGCAGTATATCTTAGCTCTGGATCCCTTCCAAGATTCCCTATAAGAATTACTTTATTTACTCCTGATGCCATATTCTTCTCCTGATTTTTTTCAAAATTTTACTATAGCATACCTGCTAAATCAAGTTAAACTACCGTTACCTTAACTTTAACCCTCCAAAGCAGGAACTGGAATACCTCGTCAGACAGTTTCCTGAAGCACTTTTCAGAGTGACTGAACAGATAAGGGATGAGAAAAAAGGTCTTTTCATTGCCCTTGACGACATAAACG
>CAZEOQ010000023.1:14607-16735 GCA_964513995.1 uncultured Desulfobacterales bacterium | reverse complement strand
TTATAAGCATATCTTACACAGCTACAGTATCTTCTCATTAAGTCATCAAGTAATTCAGCCTGGTTTTTATTAATTTCCAGTCTTTCAACTACTGTTATCTTCATGTTTTCCACCTCTTTTGCCGTATATCCTTGAAGCAAAAGAGACTACACATACCCCTTCTGCTTACAATAGCCCTTCAATCTTTCAACCTCCTTTTTTCTTGTTTAAAATAATAAAAAAAAGGAGGTTAGGCAATGTCTCATAAAAAAAGAGGACATTATTCAGAAAAGCATCCACCAGGAAAAAAACCTGATCCAAGGATAGAAGAAGCAGTAAAGAAAAAGGCAAAACAGGGAGAACTTCCTTGTGCAGTTGCACATAGCATTGCAAAAGATCTTGGTGTTCCTCCAGAAGAGGTTGGATTTGCTATGGACATGTTAGGAATTTCTATTACAAAATGCCAGCTTGGACTTTTTGGATACAGACCTGAAAGAAAGATCCTTAAGCCTGCAAAGGATGTTTCTGAGGACTTAAGGAAGGAGATAGAAAATTCAGTTGAAGAAGGAAGGATTCCTTGCAAAAAGATATGGCAGATAGCAGAAAGGCTTGGAATTGGAAAGATGGAGGTTGCATCTGCATGTGAGGCATTGGGAATAAAGATAAGCAGGTGTCAGCTTGGTGCATTCTGATTAAACTCAGCTAAAATTTTTTGTTTTTTCTTTTTTTATTTTGTTGTAAATTTTTAGAGCTTTTTAAAGCTCTTCCCAAGGAGTCTTTTGAACTTCTTTTGAGAAACATATCCGTAAGGGAAAGACTTGAGGAACTTTGGAAAGAACATGCTTCTGGAAAAAAGCTTGGATATGGAAAAAGATTTGAGGCACTTTTTGAAGAGGTATTCAGGTTCTTCTTCAGACCACTTGAGATAACTCTGAGAGGTTTTAGACAACTGAGGCTCCTTTTCCCTCTTCCAGAGATCCTGGAATCCTTGGAGACACAATGGGAGCTTTTTAGGGCATGGACTGACTTTATAGAATCACTCTTTTCTCATATTAACCTCATAACAGAGCTTTCTTTTGGACTTACAACACCAACCCCTGTAAAAAGCATGCTTGATGCATTCAGAGAAAGCTGGAGAGAAAGTATTGAGCGTTATTTCAGACCATACTATTTTCTTGATATGGAAGAACTTAAGTTTTACTCAGACTATCCATTTATCCTTACCAAAAAGACAACCCAGTATCTGCTGGATGCATTAGACGAATGGGAGAGTTTTAATGGATATTATGCTGAGTTTAAGGATTTGATAAGGGAGACTTACAGAAGTGCTATAAAGGAATTCATAGATGTTGCAAATTCTAAAAGATTCAAAAGCTTTCTTGAATTCAGAAATAACTTCATAGAAATATCAAGCAAAAAATTTGATTCTCTTCTTAGATCAGAAAGATACCTGAAACTTCAGGAAAACATGGTATCACATCTTATGGATTTTCTTTACAGGACAAGGAGGTTTTTTGAAGAAATGTTTGAAAACAATCCTATAAATCCATTTGCTACAGTAGGGCATGTGGACGAAGCACACAAAAGGATAATGGATCTCAGAAGGAAGGTAATGGAGCTTGAAAAAAGGGTAAGTGAGCTTGAAAGCAAAGGAGGTGGAAAGAGGTGATAGAGAAGTTTCTTGTTGAGTTTAAGCCCTGGAGCTGTGATTTTGAAGTTGTTCACAGAGACTGGCTTTTCAGTCTTATGCATTTTAAAGGAAAACCAAAATATAAGACTCCTGTCCTCATATCATACGCTTACATAAACAGACCTTATATAATGGACCTTTATGATGAGGTAAGTGTTGTAAAAAGGCTTATAGATGCTGGACTTGATGTATGGATGATAGACTGGGGTTATTAACAGTTTTTTTTTTGTTTTTTAACAATACTTGACATCTTTTATACAAGAAGTGAAATAAAAAGTGTCATGAAAGGCTACAAAATAGGAGAAGCATCCAGGATACTTGGAGTTCATCCAAATACTGGGAAAAGAGAGAGACAATGCAGTTGCTGTTTATGCAAGAGTTAGCTCCAGAGACCAGAAAAAAGATCTTGAACAAAAACTTCCTGAAAGTTATGACAAAGTTTATGAGATAAAAGACATA
>CAZEOQ010000023.1:0-14507 GCA_964513995.1 uncultured Desulfobacterales bacterium | reverse complement strand
GTTAAAAGGCTTGCAGTAGGAGTTATAAAAGGGAGGAAAGAAGAAAGCAGACCAATATATTTCAAAGCTGAAAAGGTTATTAAAAAAGTCCTCAGAATAAGAAAAGAGATTAGCTTTCTTGAAAGAAAAATAGACAACATAAGGAATCAATTAGAAGAGACAAAAAGCATAGATCATAAATTTTTTCAGAACAGAAACTAAAGCAAAGGAAACTAAAAAACATAAGAAAACAGATACTTGAGATTCTGACGAAACAGATAGCAGAATTAGCAAAACTTGAAAGAGTTTCTCTTGTGGCAGTGGAAAGATTAAAGTTTAAGGATTTTCCTGAATGGAAGGGAAGAACATTTCGCTTGCTATTTTCAAGCTGGTTTTACTCAAAATTTACAGAAAGATTAGAGCAAAAACTAAGACTTTCAGGAATAAAACTAAAACAAATCAATCCAGCATACACAAGCAAAAGATGCCATGTATGTGGTTTGTTCCTTAAAGGAAAAGGACTCTATCTTTTTTGTGAAAACTGCAAGAAAAAGTGGGATAGAGACTACAACGCGGCCTGGAATATAGCAAACAAAGGATATATTTTCCTTCTCCAGAAGGAGAGGAAACCCAAAGGACTTGCTCCTGAGGGTGCCAGGGAGTTAACCGTTCCCTCTGGCTCTCTCCTTCCCTGCTGGAGTGAAATCGTTGAAGTTAAGAGTGCTATCTTACAATCTCATAAAGAATTAGTAAGTAGTGTTAAGAAAAATGGAACGGATATCCAAAAAGGTCTGATAAGTTTTTTAAGATAAGGGATTTTACATAGATTACATAGATTTCTCTGTTGAGTTTATAAAAGAAAAAAAAGCTGTTTCAAAGATAACACTTCACGGATACTGTCTTGGTGCAACACTTGCAATAATATACGCATCACTTAATCCAAAGAAGATAAAAAACCTTGTTCTTCAGGCTTCTCCTGTAAACTTCCATACAGAAAATACTATCTCACTATGGGCAATGCACATTGATCCAGTAAAGATATCAAGGACACTTGGAAATATGCCAGGAGAACTCCTCAACATAGCATTTCTCCTTTTTGATCCAGTAAGACTTGGACTCAAGTATATGGACATAATAGACAATGTAGATAACAGAAAACTCCTCAAAGACTTCTTTTATATGGACCACTGGATCTTTGATTCTCCAGCAGTTCCTGGATCTGTATATGAAGAGCAGATACTGAGATGGTATCACAGAAATGAGCTTATAAAAGGAGAATATGATATTGATGGAAAAAAGGTTGATCTGAAAAATATAACGATGTCTGTCCTTGCAATTGTTGCAGAAAAAGACACACTTACTCCTCCTGAAACGACCATTCCATTTTTTGAAAAGATTCCAAGCAAAGACAAAAAGCTTCTCGTATCTGACAAAGGACATGTTGGACTTACTGTAAGCAGGAGCTCTCATAAGAAGGTATGGCCTGAAGCAGTAAAATGGGTAGCAGAAAGGTCATAAAAATGAAGATAGAGGAATTTTATAAGGAAATGGGAGGAGAGATAAAGGAGTTTGAAAAGTTTGGTGGAAAGCTTGAAAAGGGATATGAGTTTTCTTATGAAAAAAAGATAGAAGATGTGGATGTAAGGCTTTTTGGTCTTATATCAGGAGACCTTAATCCGATACATTTTGACGAAGATGTTGCATCAAAGACAAAATTCAAAGGAAGGGTTGTTCATGGAATGCTTACAACAAGCCTCATCTCTGCTGCACTTGCAAGACTTCCAGGAATTGTAGTCCTCCTTGAAACTCACTTCCTTTATAAAGCTCCTGTAAGGATAGGAGACAGAGTAAAAGTAAAAGGGATTGTTGAGGAAGCTGAAAAGAACAGATACAGGATAAGTATTTCATGTCTTGTAGGTGAAAGGGAAGTAGCAGAAGGATGGGCAAGGATACTTGTCTGGTAAGAAGATACTGGGATGAGATTTCTTCTGTTTATGATCTTTTCATAAAGCTCTATTTTTATCCATTATACAGTTTCTTAAAAGATGAGATTCTTTCAGAAATAAGAGAAGAAGATACTGTGCTTGAGATTGCTTCAGGTTCAGGTATGTTTTCTAAGGAAATCTCAGAAAGATGCAAAGCCTTTTTTGCAATAGATATCTCTGAAAGGATGCTTTTAAAGCTAAGGAGTAAATCAGTAAGTGTTTTAAATATGGATGCATCATTTCTTGGATTTAAGAACAGCGTCTTTGACAAGGTTATATGTGTAAATGGATTACATGTATTTGAAGATCCTTTGCTTGCCTTAAAAGAAGCAAAAAGGGTCTTGAAAAAAGGAGGACACTTTATTTCTGCAACTTTCTGTTATGGTGATATAAGAGCAGTATGCTTTAAGATGTTTCTTCTTTTTTCAGGATGGTTTTTTATGGCAAAAGGAATTCCTCCTTTTCTTCATCAGTTTGACATCCATTCACTTCTTTCTGTATTTGAAAAAGCAGGTTTAAAGGTAATTTCAAAAAGACTTCTCTGGCTTTCTCCTCCACTTTTTTATGTAAAAGCCATAAAGATTGATTAATTTTCTTGCCAAATCTTTCTGAATATGTTTTAAAGAGTAAAACTTTTTTTGGAGAAGAAAGATGGAAAGGATAGAAAAGGTTATAGGAAGAGAGATCCTTGATTCAAGAGGTGTTCCCACAGTAGAAGCAGATGTAATACTTACTGATGGAACAGTTGGAAGGGCTGCTGTTCCATCTGGTGCATCTACTGGAAGGTATGAGGCAGTTGAACTAAGGGATAAAAGGAAAAAGAGATACAGAGGGAAGGGAGTTGAAAGGGCTGTTCAGAACATAAATGCAATTATTTCTCCTGCTCTAAAAGGAATGGATCCTACTGATCAGAGACTTATAGACAGAACACTTATAGAACTTGACGGAACACCAAATAAGTCAAAGCTTGGTGCAAATGCCATCCTTGCAGTATCACTTGCAGTTGCAAGAGCTGCTGCATCCCTTCACAGACTTCCTCTTTACCGTTATCTTGGAGGACCAAATGCATGCAGACTCCCTGTTCCAATGATGAACATACTGAATGGTGGGCTTCATGCAGGAAACAACATTGACTTTCAGGAATTTATGATCGTTCCTATTGGTGCACCATCATTCAGGGAAGCACTCCGTATGGGAGCAGAGGTATTTTACTGTTTAGCAGATCTTCTTAAAGAAAGAGGACTTCCTACTGCTGTTGGAGATGAAGGTGGATTTTCTCCTTCTTTAAGTTCAAATGAAGAACCACTTAAGCTTATAGTTGAAGCAATAGAAAAGGCAGGATATAGACCAGGTGAAGACATCTCCATAGCACTTGATCCTGCAGCTTCTACACTTTTTAAAGACGGAAAATATGTCTTTTTCAAGTCAACTGGAGAACAGCTCAAGACAGAAGAAATGATAAAGCTGTATGAGGAATGGGTAAAGAAGTATCCTATTGTTTCAATAGAAGATGGTCTTTCTGAAAATGACTGGAATGGATGGAAAAAGCTTACGAAAAAGCTTGGATCAAAGATACAGATCGTTGGAGATGATCTTTTTGTGACAAATACAGAAAGGATAAAGAAAGGGATAAAAGAAAAGGCAGCAAATGCTGTTCTTATAAAGCTGAATCAGATAGGGACGCTTACAGAGACCATAGAAGCAGTCCAGATGGCATACAGAGCTGGATGGAGGGCTATAATTTCTCACAGATCAGGAGAGACAGAAGATACATTTATTGCTGATTTTTCTGTTGCAATGGGAACAGGACAGATAAAGACAGGATCAGTTTCAAGATCAGAAAGGATATGCAAGTATAATCAGCTTTTAAGGATTGAGGAAGAACTCAGAGATCAGGCTCAATTTGGCTGGGTTTTATAAGGACAGGTATTCCACATATCATAAATACTACCTTTTCTGCTAAATGAGCAATCTTTTGATTCAGAAGACCTAAAAGTTCCCTGTATTTTCTTGAGATTTCATCTGCAGGAACAATTCCCATTCCAACTTCATTACTTACAATAACGACATTTCCTTTTATTCCAGAAAGTATCCTTATCAGTTTCTCTATTCTTTCTTCTACATTTTCCTTTTTCATGAAAAGATTATTTAACCAGAATGTAAGACAATCAACGAGGATTACCGTCTCCTTGCTATCAAATCTTTCTATTATCTCTGCTATATCTACTGGTTCTTCTATTGTAATCCACTCCTTTCCCCTTTCTTTTCTGTGTCTCTTTATCTTTTCTTCCATTTCACTGTCTGTTGCTACTGCAGTTGCAACAAATATCTTTTTCCCTTTCATAGAAGAACAAAGTCTTAAAGCAAAACTGCTTTTTCCACTTTTTGCTCCACCTATTATAAGAGTGCAGCCCATAGGTTTAAAAGAAGAACGGAGAATATAGCAGAATATCCTGAGAATCTCAAAGAAAATGATATGTCTGAGACAGAAGGTCTTCTTCTTTCATCTCCAAGAAATCCTTTTTTGACGAGTCCATATGGATAATATGTTGGTCCTCCAAGTCTTATTCCCAGAAGTCCTGCAAAGAACGCTTCTGGATGACCTGAGTTTGGAGATTCATGTTTTAGTCTGTCTCTTAAGGCAACAGAAAGTGCCCTTTTTGCATCAAGTCTTAAGAATAAGGCAACTGTGAAGAATATGAAAAGAGAAATCCTTGCAGGAATAAAATTCATGATATCATCAAGCTTTGCAGAGAAATATCCTACTTCTTTTAGCTCTTCTGTCTTATATCCAAGCATAGAATCAAGTGTATTTACTACCTTATAAAAAAGCATAAAGGCAACAGGATATCCAAAAATACATCCTACAGAAAACCAGAAAAGAGGAGAAAGGAATCCATCTACAAAATTTTCTGAAATAGTTTCCACGGCTGCTCTTATTATCCCTTCTCTGTCAAGTCTTTCAGGATCTCTTCCAACAACTCTTGATATAAGTCTTCTTGCCTCATCTAAGTCTTCCTTTTCAAGTGCTTCTTTCAGAGGATTTATGTGATCAAAAAGGTCTTTAAGTGCTATAAATGAATAGCAGAGGTATATGTCCCAGAATATCCACAGCTTACCTGATATTTTTTTTATAAAAAAATAAATAATCAGACATATCACTACAGAAAAGACGACTATTGCTGCTCCTTTTGTCTTTTTGTTTTCTAAGGAGATGTTTCTGTAAAGAAGTTCTATAAGTCTTCCTATAAGTCTTACAGGATGAAGTCTGTAGTGAGGATCTCCAAAGATAAGATCCAGGATAAAGGAGATGTTAAATATTTGTGATTGCAGAAATAAGCTTTTCATTTTCTTCTTTTTTCCTTATTGCTATCCTAAAAAAATTTCCCTCAAGTCCATCAAAATTTCTGCAATCTCTTATGTATATCCCTTTTTTAAGAAGCTCTAAAATAAGCCTTTCTATGTCTCCCCTGTATCTGCAGAGTATAAAATTTGCTTCTCCTTTTATAGGATCTATCACAGCTGTATCTAATTTCCGGACAATCCTTTCCTTTTCTCTTTCTACAAAATCCACAGTTCTTTTTTCATACTCATAGCATTCAGAAAGGACCTCTGCTATACTTTCTGCTATTATATTTACTGTCCAGGGTTCTTTTTTTTCTGAAACACCTCTTATCACATCTTCTTTTGCAATAAGCGCACCAATTCTTATTCCTGCAAGTGCATAGAACTTTGTAAGTGAATGTATAACGAGGACATTTCCAGGAATTTCTTCTGACATAAGTGTCTTTTTTTCCCAGTCTTTTACAAACTGGATAAATGCTTCATCTACTATTATCCACTTTTTCGGAAACTCCTTTGAGATTTCAATTATCGTCTCTTTTGAGACAAGGTATCCAACAGGATTATTAGGTCTTCCGATAAATACTGCATCAGAAGAATAAATGGCATGCAATATCTTTTCTCTCAGGTTTTTCTGATCAGATCTAAAAGGATTAATGTATACACTTACTATCTTTTTTCCTGCTATTTTGAATGCCCTTTCATAGTCGTAATACGAGGGCTTAAGTATTGCTATCTTTTCTATGTCAAGAGCTTTTGGAAGGAGATAAATGATCTCTGTTGATCCATTTCCAGGAAGTATAAAATTTTCTGGAATAGAAAGCCTTTTTTTATAAAATTTTTTAACTCCTTCTCCAGTTAAAGTAGGATAAAGGTGTATCTTTTTAAAGAGATCCTTCCATATTTTTTTTACAGAATCAGGTGGTCCAAAAGGATTTACATTTACACTGAAGTCTATAACAGATCTTTCTGAAATCCCGAATTTCTTGAAATAATATCTCGGATCTCCACCATGAAGATACATGACTAAATTGCAAGGAAAAAAAGAAGCAGCATTGTTATTATTTCATTTGTTGAACCTAAAAGATCTCCTGTAATGCCTTTAAATTCTTTTTTGAAAAAAAGCTTTAAAAGCTGATTTGCAAAAACTGAGATAAAAAAAAGCATTATTCCTTTTGTTCCAAAAAATATGCATATGGTAATGCATATAAGAAAAGCATAAAGCCTGTGTTTTTCCTGTGCTCCAATAACAAAAGCCTTTCCTGTCCCTTCTTTTTTTGCATAAGGAAGACTGACACACATGTCTACCATCATACATCTTGAGATTGCAGGAACTGCAACAATAGGGGTTATGTCATCTGAAAGTATCCTTGATATAGCTATAATTCTCAAGATAAGATCAAGAAATACTGCACAGCTTCCAAATACACCTATGGAAGGATCTTCCATTATCCTCAACTTTTCTTCTCTTTTAGATGCTCCAAGTGAGTCTGCAAAGTCAGAAAGACCGTCAATATGCAGTCCTCCAGTAAGGATTATCTCAGAAAGAAGTATAACGAAAGACAAACCTAAGTTCCAGTCTGGTAAAAACCTTTTCCACAGGAAGTATATCATAAGAAAAACAGAACCAAAAAAAAGTCCTACAACAGGAAAATAAACGAGAGAATCTGAAAAATCTGCCTCTACTTCTTTTATCCTAATTATCGTAAGTGTGTGGAATGCAACTATAAGGGCTTTCACCTTGACCAGAACGGATCTGTTTGATTTCCTTCAAAAGATGTTATCCTTGTCTGATTCATACCATTTGCAGTCATTATATAAAGCTGATATCTTCCTGTCCTGTTAGAAGTAAATATTATGTATCTTCCATCAGGTGACCAACATGGATTTTCGTCATTTCCCTTGTTCCTTGTAAGTCTTTTCATATCTGTCCCATCAGGTTTTATGGTGCATATGTCAAAGTGATCTTCAATCATACAGGAATATGCAATTATGTTAAGTTTTGACCAGGATGGAGATGAATTGTATTTTCCTTCATATGTAATTCTGTATTCTCTGCCAGTTTCAAGTTCATGGACATATATCTGTGGAGAACCTGATCTGTTTGAGACAAATGCTATCTTTTTTCCATCAGGAGAAAAACATGGTGCTGTATCTATTCCCCAGTATTTTGTAAGCCTTTTTATGATGTTCCCTTCTGTGTCAATGAGATATATGTCAGGGTTGCCTTTAAGACTCAAAGTAATTGCCAGCATTTTTCCATCTGGAGACCAAGAGGCAGCTGAATTAAGACCTGGTCTTGACGAAAGTATTCTTTCTTTTCCAGATTCTAAATCTTTTATGTAAAGAACAGGTCCTTTTTTTGTGTATGATGTATATACAAGCTTTTTCCCATCAGGAGAAATGGAAGGAAGTATTGAGATGCTTCTGTGAAATGTTATCTGTTTTACATTGTATCCGTCATAGTCTGCTATGTAGATCTCTTTGTTTCCTGTCCTGTCACTTACAAATGCTATCTTTGTTGAAAATATCCCTTCTTCTCCTGTAAGTTCCTTTATTATCTCATCATCTATCCTGTGCATGACATATCTGTAATACCTTACTTTTCCAAGAGCCCTTTTCCCAAATATCCTTTTTCCCCAATATACATCATACATCCTTACCTCTACCTGAAGACTTTCTCCTATAGTCCTGTATCTTCCAACTATAAGGAGATCTGCACCGATTGCTGACCAGTCTGCTAAATTGGGTCTTTCAAAATGAGTTTTTTTTGTAAGATATGCCTCTTTTTCTATAACTTTAAAATATCCACTCAGAAGAAGATCATTCCTTATGACCATTGGAAGCCTTTCAGAAAGATCCTTTCTTTTCTCATCCTTATCCATAGGAAAAAAGTCAGCTATTGCAACTTTCAGTTTTTTTATTGATGGTGCGTTTATGTCTATGTAAATAATGGGGAATGAACTGGAACAGAAGATAAGACTAAGAAGAAAGCTCTGAAAGATTGAACCTAATCTCAATCTCCTCATAGCTCTTTTTATACCCCTCTGGAAATGGTGGAAGAGGATTTGATTTTTCTATAGCCTTTATCACAGAGCTGTCAAACAGAGAATCATTAGATCTCTTCTTAAACCTATATCCCATGATCCTTCCATCTTTTCTTACTTTAACGACAAGGATTGCTTCAATATTTTTTTTTATTCCAAAAGGATATATCCAGTTACTCTTTATTCTGCTTTCTATCTCCAGCTTATAAAGACTTAAAGAAAACCCTTCTGAGACCTTCTTTCTTATCTGTGCTATCCTTCTTTCAATATAATCCTCCTTTCTTCTTTTCTCTATGGCTTTCTCTATCAGAACTTTTTTCCTTTTTCTCTTTTTAAACCTCACCTTCTTTTTTGCTATTACAATAGCCTTTTCTTCCCTTTTTACTGAAATAGCACCTCTTCTGTAATTACCTTTCTTCACCCCCTTTCTTACAGAAACTTTCCTTACAGGAGCTTCTACTAAGGTTACTTCATAGTATGTGAACCTTTTTGGTATCCTTTTTGATGAAATCTTAGAGGATAAAAAAATAGCTGAACAGATAAAACCAAAGTGAAAAACGATTGAAAGGAGGATCATACCAAAAAGCCCTGATCTTTTCATCTGATTTCAGGTTCTGTTATAAGTCCTATTCTGCTTATCCCTGCTTTTTTTATCTTTGATATTACCTTTACAAAAAAGCCATAAGGAACAGATCTGTCTGCTTTTATAAGAAGCTGAACATCTCTTCTGTTCTTAAATATCTTCCTTAGCTTATAATCAAGCTCTTCAAGATCCATGACATATCTCTGAATATAGATCTTTTTTTCTTTTGTAATAGTAACAATAAGAGGCTCCTGTTTTCTCGTTATATACTTTGCCTTAACTTTTGGAAGATTTACCCTTATTCCTTCTATCATCATAGGTGCTGTTACCATGAAGATAATAAGAAGGACTAACATGACATCCACAAGTGGAGTAACATTTATTTCTGACATGAGCTTTTTATTGTTGTTCATTTCTTTCTAATTCCCTTATGGCAAATTTTATGAAATCAGAGATAAAAACCTCCATTTCACTTCTCATGGAAGATATCTTTGTGCTAAAGTAATTGAATGCAACTGTTGCAGGAACAGCTACTGCAAGTCCTGCTGCTGTTGTAATAAGTGCTTCTGATATTCCAGGAGCAACTACTGCAAGACTTGCAGAACCTTTAATCCCTATTCCTCTAAAAGCTTCCATTATTCCCCATACAGTTCCAAAAAGTCCTATAAAAGGAGCTGTATTTCCTGTTGTTGCAAGAAATCCGAGACCATATCCGAGCTGATCTGTCTGATCTATCAGGACTTTTTTTAATGATCTTTCTAAATCTTCTATAATTTCCCTTTTTTCGTTATATAACGACTTTATTTTTCCAAGCTCTTCATATCCTTCCTTAAATATCCAGACAATTGGACTGTATTCCATTCCTTTGGAAATAGGATAAAGGCTTTCAAGATCATCTTCTCTCCAGAAATATTCCAAGAACTTTTCTGTCTCAGATCTCATCTTATGCAATATCCTCAGCTTCATAAATATAATAGCCCATGAGATAACAGAGAATACAAGAAGTATAAAAAGGACAGACTTTGCCATAAAACCAGCATTTGTTACCATCTCAATTATGTCATGTCCAAATATCCCTGTCATAACCTACTCCTTTCCTATAATAACAGCAGAAACATATCCTACTACTTTTGAACGATCTCCTGTTACATCTCCTGAATTTGCATATTTCAGGATTATTGCCTTTTTTGCTCCAAGTGCCTTTGATACAATAAGTGCTATAATTATAGCTCCTTTTCCACACGCATAACACTTTCCTTTTTCTATGTCTTCTTCAAGTCCTTCAGGATCTAAAGCTTTTATATGTTTTATAAGAGTACTATCAAGCTTAACAGCCTGATCATATGTGTAATAATGTGAAAGATCACTGCTTGCAAGGATCAGGGTATCTTTTTCATTTTTTAAAAGTCTTATAAGGACAGATGATATCTCTTTGCAGGTCTTAAAATCCTGTGAACCAAGTATTATAGGAACAATTCTAAAGTCTTTTAAAACAAGCTGAAGGAAAGGAAGTTCTATTTCAAGACAGTGTTCAAATGCATGTGCCATGGGAAGATATCTTATGAGAGGACACTCTTTTATGAGTCTTTTTGCAAAATTTCTGTCAACAGGAACAATACCAAGAGGAGTTTCATATCCTTTTTGAAGATTTACAGAAGCACCTTCAAAATATGCCCTGTGTGATGGACCTATAAGGATTACTCTTTTAAAGGTTTTTCCTCTAAGTGCCTTAAAGGCATAAGCAGCAACAGGACCAGAATAGATGTAACCTGCATGAGGAACTATAATCGCCTTTATAGATCCTTTTATTTCTGGAAGTTTTGCCTTTTTAAAAAAACCGTTTATCATATCTATAAGCTCTTTTTTTTCAGCTGGATACCAGGATCCTGCAAGGATACTTGGTCTTATATCAGATACTGCATAACAGCAGTTAAAGTAAAAAAGGACAGCCAAGAGAGATTTTAAAATACCTGTGGAGTTGCCCATGTCTCCTCATCAAGATAAAGTTCCTTTGGATTTTTTGGAGCTTCAAAATCAGGAATAACTATCTTCTCTGTTGCTTCAAATCTGAGAAAACATGACTTATACCAGTGGGTATCAGGAGATGGAAGCTTCATCCTCTTCATAAGCTCATAGTCCTTATAGAATTCATACCATCTGTTTGGGATATCTGGATATATGGAAAAATCCCTAAGAATGTCAGTTATTACAAAACCTGCATCTAACATAAACCTTTGAAAACTCCTCCATTTCTTAAGCCCTGCTTCTCTATGAGTAAGACCAACATATCCTGCTGATCCTTCTCCTTTCAGTGCAGAGATGCATCTTGCAACAAAAAGCTTTAGTCCTTTTTCTGTTTCTACAGGATCTGTTACGAATACATCATACTTTCCTCTTTCTTCTTCTGGAAGCTCTTCAAGTGCATTGTATTCTTTTACTGAAATGTTTTTTATTTTCTGTTTTTTGCAGAATTCTCTTATAAAATCCGTTATCCTTTTGTCTATCTCTACTACACACACCTTTTTTGCCATTCCTGTAAGTCCTATAGCAACACTTAGAAGATCGTCATCTCCAAGTATAAATATCTCCTGATCTTCTATATCTCCTCTTTCATACATAAATGCAACCCTTGCAACAGTATCTTCTGGTCTCACAAATCCCTGATCAAAGTTGCTTACAGGAAGAGGTCTTTCTTTTGTGGCTTCTATAAATCTGTCCAGGATCTCTTTAAAGTATCCCTTTATTTCTATTCCAGAATAACATCTTTCACAGAGCACAGCCTGTTTTTCCATTATCTTTACATCACCTGAAAGAAAAAAGTATCCATCTTCATTTTTTATAAGACCCTCATTCTCAAGTTCTTTAAGATTCTCTATAAATTCAACAATGTGGGCATCCTGAAAGTTTATAAGCTCCCAAAAACTCATCCTCTTCCTCTTCTTTAATGCCCTGAGTATCTGATTCTTTATCCTTTTGCTCCTCATCTCCTTTCTCCTTATTTTTTTATACACTTTGCTACTGCTTCTATGTGATGCGTATGAGGAAACATGTCAACTGGCTGTATCTCTTCTATTATGTATTTTTCCTTAAGATAGCTAAGATCTCTTGCAAGTGTAGCAGGATTACACGAGACATACACAATCCTTTTTGCATCAAGTTCTAAGACCTTTTTTACCACATCCTTATGCATTCCTGGTCTTGGTGGATCTATTATTATTACATCAGGTTTTACAGAAAGTCTTGGAAGAACCTCTCTTATATCTCCCACAATAAACTGACAGTTATCTATTCCATTTATCCTGCAGTTTCTTTTTGCATCCTTTACAGCAGATTCAACTATCTCTATCCCTACGATCCTTCTTGCATCCTTTGAAAGAAATATAGAAATCGTTCCTATTCCACTGTAAAGATCAAGGACTTCTTCACTTCCACTGAGTTCTGCATATTCTTTTACTTTTTCATACAGCTTTTCTACTGCTTTTGGATTTGTCTGAAAAAAGGAATTTGCTGATATCTGAAACCTGTATTCTCCTATTTTGTCTTCAATATATCCCTCACCTTTTATAACGACTTCTCTATCACCTACTGCAACAGCTGCCTTCTTTTTACTTATGTTATTTACCACCGTCCTTACATTTTTCACTCTCCTGCATATCTCTTCAGCAAGAGGACCAAGGACCTGAATGGCTTCATCTGAAGTTACAAAATTTACCATCCATTCCCCTGAATACTTTGAATTTCTGAGTGTAAGAAAGCGCCAGAATCCTTCATGTGTCTTCATGTCATATACGGGTATCTTTGTCTTTTCCACATACTTCCTCACTATATCAAGTATGATGTTTCCTTCATCTGGCTGAAGAAAGCATTCCTCTATGTCTATTACCCTGTCATATGAGCCAGGGATATGAAGACCTAATGAAAATTCTTTTTTTTCTTCTTGAAAAGGAAGAAACCATGGTTTATTGGAAAATGTAAATTCCATCTTGTTTCTGTATCCAAACTGTTCTGGAGAAGGAATCGTATCAAGGATCCTTGCTTCATCTATTTTCCCTATTCTTCTTATAACCTCCTCAACAAGTTCTTTCTTATACTTAAGCTGTGTGCTGTATTTTATGTGCTGCCACTGACATCCTCCACAGTATCCATAGTATTGACAAAGTGGCTGAGTCCTTTCAGAAGAAGGTTCTAAGACTTCAACAACTTTTGCTTCTGCATAATCCTTCTTTTTCTTATATATCCTTGCCCTTACAACATCACCACAGACACCACCTTTTACAAAAATAACAAAACCATCAAGTCTTGCTATACCAAATCCTCCTATTGCCATCTTTTCTATCTTAAGTTCTACAGTTTCTCCTCTTTTCATCTTAGACCGTGTAGAATCCTATATTAATCTTCTGAAATTTTCAATTGTCAAATCTTGAATAAGCAATACTCTTATGTAATAATGCTTTGAGATGGCAAAAGGAGATCCTATAAGATACGGAGAATCTGTGATTATAGTAGATGAAAAAAAGGGAAAAAGTTTTTATGTGCTGTTAAAAGAAAAAGGAGAGCTTGGAACTCATAAAGGAAAGATATCTCATGATCAGATAGTAGGAAAGCCTGAAGGTTCAGCTATATATTCAAGCACAGGAGAAAGATTTTTTGTATTTCGCCCTCTTGTCTCTGACAAGATGATGAAGGTTCAAAGAAAAACCCAGATCGTTTATCCAAAAGATGCAGGATGGCTCATCCTTTCTCTTGATCTTTCTCCTGGTATGAAGGTCATAGAAATAGGGACAGGTTCAGGAGCATTTACGATACTTCTTGCACATATAGTTGGTCCAGAAGGAAAAGTATATACATTTGACAGAAGAGAGGAATTTCTTGAAAATGCAAAAAAGAATCTGGAAAGAGCTGGATTAATTGACAGAGTAGAATTTCAGATACTCAATGCAGGAGATCCATTTCCTGTAAAGGATGTTTCAGCAATATTTCTTGATCTTCCTGAACCGTGGAGGGCTATTCCTCCTGCAAGAGAAGCACTCCTTCCAGGAAGACCTGTATCAATTATCGTCCCAACAGCAGAACAGCTAAAGACAACAGTATCTTCACTAAAAGAAAACGGTTTTATGATAATGGACATAGTAGAGATACTTGAAAGAAAGATCCTTGTAAGGGAAAAAGAAGGGGTAAGACCATTTGAAAAGATGGTAGGTTTTACAGGATATCTCATTTCTGCAAGAAAGGTTATAGATTAGTCATAAAACCAACAGAGTTTATCCGTGAATACGAACTTAAGGCAATTAAGAACAATCCGTGTGGAAGAGGAACTTAAAGCTCAGAGGGAGATTATTGCATCTTTGCAAAAGGAGATGAATACTCTTTTTGAGAAAATAGATAAAAGATTTGAGGCACTTGAAAAACGCCTTTCTTTTCTTCAATGGCTTGTAGCAAGTGGATTCACTTTCGTTTCCATACTTATTACTCTTGTAAACTTCCTGAAATAATTTAAAGAATATTGTTGATCTCAGGAAATTTTTAAGTTATCCTTGCAGAAGAAGTCAGCCATGCCATACAGCACAAACA
>CAZEOQ010000022.1:0-16878 GCA_964513995.1 uncultured Desulfobacterales bacterium | reverse complement strand
TTAATCAAGAAAAATTGAATTTTAATGAACTGATTTTATACAAAGTTCTTCTATCCTATCTGTTATCTCCATAAGCGCTTTTGTATAAGCAAGCTCCTTATTTTCTAAGAAAGATATGTCTCCTTCATCTCCTGCTTGAACGACCTTTGGTTCAATAGGAATTCTTCCAAGAAACCTCAGACCTTTTGCCTTTGCAACAAAGACCCCTCCATCTTTCTTGAAAAGATCTATCTGCTTTCCACAGTAAGGACAAACAAATCCACTCATATTTTCTATTATCCCCAAGATTTCCATATTTACCTTTTTACAAAAATTAATAGACTTTCTTACATCTGCAAGAGAAATCTCCTGAGGTGTAGTAACTATTATTGCTTTTGCGTCTGATATGGTCTGAGCAATTGTAAGAGGTTCATCACCTGTTCCAGGAGGAGAGTCTATTATGAGGAAGTCATCTGATTCCCATTCAATGTCTGCAATAAACTGCCTTATTACATTAAGCTTTATAGGTCCTCTCCATATCGTTGCAGTATCTTTGTCTTCCATAAGAATCTCTATGGATATCACTTCCAGATTTTCTGAAAACTTTGCTGGAAATGCCTTTCCTGGATGAGGAGAAGGGGTTACACTGCTTTTAAGACCAAGAAGTCTTGGAATACTTGGGCCATGAAGATCTATGTCCATAAGTCCAACCTTATAACCCTTCTTAGAAAGAAGTATTGAAAGATAAGCTGCAATACTGCTTTTTCCAACACCTCCTTTCCCACTCATTATCATTATCTTGTTCTTTATCTTGCTCAGTCTTTCTTTTATCTCCCTTTCTTGCTCTTCACGGGCATCCCTAAAACTTTTTTTCTCTTCCATTTTTTATGCCTCCTTTCTCAAAAGTGTGGTAAAATTTATCACAAAAAACTTTCTGGAACAAGAAGATGAAAAAGATAAAGGTCATAGAGTATTCAGGGTATAGGGTAAATGAAAGACCTGTAAGGTTTTTCTTAGAAGGAAAAGAGCTGAAAGTAGAAGAGATAATTGACAGATGGTATGGTGAAGAGTATGACTACTTTAAAGTAAAAGCAGATGATGGAAATGTTTACATACTTAAGTGGCACAGAAAAGAAGACTTTTGGAGTATTCACTGATGAAAAAAGAGACTGTTTTTGTATGTGAAAACTGTGGATATCAGACACTAAAATGGCTTGGAAGATGTCCTGAATGTGGAGAATGGAACAGCTTAGTAGAGAGAAAGATTGAAAAAGAGAAGAAAGAGTATAGATCCAAAGTAATAAATGTTCCAGAACTTTTCAGTCAGGTTTCAAAGGAACTTGAAAAGAGGATAAAAACCGGAATAGAAGAATTTGACAGGACACTTGGAGGAGGTCTTATTTCAGGATCTGTTGTTCTTATAGGAGGAGATCCTGGAATAGGAAAGTCTACGCTTATACTTCAAGTATTAGACAGGATTGCAAATAAAGGAATACCTTGTCTTTATATCTCAGGTGAAGAATCTCTTGAACAGATAAGACTTAGAGCAGAAAGGCTTTCTGTAACTGCTCCTAAGCTTTATATCATGTCAGGAACAAACTTAGAAGAACTTTTAGATGTTCTTGATAAGCTTAAGCCAAAGGTCTTAGCAGTGGATTCCATTCAGACACTTTACACTGATACACTTCCTTCTGCTCCTGGAAGTATATCTCAGGTAAGAGAAGTAGCATATAGACTTCAGATGATAGCAAAACAGTCAGGAATATCTATATTCCTTATAGGTCATGTAACAAAGGAAGGGGCTATAGCAGGACCAAAGATCCTTGAACACCTCGTAGATACAGTCCTTTATTTTGAAGGTGATTCAAATCATATATACAGGATACTCAGGGCTGTAAAAAACAGATATGGATCTACGAATGAAATTGGTGTTTTTGAAATGAAGGACAGTGGACTAAAAGAAGTGCCTAATCCTTCAAGGATTTTTATAGATCAAAGAGCAGACGAAGTATCAGGATCTGTGGTAGTTCCGTGCATGGAAGGAACAAGACCTGTATTTTTAGAAATACAGGCTCTTGTAACACCTTCTCCTTTTGGAATGCCAAGAAGAACAACAGTAGGTGTTGATCATAACAGAGTCTCTCTTCTTGTGGCTGTTTTAAGGAAAAGATTAGGTCTGAAATTAGGAGATCACGACATATTTATAAATGTCGTGGGAGGACTTAGAATAGATGAGCCTGCAGTAGATCTTGGTATAATAGGAGCTATTATATCCAGCTTTCTGGACAAACCAGTGGAAAAAGACATCGTGATGTTTGGAGAAATTGGTCTTTCTGGAGAAGTAAGAGGGGTGAATCATCCAGAGCTCAGGATAAGGGAAGCAGTAAAACTTGGATTTTCTAAATGTATAACTTCCAAAATAGGAATTGAGGAAATTTCAAAAAATCTTTCAATAGAGGTAATAGGCATAGAAAATGTGTATCAATTTTATGAACTCCTTTTTGCTTAAGTTATGAAAGAACTTTATGTGCTCCTTAAAAACAGGGATCCTTTTGGACTTATAAGTCCAGATGAATTTGAAAAATTTGGAATAGATCCTGATGATGTTTCAATTGGAACAGTAGTTTCTCTGAGATATCCTGCTCAGATTCCAAGCAGATTTGGAGGAAATGCATATGGACTTGGACTTATAGAAGGATACAATAGACTTAGCAGGGATGAATTGGACTTTATTTTGTCTGTAAATCTGAACGACGAAAGATCTGTCAGTGAGAATTATAAAAAAATAAACGAGATATATAAAAAATTAGGGCTATTAGTCAGGTTTTCAAAAAAAGGAAAGCCTTATTATCTGATACCTATACATCTTATTTCAAGTTCGCTTACTGAGATAAAGGTAAAAGTAGATGAAGTTATAAGGTTTATAAAGGAGATAAGCAGTTTACAGCCAGGAAAGGAACTGAAAATAGCTGTATTTTCAAGTGCTGATAACATCATATTCCAGGAGATATCCTTTATATTTTTAGAACATACATTTTTTCCTGTAGATTCAATAAGGAAACTAAAAGATATAAAAGAACAGTTTGATGTATTTATAATCCTGGACGATTTATACGAAATCGTCATAAAAGAGATAGGGCTTGCTGTTGATAAAAGAAGACTTAGAAGAAAATTGGAGGAATGGGTAAATTATCTTCTTCTGAAAATATACAGGTTACTTAAAGAAAACGGGTATTTTTTTATAATTTCAAAATACTACAAAGAAGACACAGAAGAGAAGATAAGGATAAAGTTCAGTGAAGAGGAGTTAAAAAATTTTGCTCTATTTACTCATGTATTTAAAACAAAAGAGAGATATAAATTTAATGGAAGACTTGTTTATGTAAATTCTCAGGACTTTCAAAATTATCTAAATGAGATCTATGTAGAACCTGAAATATTGAATAGACTTTTAAAAGGAAAAAGACCTGAAAAGCTAAGCCTGGAAGAGATAAATTCTCTCCCTTATCTTGATCTAAGGATACCAAAAAAGCCTTTTAGAAAGGATCAAAAGTCAGTATGGCTTGAGCTTTTTGAAAGATATTTTGAAAAGATAAAAATAGAGGAGATTGTTCCAGAAAGTCTGAAAAGGGAATGGGAAAAAAGATTTACTTTTTATCAATATGAACCAAAATATTTGATTTTATATAAAGGAAAGAAAAAAAGACTTCCTTTTGACATAACGACTATAAGTCGTGATATCCTAAAATACAAGCTATTCAGCAGCCCTCCTGAACTTATTCCTGACTACAGAAACTCTTTTGATTATGTATTTAAAGTCCTTGAAGTTATTGAGAACTTGAAGAAAGACTCTATAAACCATCGTATTCCAAAGATATTTATAGACAGACTCAAGACTCCTCTTTTGTATAAGGAAAGAAGATACAAGGGAATGGGAAATGTGTTAAGACTTATAAGGAAGAAAAATAGACTGAAGAAGATAATAAACTATTTTAATCCAGACAATATTGAAGGATCAGATACTAAGGTTATAGAGAACCTTGAACTGTTGGGACTATTTGACTTTGATCCCGAAATTTTAAAAGAGATTTACTTCATATGCTTGGGACATGGTGCTATAGGAAGGATTATAGCAGGTAAGACAGATGATTCTGCTTTAAAACCTATAGCAGATGTATGCAGATTTTATGAGATTAAAGAAGCTTTGAATTTCTTGAGATACTTCAGAATTATGAGTTTTGCTGAAATTACTGTGGCTAAAGGAAGATATCCTTTGAAAGAAGAAGTAAGAGAACTTTTCAGGATATATGACCTGCTTGTAAGAGCGGTTATAAGCAAGACCGTGGATTGGGATAAGTTAGCATATGAAGGGCTAGATTCTATAGAAGGAGTAAGAAGCAAGGCAATAAATAGACTTCTTATGATCATGGGATGTCATGAATTTTTGAACAACTGGCAGATGATGAAAGAAAAAGGAGATAAAGAACTTGAAATACTTGCTAACTATAGTCAAAAGAAACTAAAGCAGATAAGAAATATGCTTGAACTTCTTGATGTCTTGAATAAATTTGAAAACCTATATTCTTCTTCTGATCCTCTTCAGATGTTAACCTTTTACAGAAAACTGCTGAAAGCAGACCTTCATGGAACTGCCAGGATATTTAGCAGAATAAGAGCAAAAAATGCATTTCTCCTTCTTTGGATAACAATAAACACTGATTCTGAGACAATAAACTTTAACCCTCTCCTTGCAGACGTTTCAGAAAAAGACATAGAAAGACAAATAGAGAAGATAGATAAAGAAGCAGAATACATTAATGAAAAATACCTCAGCCCTTCTCATCTTAAAAACCTATCTGCTCAGCTTTACAAAAACAGATCAACAGTTATCTTAGGAACAGGATTTTATCTAAGGCTTGATCCAAAAAATAACATACTCTCTGTTGAATACAGTGATCTTGAAAAAAACATAACATTCCTAAAAAAATTCTGTGATTCACTTAAGGACATATCACATCTTTCAAAAGAAAGACTATCTGAACTTGAGAATGTATTCTCTAAGATAGAGCTTTTCTATCAAGCAGACAGGGAACTGAAGAGTTTTCTAAAACATGAAAAACTTCCTTTAAGGTATAAAAGATGGATAAAAGAGATAAGAGAGATAAGGGAAAAGCTGAGAGAGATATTCCTGAAGAGTCTTTTTAAAGAAGAAAACTTTTATCCAAATCTTGAAGCACTTTATAGATCTGCTCCATCTGTAATAAATTTCCTTTTTCCTTTCTTTAAATCACTTCAAGAACTTGATCTTTCTTGGCATATCTATATGAAACTTTCTCCTGTTGAATATATGCTAAACACAACAAGGAAGCTTTATGCACTTATAAGACATGCAAAGGAGGAATTTCAGGACAGGGAACTAATGCATAAATTGGCAAAAAAAGAATTTGGTATTATGGCTACTGGGACTGTTGGAGTAAGTGATTCTCAGATTGAATCACTTATAGGTCTTTTAGAAAACCTGAAAAAAAGAAATCCTATACTTTTTAAAGCCCTGATAAAGTCATTCCTCTTTCAAGAGATAGGAAGAGTTCCAGAGTTGAGAGAAAAGTATTATGGAAGATTTGATCCATCAGATCTTGGACATGCTGGATCAGTTTTTATAAGAGAAGAAAAAATCAGCAAGGATTATTTTATAGAAAAAGAAGAAGAAAGATATCTTATATTCCTCATCAGATACCACAGTCTTCTTCATCATATGATAAGAGGAGAAATATCGTTTTTTGCCATAGACGAGATACTGAAAAGAAAAGATAAAGAACTTTTTGACGCATTCTTTGTCTTCTCATTTATCATGCTTTCTGCAATAAGAGAGGATCTACTTTTAGAAGATCTTGCAGAAAGGCTTTTTAAGGTAAAAGCCATATGTGACAGCATTATAGAAGGAAAGATAACTCTTGAAGAATACATGAATAAGCTTTTTAGTAAAAAACAAAGAATGACAGGTCAGTCAGGAAGAAAGATCTATGCAATAGAAAGGATATTCAGACTGAGAGGAATAAGATATGTTGAATTTCCTGAACTTGATAGTTTCTTAAAAGGAGATTCTCCTTATCTTATTTACAAAAGAAAAGGATTTGTAAGTATTGGATATTCTACATTTGAAAAAGAGCTTTTTGAAGCTTATAGAACATACAGTTCTTTTCAAGAGCTTCCAAAGGAAATAAGAGATTATGTATTGGAATGGCTTGTAGAAGACAGAGTAAGGATATTTGGATATGAAAATGTAACGAATTATCTGACCTATAAAAATCAAGTAAAACTTCTGCTTCTGGCTCTTATAGGTGCTGAAAGCTTTAAAAAATTTCCTGTTTCCATAAACTTTCTGGAACTCTGCCAGATTATATCAAAAAGATATGAGGCAATAAATGATTGGCTAAACAGGATTGGGATAGAAGAGATTTGGGAAAAAAGAAAAGACAGGAACTTCCTTTTTGAAGAAAAAGAAGGGATATTTTTGAAGAAAGAGGCTTTTCCTAAGGTTTTGACTGTAAAGTTCAGGGATAAGATAGACATACATGAGAAGATATCTTTTATGAAGAACATAAAAAACATAACCCAGCTTGATAAATACTACAGTCATCTTCTTTCCGTCCTGAACGAATATCCTTTCTATTGTGATGATTACAGAAAGCTCGTTAAAGTTTCATATGAAAAAAGACTGAAGGAACTTTCTGAAGAGATCCTTGAAGATGCAAAGAAAAAGATGGAAGAGACAGAAGAGTTTAAGGAGCTTTATTTGTTGAAAAAAAGTCTTATGAAAGAAGCAGAAAAGGCTATAAAGATATTTCCTGAACTGAAAGAAAGGATAAAAGATCTTTATGAACTGAGAAGGGAAGCTCTTGAAAGAGAGTGGTTAAAAAAGATAGATAAAAGATTAATGAAGATAAAGGGAAAAGAGGAATTGAATGAATACTGGAACAATGTGAAACAGTATTTTAAAATAAATAAGAAATACATAGGAAGAGAACTTGAGCTTCTTGTTGCAAAAAGATTTGACCTAAAAGAGAGGGAGTTCTTATGAGTAAAAAAGAAGATGTGTATGATGTAATAGTTGTTGGTGCAGGACATGCAGGATGTGAGGCAGCACTTGCTGCTGCAAGGATGGGGCACAGTGTCCTTCTTCTTACAGTAAATGTAGATCATATAGCACAGATGAGCTGTAATCCAGCAATAGGAGGTCTTGCAAAAGGACATCTTGTAAGGGAGATAGATGCACTTGGTGGAGAGATGGCAAGGAATGCAGACGAAACAGCAATACAGTTTAGAAGACTCAATACACGGAAAGGACCTGCTGTTCAGGGATCAAGGACGCAGAATGATATGGAGCTTTATAAGAAAAGGATGAGGACTGTGCTTGAATCAGAAAAAAACATTCACATAAGACAGGCACTTGTAGAAAGACTTCTTGTAGAAAACAGAAAAGTATATGGAGTAGAGACATATATAGGAGAAAAATTCTTTGGAAAGACGGTTATACTTGCACCTGGAACATTCCTGAGAGGTCTTATACATATAGGACTTAAGAATTTTCCTGGAGGAAGGATGGGAGATCCTCCTTCAGTCGGACTTGCAAAAAATCTTGAAGAACTTGGATTTAAACTTGGACGTTTTAAGACAGGGACAACACCAAGACTTGATGGTAAGACAATAGATTATTCAGGACTTGAAATACAAAAGGGAGATGAAAATCCAAGACCATTCTCTTTCAGAACTAAAGAGATAAAACTTCCACAGCTTCCATGCTATATCACATATACAACACAGAAGACTCATGAGATCATAAGAGAAGGACTTGACAGATCTCCTCTTTATACAGGGATTATAAAAGGAATAGGAGTAAGATACTGTCCGTCTATTGAGGATAAAGTGGTGAAGTTTCCAGAAAAACCAAGACATCAGATATTCCTTGAACCAGAAGGACTTGAAACATGTGAAGTATATCCAAATGGAATATCTACAAGCCTTCCTATTGACATACAGATAAGGATGGTAAGGTCAATTCCTGGTCTTGAAAAAGCACGCATAATAAGACCAGGATATGGAATAGAACATGACTATGTGGATCCACTTCAGCTGAAGCCATCACTTGAAACAAAGCTTATAGATGGGCTATTCTTAGCTGGTCAGATAAACGGAACAACAGGATATGAAGAGGCAGCTGCACAGGGTCTTATTGCAGGAATAAATGCTGTTATGAAGATAAGAGGAGAAGAGCCTCTTATTCTTGACAGATCACAGGCATACATAGGTGTCCTCATAGATGATCTTGTTACAAAAGGAACAAAAGAACCATACAGGATGTTTACATCAAGAGCAGAATACAGGCTTCTTTTAAGAGAAGACAATGCTGACTTCAGACTTATGGATATAGGATGGAAGCTTGGTCTTATAGATGATGAGACTTACAGAAGATTCTGTGAAAAAAGAAGAAAAGTAGAAGAGCTTATAAGAAGACTTAATGAATTCAGGATAAGACCAGAAATTTCTGTTCAGGAAAAGCTAAAGAAAATAGGAACAACACCTATAAGAAATGTTGTAACACTTGCACAGCTTCTTAAAAGAAATGAGGTTCATATAAAAGATCTATACATATTTGATGAAGAGCTTAAAAATATAGAGGATCAGGTAGCAGAAGAAGTAGAAACAAGGATAAAGTATGAAGGATATATAAAGAGACAGGAAAAGGAAGTTGAGAGGATGAAAAAGATGGAGCAGGTAAAGATCCCAGAGGATATAGATTACAACGAAGTTCATGGACTTACAAAAGAGGCAGTTGAAAAGCTTTCAAAAGTAAGACCACTTACACTTGGGCAAGCTTCAAGAATCTCAGGAATTACACCTGCTTCAATAGTTGCACTTCACATTCACATAAAAAAGATGCAAAAAAAGAAGGAAGAAAAGAAGGTCTCAGAGGCAAAATGAAAGAAGCAATAATATGTCCTCATTGTGGAAAGGTCGTTGAAAAATATAAGAATCCTTTTCCAACTGTAGATATAATAATTGAGCTTGATCAGTCAGATGATCCTCCTATTTTGCTCATAAAAAGAAAAAATCCACCATATGGATGGGCACTTCCTGGAGGATTTGTGGAATATGGTGAAAGTCTTGAGCAGGCTGCAATAAGAGAAGCAAAAGAAGAAACTGGTCTTGACATAAAGCTGAAATATCAGCTTGGAGCATATTCTGATCCAAAAAGAGATCCGAGATTTCATACAATCTCTGTTGTATTTGTTGCAACTGCAACCGGAAGACCAGTTGCAGGAGATGATGCAAAGCAGATAGGTATATTCAGAAAGGATCAGATTCCAGAAGAGCTTGCATTTGATCATGCAAAGATCCTTAAGGATTATTTTGAAAAAAGAAAAAGGATGTAATGAGTAGAAAAAAAGTCTTTCTCGTCTTCCTTATACTATTTTTTTGTCTTTTTTCTTCCCTTGTTCTTATTCCTCTTTTCATGGGAAAGGAAAGAATCCTGAAACTTATTTCTGAAAAGACAGGATACAGGATAGAGTTAAAAGACATAGGATTGGGTATATCAAAGGGATTAGCAATAAGATTAGATGATATAAGGATAAGATCTGCTGATTTTTCTGTCTCAGCAAAAAAGGTCTTTGTCCTATACAGGATATTTCCTGTGCTGAAAGGGAATTTTGTTCCAAGAAAGATAATAGCAGAAAGAGTTGATTTTTTTGCAAAAAGGAGTCTTTTTGAGAAGAAGGGAAAAAAAGGAAGACTTAAGCTTCCTTCAATTTATGTAAAAGATGGAAGGTTCTCTATTTTTGGAATAAGACCTTGCTTAAAGAAGATAGACCTTTCATTGGAAAAGAAGGAAGATGAATATTCTTTAAGGTGCAATGCAAGTCTTTTTGTAAAAAAAGAGACACCGATAGAGGTAGAAGGAAAGATAAGCAGGGAATCAAGATTTAAGGTATCTATACTTGAATTTCCTTTGGAAGATCTTAAGAAATCCATTAATGGAAAGGTCTGGTTTTATGCAGAAGTAATTTTATCTGATAAAAAGATCGTATCTTCTGGGAAAATAAGACTTAAAGAATTGAGTTTTATCCTGAAAAAAAGAAGGTATGACTTCAGAAGATTAGATTTGACATTTAGATCAAATTACACGAAAAAGACACTGTTTGTATCTCCTTTAATAATAAAAGGAGATGGTTTTAAGTTAAACATAGACTCACAATACAGATATCCTTCATACATAAAAATCTCCCTAAGAAGCTCAGACTTTATAGAATACAGGAAAATAAAGAGATTTATTCCATCAGTTTGGGCTAAAAAAATAAAAGACGGAAGAATAAAGATAGTCTTTCTTTCAACAGAAGGGAATCCAGAAATTCTGAAGGATAACCTCTCAGCATTTATCCTTATAGATAGAGCATCAGCTGTTCTGAAGGAAGGTCTTTTTCCTATAAGATCAATAAGAGCAAAGATTTTTTTTAAGAAAAATCATCTTGAGATAAAAGATCTGAGTGCTCGCTTTTCTTCCTCTTATATCCAGAATGCATCTTTTAAGAGATCAGGAAAAGATATAGATCTTTCTTTAAAAGGCTTTTTCTTTATAGAAGACATACTTTCATACAGGCAACTCTTTCCAGAAAGGATAAAGAATTTACCATTAAAGGGAAAAGGAAAGGTCTGTGCACTTATAAGATGCAGGATAAGAGACTCAATAGACATTTCAGGATCTTCTATTTTTCTAAAAAGATGCACTTTTTCTTATAAAAACAGTCCTTTCTTTATAGATGAAGGGAGGTTTTGGGCAGATAAGAATCACATATTTGGAAAGATAAAAAGCAGATCCTCTTTTATCTATCTTGATGCAATACCATACAGTTTTAATAACATAAAGATAAATCTTTCTGGAAACATATGTTCTGACATATTTGAACCAATAAAAGAAAGCCTTTTTGAAATGAAGTTGGTTTTAAAAAGAGAAAGGGATCTGAAAATATGTGGGAATCTCTTTTTAAAAAGACTAAAACTTAAAAGCCATTCCTTTACCATAAAGCCATCAAATTTCAGATTCCTCATAAGCTACATGCCAGAAAGGATCACATTAGAAAAACTCATTTTTAGATCAGAAAGATCTTCTGCAAGGATGTATCTGAGACTTTCTGGAAAAAAGGCATACCTTAAATTTTACACAAAAGG
Organism: uncultured Desulfobacterales bacterium; assembly: GCA_964513995.1. Lineage (GTDB taxonomy): Bacteria > Desulfobacterota > DSM-4660 > Desulfatiglandales > JALVZP01 > CAZEOQ01. The sequence continues at coordinate 5,673 of CAZEOQ010000022.1, read as the reverse complement.
AATCTTTCTAAATGACTTTGGAATAAGCTCATCTAAAAAAGCAGCTATAAGAGCAGATCTAAAGGCTTATTATCCAGAGGATCTCATATATGGAAGGATAAGATTTTCGGATTTAGAAATTTCTTTTTTAGAAAATCTAACAGGATATATTAATTTCAAAGGAAAATTAGCAAAATTCTTCTTCAAAACAAACTTATGGGATTCTTCTGTGAGAATAAAAGGAAGAATGAAAGGATGGAAGAAAGGGGAGATTTTTTTAGATTCAGATTATTTAGATTTTTCTAAGATAAGACTACCTTTAACAAAAAATAAAAAAAAAGGAAAAGTTAAAAATATTGATCTTAAGATATCCCTGAAAATAAAAAAAGCAGTATATAAAAGGATCTCATTTTCTCCTATAATGGCAAAGCTGAGATTTAAAGATGGCATGCTTCAAATAGAAGACATAACAGCAGACCTTTCTTCTGGAAACATAAAGGCAGCTGGACAGCTATCAGAAAAAAAAGTATCCTTTGATCTCAAGCTTTTCTTAAAAAAGATTCCTTTGGAAGACATACTTTTCTGTTTTAGTTCAGAAAGATATGCAACAGGAAATCTTATGCTTAATTCACACATATATGCTCAAGGGACACTTAAAGATTTTATTTCAAAGATGAAAGGAGATGTGAAAATTCTTATAACAGACGGAAAGATTTACAAAAATCAATTCATACTAAAAATTCTAAACTTTTTGAGTCTTTCAAATATACTAAAGCTTAATCTTAAAGGACTCATTGAAGAAGGCGTTCCTTTTAAGAAGATATCTGCAAAGGCTATGATAAAGGATGGAGAGATAAGCTTTAAGAACATGATACTTGAAAGCAATGCCATTAATGCAGCAGCAAAAGGAAAGGTCTCTTTCTTAAAAAAAGAGCTGAATCTTAAGGTTGCTATTCAGCCTTTTGGGACAGTGGATTCTGTTATAGGAAAGATCCCTGTCGTAGGATACATCATAGGAGGAAAAGACAAAAGGATATCTTTTTATTATCTTGAAATAAAAGGTCCTTTTGATGACATACATGTTGAACAGAAGCCATTAGAAAATCTGGCAAAAGGAACACTGAACTTCTTCAAAAGAATACTTCTTACACCTTCCCATATGCTTGAAAACATAAAATAAGGAGATGGAAACATGAAGGAAACAAGCCTTGTTGATATATTCAAAAAAAGGACGAGACATCTTCTGAGACCCCGTGCAGATGACATAATAAACAGGCTTTTTCCTGACTTTGAACCATTTGAAACTCCTTCAAAATCACTTATTGCTGGAAGGTGTTCATTTCTTGGAAAAAAGATGTATGTGATAGCACAGCAAAAACCAAAGCCTGATGATTTTAAGACACAGGGAGATCTAAAGATCCTGAATTATGGCATGCTTACTTCAGACGACCATTCATACATATGGAAGCTTCTTAAGGAGATAAAAAAAGAGGATAATGAAAATACTGTCCTGTTTACGATAATAGACACATTTGGTGCAGACATATCCATGTATTCTGCTGAAAGATTTCAGGCATTCTTCATAGCACATCTCATAAAAGAATTCCTTCTTATTCCTGTAAGGACCATTTCTCTTATCCTTGGAGAAGGAGGAAGTGGTGGTGCACTTGCAATTCAGGTAACAGACATAAGGGGTCAGATGGAAGATGCACTTTATGCAACAGCTCCTCCAGAAAGCATGGCTTCCATTATATTCAGAGATCCATCTCGTATAGAAGAAGCACTTTACATTTCAAAGCCAACTGCAAAGGATCTGAAAAAACTGAAAGTTATAGACTACATAGTCCCTGCTCCAGAGGATGTAAAAGATGCAGACAAGATGGCAGAGAACATAAAGGCTTTTCTTGTTGATGCAGTAAAGGAGGTCAGCAAGATAAAGATAAGTAAGCTTATAAGAAGAAGAGAGGAAAGGGCACTGAGATTTGGATTATACAAGAAAAGTGGAATGTTTTATGACATAAAGAGATACTTAGAAAAGCCTATAAAAAAGGCATTTAAGAAACCTCCTCTTGACATAAAGATAATAAACTACTCAAGTCTTACAGAGGTAAGTGATTCATATGGGGAAGTTTCTTTAAAGATGGTAAAAAAGGAGTTTATAAAGTGTGGGGATGGGAAAGAAAGGGATGATGGAAAAAAGGGTTGTGGAAGGATGATAAATCTTCAGGAGCTTATTGAAAACTTCAATGTATGTCCATACTGTGGATATTCATATCCTCTTGATGCAAGCGGATGGATAGACTGTCTCGTAGATCCAGGAACATTTCATGAGATGGACAGAAATCTGACAGTAGAAGATCTTCTTGATGAGGATTCTATAACAGACTATTACAGAGACTTCCTTTCAAAACAGAAGGGAAGAACAGAATTTAAGGAATCTCTTGTAACAGGAACTGGAAGGATAAACAGATTTCAGGTAGTTCTTGCAATAAGCTCTTTTTATTTCTGTGGTGGATCTATGGGAGTTGTATTTGGTGAAAAGTTCAGAAGGGCAGTGGATTATGCAATAGAGGAGGGTCTGCCATTTATAAGTGTCTGCTGCTCTGGTGGAGCAAGACTTTATGAAGGAATTTCTGCACTTATGCAGATGGTAAAGACTGTTGCAGCAATAAACAGACTGAAAAGACACGGACTTCCTTATATTTCAATACTTTCTGATCCATCTACAGGTGGAGCAATTGCAAGTTATGCAGCACTTGGAGATGTTATAATTGCTGAACCAGGAGCTCTTATCATATTTACAGGACCAAGAGTTATGAAGGCAAGAGGATTTGAGGTAGATGAGAAAAAGGTAAGATCAGAGCATCTTTATGAAATATCCAAAAGGATATACGAAAATCTGGATTATTATCATGAAATAAGAGGGATTCAGGAGATATGTGAAAGGAAGAACATGAAACAATGCGTAACAAAATATCTTGAGTTTTACCACAGGACAAAAGGACCTGTGATAAAAGTAAAAAGCTCCAGGACAAAATCACTATTCTTCTAATCTTATCTTTTCTATAACCCTTTTTACAGCATTTGCTGAATTACGAAGCTCTTCTATTTCTTCCTTATTTAAACCTATCTCTATTATCTCCTCAGCTCCCTTTTTCCCAAGTCTTACAGGAACTCCCAAAAAAACACCATCAATTCCATATTCACCTTCAAGAAAAACAGAACATGGCAATATCTTCTTTTTGTCCATAAGGATCGCCTCTACCATTTCTACTATTGCTGAAGAAGGTGCCCAATATGCACTTGTTTTAAGAAGAGAAACTATTTCTGCTCCTGCATTCCTCGTCCTTTCTACAAGACTTCTTATCTTTTCCCTTTCCATAAGCTTCTCTAAAGGAATCCCACAAACAGTCGTGTATCTTACAAGAGGAAGCATTGTATCTCCGTGTCCTCCAAGAACCATTGTCTGGATGTTTCTGACAGAGACATTTAATTCCTTTGATATAAATGTAGAAAAACGAATAGAATCCAGAACCCCTGCCATCCCTATTACCCTTTCTCTTGGAAAACCACTTACCTTATATGCAACATAACACATGGCATCTAAGGGATTGCTTACAATAAGAAGAATCGTTTCAGGACATACCTCAACAGCCCTCTTTACCACCTCCTTTACAATCTTTACATTCACATCCAGAAGATCTTCTCTACTCATTCCTGGCTTTCTTGTCATTCCAGCAGTAACAATTATGATATCTGATCCTTCTGCCTTTGAATAATCACCTGTATATCCTTCTATACTTACATCAGATCCTGAAATAGGAGCACTTTGCTGAATATCCAGAGCTTTTCCTTCAGCAAGTCCTTCAACTACATCTATCATAACGACATCTGCAATCTCTTTTTCAAAAATCCTCATAGCAGTTGCTGCCCCTACATTTCCTGCACCTATTATCGTTACTTTTTTATCCATCAGCTTCCTCCTTCTCTGATACTTCCTATTATCTCAGATATATCCTTTATTTCTTTCTTTTTACAAAACTCCCTTATTCCCTGAAGTATCTCTTCTGCTGATTTTGGATTTATAAGATTTGCTGTTCCTATCTGAATTGCCCTTGCACCAACAATAAGAAACTCAAGAGCAGACCTCCAGTCAACTATCCCTCCACATCCAATAACAGGAATTCTTACACTTTTTACGACCTCATATGTCATATAAAGTGCAACAGGTCTTATTGCAGGTCCTGAAAGCCCTCCATATACATTTCCCAAAACAGGTCTTCTTCTTTCTACATCAACTGCCATTCCTCTGAGTGTATTTATAAGAGAGATTGCATCTGCACCTGCACTTTCTACAGCTTTTGCTATAGGCTTTATGTCAGTTACATTTGGAGTAAGTTTTACAATTACAGGTCTGTCCGTATTTTTCAGAACAGTCTCTACAATCTTTGCAGAAAGAGATGGATCTGATCCAAACATAATTCCTCCTTCTTTTACATTTGGACATGATATGTTTACCTCAATAGCAGCTATTTCCTTTATCCCTCTTAACCTTTTTGCAACCTCACCATATTCATCTATACTATGCCCATATATGCTTACAATTATTGCTGTGGATAAAGAACTTAGCTTTGGAAGTTTTTCTTTCAGAAACCTTTCAATCCCTATGTTTTCAAGTCCAATAGAATTTAGCATTCCACATGGAGTCTCATATATCCTTGGAGGAGGATTTCCCTTTTTTGGATTAAGGGATAAGCTTTTTGTAACAAATCCACCTACCTTATTCAGATCAAATACTTCTTCATCACCATATCCACATGTTCCAGATGCAAGGATCAGTGGATTTTTGAGTTTTATAAATCCAAGATCAACTTCAAGTCTTATGTCTTTTCCCAGCATATATCTTCTGCCTTAAATATAGGCCCTTCCTTACATACCCTTATGTATCCCTTCTTTCCCTTTATAACACATCCTCCACACAGCCCCATTCCACACGCCATGTATGTTTCAAGTGATACATAACATGGAATACCTGATTTTTCTGCAATACTTTTTACCTCTTTCAGCATTTCTTCAGGTCCACAGGATATGATGATCGTTGAAGAAGTTTCTTTTAGACAAGACTTAAGAAGATCAGTTGCCTTTCCTTTAAATCCATAACTTCCATCTTCTGTAGCTATAAGAAAATCACAATCCCGGGCAAATTCTTTTATATTGATAAACTCATCCTTTGATCTATAGCCTGCAATAAGAATTGCTTTCTTTCTCAGATTCAGAAGAAAAGAAAAAAGAGGAGCAATTCCTACTCCTCCTCCAACAAGTATAACACGGTTTATGTCTTCATCAATACATATTCCTTTTCCAAAAGGTCCGGATAAATATATGTCTCCTTCTTTTAGCTTAGACATAAGTAAAGTCGCCTTTCCTCTAATCTTATAAAGGATAAACATCCTGTCTGGCTTTTCTGTAAGAAATACAGAAAAAGGTCTTTTTAAAAGAGGATCTAAAAGACCAAAGCTTAACATAATAAACTGACCAGGCACAAAACTTTCAACAATCTCCCTTGAAGTCTTTATACACATAAGGTATGTGTCCTTTGCTATTCTTTTGTTAAAAATTATTTTTGAACTTGAAAAAAACATGTGTTATTAAAAACCTAAAAAATCTGAATAGAAAATACAAGATGAAAGTTGC
>CAZEOQ010000021.1:0-23008 GCA_964513995.1 uncultured Desulfobacterales bacterium | reverse complement strand
AGGAGAAAAGGAAAATGCAGTAAAAGAGCTTGATGAGATGATAAAGAACAATCCATCTGATAATCTAAAGCTTTTTCGTGCACTGAGTCTTGAAAGACTTGGATACATAAAAGAGGCAGAAAAGGCATTTGAAGGACTTCCTCAAGAAAGCAATTTCTTAAAAGAAAAGGCAAGGTTTTATTTCAGACAAAGAAGGATAAAAGAAGCAGAAAAGATTCTGAAAGAGCTTATAAGGAAAAATCCAGAAGACATAGACTCTGTCATTATCCTTTCAGAGATATTTTTTGAGACAGGAAGAAAAGAGCTTGCTTATAGGGAAATAGAAAAAGCTGTTGAGAATGTAAAAAAGAAAAAGGACAGAGAAAGACTTCTTTTTGAAAAGGCAAAATTAAAAGCAAAAGAAGGAAGGCTTGATGAGGCAAAGAGCATCTGTAAAGAGATCCTGAAAATGGATCAGGCAATGTTAGATGCCCATTTCCTTCTTGGAAAGATCCTTCTTTATGAAGGTGATCTTGACAGTGCTGAAGTTCATCTTTCACAGGTAGCAGTTTCAAGACCAGATAATGTTGAAGCACAGATACTTCTTTCAAGATGTCAGCTGATGAATAAAAAGCCGTCTATGGCAGAAGATACACTGAAAAATGCAATTTCAAGGATGCCAAAAAATCAGAGACTAAGACTTGAGCTTGCAAGGTTTTACTTTATAAGGAAAAGATACAGGGATGCAATAGAGGTCCTTGAAAAAGGAATATCCATTGATCCAGAAAACATATCACTTCTTAAAACAAAAGGGGAAATAGAGCTTTTTGTAAAGGAATATGAAAAGGCAAAAAGGGATTTTGAAAAGATAATAAAACTGAAGCCATCATCTTCTCTTGGATTTATAGAACTCGGAAGACTTTATCTCGTGAAAGGAGAATACGATCTTGCACTTTCGTTCTTTAAAAAAGCATATGAAAAGAAAGACGGAATTAATGCATTTCCAATGATCATAGAAACTTATCTTAAAAAAAATGACCTCTCTTCAGCTATAAGGTTCTGTCAGGAAGAGATAAAAAAGAAGCCATCTTCAGCAATACCTTATTACTTCCTGGGAAGGATTTATCTGATAAAGAAGGAGATGAAAAAGGCAAAGGAGATGTTTTTAAAAGCAAAAAGCCTTGCACCAGAATGGCAGGATCCATATAGGGCTATTGCATCTCTTTATCTTAGAGAAGGAAAAGTTGATCAGGCAATAGCAGAGCTTGAAAGGGCATTTAAAAAAAAACCCGCTCTTCATATTGGTATATCACTTGCCATGCTATATGAACATAAAAAAGATCTTAAAAAAGCAGAGGATATATACAACTACTTACTTAAACTGTATCCAAATAGTGCTGTTCTTTTAAATAACCTTGCATACTTTTATGCAGACCATTCCTTTGAAAAAGAAAAGCTAAAAAAAGCAAGAAGACTTATTGCACGCGTGCTTTCAAGATATCCGGATGATCCTAACTTCCTTGATACAGCAGCCTGGGTGGAATATAAGCTGAAAAATTTTAATATTGCATGGGCATACATACAAAATGCAGTAAGAAATTCTAATAGAGATATAATCTATCTTCATGCTGCGATAATAGCCTATGAGCTCGGAGAAAAAAAAGAAGCAGAAAAATACTTAAGTAAGATTATAAAAAGTGTAGATCCAGATATAAGAAAAAAAGCTCTTGAATTAAAGAAATGTTTTTGATAGAAAACAAAATTTCCAAGTTGACAAAAAAAAGAAAAATTTTATACTTGTAGAAAGAAAGGAGAGAAATATGGAAAAAAAAGATTTAGTAGTAGCTATTTTATTACTATTTATCGTTGTCAAAACATCTTATGCAGTTCCAAATCATTTTTTGCCAGCTGGAGGAACGCAAGAGGTAGTGCAGCTTTCATTTTTAGGACAGGGGTTAAATAGTGGCTGGTATTTTGGAGTATATGACTGGGGAAAAGATCCATCAGATTCTAATAGGCTAATTCTTTTGGATTCAAATACTACAAGCGGTGAGTTTAAAGTTGAAGTAGATAAAGTAAATGGAGGATATCAAATTACAGTAACAGAAGGTGTTGATAAAGATGAAAGTTTGAATATAGGTAATTCAATGGATTTTGCATTCTTTTTCTACAATGGCACTGAGTACTTTGATCCCACGATAGAAGAAAACTCTGATCGAGCTAATTCATATTACTTTTATTATAACGATCAATGTGTTCAAGGAAATGATATGACTGCTGTTCCCAATCCACAAAGCTTTATTTTACTATTTTCAGGTTTGTTAGGATTAATAATAATAAGGGGAAAAAAGAAAATATGAAGAAAATTTTTTTACTATTTTTGTTAATATCCTTTTTATTCCCTAATCTTGGAAAAACGGCTGTTGTGAATCATTTTGTTCCTAAATATCCGCCTACTATAGATGATATAGATGTAAGCTATAAAAAGAAAGGTTTAAAAGCAGGATGGGAATTTGGTGTATTTGATTTTGGTGGAGATCCATCAGAAGGAATTGTGCTTTTAAAAGGAGGATATAAACCTAGAACCACTTCTTTTGTAGTAGAAAAGATCAATGGATTTAATATCTTAAAAGTTATTGAAGGGTTTAATAAAGGAGCAACATTAAACCTTGGGAAAGACCTACCTGGAAATGGACCTGAATTTAGCTTTTTTATGAAATACAATGATACATATTATACTGACTTAGATATCAAAGATTTAGGTTGTGGTATTTATCTATTTTCTTATAAACCTCCTTTTCAAAATAAAACTACAGGCTCATTAAGTGAGATTTCTACCGCTAATTCATCTTCTGATTCAGGATATGTGATAGGTTTTGACCTTCAGGCGGTTCCTATACCAAGTTCACTTCTACTTCTCTTTTCTGGTATCTTAGGTATTATCTTCATTTCAATAAGAAGTTATCCTAACAACAGAAAGTCCATGTAAGTGTGGTTTAAAACCATCTTTTAAAGGATCTAAATAACATACAACAAGATCTCCTTCTTTTACATTAACCTCCACCTCACCCATTTTATGAGCAACAATCCCTTTTTTCTGACACTCTTTTTTGCTGAAAAACACCTTTATCCTTTCTCCTTCTTTTACAATGTCATATCCTTTTATTACATGAATTATCTTCAGCTCAAAATATGATTGTTCTTCTGGGACAACTTCCTCAACTTTTCCTATTACAATAACCTTTGCCTTTAGATTTGTTTCTTTTATTATCTTTGGTGGAGGAATAGAAAAACTTTGCCGTATTGATAAAAAGCTAAAAGCTAATCCTAAAAGAAATAATTTCATTAAATCTTCCTTCTCACAAATATCAGCAAAACTCCAGAACTGATAAGCATAATTGAGTGAGGAATAGGAACAGGAGACCCACCTGTAAGATGCACACATGTTACACCTATAAGTTTCATCCCTCCATATGTTCCACCCCATGTCATTGTATGATCACCTTCATTCCATGTATCATGGACATATATAATGTTACCATTTGTATCATAACCATATCCCAGCATAGAATGTCCCTCTAAATGGATAATAACAGGTCTTCCACTATCAATTTCACTCATAAAGTCAGCAAAGCTAAATCCACCAGAAACATATGTGTCTACATATTGATTAAACATAGTATAATCATTTGCTGGATCATGAGTTCCATATCCACAATAGTTTATGTATTCCCAGATTCCATAAAGACCTGAAAAGTCTCGTATACCATAACTATATATATCTGCTACATAAAGTGGTGAGCCATTTGAATAAAAGTAAAATCTTGTAGATCCATTAGAATTATTAACTGAATCCTGACTTGTTCCCATAAAATCAGCAAGGCAGTTGAAGTCGTGATGTGGTGGAGGAGCATCATCACCTTTTGCCCCATATCCTTCTCTGTAAAAATCAGCTACATGTTCAGGGCTTGCTATGGCATATTGAGCCTTATACTGCCACACTCCTTCTTTACTTGGAAAAGTGCTTAGCTCTGCCTTACCACCAGGAACAAGATTATCATATCTTAAGCCATCATAACCATGAATATCATAATAACCAATAAGCATTCCAGCAGCTGTAGGAGCACATCCATACCACCATTTATAATCAGGAACTTCTGATAAAATTACCTGTTTTGCATGAGAAATCTCAATAAATACAAAGAAGAGTAAAATAATTACCCGGGTCAACACTTCATCACCAGCTCAAAAAATCTCTTTCCTTAAATAAAAGCTTCCAATTAGACCACTTATAATAAGCAAAAGACTTGAAGGAATAGGAACAGGATTTAGAGTAAGTTTGAAGTTATCAATTCTTTGAAGATTGTATCCTGCTCCTGTCCCTCCAGTAAAACCAAAATATGCCTCAAATGGACTAAAACCTGAAATCGTATACTCACCAATATATGACTGATCTAACCAGATAGAGACCTTTCCAGTTCCGATTTTAAAATCAATCTTTGCATGATGCCATTCTCCATCTTCAATATTTCCAATTTCAAAAGTTTTTAAAGAAGTTAAACTTCCATTTGTGTCAATTCCTATATGATCTTTTGACGGATCGTTAAATGAAGAATTCTCATAAGTATCAAATTCTATAGCAAAACTGTTTGAAATTCCTTCATATCCCAGATCTCCTCCACTTCCTCCTAATGCATTAAGCCCATTAGATGTATTTATTACAGCAAAAGTTATTCCATCTGCTCCTGTATCTTTATCACCTACAAAAAAGTCAAACTCAGCTTCAAAACCTTTATATTTTGAAAGATCAAAACTCTGTTTATACCACATACTTCCTGCTTCATAAAAGTTTTCATGAGTTAAAATCACTACTCCTTTTTCATCATTCCACTCAGCACTTCCATTCAACATCCAGTTATTAACAGAAGAATCAAAGTTTTCAGATATAGATATAGCATGTGCTTGAGATGTGAACACAAAAATACAAAATAAGAATAAACCTAAAAGCATCTTCTCACCTCCTTCTTAATCCGTTGTCTTTATCTGTTTTGCCCAGCTTCTGTTTTCTTCATACCACTTTATAACCTTCCTTATTCCTTCTTCAAAACCTGTTTTTGGCTTCCAGTTCAGTATCCTTTTTGCCTTGCTTATATCTGCCCATGTAGCAGGGACATCTGCAGGATGAGAAGGAAGAAACTTAAGATGAGCTTTTTTTCCTGTTATCTTTTCTATCATCCTTATCATGTCAATAAGAGCTACAGGAGCATCTGAACCAAGATTTATTATTTCATATCCCAGAGGTTTTAAGGCTGCTATTGTTCCTTTTGCTATGTCGTCTATGTAAGTAAAGTCTCTTGATTGTGATCCATCACCATATACGATTACAGGTTTCTCTTCCATTATCCACTGAACAAAACGAAAGATACTCATATCTGGTCTTCCAGCAGGACCATATACAGTAAAATAGCGAAGGACAGAGACATCAAGTCCAAAAAGGTGATGATATGTATAGCAGAGTGTTTCAGCTGCCTTTTTTGAAGCTGCATATGGAGAAAGTGGGCTGTCTGTGTTTGCGTCTTCTCTGTAAGGCAAAGGATTCCTTTTTCCATAAATGGATGAAGTTGATGCAAGTATGAATTTTTTTATGTCATATCTTTTACACATCTCAAGAAGATTCAGTGTTCCTATTACATTTGTCTCGTAATATACCCATGGATCTTTTACGGACTGCCTTACTCCAGCTCTTGCAGCAAGATTTATTATAGCAGAAGGCTTTTCAGATTTTTTAAAAAAACTCTCAATGGATTCTCTGTCAGAGATATCCATCATATGAAAGCTAAAGTTTTGATAGACTTCAAGCTGCTTTAGCCTCCATCTTTTAAGCCTTATGTCATACGCATCATTCATGTTATCTAAGCCAACTACTTTGTGTCCTTCTTTTAAAAGAAGCTCTGCAACCTTTGAACCAATAAATCCAGCCACACCTGTTATAAGATATACTTCCATGCTAAGCCTTTATGATATTTTCGTTTTTTAATCCATTTGTCTTCATGGCATTTCTTGTATCAATTATAAGCTTTGAACTTTTTCTGAGCATCTCATAATCAACATTTGAATGATTCGTTACGATAATGATGCAGTCATAGCTTGAGACAGTATCTTCTTTCAGAATCACAGACTCTTTTATTTTTTTATACCTCCTTCCTGGATGAGTCTTTGGAATATATGGATCATGATAATCTACAATAGCACCTTCCTTTTCAAGAAGATCCATGATTACATAAGCAGGGCTTTCTCTGTCATCATCAACATCAGGTTTATATGCTACTCCAATTATAAGAATCTTTGCTCCTTTTACAGGTATCCCTCTTTCATTAAGTGCCCTTATAGTCTTATCAACGACATAATATGGCATACTCGTATTTATCTGACCTGCAAGCTCTATAAAACGAGTATACACTCCATATTCCTTTGCCTTCCATGTAAGATAAAATGGATCAATTGGGATGCAATGTCCTCCAAGACCTGGACCTGGATAAAATGGTTGAAAGCCAAATGGTTTTGTCTTTGCTGCTTCTATAACCTCCCATATGTCTATTCCCATCCTTTCAAATACGATCTTTAGCTCATTTACAAGTGCTATGTTTACTGCCCTGTATATGTTTTCAAGAAGCTTTGCTGCTTCTGCAATTTTTGGACTCCTTACAGGAACTGTCTTTACAACGACTTTCCTGTAAAGTCTGTCTACAAGAAGAAGACACCTTTCTGTTACCCCTGAGACTATCTTTGGTATATCTGCTGTAGAAAACTTCTTATTTCCAGGATCTTCTCTTTCTGGAGAATATCCAAGAAAGAAATCTTCTCCTACTTTCAGACTTGTCTTTGAAAGTATAGGAAGGATTTCTTCTTCTGTTGTTCCAGGATATGTTGTGCTTTCAATTATGATAAGCTGACCTTTCCTCATATATCTTGCAATTGTCTCTGCTGTATTTTTAAGAAAAGAAAGATCAGGTTCATTGTGTTTTCCAACAGGTGTTGGAACACATACGATAAGGATGTCAGGTTCAGAAAGCTTTGAAAGGTCTGATGTTACTGAAAAGCTTTTATTAAGATGTCTTTTAATAAAATCACTTTTTACATACCCTATATAACTTTCACCCCTTTTTAGCCTCTTTACCTTTTCTTCATCTATGTCAAACCCTTTTACCTTAAATCCATTTTTCAAAAACTCTCTTGCAAGAGGAAGACCAACATAACCAAGCCCTATTATTCCAACCTCTGTCTTTTTCTCTTCTATCTTCTTCAAAAATTCCTCAAACATCTTTTTTACTCCTTAACATTTCAACAAATGCTTCTATCCTGAGCTTTATCCTGCTGTCAATCTGACCAGGACTATCTCCTTCAATACTCAGGACAGGAACTTTAAGACTTTCTTTTATGATTATGTCATATATCTGTCTGAAGCAAAAATTCTGCGTATAATGAATTATCCCATCTATTTTCCTCTCCTTTATAGCTTCCTTTATGTCCTCAATTCTTGGATTTATTCCATAAGGATATGTATAAAGAAGATACTGTTCTATAAGATCCTCTTTTTCATAAGGCATACTGAACTGTCTCTGAACCTCATTAAATACAACTCTTGCTCCAAGCTCTTCTATAAATTCATACATTCCAGAAAATATAGGAGGAACACCAATATAGCCTAAGCGAACATCTTCTTTAAATGGCTCTCTTTTTTTTACTTCATCCAGAAAACTTTCTATCTCTTTTTCAAAAAGATCAGGATCTCCTTTAAAATCAGATGACTGAACAAGATAGATGTGATTCTCAAATCCACTTACGAGATTTTCTCTGTATGTAAGTCTATCTATCTCCTTTAGCTTTTTTCTTATTGAATCAAGCCTTTTTTTTATCCTGTATACCTCATCCCAGCTTACAGAAAATTCATCCATAAGCTTTTTTATCTCAGACTCAAGTCTTTTTTTTGATCTGTCATGTGGATATTCAAATGGAATGACTTTTTTTCCTTTATACTCAAGGACTTCTGCAAGTGCTATCGTATTACTGCAATCTCCACCATACACTGCAATTATCCTTTCTATTCCAAACTTCATGGAAGCACCATATATCCCTCTTATCCAAGAACAGATATTATGAGAAAATCCTTCCTCTTCTGCATATCTTATAAGAGAGACAGGATCATCTGATGTAATAAAAATATTGTTTAGATCTATTGGTCTTAAACCTGCAGCAAATATAATCTCTACAGGAACAGTTGTTGTTATTCCTACAGCTTCACGCATTTTCAAAATAAAAGATCTCTTCTGGAAGCTGGATACATGTCAGTTTGTTTCCATAAACTGCACCTGTATCTATTCCTATCTTGTTTTGCATGATAAGGGGTTCTTGCATTGGAGTATGACCAAATATGACCTTTTTTCCAAAGTCATAATCTGATTCTATAAATTCGTATCTTATCCATATCATATCCTCTAAGGATTGATCTTCTATTTTTATCCCTGGTCTGAATCCTGCATGAACGATATAGTAGTTTTCAAGTTCTATGTATGGTTTAAGTTCATTGAAAAATCTAAGATGATCTTCAGGAATAAGTGGATCATCTTCATTTTTTCTTGAAAATCTATAACTTGCAAGTGTTACCGTCCCTCCATTAAAAAGATATAGTTCACGGTTTTTTCCTTTAAGATAATCAAGAAGCATTGCCTCATGATTTCCAAGGATACAATCAACCTTTTCTGATATCCTTTTTAGTTCAAGGATAAAATCAATGACTCCTTTTGGATCCTCTCCCCTGTCAATATAATCTCCAACAAATATGAGTCTGTCCTTTTCAGGATCCCATGGAATCTTGTCTATAAGTCTTTTTAGAAGAGTAAGACAGCCGTGTATGTCTCCTATAACAAATGTCCTTTCCATTATCTTATAAGCCTAAAAATCCTTATTATCCTTTCTTCTCTTGAATCAAGTCTTTTAAGACCTGCTTTTTTTGCTGCCTCAATTGCCTTTCTGTATTCATATGCTGTTATCATCCTGTTTATAACAGGATCTTCTGGAGCTCTTCCACACGGTCTATACTGATCCATGACATTTACATAAGTATTTGGAGAGATTTCCTTTGCTATAAATTCCATGATCTTTTCTGTCCCTGCTATTCCATTTGGCATAACAAGATGTCTTATAATGAGTCCTCTTTCTGCTATTCCCTCTTCATTTATAATGAGATCACCAACCTGACGGTGCATCTCCTTTATTGCAGCAATTGCCCTTTCTCTATAATCTGGTGCATTCATGTATTTCTTTGACCACTTGCTATCCCAGAATTTAAAGTCTGGCATATATATGTCAAATACCCCTTCAAGAAGCCTAAGTGTCTCTACCTTATCATATCCTCCTGTGTTATATACAAGTGGAACAGAAAGACCTTCTTTTACAGCAATAAGAAGTGCTTCAAGGATTTGTGGAACAACATGTGTTGGTGTAACGAAGTTTATATTGTGACAGCCAATCCTTTGAAGCTCAAGCATCATATATGCAAGCTGATCAGCTGTGACTTCAGTTCCTTCCATAAGATGACTTATCTCATAATTCTGACAAAAAGAGCAGAGAAGATTGCATGAGCTTATAAATATTGTTCCAGATCCATTTTTTCCTACAAGTGGTGCTTCTTCTCCAAAATGTGGATTATAGCTTGAAACAATTGCAAGTCTTCCTGTCCTGCAAAAACCCTTTTCTCCTTTTAGTCTATTTACACCACACTCCCTTGGACATATCTTGCATGACTCAAGAAGCTTCAGAGCCTTTTTTACCCTTTTTTCAAGCTCCCCTTTTTCATAAAGCTCTACATATGAAGGTCTCATCTTTTCTTCCTCGCCTCTTTTATTGCCTTTTTTGCAAGCATGTCACATCTTTCATTTTCAGGAAATCCATCATGACCTTTTATCCATCTCCATTCAATCTTGTGGATCTTACACAGTCTGTAAAGACACTCCCAAAGATCCCTGTTAAGGACCTCTTTTTTGTCATATGTCTTCCATCCTTTTTTTATCCATCTTTCAATCCACTGTGTTATTCCTTTTATAAGATACCTTGAATCAGTCGTAATGACAACATATGATGGCTCTTTCAGCCTTTTAAGTGCTTCTACAGCAGCTCTAAGTTCCATCCTGTTATTTGTTGTATATGGTTCATATCCTGAGATCTCCTCTATGTGATCCTCATATTTCAGGATTGCTGCATATCCTCCTGGTCCAGGATTTCCAATGCATGCACCATCTGTAAAAATCTCAACCTTTTTCATGGTCTTACAGGTCCTTTTCCTTTTCCAAGCTGATATCCTCTTTTTATTGCCTTTCTTGTGATCTTATGTGCCAGCATAGCTGCTTTTTTAAAGCCTTTTCCTTTTGCAAGGAATGCAGAAAGTGCTGTAGAAAACACGCATCCACTTCCATGATTATTCTCATTCTTTACCCTTTTTCCTTTAATATATGTCATCTTTTTTCCATCATATGCAACATCTATCATAAATCCTTCCTTGTAATATCCTGTAATCACGACATCTGGACCAAGACCTTTAAGCCTTCTTGCACACTCTTCCACATCCTCCAAAGAATTTATCTTTATTCCACAAAGTATCTCTGCTTCTTCTATGTTTGGTGTTATTACATCCACAACAGGAAAAAGATCTTTTTTTAATCTTTCCAGTGCATCCTCTTCAAGGAGCATCCTTCCTACAGATGCCCTTATTATTGGATCAAGGACAACTGGAGAAAGCCTGTGCTTTAATATTTCTTCTCTTATACAGCTTATTGCATCAGCTGAAAAAATCATACCAATCTTTACTGAATCAGGTCTTATGTCTTTCAGGAGTGTTTCCATCTGTTTTTTTATAAAATCTGCTGGAACAGGAAATATGTCTGAGACTTCTAAGGAATTCTGTGCAGTAATTGCAGTAATAACTGTTACAGCATGAAATCCAAGACTATATGCAGTCTTTATGTCAGCCTGTATTCCTGCACCAGATATACTATCTGATCCTGCAATACTCATTATGCACTTCATAAAGCCTTTCTGAAAGCTCTTTTATAAGCTCAAAGTTTTCAAGTTTTTTCATCCACTTTTCTGGAATCCTTCCTATTCCAAGATATGCACCAGATATGGAACATGCCATTGCTCCGAGTGTGTCTCTGTCTCCACCATTTAGTATTGCACAAAGAAGGCATCTTTTAAAAGACTTTGGATACTTCAGAAATGAATATATTGCAAATGGCATAGATTCATGAACAGCAACACTTCTTCCAAGCAAAGAAGCAGAAACATCTTCAGGAACATCCTTTTCAATAAGCTCTTTTACGAGGATGAGCTTTTCTTTTATCTTATCTGTCTTTGAAAAGAGTATAAGCTCTTCTATAAAGTCCTTTTTTGGAAACTCCTCCTCAGGATCCATCTCAAAAGCAATTGCAATTGCCCTTGCCTGAACAGCTGCACCATCTATTCCTAAGGGATGTGCATGAGTGAGTCTTGCAGAAAGCATTGCCTTTTCATAAAACTTCTCAGAAGGAAGACTGTGAAAAAAAAGAGAAACTGGTGCTATCCTCATTGCAGCACCATTTCCATAAGATCCCTCTCCTGAATAAAGCCTTTTTGCTGCTTCATAAAAACTTATTCCTTCCTGGATCACCATCCTGAATACAGCAGGAGGACCTGATGCATATCCCCTCCATGGCTCTTTTTTGAATTCTTCCATAAGCTCCATTCCAAGCTTTTCTTCATGTATGTCACCTTCCTTTATAAGAGACCTTGCAATTGCTATTGCCATTGCTGTATCGTCTGTATAGATAAGCTTTTCTGCTTCTTCTATCTTTCTGCAAAGAAGCTCTTTTTTTGGATAAAGAAAAGCCATCTCTCCAATAGCATCACCAACAGCACATCCTATAAGACTTCCCAAGAATTTTTCTTTTTCCATTATTCTAAGGAAAGGGATATGAGTCTGTCTAAAAGCTCACTGAAGCTCATCCCTGCCTTTTTTGCAGAAAGAGGAAAGAGGCTTGTTTCTGTCATTCCAGGAATCGTATTTACTTCCAGGACATAAACCTTTTCTTCCTTCAGTATCATGTCAACCCTTGCCCATACATTGCATCCCAAAGCCCTGAAAGCCTTTTTTGCAACATCCTTTACCTTTTTTTCCTGTTCAGGAGATATCCTTGCAGGACATATCTCTTCTGCCATTCCAGGTTTATATTTTGCTTCAAAACTAAAGAAACCTTCTTTTGGAACTATCTCTACAAGAGGAAGAACTTCTAATTCTTTTTTTCCTATAACAGGTGCAGTTATCTCTTTTCCATCTATGTATTCTTCTATGAGGACTTCTTCATCAAATCTAAAAGCATCCTGAATCCCTTCTTTTATCTCCCTTTCATCCCTGCATATACTTACTCCAAAACTTGATCCTTCAGATAAAGGTTTTACTACAACAGGAATTCCAAGTTTATTTATGATCTCAGAAACAGAAAAATCTCTTCCTTTTTCAAGAAATACTGCATCAGGAACATCTATTCCACTTTCTTTAAAAAGCCTCTTTGAAAACTTCTTATTCATTGCAAGGGAGCTTGCAAGGATGTCTGATCCAACAAAAGGAATTCCAAGGATCTTAAGAAATCCCTGTATTGCTCCATCCTCTCCTTTTTTTCCGTGAAGAAGGGGAAATGCAAGATCTATTTTTTCTCTTTCTCTGAAAAGAAGATCAAGATCTCTGTCAATCTCATAATAGCTTACATCATACTTTCCTCTGTCCAAGGCATCAAATACAGCCCTTGCACTTTTAAGGGATATCTCCCTTTCAGATGCCCATCCTCCTCCAATTACTGCAATCCTTTTTTTCATAAAGGACTATTCTTCCTTTTTCAAGAGCTGAAGAATCGTCTTAAAAGTTGCCCATGAAAGACCTGATCCTACTATAAGAAGTATAAGATAAAGGAAACCAAAGAATATGAAGTGTCCTATGTCCCATTCCCATTCAAAACAGATAGGAAGCATCCTTCACTCCTTTTATGCAGGATTCAGTTCTTTTTCTTTTGGAAATACTGGAAGATATCTGTATGCAAGTGAGAATAAAAGGACACCGTATGCTATTGATCCAAGAGCAAGTCCCCATTCCTGCCATGTTGGAACATAGCTCCAGAACCTGTCAAATGGCATTACAGGTATTGCAAGTGTAACAACGATAAATGAGAATCTGTTAAATATTATTCCTGCACAATTCAAAATACATGCAGCAATAAGCCATCTTCCATCTTTCCTGAGTCTTGGAATCATAAGGATCAGTGCAGGAAAGATTCCACATACAATTATTTCCATAACAACCATCCAAAGACCATATGGACCTTCTCTGTAAAAGTCAAAGAAACGAAGTCCAGCTTTTGGAACTATTGTCTTTGCCCATACGACTGTATCAAGGATTTTAAGGATTATGTAAGCAGAAAGAAGAAATCCTGAAAGCCTTGCAAGAAACTGGACAGTGCTATCTGGAACGAGCTTTTTCCTTGTTATCTTTTCAGTTATTTTCGTAATAAGTATCGTAAAACATGGACCTGCAGCAATTGCAGAAAGTATAAAAAGGAAGAATGTCCATGGCCATATGTAGAATCCTCCTCTTGCAGCAAATGGTCTTGCATACATCACACCAAACATACCACCAAGAGATCCCTGATGGAAAAATGAAAGGAATACACCTGTTGCAGCAAATACTGGCATGATATCATGAAGGTTTTTTCCAAAAATTCTGAGAGGTCTTATCTGCTCAAGCTTTCTGTTTTCAAGTATGATTGGAAGAAATTCTATTGCAAGGACGATAAGATAGCATGTAATACAGAATGAAACTTCTACAAGCATTGAATGAACATTTGCATGCCAGAATATGAACCATCCTCTAAGTGGCTGTCCTATGTCTACTGCAAGTATTCCAAGTGCAGAAGAATAACAGATAAATCCAATAATTACTGCTGCATTTATTATGCTTTTAAGCTCTTCTTTTCCCACTATGTATGTAAGGAATCCTGTAAAGAATGCGCCTGCTCCAAGCGCAATAAAACCAAGGTCAAATACGATCCAGAGTGCAAATGCAAATATATTGCTCATATTTGTCTGATTCAGTGCCTTCCAGAGACAGAGTATTGCAGAGACTGCTCCCCATGCAAGTATAAGAATCCATGGAGTAAGCCAGAGAAGGAATTTACCAAAAGAACATCTTGTTACACCTTCTGGAAGAAGTTCTCTATCCATAATATTCCTCCATTATTTTACTAACTTTAGTTCTTCTGGAAGATAATTATCCGCCATTCTTCTTACCCATTCCTTTGATGAAAGATAATATACCTTTGGTTCTGTTCCGAGTCTTTCAAGGAGCCTGAATGCCCTTTTGTCCTTTATAAGCTTTGATACCTTGTGATCTGGATTGTTAAGATCACCAAAATAGATTGCACCAGCAGGACATGCCTCTGCACATGCAGGAATGTATTCATCTTCTCTAAGTTCTCTTCTTCCTTCTGCCTCTGCCTTTCTTTTTGCCCTCATGTATCTGTGATGACAGAATGTGCACTTTTCAACAACTCCTCTCATCCTCACAGACACCTCTGGAGAAAGATATCTTTCAAGACCCTTTCCTTTTGGAAAATATGCATCCCACCAGTTAAAGTATCTTGCATGATATGGACATACTGCCTGACAGTATCTGCATCCAATACAGCGAGTCGGAATCTGACTTACGATCCCTGTATTTATGTCAACCCTTGTTGCAGTTGCTACACATACTGATACACAAGGAGGATGATCTCCTCCATGACCATCCTTCTCACATTGCATGCACGGTCTTGGAATATAACAGACTTCTGTCTCTGGATACTCCTTTCCATTTGTAATCATAAAAAGCTGCATCCAGCTTATGCTCCTCTGCTTGTCTGATTCATCTGGTCTTACAGGAATGTTGTTTTCTGCTGCACATGCAACAACACATGCACCACATCCCGTGCACTTATCAAGATCTATTACCATTCCATATCTGTGTTTTGGTTTTTCATGCTTCATGGCATACTCCTTATGCCTTTGAAATCTTTACAGGAACAGACCACCAGATCTTATATCCACTTATAGGATCCCTTTTTCCCCATACAATCCAGTTTGGATTTTCTCCTTTTCCTTTTATAAACTCATCATATCCAGTGTGTCCAAATCCAAGAGCAACATATACACATCCTGGTCTTGCTATATGTGTCAGATTTGCCCTGAGTTTTATTTTTCCAGAAGGTGATGTAAGCAGTATCCTGTCTCCCTGTTTTATTCCAAGCTCTTTTGCTGTTTTTGGATTTATGTCAGCAAAGTTTTCGTCCTTTAGTAGCTGATTGTCAAATATCGTCTTATATACAAATGGTGGAGAAGGGATCCAGCTTGATGAAAGATTTATCATCTCATATATGACCATCCTGTATGGATAATCTTCTGGATAATCCTCCTCTTCAAAGTGAGGCATAAATGCAACATCTCCTTCCTCTTTTATCCCCATATCCTTAAGGCTATCTTTATAGTTCATAAGAGTCTGACTGAAGAATTCAAATCTTTTTGAAGGTGTCATAAACTCGTATTTTCCGTATACATCAGATGGCTTATACCACAATCCACCATCTTTTAGCTTTTCCCACATTTCATCAAAGCTTCTGTAATCAGAAGAAACTCTTTTTATCTTCCAGGGAGGCTCACCATTCCAGCTTACCCTTCCTTTTGCCTCATATAGTCCTTTTGCTCTGTATTTTACGACATCTTCAAAGCTCCTCCATGGAAATGCCTTGGAAAGCCCTATCCTTTTTGCAAGCTCTATTATCACATCTCCACAGTGTCTTGTATTATAGACGGGCTTTACTGCCTGCTTTGAAAGAAGATATGCAGGATACTGGATTCCTTTTGGCCATACGACCTCATCCATCTTTTCAAGATATGTATGATCAGGAAGGATGAGATCTGACATAAGTGCTGTCTCGTCCTTGAATGGAGAAAAGCTTACAATAAAAGGAATCTTCCTTAAGGCTTTTTTGAATTCTCCACCATCAGGAAGTGTATATGAAGGATTTGCTGAAAATACAAGAAGAAGTTCAACTGGTGATCTTTTACTTCTGTTTATCTCTTCTGAAAGTCTGTAGATAAGAGAATGTGTAAAAGGAGCTTCTTTTTCACCTGCTCTGTCAATCCTTCTTCTTTTAAGTCCTTCTTTTGCAATCCTGTCAAGAGGAACTTCTGGAAGGCTTTTAAGTGGAACAGGATCCTGAAGAAGTATTCCTCCAGGACGATTTATGCTTCCAACAAGTGCGTTAAGAGCAAGGATTGCCATGTATTCGTATGTGCTTCCTGGAAGATCTCCTTTTTCTCTTCCAAATATAGCAACAGGAGCACGAGCCTTTGCAAACTCTCTTGCAACAGATACAATCCTTGATGCAGGAACTCCTGTAATCTCACTTACCTTTTCAGGATCATACCTTTTTAACACCATATTCTTGAATCCCATATGTATGTTTCCTTTTTCATCTATCCAGTCTTCAAAACCAAACGTCCATCTTTTTACAAAATCTCTGTCATAAATCCCTTCTTTTACAATTACATGACAAAGACCTAAGGCAAGAGCAGTCTCTGTTCCTGGCTTTATTGCAATCCATTCTGTTGCCTTTGATGCAGTATCAGATGCCCTTGAATCTATCTGAACAACTTTTACCTTTTCTTTAAGTTCTCCATGCCACATACTCCACGCACTTATGACCCTTCCAGGAGAAAGCCAGCCATCAATAAGACCACAACCAAAGCTTAAGATATAATCAGAATTTTCAAGATCAAAAGAAAGAGGATATTCTCTTCCACACATAAGTATGCAGGCAACAGAATATGTGTCTTCCATATCAGGAACTCTTATGTAATTTGGACTTCCTATAGCCTTCATAAGCCTTTCTATAAGAAGTGAAACAGTGCTTCCTTTCCTGTTTCCGTCTATTGCTACGATCTTTTCTGGAGATCCTTTCTGTCTCAGGTCAATGATCCTTTTTGCCAGTATCTCCAGTGCCTCATCCCAGGATATATTCAGGAAATTTCCAGATCCCCTAAGACCTGCTCTTTTCATAGGAGAAGTAAAACGAAGACTTTCATCATAAAGAAGCTGAAGTCCTCCTGCTCCAATAGGACATATTCCACCTCTGTTTACAGGAAAATCTTCCCTTCCTTCTATCTTTACTGCTCTATCATCCTTTACTCCATCAACTTTCCTTATCTTTATCCCGCATCCTCCTTGACAGAGTGTGCATACACTTTTTTCATGATAAAATCTTCCTCTTTCAGGAACAGGGACCCATGGCCAGTTCTGCGTCCATATGGATATGTCATCCATAAGCTTCCATGGAAGGGGTGTAAGGTTAATTCCTACAAGACCTCCTGCAAGAGAAAGGAGAAAGTTTCTTCTTGTAAGCTTCATGACAAAACCCCTCACTTATGACATGTAAAACATGTATTATTTTCTTCATGTCCCATCTTTCTGTGACATTCAGCACAGTCGTCCATCTTCATGCGATCCCATGTATTCTTTTTATAACCTGATATGTGCTTTCCCCATATGTTTCTGCTATATCCAGATATCCTGTTTTCTTGATAGACGGGAAGATGATCACTTGTTCCGTGATCTCCATGACAGGTCTTGCAGGACAGCTTTGCCATCTTTACATGTGCTATGTGTGGAAAATAGACACATGGAGGCTGTCTGAAGTAGTGATACCAAGGAATCTCCTTTCCTTTTGAAAGATATTCCTCAAGGAATCTTTTCTCTTCAGGATCTTCTCCAAGAGGAGATTCTGGATCATGACATTCAAGACACTTTTCATTTCTTGGAATCCCAGAAAATGTCCCATCTTCATAAAATTCATGACAGTAAAGGCATTTTTCCTCAAGTGTATCTCCTTCTACATTTTCAAGATGGATTGCGTGACTGAAGTCTATAGGCTGTCTGTGTTCTGAATAAAGTGCTATGGGGAATATGAACCAGCCAATTATAAGTGCCAGAAAAAAACCTGCTAAAAAGAAAAATACTGCTTCAAATAGATCCCTTACTTCTTCTTTTTTCCACAGAAGCATCTTTTTACCTCTTTCCTTTTTGGAGGCTTTCTAAAAAATAGAAGGAAAGTTGTCAAGAGTTATGTAAACTAATAGCCAAGAAGCTGCTTTCTCTTTTTCTCCTTCTTCTTCCTTCTTTTTGCAGCCTTTGCCTGCTTTCTTTTTCTTTGCATACTTGGCTTTTCATAAAACCTTCTTCTTTTAAGTTCCGAGAAGAACCCTTCCTGATTTAACTTCTTCTTTAACTCCTTTATTGCCTTTTCAAGCTGATTGTTCTCTACTATTACTTTCATAGTCTCACCCTTTCTTTTTTTTAAAAAAAGAAATCCTTATTTTTGAACCTTTAAAAGCCCTTTTCTTTCAGATTAAAGCTAATAATATTAGTTAATTCAAGTTTGTCAACCTTATTTTTTTATTCAATTCTCAGGACAAAAGTGATATAAAAAAAAGCTATGCCGAGGATAGAAGATTACAAAAAAGCAGCAGAAATTGCAAGAGAAGAACTTCTTCCAAAAAATCCTAAAAGAATAGCTGGAATGTGTGGTGCTCAGTTTCATGGAAGATCTGCAGATAAGATAAGTCTGGAGATGAGGTTCTTAGATAAGGATGTGAAAATAGACTGGCCAAAGCTTGTCATATACGAAAAAGATACAGGAAAGGAGCTTCCTATCCAAGAACAGGTCCTTATCCTTCACTATATGAGAGGATGCCTGAAAGGAGTAGAGATAACAAAGCAGTGGATATCATATCAGGACCTTCCTGATGGAAGATTCTACATGGATGCATTTGTAAAAAGGGCAAAGAAACCTATGATAGATGCATTTGGAAAAGATCCAGGACTTCTTGTTGAGCTTTCAAAAAAGCTGTATGATGCAAAGGAATTTGACAAAGGAGACTATTCTGTTCTTATAAAGGCACTTCCATATGTTCCCGTAGTCCTTATTCTCTGGGAAGGGGATGAGGAATTTCCTCCAGATGGAACAATACTTTTTGACATGGGAATCAGAAAGATACTTTCTGCAGAGGACATTGCCTGGCTTTCTGGAATGATAATATACAGGCTCATAGGGGAACTGAAGAGATGATTTATCTTGTTCCTTTTGGAAAGGTTGAAAATAAGGTCCTTCTTTTTTTAAAAGAGAAGCTAAGAGGTGTATTTGAAGAAGATGTTGAGGTTCTTCCAAAAAGAGAACTTCTTTTTGACTCATTTAATTTCTTCAGAAACCAGTATAGAGCAGAAGCTTTTTTAAAGGAGCTTCCTTCTGACGACAAAAACAAGTATCTTGGAATAGTGGACAGGGATCTTTATGTCCCTGAACTGAATTTTGTATTTGGTCTGGCAGAAAAAGGTCGTGCTGTAATAGGAATAAGGAGACTCAGACAGGAATTTTATGGTTTTGCTCCAGATGAGGATCTCTTTCTGGAAAGGGTCCTGAAAGAGGCAGTTCATGAACTTGGTCATGTATACGGACTAAAGCACTGTCCTAACATAGGCTGTGTCATGCATTTTTCAAACAGCCTTATAGATACAGACAGGAAAGGAAGCAGTTTTTGTCCTGAATGTGAAAAGATCTTAAAGGAGATAAAGGATGCCAAAAGTAGCTGTGATAATAGGGAGTGATTCTGACAGAGAGGCAGTTTCAGGCTGTCTTGAGCTTCTTGAAAGATTTGGAATAGAATATGAATTCAGGATGATATCAGCACACAGAACTCCTGATCTCCTGAGAGAATATGCCATAGGTGCAAGAGAAAGAGGAATAGAAGTGATTATTGCATGTGCTGGATGGGCTGCCCATCTTCCTGGAGTTATTGCAAGCTATACAACTGTTCCTGTAATAGGTGTTCCTCTTGATTCATCTCCTCTTTGTGGTCTTGATTCACTCCTTTCAACAGTTCAGATGCCACCAGGAATTCCTGTAGCAACTGTTGCTATAGGAAAGGGTGGAGCAAGGAATGCAGCAATACTTGCAGCAGAGATACTTTCAATAAAATATCCAGAGATTTCAGAAAAGATAGAGCAATATAGGGAATCACTGAGAAGAAGATATGATTCTTCAGATAAATGAAGAAAACCTGAAAAAGGCAGCAGATGCAATAAGAGAAGGTAAAGTCGTTGTATTCCCTACAGAATCTTTTTATGGTCTTGGAGCAGATGGGACAAATGAAGAAGCAATAAGGAAGGTATTCAAGATAAAGAAAAGGAGTGAAAAAAAACCTATACTTCTGATTATAGGAAAAAAGGAGATGCTGTATTCCTTAGTAGAAGAGATACCTGAAATAGCAGAAAGGCTTATGGAAAGATTCTGGCCAGGACCACTTACAATTGTCTTTAAGGCAAAAAAGACACTTTCTCCTCTTCTTACATCAGGAACAGGAAAGATAGGGATAAGACTTTCTGGAAATCCTTTTGCAAGAAGGCTTTCACAGCTTTCATCTGTTCCAATAACAGGGACAAGTGCAAATCTTTCTGGAAAAGATCCTTGCAGAAGTGTAGAAGAGGTCATAAGTCAGCTAAATGAAGGACCTGATGTGATACTTGATGGAGGTTATCTCAGATCAGACCTTCCTTCTACAGTGGTAGATATAACAGAAGGAAGACTGAAGATAATAAGAGAAGGGATTATTTCAAAAGAGGAGCTTTCAGTTTATGCTTAAGACGAAATATTATGGAAGGTTTGGAGGATCATTTGTTCCAGAAGTCCTCGTCTCTACATTAGAACAGCTTACAGAAGAATTTGAAAAGGCAAGGTCTGATCCATCTTTCTGGAAAGAATACACAAGGATACTTTCTGAATACTCATGCAGACCTACCCCTCTTACATTTGCAGAAAATCTTACGAGATACTTTGGTGGACCAAAGATATACATAAAAAGAGAGGACCTGAATCATACAGGAGCACACAAACTGAATAATGTAATCGGACAGGGAATTCTTACAAAAAGGATGAATAAAAAAAGGGTCATTGCAGAAACAGGTGCAGGACAGCACGGTGTTGCAGTTGCAACAATGGCAGCAAGATTTGGTTTTGAGTGCACGATATACATGGGAGAAGTTGACATAGAAAGGCAAAGACCAAATGTATTCTGGATGGAACAGCTTGGTGCAGAAGTAATTCCTGTAAAGGATGGAACAAGGATACTTAAAGATGCAATAAATGAGGCATTGAGAGACTGGATAACAAACATGGATACAACACATTATGTCCTTGGAACAGCATGCGGTCCACATCCATTTCCTGAAATGGTCGCATACTTTCAGTCAATAATAGGAAAAGAGGCAAAAGAGCAGATACTTGAAAGAGAAGGAAGGCTTCCTACAAGGATTTATGCATGTGTTGGTGGAGGGTCAAATGCACTTGGGATATTTCAGGCATTTCTTGATGATCCAGTAGAGCTTATAGGGGTTGAGGCAGGAGGAAAAGGACTTGATACTGGAAGGCATGCATCAAGGCTTTGTTCAAAAGATGGATCTGTAGGGATTGCTCATGGATATAAGACGTATTTTCTTCAGACACAGGATGGACAGATGAAGGAGACATACAGTGTTGCAGCAGGACTTGATTATGTAGGTGTATCTCCTATACTTGCTTATCTGAAGGAAAAGGGAAGGGTAAGGTTTGAAGCAGCAACAGATGAGGAGGTAATAAAAGCATTCAGACTCGTTGCAAAAAAGGAAGGTCTTATCCTTGCACTTGAATCAGCACATGCATTTGCACAGGCTTTCAAAGAGATAGATCAGCTTGGGAAAGACGACATAATCCTTATAAACATGTCTGGAAGAGGAGATAAGGACATATTTACTGTTGCTGATGCAATGAAAGATCCAGGATGGATGGATTTTATAAAAAAGAAGGCAAGGAAGTATGGAGCTTGAAAGATACATAAGAGAAAGACTTAAGGAAAAAGAGATACTTATCATGACCCACATTGTCATTGGATATCCTTCGTTTGAGGAGTGTTTTAGGCTTGTAGAAGAGATGGTAAATGCTGGTGTAGATCTTATGGAGCTTCAGATACCATTTTCAGAACCGATTGCAGATGGTCCTGTAATACTTAAGGCAAATCATAAAGCAATTGAAGATGGAGTAACTGTTCAGGAATGTCTTGAATTTGCTGGTGAAGTTTCTCATACATTTCCTATCCCTTTCCTCGTTATGACCTACTTTAACATTATCTTCAAATACGGAACAGAAAGGTTCATTGAGAATCTGAAAAGAAAAGGGATAAAAGGTGCAATCGTTGCAGATCTTCCACCAGAAGAAGGAAAAGAATATTATGAGCTTATGAAAAAAAATGGGCTTTGCCCAATAGTTCTTTTTTCTCCTACAACATCCTTTCAGAGGATGAAGTATCTTTCAAGTTTTGCAAAAGGCTTTATATACTGTGTTGCAAGAAAAGGTGTCACAGGAGCAAAGACAGAATTTTCAGAGGAACTTAGCAGATATCTTTCTCTTTGCAGAAAAGCAACAGATCTTCCAATTGCACTTGGATTTGGTGTAAAGGAAAAAAAAGATGTGGATTTTTTAAAAAACAAAGCAGACATAGCCGTAATAGGAACACAGACACTCAGGATTCTTGAAGAAGAAGGGATTTCTGAAGTTGGAAGATTCCTGAAAGGTCTAAGGTAAAAATTTGATCACTATCATCACTCCTTTTAGTGCAAGGTCTCAGAAGTTTAAAAAAATAGCTGAGAAAGATGAAACTGCACAAAACAATTCTTCTTAAGATTTCTGAGCCAAATAAAGGAAAGCTTAAGAAACTGAAGCTTACGACAGAACTTTACCACAGAGTTCTTCTTTTTTACCTTGATGTAATACCCAGACGAGGTAAGAGATATAGCAAGCGGGCTTAAAGGAAACAGAAGATGAAGAAGGTT
>CAZEOQ010000020.1:0-24260 GCA_964513995.1 uncultured Desulfobacterales bacterium | reverse complement strand
CTTTTTTAAAAGTAAAAAACTGGAAACAGATAGAAATGATGATAGACTGGTAGGAGGAAAGATATGTATGAACTGAAGGTAATTACATATTTTTCTGCTGCTCACAGACTTAAGGATTCTTTTGGAGAATGTGAAAATCTTCATGGACATAACTGGAAGATAGAAGTTTATGTAAAAGGAGAAAAACTTGGAGA
Organism: uncultured Desulfobacterales bacterium; assembly: GCA_964513995.1. Lineage (GTDB taxonomy): Bacteria > Desulfobacterota > DSM-4660 > Desulfatiglandales > JALVZP01 > CAZEOQ01. The sequence goes on along the minus strand of CAZEOQ010000020.1, from coordinate 24,066 downwards.
AGACGGAGTTCTTTGTGACTTCAGGTTGATAAAAGAAAAGACGGAAAAGATCATAAAGGAGCTTGATCATTCTTATTTAAATGAACTTCCTGCATTCAAAGATATAAATCCTTCTTCAGAAAACATTGCAAGGTATATCTTTAAAAGACTTTCTGAAGAGCTCAACAATGAGAATATAAAAGTAAGCAAAGTAAGTGCCTGGGAATCAGAAACAGCCTGTGCTAGCTATTATGAGTAAGAGGATAGCCATAATTCCAGCAAGATATGATTCTAAAAGGTTTCCAGGGAAGGCTTTAGCTCTTATATCAGGAAAACCAATGATCCAGCATGTTTATGAAAGGGCTATAAGATGCAAAGAACTAGATGAAGTCTATATTGCTACAGATGACGAAAGGATATTTAGATGTGCAAAAGGTTTTGGAGCAGAAGTAATCCTTACCTGGAAAGGTCACAGGACTGGAACAGAAAGGGTATTTGAAGCTGCAGAAAGGTTGGGGTTAAAAGATGAAGACATAGTTATAAACATACAAGGAGATCAGCCAGCCTTTAATCCTGCTATTATATCTATTCTCATAGAAGGACTGAAGGAAAGTGATGTTGCTACCTTGAAGTATCCGATAAAAGGAGATGAGATTCTGGATCCAAATATCGTAAAGGTCGTAACAGATAAAGAAGGTTTTGCACTGTATTTTTCAAGGGCTCCTATTCCATATGTGAGGGATAAGAAGGAGGGATTTTTTTACAAACACCTGGGATTTTATGGATACAGAATGGGTTTTTTAAAAAAGTTCATAAATCTTCCTGAAGGAGTATTAGAAAGGTTAGAAAAGCTTGAACAGCTTAGAGTATTGGAAAATGGATATAAGATAAAAGTAATAGAGAGTCCTTATGATTCGGTTGATGTAAATGTTCCAGAGGATGTAAAAAAAGCAGAAGATGCTATTTCTTCTTTAAAGGAACCTTTTTAAGGTATTTTAAAAGCTCTGAGTCTGTAGTAAGGATAAGTGTAGTATTTTTGTCTATAACCTTTCTGTATATCTCAAGTGACTTAAGAAAAGAGTAAAATTCTGGATCCTTTGAATAAGCCTCTGCATATATCCTTGCTGCCTCAGCATCAGCCTTTCCTTTTATCTGCTGACTTTTTTTATAAGCAGAAGAAAGTATTCTCTTTAGCTCTTTTTCCATCTCTCCCTCTATCCTTCTTGCTTCTCCCCTTCCTTCAGATCTAAATTTTTCTGCAATCCTTTTTCTCTCAGCTATCATCCTTGCATAAACAGCCTTTCTCACCTCTTCTATGTAGTTCACTCTTTTTATGTCAACATCTATAAGTTCTATACCAAATTCCTTTAGCTTTGATGCTGCTTGTTCTTTTATCATCTCAAGTATCTTCCTTCTTCCTACTTTTACCTTAGGAAGAGTTATCTTCAGTTCCTCTCCAAGAACCACCTCAAATGTATCCAATTTTCTATTGCTAAGCCTTACTGTCTCTATAAGAGGATAAGAACTTATTACATTCCTTACTGCTGAATCTATTATGTCATCAAGCCGTGCTTGTGCAGCTATCTCATTATTTACTGTCTGAAAGAACTTTAAAGGATCTGCTATCCTCCACCTTGCAAATGTATCTACCCAGATAAATGTCTTGTCCTTTGTAGGGATCTGACCTGGATCTCCATCCCATTCCAGGATGTTTTTTGGAAAATAATGGACTTGTTGAATAAATGGTATCTTAAAATGAAGTCCTGCTTCTTTTTCTACCTTAACTGGCTTTCCAAACTGTGTAATTACTGCCTGTTGTGTTTCATCCAGTATATAAGCAGAAGAGAAAACAGCAAATATGAAAAGAAGGAATAATAAGATTTTTTTGTCCTTCATCTTTTTTCTTTTTTCTTTTCTGTAAGATCCAGAAAATTCAAAATATTTCTCTGTCTTTCATCCAAGATATACTTTTTTCCTGCACGAGAAAGGACCTCTTCCATTGCTTCAAGATAAAGCCTCTTCAGTGTTATGTCCTTTGCTTTTTCATATTCTTCGTAAAGTGCTAAAAATCTTGCTACATCTCCTTTTGCCTTATTTATCTTCTCTATTGCATATCCTTCTGCTTCTTTTATCATCTTTTCTGCTTTTCCTTTTGCAGCAGGTATCTCTCTGTTATACTTTTCTCTTGCCTCATATATAAGCCTTTCCCTTTCTTGAATAGCCTGATTCACCTCGTTAAATGAAGGCTGGACAGGTTCTGGAACATTTGTTTTTTTCAGCTCTATGTTTACTATCTTTATTCCTGCCTGTATCTTATCCAGCTTTTCTTGAAGAATCCTTTCAGCTTCTGCAGCTATCTCTTCTCTTTTTGTCAGCACTTCATTGATGCTTCTGTCTCCAACAACCATTCTCATTGAAGCCTCAGCAAGATCTCTTAAAGTGTCTTTTGGATTTCTTACTCTAAAAAGATAATTACAAGGATCACTTATCCTGTATTGAACGACCCAGGGAACTATAGCAACATTCAGATCTCCTGTAAGCATAAGTGATTCATTCTTATAGATTCCACTTGTTGCATATCTTGTCCTTATCCCTGCTTGAATTGTCCTAAATCCAAATTCTTCTTTATATATATGTCTTACTTTGACTTTCGTAACTTTTTCTATACCAAATGGTAGTTTAAAATTAAGACCGGGCTGAACAGTCCTTACATACTTACCGAATCTCTGTATAACTCCTACCTCGTCTACATCTACAGTAAAAACTGAAGTATATATTGCTGCAACAGTCAGGAGGATCAGAAGGATTGATGAAGCATGAAATGTCAGTTTTTTAAAAAACTTATCTAATGTCTCCCTTTTTTCTCTTTCTTCTTGCCACTTATCCCAATCCCAGTTCACATTTGAAGTTTGTAATATAAATAACTTAAAGTCAAGCTTTAATTTGAGCTTTGGCAGTAATTATAGGAATTGCTCCTCCTATTCCCTCAATTACCATCTGAACAGCCACAACAGCAAGGATAAGTCCCATAAGTCTTGTCATTATTCCTATATGGGAAGGCTTGAGTCTTTTTTCAATAGATTCTCCGTAAATAAAGCACATGTAAGTTAGGAAACATATAAGGGCAAATATAGAGATTACTATAACTATATTGAGAATTCCTGTTTTTTTTCCAACAAGAGAAAGTGCTGTGGTAATAGTTCCTGGTCCAGCAAGTATAGGAGTTCCTAAGGGAGTTACAGCCACATCCTCTGCTCCCTTCTCTTCATATTCCTCATATGACCTTGGAAGGCGAGGATGTTCCTCTTCAGTAGGATGATGCTGATAGGATCGTCTTGCTCTCACAAGATTATAGGCTATCATAAAAAGGAGGATTCCTCCTGCTATTCTGAAAGCAGGAAGAGTAATTCCAAATATCCTGAATATGATATTTCCTCCCACTGTGAATATAAAAACTATTATAAAAGCAGAAATAACAGAAACCTTTGCAACTCTTATCTTTTCACGATCAGGAAGATAGCTTACAAGAGACAGATATATGGGAGTGTTTCCTATGGGATTCATGATAGCCATAAAAGAAAAAAAACACTGAAGGATAAAACCTATTTGTTCCATTACTGCCAGATTCCTGCAATCTCTGTATTACACTTAGGACATCTTCCATTTACAATCTCATTCCTTTCTACATAAAATCCATATCTTTTTATGAGAAGTTTTCCACATCTGTAACAATATGTATTTTCACCTTCATCACCAGGAACATTTCCTGTATAGACAAATCTTACTCCTTCATTAAGCCCTATTTCCCTTGCTTTTTTAAGTGTGCTTATAGGAGTGGATGGTGCTGTTGTCAGCCTGTATGTAGGATAAAATCTTGTTACATGCCATGGCATATTTGGATCAACAGAGACTATAAACCTTGCTATCTCTTTTAGTTCATCCTCAGAATCGTTGTATCCAGGAATAATAAGTGTTGTTACTTCTACCCATACTCCAAGCCTTTTCATCGTCTCTATGCTTCTCAAAACAGGCTCAAGTCTTGCTCCACACATCTCTCTGTAAAATTTGTCATTAAAAGACTTAAGGTCTACATTTGCTGCATGAAGGTCTGGATGTATCTCTTTTAGAGCCTCTTCTGTCATATATCCATTCGTAACAAAAACATTTTTTATTCCTTTTCTTACAGCAGCCCTTGCTGTATCAAGGGCAAGTTCAAAATATATTGTGGGCTCTGTATAAGTGTATGATATGCTTTTTGCACCATTTTTTATTGTATAAGCTACTATAGCATCAGGAGGTATGTTTTCTCCTGATATCCTTTTCCAATCCCTTGGCATCTGTGATATCTCATAATTCTGACAGAACTTGCATCTGAAGTTACAACCTACAGTGGCTATTGAAAATGAAGTTGTTCCAGGGAGAAAGTGGAAAAGAGGTTTTTTTTCAATAGGATCAAGGTGTGCTGCTATGACCTTATCATATACGAGAGTTATAAGTCTTCCATCTTTGTTTTCCCTTACTCCACATATCCCTCTTTTCCCTTCTTTTATAACGCATCTGTGATTACAAAGATTACATCTTACAGAATTATCTTCTATCTTTTCCCAAAGATATGCCTCTTTCATGATCCTTCTCCTTTTACATAGATTAAATTTTTTCCAGAGATAAAACCTGCTATTCTGTCTTTTTCAACAGATAATACAGGAAAATTAATCTTTAAGAAATGAGCATCTTCTTCTGGAAAGATCTCCTTTTTTTCAGAAAAATCTCCTATCAGAAACTCCTCAAACAATGACTTTACAAAGAAAAATACATCTCTGCTTATTGTCACAAGTGTGGCATCTTTTGGAATAGAACTTCCAAAAAGTCCTATCCAGGCTTCTAAAACCTTCCTCAGTATCCTCTCATCTAATGCTGGTTCTATCTTTGAACTTATAACATCTTCAAACATGCTTTTTAAGTCTTTTTCAGATTCAAAAAGATCCTTTAATGGAGAGCTTTCTTTTTTTAATCTCTCTATCTCAGAATCTATCTCCAGCTGTGAAGTTTCATATTCTGCAAGGCAGTGAAGGATAAGATGCCATCTCAAAGATTCTTCTTCTTTCACATCTTCTTTCCCTTTCTTTATCAAGACCTTCAGCTTTTTGTAATCTTCTTCTAATGGCTTAAGAGAGTCCTCTATTAAAAAGAAAAGAGCATTTTCCTTTCCCTGAATCTGTATCCAGTTTTTGTATTCATCAAGAAGTCTTATGAAGTCTTCTTTTGGTCTCCTGCTTTCATCAGGATATATGATCCTTATTTCTTTTTCATATTCATTTGGCTTCAGATACCATGGCTTGCATATTACCATTGATCCAAATATATCCAAGAGCCTTCTGAAATCCTTTTCAGGTAGAGCAGAATGAGGAAAAAGGACTACCTCTTTCATAAGACCTCCATGTTCAGATAGTTTTTAATGAGTAATGCAGCTTCTTTTGCTCCTCCTTTTTTTGAATTTATATATCCAAAAAACTTCTCTCTTATTTTTTTCCTGTCCTTTTTTTCTAAGAGCTGATAAGAAATCTTCCTTAAAAGATCTTTCCAATCTTTTACCTTTATCACAAGTCCCATATCAAAAATCTCATTTCCTATCCATCTAAAATTATCCAGAAAAGGACCAACACACGGAATTATTCCACATGAAAGAGGTTCTAAGAAGTTGTGTCCTCCACAAGGCTTAAGACTTCCTCCTACAAAAACAGCATCTGCTATTGAATATGCAGAAGAAAGCTCTCCAAATACATCCCAAACAATTGCCGTTCCTTTTTTTACATAAGTTTTTATAGCTGACCTTAATGCATAATTTATCTTTGATCTTTCAAAGAATCCTTTCCAAAAGCTTATCCTTTCCATATGTCTTGGAAAGACAGAAACGATGAGATCTGGAAAGATAGAAAAAAGTCCTTTTATGACCTTAGATACCTCTTCTTCCTCCTCCTTTCTTATTGATCCAAATACAACAAAGGAGGAATCTTCTGGAATAATGTTTCTTAGCCTTTTTTCAATTTTTTCTTCTACTGGCTTTATTCTATCAAACTTTATGTTATTCATAACAGATACTTTTTCCATTCCAAAGACAAGACCAAATCTTTTTGCATCCTCACAAGATACTGCATAAATTGCCTTAGGAGCTATCTTTCTCCAGATTGACCTGAATTTTACATAAAAGCGAAAACTCCTTTCAGAAATCCTTCCATTTATGACTATAACGGGTATATGATATCTTTTTGCAGTATAAAGAAGAGCTGGCCAAAGTTCTGTTTCAACAAGGACCAAAAGCCTTGGTCTCCATCTTTTAAAGACCTTTTCCATAATAAAAGGCATGTCAAAAGGAAGGTATCTTACTGGAAGGTTCGTCTTTTGAAGGATCTGCTTTCCCTGAGGAGTGTTTGTAGTAAGAATAAGTCTTAGGTCTTTTAAATACTTTATGATTTCAAGAACAAGAAATGCCTCTCCTGCTGAAGCAGAGTGTATCCAGAGATCATATCTTTCTTTTTTCCCAAAAGATATCCTTTCCTTCAGACTTGTTCTTAATCTTGGATAAAGCAGAAGAAGAGGAAAAAAAGCTGTCCAAAAGATCTGATAGACTTCAAAAAGGATTTTCATATCTTACTCTTACATCTCTGTCTATGGATATTCTGAACACATCCTCTTTCAGTTCTCTTTTCATCTCCTTTTTTAGTCTAAATTGTGTGACACTTCCAAATATATTATATATCAGGATCTCCTTTATTCTTTCATCTTTTATCCTTAAAGCTATCTTCTCTATCTGTGCAAACTTTAATTTTGGAATCAGCTCTATAAGATCCTTTCTACAAACTATACGGAAATCCTTTCTTATATCTTTCATCCCGGTTAATATGTCCCTTAGAACAGCCAGCTCCTTATCATCCTTTATAGAATACTTATACAGGATCTTTTTTGAAGGAATATACCAGAGGATCTCTTTTCCTTTGATCAACACGATCTGATGCTCAGGTTCTTTCTGTTCTATCTTGAAAAAAGGAGCTTTTATGTAGATCACACCTTTTGCTATCTGATCTGTTAGATTCAATGTCTTTGATATTATTTTCCTTTCATAAAATAAAACCAGACCCTTAGAAGCAAAATATCTCTGTTGGATCTTGTTAAAAGAAAAGACCGTAAAAAGAAGAGGTAAAAAAATAGCTTTTTTTCCATATTCCTTCATAGACTTATTACAACAGGAACAAAAAAACTTCCAGTCTTTCACAGTATAACACTTTTGCATCCTCAAGTATATATTCTCTGTAGTCTTGGAATATAAATCCTCTTGAGATCAAGTCAGGACCGTATATTATATCCCCCGTGATGCTTTCTTCTATCCTTAATTATAGTCTCGTCCACAGAACCCAAACCACCAAGTGGTATGATCCTTAGCATGTGATCAAGATTTTTTTACTATCTTTTTCATGTAATCTTCTAATGCTGACTGGAGTGTCTGTTCAGCAAGCTTTGCGCAATGGATGTGATCTTCAGGAAGACCTATATGTTCTTTTATCTTCTGAGCATCAATCTCTATTATCTCATCAGGTGTCTTTCCTTTTGCAAGCTCTGCTGCAGCCATAATAGCATTAAAGCTATACATACAGCCATCTGTCCAACAAGATGTCTCAACAACCCTTCCATTTTTAAACTTAAGATATATCTCCATAGTATCACCACATGACCCTGTTATCCTTGCTTTCCCACTTGGTTCTTTTATTTCTGGACTAAAGAAAAAGTGAAGGATAGCCCAGATACTGATTACAAAAGCAAGGATAAGACCACCAATGATGATGATTTTTATATCAGGCATAAGGAATTATTGCTTCCTGTAGCAGATAAGACCACACTGAAGACATCTTTCTGCTTCTTTTTTTGCTTGCTCTTCAGTAAATCCTATAGTCTCTTCAAGATAAGGATTCCTTATAAGTTCATCTCTTGATCTTGATCTTAACATCTGTCTTGGAATAGGAGGGACATCACGGACATCTTCAACATCAAGGACCTTTACTCCTTTTCTTATCATATTCTCTAGAGCAACAGGTTCAATACCCCTCAGATATTTATGAACCGTTGCAGCAAGCCTCCTTCCTGCTCCAATTGCCTCAACAGCTGCTCTATAATCACTTACAGGTTCTCCTGGTCTGAATATTCCTATCAGATGCTCTGAATTAGGTCCAGCATATGGGCTTATCGTCTTCCATCCATTCTCTTTTGGAACATATACAAGTTCAGGAAATCTTCCAGCTCCAATTATGATAGTATCAACAGAAATTTCTTCTTTCTTTAAGATCCTTTTTCCATCATCAGATATCTCGCAGATTTCTGCTTTCAGAAGTCTTTCTCCTTCTCCTTCCATCCCTGTAAGGACTGTCCTGAACCGGATCTCCTCTCCTTCAATAAATACATCCTCTTTCTTTGATCTCATAATCACATACACATCCTTTGCTCCTTTCTGCCTGCATATCTTTGCTGCTTCTACAGCACTTCTTCCTCCTTCAACAATAAGGACACTTTTTCCAATGTCTACAGTTCTTCCTTCTTCATTTTTCAAAAGAAAGTCTAAAAGAAACTGAATTCCAGGAAGTTCTGAATTTCCTGACCCAATATATGTCCTTATATCCCATCCTCCAGTTGCAATACACACAGCACTGTATCCTTCCTTAAGGAGTGAAGAAACAGTTATGTCTTTTCCAAGGACTCTGTTTAATTCAACCTCTACTCCTGCCTCAATTATACCATCTATGTCCCATTTTATTATGTCCCTTGGAAGGCGATTTTCAGGAAGACCTATCCAGAGAAGCCCTCCAAGACGATCTGTTGCTTCATATACCTTTGTTCTATAGCCCAGGCGATTCAGAAGATATGCTGCAGTAAGTCCCTCAACTCCTCCACCAATTATTGCTATCCTTTCCTCCCTTTCTGGTGCCCTTGGAACCTGAACATGGATTCCTTTTTCTCTTTCCCAATCTACGAGAAATCTCTTGAGTGGATTAATTGCTACAGGTTCATCTACAAGGTTTCTTCTGCATTCATATTCACACGGATGGATGCAGATCCTGCTGCATACAGCAGGAAATGGATTTGATCTTTTTATAATTATAAGTGCTTCTTCATATTTCCCTTCCCTTATTGCTCTTATATATCCAGGAATATCAATTCCTGCAGGACATGCCCTTTGACATGGTGCAGTGCATTCGTCTGTAGTATATTCATGTATGATCCAAAGGGAATTTGAACTCAGCTTTATTATACCTTTTGGACATACCCTTTCACATGTCCCACATCCCGTGCACTTGCTTGTGTCTACAACAGGAAGTCCTTCAGGACCTATGGAAAGTGCACCAAAAGGACATGACTTTACACATGTCCCAAGTCCAAGACATCCAACAGGACACTCCTTTTCTCCTCCATTTATAAGGACAGCTGCTCTGCAGTCCTTTATTCCTTCATATATGTATTTCCTTTCAGCCTTTTCCACACCATATTTACATCCTGGTCTTGCCACTTCTGGTTCTTTCAGCTCAATCTTTGCTCCAACGATCTCTGCTATCTTCTGGATTACTTCAGCAGAAGCAGCAACACATGATGAAGGAGGTGATTTTCCTTCAACAATTGCCTTTGCATTTGCACTGCAACCAGGATATCCACAACCACCACAGTTTGCACCTGGAAGGAGTTCTTCAACTGCCTCTATTCTTGGATCAACATATACATAGAAGACCTTTGCTGCTATAGCAAGACCAAGTCCAAGAACAGCACCAAGGAGTCCCATTACCAGAAGACCTTCAATCATTTTTTACCTCCTTCAGTGGATCATTCCTTTAAATGCAAAGAATGAAAGAGATAACATTCCTGCTGTAACAAGACCAATTGATGTATCCTGAAGAGGTTTTGGAACTCTTGCAAGAAGTATCCTTTCACGGATTGCAGCAAAAAGGACAAGAGCAAGTCCAAATCCTACTGCATAGCTGAATGAGGAAACGAGTGTCTGAAGGAAGTTGTATCCTTCCTTTATGTTTATAATACAAACTCCAAGGACAGCACAGTTAGTTGTGATAAGTGGAAGATATATTCCGAGTCCTTCATAAAGTGCAGGGATATTCTTTTTCAGAAACATCTCTACAAACTGAACAAGAGATGCTATTACGAGAATGAATGAAAGTGTTCTTAGATATTCAAGTTCATATGGCTTGAGTATATAGTGATATACTACCCAGGTTACTGCACCTGCCATAACAAGAACAAATACTACTGCCATAGCCATTCCAACAGCAGTTTCCATCCTCTTAGAGACTCCTAAGAAAGGACAATTTCCAAGATACTGCATGAGAAGTATGTTGTTTATGAATATGCAGCTTATAACAAGAACAATGTAGTCTCCCATAGCACTTCTCCTTTCTTATTTTTTGAGTATGTTCATTATACAGAGCATAAGTCCCAAGCAGACAAATGCACCTGGTGCTTTTACGAGAAATGAAAAAGGCTTAAATGAAGGACCAAATACAGGGATATTAAAAAATGTTCCATAACCAAGAATCTCTCTGAATGATGCAAGCGTAAAAAGAGAAAGACCAAATCCTATACCAATTCCAAGTCCATCTGCTGCAGAATATATGACGCTATTTTTTGAAGCAAATGCCTCTGCCCTTCCAAGAAGAATACAGTTTACGACAATAAGTGGAATGAATATTCCAAGTTTGAGATAAAGTGGATAATTAAATGCCTGCATTACAAGCTCAACAATCGTTACAAATGTTGCAATAACTACGATAAAACATGCAATCCTTACCTGTTTTGGAATAAAGTTCCTAAGGAGTGATATGATTATGTTTGAGCATGTAAGGACAAATGTAACTGCTATTCCCATTCCTATAGCATCTTCTACCCTTTTTGTAACTGCAAGTGTTGGACAAAGACCAAGGACTAATCTAAAAGGAGGGATCTGTTCCCACAGTCCTTTTATAAATTCTCTGAATACTCTTTTCATATTCCATCCCCTTATGAACTGAATTTTTTAAGATTTTTTAATATTTCTGGCTTAAGCTTCTTGTATATCTCAACAGCATTATTTACTGCCTGACATACACCTCTTGAAGAAACTGTTGCTCCTGTTATTGCATCAATCTGTCCACCATCAGCCTTTACCTTAAATGGCTTATCTATTGGAAGACCTTTAAATTGAGCCCTGAATGAAGGATCTGTCTTTGCCCTTGATCCTACTCCAGGTGTTTCATGATGTGTTGTTACGCCTATTCCTATGATCCTGTCTTTTTCTACATCTATTCCTACCATAACTCCTATATCCCCTCCAAATCCTTTTCCGAATCCTTCAAGTGCAACAGCTTTTGGTTTTCCATCAAATATTCCAACAAATACAGTCTTATATTCCTTCCCATACCTTAGCTTGAATCTGTCAACAATTGGATCGTTCTGACATCCTTTCATTATCTCTTTAAGTGTAGGACCTTTTACAAACTTCAGCTGCTGATACTCTATTCTTTCCTTTGTGCTGCTTTTTACAACAGAAAGGAGTCCTCCTGATACAGCACTAAATATTGTTACAGCAAGGAAAAGCTTTAACATTTCACGCATCTTCTCTTCCCCAAGCTTTTGGTCTTATTTTATCAAAAAGTGGATTTGCCACATTCATCATAAGTATTCCAAATACTGTTCCATCAACAAATGCTCCTATGTTTCTTATAAGCATTATAAGAGTTCCGGCTCCAAGACCGTATATGATCATAGGAATAAGGTTTACTGGAGAGGAAGAGTCTTCTGGAGCAAGGAAGAATGCTCCAATAAGCGTGTATCCTGTAAGGATGTGGAAGAGAGGTGGTGCATACTTTTCTGGGTTATGTATGTGGAAAAAGTATGCTGTTATGTATATTCCAAGAAGGAATGAAAGGCTTATCTCCCATTTTATGTAACCTCTAAGTATAAGATATATGCCTCCAGCAATAAGACCAAGCCCAAATACTGAACCAATTCCTCCTGCTTGTTTTCCTAAAAGAAGATCTTTTAGGCTATAATCTGAAGCAGAAGATCCTCCAAAATACTTTACTGCACTTAAAGGATATACCATCTTGAAAGGAAGATCATAGTCTACAAGTGCTGCATTAAAATCAAGTATATTTTTCCAGGAAAGAAGAAGCATTGCCATAGCTACAAGGACAGGATTGAAAGGATTACATCCTATTCCACCATATATCTGCTTTGCAACAACAATTGCTATAAATGTCCCTACAAGGACGAGCCACCATGGAGCAGTTGCAGGAAGAAGCATTCCAAAAAGAAGTCCTATTGTTGCTGCACTTCCATCTCCTACAGAAATAGGTCTTTTCATTATAAGATTCATGAGAAGTTCCCACATTATTGCAGATCCTACAGAAAGTGTAATAACTCCTAAAGCAGGTGTTCCATAAAGCAAGATTCCGTAAATAAAGGCAGGAGAAGCTGCAAGCATTATGTTGAGATTCTTCTTTAAGATGCTGTCGCCTGTATGCCAGAAAGGTGCATGTGATCCAATAAACAGTTTTTCAGACATTTTTTTCCTCCATCTTCTTTAGCTCATTCTTTCCAAGCATGATATAGTGAAATACAGGGATTCTTGCTATGCAGACATAACTGCAAAGCCCGCATTCTATACATGAAAGAAGATCATATTGGATTGCTTCTTCAAAAAGGCTGTTTTCAAGAAATCTTACAAGCATATTTACAGGAACATTAACAGGACATACCTTTACACATTCTCCACAATTTATACAGTGAGTATCAGATGAAGGAATAATTTCTTCTGCTTTCTGTATGATGATTCCGTCTGTATCATAATCAACAGGAGTATCTAAGGAATATACTGTCTTTCCTCTCATAGGTCCTCCAAATATGATCCTATCTCTGTGAGAAACAGAGATCCCAAGTTTTTCAAATATAGCCCTTATAGGTGTTCCTATCCTTGCTTTTACATAAAAGTTTCCTTCCTGAGAGATTACATTTACAAGCTTTTCTAAGACGAGATCTCCTTCAGAGAAAGAGCCAAGATTTGCAACTGCTTCAGCACTCAAGAATCCTATTCCCAGATCTTCAGGTTCTTTTCCTTGAGGAATAGCCTTTTTAAGGATCTCTTTTGCTATCATCTTTGGAATAGCATTTGGATAAACAGGCTTTAATACATAAACATCCAGATCAAGATCTTCTACAAAGGACTTAAGATTTGGAGGGACAGCAATACTTATAATTCCTATCTTTGCTTCTCTGTGAATGTAATCTATACCTTTTTTTATAAACTCTTTCTTTTCCTTCAAAATGATCTGATTCGTGCAAATACACAGATCTGAATCCATTCCCATAATTACGAGATGATTTATGGGAGGATGAAATTTCAGAAAGATACTCAAATCTTTACATCCTGGAACTGAAAAGGGAAATCCATCTTGAGGTTTTACCCATTCATCTTCAGAGGTCTCAACAGATACTGCATAATATTTTTTTCCTAAGTATCCTATGTATTCTTTTATGGATGAAATCTTTCCTGTTGCTGGAGAAATAAAAGAAAGGTTACTAAGTCTTATGTTTTCTCCAGTCTTTATCTGCTTTCCTATGTAAGCATAAAGCTCACCTGGTGGAATCTTATCTTGGGGTAAAAGAAGAGTTATCCTTTCTGGAACAGGAATCTCTATAAAAGATACATCTTCTTCTGGATCAACAGTTGGATAATAAAGCCTTGGACTTCTCAGCTTAAAAAAACCCCTCTTTATCATCTATTCCCCCTTTATCTTATGTGACATAATGAACACTTTGTTGGTCCCATCTCCTGATCCTCATGGCATCCTATGCACTGCTTATGAAAGGCTACAGCCCTTTTTGGAGCTTCTTCACCACCTTGAGGCAAATGACATTCACCACAAGCAGAAGGTCTTTCAGATGCATCTTCTATATCATGATGGCAGTCTGTGCAACCTATCTCGTATTTTTCAAAATGGGCTTTATGGTCAAAGAGGACATTTCCTGCTGTCGTCATAAACATTATACGAACAGGCTTTTCCGGCTTCTTCATTGGAAATGCACTATAGCAGATTATTCCTGTTGCCAAGCAGACGATCATAAGAACTATAAAAGCTAATTTTTCCCTTTCCATTTTTTCCTCCTTCTGCTGATCGGTTTTTATAACAAAGCACTTTCCTTTGTCAAGATTATGTAACCTTAGTTTTTATACACCTTACCCAGTGGTTTTCCTTTACCCTTTTTAAAGGGATCTCCTGAAGACAGTCAGTTTCAAAAAGCTCACATCTTCTTTGAAACTTACATCCTGATCCTATATCACCAGAATCAACCTCTCCTTTTACAGAAAATCTTTTTCTCTTTCTGGGATCTGGTTCAAGGACAGAAGAAAGAAGGATCTTTGTATATGGATGAAGAGGGTTCTTAAGAACTTCTTCAGTTTCTCCTATCTCCAGAATCTTTCCAAGATACATAACAGCTATCATGTCACTCATGTATCCTACAAGGTTTATGTCATGGGATATAAAAAGATAAGTAATACCTAATTCTTCTTGAAGCTGCCTTAGCAGATTTATTATCTGTGCCTGAACTGATACATCCAGTGCTGAAACTGGTTCATCACATACTATAAAAACAGGATTTACACTAAGGGCTCTTGCTATGACGATCCTCTGTCTTTGTCCTCCACTGAACTGATGTGGATACTTGTCTGCATCCTTTTTTGAAATACCAACAAGCTCAAGTATCTCCTCTATCCTTTTCCTCCTTTCAGACCTTGGAATTCCTAAAATCTCAAGACCTTCTTCTATGGTCTGTGCTGCCGTAAGTCTTGGATTTAGAGAACTAAAAGGATCCTGAAATATTATCTGCATCTTTCTTCTTATTGGCTTTAGTTCCTTTTCAGAAAGATCCTGAATCTGTCTTCCTTCAAATATGATCTTTCCACTGTCAGGCTTAATAAGCATGAGGATAAGTTTAGCCAATGTAGATTTTCCACATCCACTTTCTCCAACAATTCCCAGTGTCTTTCCTTTTGCAATATCAAGATCTACTCCATCTACTGCCCTTATCCATCCTGATACCTTCCTGAATACCCCTTTTCTTACAGGAAAATACTTCTTTATCCCTCTTACCTTAAGAATTATCTCTTCTTTATCCTTCCAGTAGATGACATCTGACTCCGTGTCCATTTTCTACATATCTCATCTCTGGTTTTTCTTTAAAGCATATGTCTGAGGAAGATCTGCATCTTGGATGAAAAGGACATCCAGAAGGTCTGTTTAAAAGATCAGGAGTAAATCCAGGAATACTTTTCAGTCTCTCTTTTCTTTTTACCTTATAAGGGATTGATTCAAGAAGACCTCTTGTATAAGGATGTTTTGGATTATAAAATATCTGAAATACATCTCCTTCCTCAACAATCATTCCAGAATACATCACATATACCCTGTCAGCAATATGTGCAACAACACTTAAGTCGTGAGTTACATAAAGAAGGGAAAGATCGTATTCCTGTTTCAGCCTTCTGAAAAGTTCAATTATCTGAGCCTGGACAGTTACATCAAGTGCTGTTGTTGGCTCATCTGCAATCAGAAGTTTTGGTCTGCAACAGATTGCCATAGCAATCATTACACGCTGTCTTTGTCCTCCACTTAGCTGATGAGGATAGCTTTTCATCCTCAATTCAGCAGAAGGAATTCCAACAAGTTTAAGCAAATCTATACATCTTTTTTCAACCTCTTCTTCACTTATCTTCTCATGTATATATATCGCCTCTTTTAGCTGATCTCCTATGGTAAATACAGGATTTAGTGAAGTAAAAGGTTCTTGAAAGATAATTGATATCTCCTTTCCTCTTATTTCTCTCATCTCCTTTTCAGGAATCTTCAAAAGATTTCTTCCTTCAAATATCACCTTTCCTCCTAATATCTTTGCTGAAGGAGGAGTAAGTCTTATAATGGAAAGAGAAGTCAGGGTCTTACCACATCCTGATTCTCCTACAATACATACTGTTTCAGCCTTTTTTACAAAAAAGCTTATATCATCTAATGCCAAAACAATTCTTCCATCTTGAATAAATCCCAATCTCAGATCCTTTACTTCTAAAATTCTCATTCTCTTAATCTTGGATTTAATGCATCTCTTAGTCCTTCACCAAAAAGGTTGAATGAAAGGACTACAAAAAGTATTGCAATTCCAGGGATAAATGTAAGCCAAGGAGCATCAAAGAGATATCTCCTTCCATCAGAGAGTATCCCTCCCCATGTTGCATAAGGAGGAGGGACACCAAATCCTAAAAAGCTAAGACCTGCTTCTATAAGTATTGCTGAAGCAATTCCAAGTGTTGCTGAGACAAGAACTGGAGCCATAGCATTTGGAAGCATATGCCTGAAGATTATCCTGAATTCACTAAGTCCAAGTGCCTTTGCTGCAAGGATGAAGTCCTGCTCTCTAAGAGAAAGAAATTCTGCTCTTACAAAGCGAGCTGTCCCCATCCAGTTTGTAAGTCCTATAACAGCCATGATCGTATAAATGCTTCCAGGGACAAAAGCCATAACAGTCAGGACAAGGAAAAAACTTGGAAAACAGAGCATTATGTCAATCATTCCTGTTATCAGTATGTCAACAAAGGGATGTTCTTTTCCATAATACCCAGCAATTCCTCCTATGATTATTCCTATAGCAGTAGATATCCCTACTGAGACAAAACCTACGGTAAGGGATACCCATGCTCCTTGAAGCATTCTTGAAAATACATCTCTTCCAAGATCATCTGTGCCAAATATGTAGATTCCAAAAGGAGGGATCTGATCAGGAGAAAGAACTTCCTTGTTTGCTTTGGAAAAAGGAGGCTTAAGTTTTTCCTGAAGTCTTATTGTATAAGGGTTAAAAATAGGATTTTTTCCTGATGTAACAATCAGACCAAAGATAGCAAAAAGAAAGAAAAATAAAAGAAATACAAGGCCTAAAATAGCTAATCTGTTCTTCTTTAGCAGTTGCCAGGTACTCATAATCTTATTCTGGGATCAACTATCATGTAAAGAAGATCTGAAATAAATGTTCCTATAAGAACGAGGACTGCAGATATAAAGTTCAAAGTAATAACTACAGGATAATCTCTAGAAAGCATTGCTTCATATGCAAGCCTTCCTATTCCTGGCCATGAAAATATGGATTCTATTATTACAGATCCTCCTATAAGACCAGGTATTACAAGTCCAAACATCG
This sequence comes from uncultured Desulfobacterales bacterium, assembly GCA_964513995.1. Lineage (GTDB taxonomy): Bacteria > Desulfobacterota > DSM-4660 > Desulfatiglandales > JALVZP01 > CAZEOQ01. Next base: position 6,816 of record CAZEOQ010000020.1, on the reverse strand, counting down.
TTACAAATGGAAGAAGGGCATTTCTTAAGGCATGCTTATAGTGAACCACATCTTCTGGAAGACCTTTTGCCCTTGCTGTTCTTATATAATCCTGACTTTCCACTTCAAGCATCTGACTCCTTACATATCTTGAAAGTATAGCAATTCCTGAGCCTGCACTCAGGACTGAAGGAAGAAGAAGATGCCAGATCCTGTCCATAAGTTTAAAATACCATGGTCCTGAAATCCCAAATGTCTCCATTCCAATAACAGGAACATGAAATCTGTTTACTACGAATATAATCAGGACATATGCAAAGAAAAATCCCGGGATGGATATAAAAAGATAAGCAAAGAAAGTAGAGGTCCTGTCAAAAAGACTTCCTCTTCTTATCGCAGACTGAATCCCTAATGGAAAGGAGATCGTCCAGGTAAGAAAAGTTCCTGAAATAAAAAGAGGGAGGCTGTTTAGGAAACGCTCCCAGATCTTTTCTAAAACAGGTCTTCCATCCTTCCAGGACCTTAATCTTCCAGAAAAAAGATCTCTGTAGAATATAAGATACTGGACATAAATGGGTTTGTCTAAATGGAACTGCTGTCTGAATCTTTTTATAAGCTCTGGAGTAAATTTTGGATTTAAAGGATTTATCTGACTTGGTTCTCCAGGAGCAAGATGGATTACGAGGAATGAGATAACTGAGATAAAAAAAAGCGTTATGCTTTTTTGTATAAGGCTTCTTATTAAGAATTCCTTCATTTTTTCAGAAAAAGGATATCATCATAAGAAGCAATAGCTTCTGAGTTCGTATTATCTGAGTCTGTCATAATCCCTATAATCTTTACTTTTTTTGGCTTTTCTCCAAAAAAGTATTCATAATCTTCAAGGACATTTACCTTTTCCTGAACCCATTTGTGCAAAGGTGAATCTTTATTCCTGAGTATAACTATCTTTGTATTTCCTGCATATGGACTCTTTGTCCTAAAACCTATTGGAAGAGAACTTGCACTCCAGACATATTTTATAGTCCTTGGATTCCATCTTTTCCACGAAGGAAAGACCACATATATAGAAGCTGCACTATCTCCTGTTTCCTTATATCTTTCATCTGCACCTTCACAAAGTTTATCAACCTTCCACCTCCATGTAAGTATTGGATACTCTTCCAGATCTACTTCTACCTTTTTCCCTATCTTTATCGCATCTCCTTTAGAATGAGCTAAAAGATATGCATTTCCTCCTTCAACAACCACCTTATATACCCTCTTTGCCTTTTCTGTCATATGATGATTTACTCCTTTCCATCCCTTAGGAAGTCTTCCTTGATCTGAAGGACTAAATCTTTCTACGACCAACACATCTTTTCCATAACAGTTAAGACATAGAAGAAAAATAAGAATCAAGAACATAACTTTCTTCTTTTCACATTTTTGAAATATTAATAGAATTTTACAGATGATTTTTCAAGGAGGTCTGCTTTGAAAAATCTAAGAAAAGCTTATTATGACATATTTTCCAGGATATATGACTATTTCGTAAAACTTCATTCTTCTGATAAATCAGGAAAACTAAGGAGCTGGCTTATAGAAAAAGCAGGACTGAAACCAGGAACAAAAGTTCTTGATCTTTGCACTGGGACAGGAGAAGTTGCTTTAAGGGCTTATAAAAAGATAGAAGATGGGATTGTCGTAGGAATTGACTTTTCTGAAGGAATGCTGAAAAAGGCAAAAGAAAAGTCGTCAGACATAGTATGGATAAAAGCAGATGCAGTTTTTCTTCCATTTAGAGAAAACTGTTTTGATGTTGTATTCTGTGCATATGCATTTTATGAACTAAAAGACAGAGAAAAGATACAGATGTTAAAGGAAGTAAAAAGGGTATTAACTGATAGAGGAAGACTGATTATTATGGAGCATGAAGAACCAAAGAATCCTTTTTTGAGATTCCTATACAGGATAAGACTTGCAACCATGGGTTCATGGAATTCCAGAAAGTTTATAGAAAATGAATTGAAGATACTTTGTTCTATTTTTGAGAAAGTTAAAAAAGAGATAAGTCCTTCTGGAAATTCAAAGATATTTATCTGTAGCTTGTAGTAATGTGAAAGTTATGTTATTTAGAAAAGACTCAGTTTTCTGAAGGGGAAAAGATAATGGAGCTGAGGATTATAAAAACTAAATCTCCAAAACCAAAACCAAAAGACGAATCCAAGATAGGATTTGGAGACATATTTTCTGATCACATGTTTGTTATGTATTACGAAGAAGGAAAAGGATGGTATGATCCATGTATAAAGCCATATGAAAAGATTCAGCTTGATCCTGCTGCAATGGTTCTTCATTATGCACAGGCTATATTTGAGGGACTTAAAGCATACAGGAGAAAGGATGGAGGAATAAATCTTTTCAGACCAATGGAAAATCTGAAAAGACTGAACAGATCAGCAAGAAGGATGTGTATGCCAGAAATAGATCCTGAGTTTGTTCTTGAATGTATGAAAAAGCTTATTCTCATAGATAAAGACTGGGTTCCTAAAAGTCCAGGAACTTCTCTTTACATAAGACCAACCATGTTTGCAACAGAACCACATCTTGGAGTAAGACCATCAAAGACATATATGTTCTTTATTATAACAGGTCCTGTTGGGGCATATTATAAAGAAGGATTCAATCCTGTAAAAATATATGTGGAAGATTTTTATGTAAGAGCAGCTCCTGGTGGAACAGGAGATGTAAAGACAGGAGGAAATTATGCAGCAAGTCTTTATTCAAGTGAAATTGCAAAAAAGAAAGGATTTACTCAGGTCCTCTGGCTTGATGCAATAGAACACAGGTATGTAGAAGAAGTTGGAACGATGAATGTATTTTTCCTCATAAATGACGAACTTGTTACATCTCCACTTACAGGAACAATACTTCCAGGAATAACAAGAGATTCTGTTATACACATTGCAAAGAACTGGGGAATAAAGGTAAAAGAAAGAAGGATTTCCATAGATGAGGTCATAGAAGGAGCACAAAATGGAAGGCTTAAAGAAGCATTTGGAACAGGAACAGCAGCCGTTATATCTCCAATAGGACAAATAACATATAAAGGAAAGGATTATCTTATAAATGGAGGAAAAACAGGAGAGCTTTCAAAAAGACTTTACAAGGAGATAGTTGCTATTCAGTATGGAGAAAAAGATGATCCATATGGATGGATAGAAAAGGTCTGTTAAAAGATTAGTTTTGCTCCAGGAAGAGGGGCAGAAGGTTTTGTAAGAAAGAATTTTCCTTCTTTTATCCATTGTTTTAAGGTTTCTGCAACCTCTTTTGCCTTCTTATATGAAGAAACAGGAACAGACTGAATCTTCTGTCCCCTAAACCTTACTTCACCACTTCTCAGCTCTGCATAACTTACAAGTCCTAAACTTTTTGGTTCTCCTTTTGGATAATCATATCCATAATCCACTATCCTCATGTATATTTCCTCATCTGATATTCCCGTATATCTTGCAATTTCTTCATTTACGATCGGAATGGGAATACCAATTCCTACAGCAAGAGAACATCCATATCCAAGTATACTTACACCTACAACCCATCTTGGATCCATCTCTTTCATATTTCCCATAACCATAAGTGTTCCTGCTGGCTCTAAAGGAATTCCATTTTCTGTTCTTTTTACATTATACCTGTATTGTGTTCCAGGACCAATTATATAACCCTGAGCTCCTCCTAAGAATATCCTTGTTCCAATACCTATTGTAAGGAAATAAGGATCATTAAAGAGAGGACTGAGCTGACCAGCTGTGGCATAGTTTATGTTTACTCCTTTTGGTTTCAGGACTCCCATATATGTATAAATCGTCTTTTCTGAAAGATTTATTGCACAATTGTAACTCTGATAAGAATTTCTGGGATTTAGCATTATTGCATCCTGAAGTTCATCCAGTGTTATCTCTTTTCTGAATTCCTTCCTGGGATAACAATCAGTTCCGTATGCAATGGCTCTGAGCTCTACTTTTTTTCCTGCAACAAGATCCTGTATCACATGACCTCCACCATATTTAAACTGTCCTGGATGGACCCTGTTAAGTGGATCGTCCTCTGCTGGCTCTGTTGCTCCAATATATATGTCTACTGCTGCAAGACCTGCATATGCAGGAACATTATTTAGCCATACCTTATAGGCTTTTATAGGAGGTTTTGTATGACCAAAGTTTATAAAAGCACCAGAAGAACACATTGGAGAAAATGTTCCTGTTGTTACGACATCTACTTCTTTTGCTGCTTTTTCTGCTCCATACCTCTTTACGATATCTGCCATCTCCTCTGCAGTAACAACTACTGCTTCTCCTTTCCTTATCTTTTCATTTATCTCTTCTATACTCCTTATCCTCTTCATGCTGAATCTAGCAAGATAGTCTATTCTTTCAGATCTGTCAAGAAAACAAAAAACTTAAACTTGTCTGACTTAATTCAGCAAGAATACCTCCTTCATTCCTTGTTAATCACCTTTAAATGTAACTCCTCTTCAGAAATTCCAAAATCTTTTGCCAACTTTCCAGCATTAACACCATAGTTTCCACTTGTATATAAAGCTCTTAAACTTACTGTAGCTCCTCCTATTCCTGCTGTAACATTTGTTACAGTCCATGATAAATCATACTTCCTTCCATCTTTTGTCCAGTATGTGATACTTATCCCTTATAGGTAGGCTAAGGACAAATTGGCCATAAGGGAGAAGAAAGAACAAGTAAAACCTTTCAATCCCTTATTAGGTAGGCTAAAAACTAATCACAAGTGAACCAGCTTACTTTGAAACTACTTCGGTTTCAATCCCTTATAGGTAGGCTAAGAACTGAATTCCTAACCATCCTTCTAAACGCCATTCTATGAAGTTTCAATCCCTTATAGGTAGGCTAAGAACACTCCACACACCCACGATACTATTTTGCAGATTTTGAGTTTCAATCCCTTATAGGTAGGCTAAGAACCGTCCTTGAAGAGATTCTGCTTGCCTTTACTTGAGTAGTTTCAATCCCTTATAGGTAGGCTAAGAACTCAGCAAACAGAGGTGGAAGATCAAAAATTATCAGAATGTTTCAATCCCTTATAGGTAGGCTAAGAACAGCTTGTGATTGATTTTGTTTCAAGGCTTGTTGATCAGTTTCAATCCCTTATAGGTAGGCTAAGAACTCAGCTTGATGAATACGTGCAGTATTATGACAAGATAGTTTCAATCCCTTATAGGTAGGCTAAGAACCTCATTTAATGGCGGATGCAATAGATGAGGAATTTCTGTTTCAATCCCTTATAGGTAGGCTAAGAACAGGAGAAGTTCTATGAGGGCTGAACAAAAACAAGCTGTAGTTTCAATCCCTTATAGGTAGGCTAAGAACTATGGTGTCTCAACAACAAGCGATTCAGGTATTGTCTTGTTTCAATCCCTTATAGGTAGGCTAAGGACCCATCGGTGTTTCCCTGGAGCAGAGGCGGTCGGTCGGGTTTCAATCCCTTATAGGTAGGCTAAGAACGAAAATACCCTGAAAGCAATAATTGCTGATCTTGTTGTTTCAATCCCTTATAGGTAGGCTAAGAACAGGTAGCATCGTTTACAGATGGAACAGAGCTATACATGAGTTTCAATCCCTTATAGGTAGGCTAAGAACTGTCTCCATACGCCTAATACGGTCTTCAAGTGTAATGTCGTTTCAATCCCTTATAGGTAGGCTAAGAACCGGTTTCCTCAAGGAACATCATTATTTGAGTCTACCAAGTTTCAATCCCTTATAGGTAGGCTAAGAACTTGCCCGCCGCCGGCTGAAAAATCCGCCAGTGCGTGCGTTTCAATCCCTTATAGGTAGGCTAAGAACTCCTTATTGTTTTTTTTGTCTTTAACTTGGAGCAGCTACGTTTCAATCCCTTATAGGTAGGCTAAGAACCCTAAGGTCGTTCTTGAAAGCCTACCCAACAGAAATGTGTTTCAATCCCTTATAGGTAGGCTAAGAACCCTTCACAGAAGAGGTCAGGCACGATTTGACTCTGCTGTTTCAATCCCTTATAGGTAGGCTAAGAACCAGGAACAGATGTGGGCTTTTGAACGCTTTTGCGAGAAAGTTTCAATCCCTTATAGGTAGGCTAAGAACCTTGTCATCGTTCAGCGTTTCTGCACAAGCGATTACAGTTTCAATCCCTTATAGGTAGGCTAAGAACTCGGATAGTAGGGAGGAGTAAATCCTGGGTAAAACAAGTTTCAATCCCTTATAGGTAGGCTAAGAACATTCCTCTTGCATTTCAACTTTTTTACTCCATGCCTTGTTTCAATCCCTTATAGGTAGGCTAAGAACGTGACATTTGATTATCTGACTCCAGACGAAAAAAACACAGTTTCAATCCCTTATAGGTAGGCTAAGAACATCTAATGAGCAGGATATTTTATGTGGATGCTGTTAAGTTTCAATCCCTTATAGGTAGGCTAAGAACCTCATTTATAGCTTTCTACCTTCCATAAGGAGGATTAGTTTCAATCCCTTATAGGTAGGCTAAGAACACAAAATCTACATGTTTGACTTGATGGAATTTCTTGAAGTTTCAATCCCTTATAGGTAGGCTAAGAACGCAACGGAAATCCGGTTGACGTTAAGGATAAGATAGTGTTTCAATCCCTTATAGGTAGGCTAAGAACAAGAATGGGCGGTTTGAAAGGCAGTTTTACAAGAGCAGTTTCAATCCCTTATAGGTAGGCTAAGAACCCATAAGGAGTATTGGTTTACAACGGTTTTTAAATTTTTCTTCTTTCTTTGTCAAGTGCATTTTTTAAAGAGACAAAAAAGCTAACATAAGGTAATCACT
>CAZEOQ010000019.1:0-25104 GCA_964513995.1 uncultured Desulfobacterales bacterium | reverse complement strand
GGGAGATTTACATCCGCAGGCAAAGTGTAAAAGTTTACACTTTGCCTAACCAGGTTTAAAGATGAGAAAGATAATTGCTATTCTTTTTGTTTTTTTCTTTTTTTCAAAAGCTCAGTCACATATGCTTTTTATGATACCTGAAGAAAGATGGTGGGATAGACCTAAGATATCAAAAGAGCTTCAACTGACAAAAGAAGAAAAGAAGAAGCTTAAAGAGGTTACTCTTAAGGCAAGGATGAAACTTATAGAAAAAAAGGCAGCTTTGAAAAAAGAAAGACTGAAGCTTATAAGTATGATAGAGTCAAAAGATGCTACAGAAGAGCAGATAAACAGACAGTTTGAACTTCTTCAGAAAGCAAGAGAGGATCTTTTAAGGACGAGATTTGAGTATATTCTGGAAATAAGGAAGATACTTGGAGTTGAGAGATTTAATCTTTTAAAGGAGTTTTTTGCAAAGAAAGCAAGAAAGAGGATGAGAAAAAGACATGGAAAAAAAGGTCCTTCTTGAAGTAAAAGATCTCATAGTATTTTTTGAAAATGCAATAGCTGTAAATAGCCTGAGTATAAATGTATCAGAAGGAGAAATAGTAGCACTTTTTGGACCAAATTCCTCTGGAAAGACAACAGTCCTTAATGCCATCTCAGGAATCCTTCTGGATGTAAAAAAGAAGAAAGAAAGGATGTCACAGGAAAGGATTACTATAAAGGGAAAGATAGTCTTTGATGGAGAAGAAATAACATGGATACCTCCTTATATAAGAGCAAGGAAAGGGATCATTATAAGCAGGAGTGTATTTTCTGAAAGCAGTGTTGAAGAAAATCTTCTTATCTCAGGATATCTTCTGGACAGAAAAAGACTTAAAGAAAGAATGGATTTTGTTTATTCACTATTTCCTCATCTCAAGGAGATAAGAAAAAGAAAGGCTGGACTTTTAAGTGGTGGAGAACAGAAGATGCTTTCTATCTCCATGGCACTTATTCCATGTCCAAAACTTCTCCTCCTTGATGAACCTCTTTTTGGTCTTTCTCCTGGCATGTTTGAAAGTCTTCTGGATGCTATAAGGAAGATAAAAGAAGAAGGGACTTCTGTTCTTATAGCTGAGCAGTTTGCCATTCCTGTCCTTCCTTTAATAGACAGAGGTTATGTAATTGAGAATGGATCACTTGTTATTCAGGGAAAAAGAGAAGACCTTATTAAGGAAGAAAATCTATATTTTAGAGAGGAGGAAGATGGATTTTAGGATTCCAGAAAAGGAAAAGAAGATCCTGGAAAGAGCAAAAGAGTTTATAAAGAAAGAGATAGAACCTCTTACAGAGGTTATAGAAAAGGAAGATGATTATCCTGATGATCTTATGAAGAGATTTTCTGAGGCAGGATTTCTTGGAATGACAATACCTGAAAAATACGGAGGAAGAGGATATTCAAACCTTACTTCAATCCTTATTGCAGAAGAGCTTGGAAAGGTAGCAAATGTATGTGCCTGGCCTGTCTTTATGAATAACAGTGTTGCTGAAGCTCTTTATTTCTGGGGCTCAGAGCACATAAAAGAGAAATACATACCTCCTCTCTGTGATGGAACAGCTATAGGTTGCTTAGGATTTACTGAACCTGCTACAGGATCTGATCCCAGGATGATAAAGACAAGAGCAATTCCTGATGGAGATTTTTATGTCATAAAAGGAGTAAAAAGGTTTGTTACGAATGGAAACAAGCCTGGTCATGGGCTTTTTTTTGCAAAAGATGAGACAGGAAGGATAACGGCATTTGTTATAGAAAAACTTGTCCCTGGTTATAAGTGCACGAGACCTTGGAAATTTATGGGACTTGAAGGAATGAACTGTGTTGATGTGATACTTAAGGATGTAAGAGTGCCAAAAGAAAACATAGTAGGAAAAAAGGGAGATGGATTCAGAATACTTCTTCACTGGATCTCAATAGAACGGATCCAGCAGGCAGGATACATGGTAGGGATAGGACAGGCAGCAGTTGATGAATGTATAAGGTTTATGAAAAGGAGGAAGGTAGCAGGAAAGACCTTAAGTCACATGCAGGGATTTCAGTGGATGATAGCAGAAATGAAGGCAAAGCTTGAGGCATGCAGACTTATGACATACAGGGCTGCATGTGCAATGGATGAAGGGATTCCATTTCAGGCAATATCTGCAGAAGTAAAAATATTTGTTGTTCCTACCATACAGGAAATTACGAGGATGGCTCTTCAGATCCACGGATCATACGGATATACAAAAGGATTTAAAGTAGAAAGGCTTTATCGTTTTGCAGCACATGCAGGTGTTACTGCAAGCAGTCTTGAAGTAAACAAGACAATTGTTGCAAATTCTATTCTTAGAGAAAAAGATGCATAGGATCTTTTTATTTTTTTGTCTGCTGATCCTTTCTTGTGCTCCTTCAAAAAAACAGATCTATGTCCCTCCAGGACCAAAAAAGATCAAACTAAGTGTTTCCTTAGAATTGCTTAAAAAAAGAGCAGAAAGGATTTCTGATTTCTTGAAAAAAGAAGAAATTTCTCCTCAGAAAAAGGCTAAGCTAAAAGAGATTCTTGAGATATATGAACTTATAATCTCAAAAGGAGGCTATGTTGAGGAGGATAAGAAAGAAGAGCTTATAAAAAGACTCCTTCAGATTGTCTTTTCCTTAGAAGAAGACTACATGAAAACTCCTGACATAAAAGGATTAGTTGAAAGGATAAGTAAAAGGAAAAAGTACATATATAGCCTGTATAAAAGTGGGAGATATCTTGATGTAGTAAATCAGTGTCTTGAACTTAAGCTAAAATATGGTCCTCATATCCTTGATCCTTCCTTAAGAATAATATTTTCCATTTCCTTAGCAAAGATAGGTATGACAGACAGGGCTATTTCTGAGGCTGAGAAGCTTATAAGAGAAGAGATTCCTGATATGGGAATTCTGAAAGAGAGCTTAAGAAAGTGGAAGGGAGAGGTCTCTTATAAAAAAGAAAAGCCTGATGTAGATCTTCTCATAAAGAATGTAAAGGAGCTTATAGAAAAGGAGGAATATGAGAAGGCGCTTGATGTGATAAGCTCTTCTGAGATAAAAGACAGAAGGCTTGAAGAGTTAAAAGAAAGGGCAACAGAAGGGATAATAAACAGGGAGAGAAACAGGGCAGCAAGGCTTTTTCTCTTTGCAAAAGAAAGCTCTGATATAGAAGAGAAAAGGAAGTATCTCTTGTCAGCATATAAGATCCTGAATTCACTTATTATTAAATACCCTGACTATCCTTTTATAGAAAGGATAAAGGAAAATCTGAAGAAGGTAGAAGAGGAGTTAAGAAAAATCAGCTATTGATCCATTTATCTGCCTGAAGTTCCAAAGGACATCAGGATCATCAGGTGCAAGCTCAAAAGCTTTCTTTATGTAATAAGAAGCTCTTTCAGTATCTCCCATCTGCCAGTATATAGCAGCAAGATTGTTATAAGCAGTATAGCATGTTTCATCAATCTTCAAGGCACTTTCAAAAAGGACAATAGCACTTTCTATGTTCCCTTTTTCATATTCCTGTTCTCCTTTTTTACAAATCTTGTAAGCCTTATTATCCTTAAGAAGATGTGTAATTTCAAATCCATTTTTATAAACCCTTAATCCTCTTTCTTTTACACGAAAGGAGTAATCCAAGAAACCTCCATCAAGTCCTCCAAGTTCATCAAAAAGCCATTTTGGAGTAAGCATGTATTCATTAAATAAAACAGCTCCTACCTCTTTTTCATTTTCTGCTATATTCAGCATCTCTTCAAGCCATCCTTTTGAAGGCTCTTTCTCATTTTGTAAAAATACAAGATACTTACCTTTTGCTACAGAAGCTCCTTGATTGCATGCTTTTACAAAATCCAGGTTCTGTTTGTTATGAATAACCTTAAAGTTTTCTACTTGTTCAGAAATCTTATCAAAATATGCTGAAAAGGTATTATCTATAAGGATGATCTCAAAAAGATCTGGATCTGTTACATTGTAAATCCTCTGTATGCAGCTTATGGTATTCCTTTTGTTAAAAGCAGGCATTATAATTGAACACAAAGGCTCTTTCTTTTTCTTCTTCTTAGCAACAACAATAAACTGAACAGTGCAAAACTCGTTCATGTCTCTTTCTGTAAGTCCCAATGATTTTTTCAGAGAGCTTATCTCAAGTGGAGAGACATTTATGTTTGCTCCTACATGTATGATTTCAAAGCCTGTAAGTGAAAACATCTTTTTTATTCCTTTAAGTGTAAAAAATCTGAGATGGTCTGAATCCAGAATTCCTTCATCTACATAATCCCATTCACCTTCGTTTATCAGGGAAAAGACAACTTGAAGGTTTCTCACATTAGGAATACTTGCTATTATCAGTCCATCATCCTTCAGAAATCTTTTGTGCTTATAAAGAACCGTCCATGGATCTTTTAGGTGTTCTAATATGTCTCCGTAAATAATACAGTCAAAATACTTCTCCTTAAAACCCTCACTTTTAAGATCTACATATTCTGCATCACCAATAATAACTTTGTCCAGGTTTAAAGAAGCAATCTTTGCTGCATGTGGATCTATTTCTATACCAATCACTTCACACTGTGGATTCTTCTTTTTTATCTCCCTTCCAAATGCTCCTTTTCCACATCCTACATCTAATATATGTCTTGCATCATCTGGTATAAGAGAAATAAAGTCTTTTCTTGGATTCTCGTAGTATCTTTCTTTTTTGACAAAGTTTGCAGGAGAAAGAAGGAACTTTTCAAAACTGCCTTTGATTTCACTACACTTAATTCCATCTGGATTAAATTCCTCTTTTATTGCAGCTAAGAGAGAAGAAGGGTCTAATTCAAGTTTTTTTGCTATCTCTTCAAGAGAAGGACTAAGCCTTCCTGTAAGAATTGTTGTTATGTAATCCTGTGGAAACCATACTGTTTGAAATTCCAGTCCATACTGATAAATCACCCTAAAAAGATTGCTCAGTCTTTTCTTTATCTGATCTTTCCAAAAGAGTGATGATTTTTCCTTCTGTGTTGAGATAGCAGAATCTACTACTTCTGAATCTTTCCTCATACATATGACTACAAAATCTATCTTTGCACCTGCTTTAAGCCATACTTCAATTGTCTTGCAGAATCTCGGATCTTTTACAAATTTTATAACCTCTGAAACCTTTACAAGCTTATCTGCAAATATCCTGCTCAGTTCCTCTATCTGCTCCTGATTTAGAAAGTCTTTTGCTATATCCAGTTTAAAATACCTGAACATGCTTTCATTAATTGAAACTACTAATGGATCCTCAAGCCCAGCCCTCATCTTCTCAGAAAATCCTCCTCTAAATTCACATCCACATCTTTTTAAGACTGAGGCAAGAAATGATGTCCCGCTTCTTCCAGTTCCTGTAATAACAAACATCCTTTTCCTCCTCTTTTTTTAATTAATTATCGTAAGAAAAAAAGTTTTGATTGGACAATTTGAAAAAAAGCTGTATATTATGATTTAAAAAAAAAAAGGAGGAACAAAGTTGGGAAAGGGAGACAGAAAGTCAAGAAGAGGGAAGATATGGAGAGGGACTTATGGGAAATACAGACCAAGAAAGAAAAAGAAAAAGAGTAGTTCATAAAGATGGGAGCTGAAAAACTTCAGTTTGAACTTGGTCCAATAAGACCTCCTAATGAAGCAAGAAGTCTTCTTTTAAGATTTACGAGAAATTGTCCGTGGAATCAGTGTCTTTTCTGTCCTGCTTATAAGGGAAAGAAGTTTTCTCTTAGAAGCCTGGATGAGATAAAGAAGGACATTCAGGCAGTAAGAGACATAATAGATGATGTAAAAGAGCTTTCATGGAGACTTGGATACAGTGGAGAGGTATCAGATGAAGTAATAAGCTATGTATTTGGTTCATCAAGATATAGTGAAAGCTACAGGATGGTAGCTGTATGGCTATATTATGGAACAGGAGCCTGTTTTATACAGGATGCAGACATACTTATAATGAATCCTGAAGAACTTGTAGCTGCTCTCAGGTTCTTAAGAGAAAAGATTCCTGAAATAAAAAGAGTTACGGCATATGCAAGAGGAAGGACAGCAGTAAGAAGATCTGTTGAGACACTTAAAAGGATAAGAGAGGCAGGACTTGATAGGGTTCATCTTGGACTTGAAAGTGGATATGATCCTGTTCTTAAGTTTATGAGAAAAGGGATAAGTGCTTCTCAGCACATAGAAGCAGGAAGAAAGCTTGTAGAAGCAGGATTTGAGCTTTCAGAATATGTTATGCCTGGTCTTGGTGGAGAAAGATGGTGGAAGGAACATGCAATAGAGAGTGCAAGGGTCCTAAATCAGATAAATCCTCATTTTATAAGACTCAGAAGTCTCAGGATTCCTAAAAAGGTTCCTCTTTACAAGAAGGTAGAAAATGGAGAGTTTGTTCCACTTTCTGATGATAAGGTGGTTGAGGAGATAAAGCTTTTTATTGAGAACTTAGAAGTAACAAGCACAGTTACAAGTGATCACATTATGAATCTTCTTGAAGAAGTTGAAGGAAAGCTTCCAGAAGAAAAACAAAAGATGTTAAATGTCATAAGGAAATATCAGGAGCTTTCACCACTGGATAAGCTTATATATAGGGTTGGAAGAAGAGGAGGGACTTATCGTTCTGTAGATGACCTGAAAAAAGATCCTGTAACATACGCAAAGATAAGGAGATTTGTAAAAGAGATGATAGAAAAAGAAGGAGAAGATTCTCTTGAGAGATTTATAAAAGAACTGGCAGATCAGTATGTCTAAATTTTATCCTATCCTTATTGACATAGAAGGAAAAGATGTCCTTTTTGTTGGAGGAGGAAAAGTAGCTGAAAGAAAAATAAGATCTCTTGTTGAATTTGGAGCAAATGTATATGTCGTAAGTAAAGAAATGACAGAAGGGTTAAGAAAGCTTGAGAAGGAGGGAAAGATTGTTTATCTTGGAAAGGACTTTTCTCTGAAGCACTTAGAAGATAAATTCCTCGTATTTGTTGCAACAGATGACAAAAAGCTGAATGATCAGGTTGCAAAAGAAGCAAAAAGAAGAGGAATACTCGTAAATTCTGCTGATAAGCCAGAAATTTGTGATTTCATTCTTCCTTCTTTCCTGAAAAGAGGAGATCTCATTATATGTGTATCTACTTCTGGAAAGAGTCCAGCACTTGCAAAAGCTATAAGAAAAGAGCTTGAAGAAAGATATGGAGAAGAATATAAAGGCTTTTTAAATATAATCTATGCTGTAAGATATGCGATGAATTCTCTTGATATTTCAGAGGATGTAAAAAAGAAGGTATATGATTTTTTGATAAATTCTGATCTTCTTTATAAGATCAAAAAAAAAGACATTCCTGGAGTAATTGAAACACTTGAAAGAATAAAGGAAGTTGTCTGATGGAACTCCTTTTTGTCCTGATCATATCTTTTTACATCCTTGCATCTGCAAGTTCTATAGTATATCTCATAAATCAGGAAAAAAAGATATTCCATTCTTTTCTCATCTTTACACTTTCTGGTTTCTTCTTTCACACCTTCTTTCTTATCCTTGGCTATATCAGGCTTGGAACATTTCCTGTCCTTGACTTCAGATCTTCTCTTTCCTTTCTTTCCTGGTCCCTTCTTTTTGTTTATCTCGTATTCTTCCTTAAGTTCAGGCTCAGGATATTAGGAACATTTGTTGTTCCACTTTCTGCATTCCTCGTCCTTATCTCTTCTGTATTTCCATCTTCAAAAGTTCCTATAAGACCTATATTCAAGACAGTATGGCTTATACTTCATGTAGGAACTTCCTTCATAGGAAACGCACTCTTTCTTATAGCATTTATCTCTGCCTCACTTTATCTTGTTCAAGAATACTATATCAAGCACAAAAAGCTGAGTTTCTTTTACAAAAGACTTCCTTCACTTGGAAGTCTTGACATGATCAATCACTATTCTCTTCTTTATGGTTTTCCATTCCTTACTGCAGGAATAATTACAGGATCAATATATGCACAGTATGCATTTGGAAAATACTGGCAATGGGATCCAAAAGAGACCTGGTCTCTTATAACCTGGATCCTTTATGCATTCCTTATCCATGAAAGACTTGCAGTAGGATGGAAGGGAAGAAAGGCTGCTATTATGTCAATACTCTGTTTTCTTCTGCTTGGACTCAGCTTCATAGGGACGAACTACTGGATAAAAGGATATCATAATCTGAATAACTTAGGTGCTTATGGATCTTAGGATACTGGACATAGGAATGAATCACAGGACTGCTCCTGTTGAGCTAAGAGAAAGGTTTGCTTACAGTAAGAAGGAGAAGGAACAGCTCCTGAAATCTCTTATAAAGCACGACTCTATCAGAGAAGCTATCTATATTTCTACATGCAACAGGATAGAAGTCCTTGCTGTTACAGAAAAAGAGGAGATAGCAAAAAAAGTTATAATTTCTAACATATGCAAGCTTGCAAATCTTTCTCAAGACAAGATACTTTCGTTCATATATATATTCAAAGACAGGGATGCTGTAAGACACATATTCAGAGTTGCATCAAGTCTTGATTCAATGGTTATTGGAGAACCACAAATCCTTGGACAGGTAAAGTCTGCATACAGAGAGGCAGCAGAACAAAAGACAACAGGAGTAATACTTAACAGTCTCATGCACAGGGCATTCAGGACAGCAAAAAGAGTAAGGACAGAGACAGGAATATGCGAATCTGCTGTTTCTGTAAGCTATGCTGCTGTTGAACTTGCAAAAAAGATATTTGATTCTCTTTTTGGAAAAAAGGTCCTTCTTATAGGTGCAGGTGAGATGGCTGAACTTACTGCAAAACATCTTATGGGACAGGGTGTAAAAGAGATAGCAGTTGCAAACAGGACATTTGAAAGAGCTGTAGATCTTGCAAGGAAATTTAATTCCTTTCCTATATCATTTAAGGAAATACCAGATTATCTCGTAGAAGCAGACATCGTTATAACCTCTACAGGTTCTCAGGAATACATAATCACAAAAGATATGATAAAAGGACTTATGAGAAAGAGAAAAGAAAGATCACTTTTCCTTATAGATATATCAGTCCCAAGGAATATAGATCCTGCTGTCAATGAGCTTTCAAATGTATATCTTTATGACATAGATGACCTGAAAGATGTAGTTCAGATGAATATGGAACAGAGGAAAAAAGAGGCTATAAAGGCAGAAAGGATTGTTGAAGAAGAGGTTGTTAAGTTTGAAAGATGGTTAAAATCCCTGGATATTGTTCCGACTATTGTTCTTTTAAAAAAGAAAGCAGAGCAGATAGTAAAAAAAGAGCTGAAAAGAAGTGAAAGTAAGCTTAAAAGACTCACAGAACAGGAAAAAAAGGCTGTTGAAGTCCTTTGCAGATCAATAGCAGAAAAGCTCATAAATGATCCTATACTCTTCCTAAAAAGCAAGGCAGGAAGAGAGAGTCTGAATATGTATCTGGACTTTACGAGAAGACTTTTTAACCTGGATCAATGTGAAGGAGAGATGTATGAAGATTCAAGTAGATTCCATAATAAATGAGATAATGGAAAATACAGAAAAGGAAAAGATAGGGATGATAGCTACTCACATAGGTATAGTCAAAGGAATAAATGAAGGGAAGAGAGTAAAAAGTATGAAAGTCTATTTTTACAGGGATAAGCTGAGCAGGATAATAGAGGATGTGAAAAAAAGGGAAGGGATAATGGAAGTAAAGGTAAAGGTGAATGAAGGGGAGCTTTCTGCAGGTGAATGGATAATGGTAGTTATGATAGCAGGAGAAAAAAGAGACATAGTCTTTTCTGCACTTATAGATGCTGTTGAGAGGATAAAGAAAGAGGCAACCAAGAAGGAGGAAGTTTATGGGAATGGTGAATGTGGGTGAAAAAAAGATTATAAGAAGATATGCTGAGGCAAAAGGAAAGATAATTCTTAGGGAAGATACAATAAGGAAGATAAAAGAAGGGAAGATAGAAAAAGGAGATCCTTTTGAAGTAGCAGAAATTGCAGGAACAAATGCTGCAAAACAGACATCACTTCTTATCCCTTACTGTCATCAGATTCCTCTTGATCATGTAAAGATAGACTTTTCTGTAGGAGAAAAAAGTATAGAGGTTTCGTGTAAGGTATCTGCTGAAGCAAAGACAGGTGTTGAGATGGAAGCTATTGTAGGTCTTCTTATAGCTCTTGCTACATTATGGGACATGGTAAAATATCTTGAAAAGGACAAGGATGGACAATATCCTTATACGGAAATTACAGAAGTCAGGGTAACAGAAAAGAGGAAAAAGGAATGAAGATATTTCTTTTTCTTTTTATCCTTTTTTCTGGAAGAGTATATTCAGGAGACATTGCCTATGTATCTGACTGTTTCAAGATAACTCTCAGAAAAGGTCCTGGAATAGAATACAAAATAATAGCTTTTCTTAAGTCTGGAGAACGAGTAGAAATTTTGGAATCAGCTGGTGAATGGACAAAGATAAGATCTAAATATGGTGAAGGATGGGTCCTTAGCAGATTCCTCATGAAAAGGACTCCTTTTAAGGATATAGCAGAAAGACTTGAAGGAGAAAATAACAGACTAAAAGAAGAGCTTAGCCGTATAAAAGAAGAGCTGGAAAAAAAAACAGAAAGTGAAAAAGAACTTAAAAACAGACTCTCTGATCTTACAGAGCTTTACAGTGAAATAAAACAGAAGTATGAGAAGCTTCTGAGAGATTCTTCTGAATTCCTGGAGCTTAAAAAGATGTATGAAAAGAATAAGGAAGAGTTAAGAAAGGCAAAAAAGAAGATAGAAAGGCTTGAAAAAGAGAATCTTCAACTGAAGAGATCTCAGAAGCACAGATGGTTTCTTCTTGGAGCACTTGTCCTTTTTTCTGGAATCATCCTTGGACTTGTTCTTGGAAGACAGAGAAAAAGGTCTTCGTATTATTACTGAATGCTTAGAGTTGGAACATCAGGATGGAATTATCCTCATTGGAAAGGGATATTTTATCCTGAAGATCTTCCAAAGGATAAGTGGTTAGATTTTTACATGAGACATTTTGATACAGTGGAAGTAAATTCCACATTTTACAGACTTCCTCAAAAAAAAGCTGTTGAAGCCTGGTATAAAAAATCATATCCTGGATTCGTCTATTCAATAAAAATGAACAGGACTGTTACGCACATAAAAAGGCTAAAGAACGCAGAAGAAGAACTTGAAAGATTTTTTGAGCTCATTTCTGCTCTGAAAGAAAGGTGTGGAATAATACTCATCCAGCTTCCTCCAAACCTGAGATTTGACAGAGATCTTTTTGAAAGATTCTGCTCATTTCTTAACCCCTCTTACAGATATGCCTTAGAGGTAAGAAACAGGTCATGGATTGATGAAGAAGCATTTAGGATAATGAGAAGGCATGGAATTGCATTTTGTATATCTGATACAGCAGGAAAGTATCCTTATTTTGAGGAAATAACTGCTGATTTTGTCTATATCAGACTTCATGGCTCAAAAATACTTTACAGGTCACTGTATACAGAGGAAGAAATAAAAAGATGGGCAGAAAAGATAAGGAAGTGGAAAAGAGAAACTTATGTTTATTTTGATAATGACTTCTGTGGATATGCAGTAAAAAATGCAAAGATGCTGAAAGATGCTTTCAGTAGTGATTCCTTTTTATAATGAAGAAGAAAATGTCTCTCCTCTTTTAGATGAACTTATTCCTTTTTTGAGATCCCTTAAAGATCCTTTTGAGGTCATATGCATAGATGATGGAAGTGTGGATAATACGCTTTTTGAACTGAAAAAAAAGAAAAGTGAGTATCCAGAGATAAGGATACTCGTTCACAAAAAAAACTATGGGCAAAGTGCAGCATATGCAACAGGATTTATGAAAGCAAAAGGTGAGATAATAATAACAATGGATGGAGACATGCAATATTTTCCTCAAGACATAGAAGTCCTTTTAGAAAGAATAAAGGATGCTGATGCAGTGTGTGGAATAAGGAGAAAAAGAAAGGATAATGTCTTAAGGAAGATTCCTTCAAAGATAGGAAACTTTCTGAGAAACCTACTGTTTAAAGATAACATAAAAGACATGGGATGCACATACAGGGCAATCAAAAGGGATGTATTAAAAGACCTGCCTTTTTTTAATGGAATGCACAGATTTATTCCTACTTTGCTTAAGCTTCAAGGATACAAGGTTGTTGAATGTGAAGTAAGGCACAGAAAAAGAATTTATGGAAAAAGCAAGTATGGAATATGGAACAGAATGTTTGTTTATCTTTTTGACTGTATAGGGATACTTTGGTGGAAAAAAAGGGCTTTGCCAAAAGAGAGGATAAAAGAAGAGATATAAAATGAAAAAGATACTTTTTTTTGTCTTGATCATATTGTCCTTAAGTTTTTTCATCTGGCTAAAACCAGAGGACTTTATGACCTTTGTAAGCTATGTAAAAGAAATAGCAGAAAGAAATCCATTTCTTTCTTCATTTTTTTTCTTCTCTGGAGCATTCTTTTTTACACTTCTTGGAATTCCAAGATCGGTGATCTGTATAGCAGCAGGAACGATTTTTGGCTTCTGGAAAGGATTTATAATCTCAAGTATAAGCGTCATCTCAGGAAGTTTTGTTGTATTTTCTTTCTCTAAACACTTGGGAGCACCTTTTTTTTATGAAAGACTGAAAAAATACCTGGACATAATAAAAGAGTATAAAGGAAACCAGCTACTTTTGGTCCTCCTTATAAGACAGATTCCTATGCCTTGTCTTTTAAACAACATCCTTCTTGGACTTACATCTGTCTCCTCAGAAATATTTATAATAGGAACATTCCTTGCACAGCTTCCAACAACAGTTATATTTACCCTTTATGGAAGCAGCATTCACGGAAATCTCATCTTCAGGATATCCCTTGCATCTTTTCTCCTCGTCATATTCCTCATATTCCTGAAGATTCTTCTTTCAAGATCAGAATTTATGAGAAAGATAACATAGTTATTCAGCAAAGCTTTTAAGTTTTCTGCTTCTGCTTGGATGCCTGAGTTTTCTCAGAGCTTTTGCTTCTATCTGTCTTATCCTTTCTCTTGTTACATTAAAGTCTCTTCCAACTTCTTCTAATGTATGATCTGCCTTTTCTCCTATTCCAAATCTCATCCTGAGAACCTTCTCTTCTCTTGGAGTAAGTGTCTTCAGGATCTTTCTCATCTGTTCTGCAAGATCACTCTTTATAGCAGCCTCACTTGGAGACTCAAACTTCCTGTCTTCAATAAAGTCTCCAAGATGGCTTCCATCCTCATCTGAACCAATTGGTGTTTCAAGAGAGATAGGTTCTTTTGCAATCCTTAAGACCTTCTTTACCTTTTCTACAGGATATCCCATCTTTTCAGCAATCTCTTCTGGTGTTGGCTCCCTTCCATATTCAAGTATGAGCATCCTTGTCGTCTTTATAAGCTTGTTTATGGTCTCTATCATGTGAACAGGAATCCTTATTGTTCTTGCCTGATCAGCTATTGCTCTTGTTATAGCCTGTCTTATCCACCATGTTGCATATGTGCTGAATTTGTATCCTCTCTGATACTCAAACTTCTCTACTGCCTTCATAAGACCTATGTTTCCTTCCTGAACAAGATCAAGGAACATAAGTCCACGATTTGTATACTTCTTAGCAATGCTTACAACGAGTCTCAGATTTGCCTTTATAAGTTCGTCTTTTGCCTTTTTTGCCTCAGCAATACCCTTTTCTACATCTTTCAGTGTAAGCTTTAGCTTTCTTGGAGAAAGGCTCGTCCTTTCCTTTATCTTCTTTATTGTCTCTTTTGCCTTTTCTACTTCTTCTTTCATCTTAAGAAGCTCTGCCTTTGTAAGACCAACAGGCTCTACTTTTTCATCATCTTTCATATCTTCTGGAAGACTTGATATGAGCTCCTTCAGATAAGAAGTAGGTCTTCCTCCAAGTTTCAGTATGCAGTCTGCTATCTTCTTTTCTGCATCTTCAAGCTCCTTGACAACATCTCTCAGCTTCTGAACCATTGCATCCATCTGCTTCTTTTCAAGTCTAAATGACCTTACTATCTCCTTTATGTGATTTATCTTTTCCTTTATCTCTGCACTTATCTTTTCCTTTTCTTCATCTGTGCATGTCTTCTTTACTATCCTCTTTGTCTTTTCTCTCAGATCCTTATATATCTCTTTTATTTCCTCTATCTTGCTTATAAGTGATGCCTTCTTTTCGTCTATCTGTGCATATTCCATTTCTTCATCTTCAAGATCTACTATGACCTCTTTAAGCTTTATCTCATTCTTTTTAAGCTTTTCTCCAAGCTCAATTATGTGTTCAATTCCTACCTGAGCTTCAAGAAGTCCAGAAAGTGCAAGATTTTCTCCTTCTTCTATCCTTTTTGCAATCTCTATTTCACCTTCTCTTGTAAGAAGAGAAACAGATCCCATCTCTTTCAGGTATAGCTTTACAGGATCACATGATCTTGAAGAAGTATCTGCTTCCACATCCAGATCAAGACCAGCAGCCTCCTGCTCTATCATCCTCAGCTCTTCTTCATATACCTCCTTTTCACGATCTTCTTCTTTCCTTCTTGCCTCTTCATCAACAAGAGCTATGTCAAGCTCTTCAAACATTGACTTAAGTTCACTTATGTCATCTGAAGATGAAAAAAGATCCTCTGGAAGCTTTGCATTCAGCTCATCAATTGTTATATATCCCTGATCTTTTCCTTTATCCAAAAGCTCCTTTAGAGTCTCTATTTCTTCTGTATAATCTTTTGTCATATATTTATCCCTCCTTCAGATTTTTTTAATTGTCTGTTTTATCTCTTCCAAAAGCTTCTTTTTCTTTACCTTTTCCCTTATCTCAGAAATTGCCTTCTCTACCTCCTCATCACTAAATACGACAAATGGCTTATACATAAATTCTCTCAAAAGTGCCCTTGCATCCTCATCCTCTAAGGAATCGTGTATAAGTTCAGCAGATATCTTTTCTCCATTTGAGTATCTTTCCTTTATAACACCTATTATTTGCTTTACTTTCTGATCATAGATCAAGCTTTCAGCATCACATTCTATAAGCTTTGGGATTGCTTCAGGATGGAAGAGGAAAAGACTCAGGATCTGAAGATCTCCAATCCTTCTTGAACTCTCCTCCTGTATCTCTTCCGTATAAGCCCTTTTTGACTTCAACGCTTTCCATACAAGACTTTCCTTTATCCCAAGCTTTTTAGAAATCTTTGATACATAAATCCCCTTTGTTATTTCATCCTGGACAAAATTTAAGTTTACCAAAAGATTTTTTAAAAGTAAAGATTTTTTTTCGTCTTCTATCTTTTTATTTCCTATCTCCATGTCAAGGTAAAAGTCAAGTATAGGTTTTGAGTTTTTTTCAATGTATTCAAGAAAGACTTCCCTTCCATATCTGTTTAAAAAACTGTCAGGATCATGACCTTCAGGAAGTATTACGACCTTTGCTGGAACAGATTCATTTGCAAAAAGATGGAAGCTTCTTAAAGCAGCCTTTTTTCCTGCCTCATCTGAGTCAAATATGAGAATTACTTCATCTGCATATCCTTTGAGTCTTCTTATGTGGTTTTGGGTAAGAGCTGTTCCCAAAGTTGCAACAGAGTTTTCAATTCCACATTTCCAAAGTGCTATCCAGTCCATGTATCCTTCAACTAATATTGCTTTTCCCTTCTGCCTTATTGCTTTATAGGAAAAGTTCAGTCCATAAAGGATACTTCCTTTGTGAAATATAGGAGTTTCTGGAGTATTCAGATACTTTGGACCTCCTTCTCCTATAATCCTTCCTCCAAAACCTACTATCCTTCCCCTTATGTCAAATATAGGAAATATGATCCTTCTTCTAAACCTGTCATAATATCCATCCCTGTCAACCCTTTGAACGATCAATCCTGCCTTAGAAGCAATTTCAAGTTCTATGTTCCTTTCTCTTAAAAAACTGCACAGATTTTCCCAACCATCTGGTGCATATCCAATCCAGAGCTCCTTTGCCAGAGAAAGATCAATCCTTCTCTTTTTCAAGTATTCCCTTGCTAATTTTCCTTCTTTTTCAAAAAGCATCTTTTTGAAAAAAAGAGCAGCAACCCTGTTTGCCTCAAAAAGCTTTTCTCTTTCTTCCTTCTTTTCTGAAGATATCCCTTTTAGCTTTATGTTATACCTTTCTGCAAGGTCTTTCAGGGCTTCTATAAATGATACATTGTGATATTCCATCCAGAATGTGAATATATCCCCTCCTTTTTTACAGCCAAAACAGTGAAACATCTGCTTTTCAGGACTTACAGTAAAAGAAGGATTCCTTTCAGAATGAAAAGGACAAAGACCTACATAGTTCTTTCCCACCTTCTTTAGCTGAACATACTGTCCTATAAGCTCTACAATATCACACACACTTTTTATCTGTTCCTTCAGTTCAGAATAATCTATCATCACTTAAGCTCCACAAAAGTTACTGCTTCTGAATCCGTCTTTATTCCTTTTACATAAGGAACAGATTTCAGATATTCCCTTATTGCCTTTCTCAGTCTTCCTGTTCCTATTCCATGAATGATCTTCAATCCAGGATTTCCGTTCAGAATAGCATTGTCTATTGCCTTGTCTATCTTTGGAATTGCCTCGTCTACCCTGTGTCCTATGACATTTATCTCTGGAACATAGCTGCTTTCTCCTCTTTCTTCAGAAAAGGAGGTTTTTTCTTTTTCTTCCTTAGCTGGCTGTATGTCTTCTATGTCTGTCCAAAATCTTATGTTTCCTATTGAAATTAGTGCTTTTTTCTTTTCAGGATCATAGCTTACAAGCTTTCCTTTTTGTCTCAGTCTTATGTGATATACAGGACTTCCTTCTTTTATCTCTCCCTGATAACTCTTTTTTACAACCTCTTTCTCAAACTCAGCTTTAAGCTCCCTTGCAATATCTGAAAACTCTTTTTCTGCTTTTTTCAGCTCCTTCTTTTCCCTTTTTATCCTGTCTATAACAGCCCAGAATTCTCTTTTTGCCTTTCTTATAAGATTTTCAGCCTCCTTTCTTTTTTCTTCCAGTATCACATCCTTTTCCTCTTCCAGTCTCTTAAGTCTTCTTTCATACTGCTCTTTTAACCTTTTTACCTTCTCTTTTTCTCTTTCAAGCTCCCTTACAAGAAGATCAACTTTTTCTATAAGACTGTTTAGTTTTAAGGTATCCTTATCAAGATATCTTTTTGCATTTGATAGGATCTCCTCTGGTATTCCAAGTCTTAAAGCAGTCTCAAATGCCATACTTGCTCCTGCTGATCCATAATTGAGTCTGTATGTTGGAATCCTTTTTTCTTTATCAAATTCCACATATGCACTTATTACACCTTCTTTCTCCAGTCCATAAAGCTTTATTTTGTTCAGATGCGTAGATATTGCAATATAAGCATTTTTTTTCATAAGATAATCCAGGATTGCCATACTGAGTGCAGCTCCCTCTTCAGGATCTGTTCCCATACCCGGCTCATCTATTATTATAAGAGAGTCCTTATCAGCAGATTCTATCATAGTCCTTAGATGCTCAATGTGAGCTGAAAATGTGCTCATACCAAGAGAAATATCCTGGTCGTCTCCTATCTCTGCCATAATCTTTTTGAATACCTTTATCCTGCTTCCTTCTTCTGCTGGAATATGTATTCCTGTCTGTGTCATAAGACACAGAAGTCCAAGTGTCTTTAAAGCTACTGTCTTTCCTCCTCTGTTTGGTCCTGATATGATAAGAAGATTTTTATCTTTTTTAAGTCTTAGATCAACAGGAACACATCCCTTGATATATTCAAGTATAGGATTTCTTGCACCCTTTATGTCAAGGGTATCTTCTGAAATCTCTGGGACTTTGCATTTCAAAGAATCACAAAATCTTGCTATTGCACAAATCCCATCTATCTTTTTCAGAAACTCCTGAATCCTTATTATATCTCCCTTTCTTTCCCTTATCCTCTCTGTAATCTCTGTAAGTATCCTTATCTCTTCTTCCTTTTCCTCTATCTCAAGTTCTCTTAAAAGGTTATTCTCTTCAACTATCTCTTCAGGTTCTATAAAACTTGTTGCCTTTGAATTTGAATATCCATGAAAAAGCCCTTTTATGCTTTTCCTTTTCCCAGAACTTATCCCTATGACATACCTTCCTTCTATAACAGTTACATGACTTCCTTCTAATTTCAGCCTACTCAGGATCTCTTCCAGTCTTTTCTGGATGTAAATCCTGCAGCTTTTCTTCTTCTTTCTTATTTCCATAAGTCTTGAACTTGCAGAATCATTTATCATTCCACTTTCTGATATCCTGTCTTTTATAAATCTTACAAGATCAGAAAGATCTGGTTCAGATTTTGCAAGCATGTAGAGTGTTTTGTATTCTTTTCCTTCGGAAAGGATCTTTTCTCTTATTGAAATTCCCGTCTCAATCAGTATCCTTATATCAAGGATCTCTTCTGGAAGAAGATATCCTCTTTTTGCCCTTTCTAAGATAGGATCTGCCGGAGATATGTTTCCTACAGAAAGTTCTCCTTTTGTGTTCAAAAATTCTCTTATTTCTGAAATAAGACCCAGTCTGTATTTTATCTGATCCAGAGAAAAAGATGGTCTAAGAGAAAGACAGAATTCCTTTCCTAAAGGAGATTCAGCATAATTTGAGATTATCTCAAGGAGTTTAAAATACTCTAAAGCCTGATATGAGTCTTTTAACATTAGTTTATCAGGGCTGGCTCAGGAGCTTTTTTGCAATCTCACTTACATCTTTTCCCTGTGCCCTTCCTGCTACCTTTGCCATAGCAACCTTCATAACCTTTCCAAGATCCTTCAGACCAGTAGCATTTACTTCAGCTATGGCTTCTCTTACTATATTTTCTATCTGCTCAGGACTTAGCTGTTCTGGAAGGTATTCAGAGAATATACTTACTTCTTTTTCTTCTTTCTCTGCAAGGTCCTCTCTTCCACCTTTTCTAAAGTTCTCTGCTGCCTCTTTTCCTTTCTTTATAAGAGACTGAATAACCTTTATTATTTCCTCATCCTTCAGCTCTCTTCCCTTCTCAACCTGAACCTTCTTTATAGAAGTCTTTAACATCCTGAGACAGGATAGTCTTAAGGAATCTTTCTCTTTCATTGCCTTCTTTAAGTCATTGTCTATCCTTTCTAAAAGCCCTGACATCTTTCCTACCTCTCTAACTCATTTTTTACCTCAGCTATGATACCAGCTATTTCTGGAAGGACTTTACTGCTCTTTTCCTTTATAAACATTCCAAAAGGAGTTTCTTTTGCAATTCTTCCAAAAGGATTCTCTTCTATGTTTACATCTATTATTGTTCCTCCTTCTGAATACACAGTCCATAAGATCTGATTTGGAAGATTTGTTGCTCCTGATGTTCCAACAGTGATAAGAAGACCAGTTTCTCTTGCAACCCTTAAAGAGCTATCCCAATAGAAGTATTTCTCATCATAAGATTCATCAAACCAGAGGACATGTGGTCTTGCAATTGCACCACACCTTGGACATCTAAGAAGTCTTTTTTCTTCCTCTGTAATCTCTTCTCCCTTATCCTTTCCTTTTATCCCATCAGGAAGAGGATATATCTCTCTGGAGCACTCTTCAGAGCATCTTATGTAAAATATGTTTCCGTGAATCTGATATGTCCTTTTCAGCGTGTTTCCTGCTCTTAAGTGAAGTCCATCAACATTTTGCGTTATAAGCATGAAACTGTCTCCTAAGATCTTTTCCATATCTGCAACAGCAATATGACCTCTGTTTGGCTTTGCTTTCCTGCAAAGCTTTATCCTGTAAAGATACCAGCTCCATACATCATACGGTCTTCTTTTAAACATCCAGAAAGTTGCAATCTCCTGTGGCTGATAGTTCCTTGAACCTATCGTCCAGAATCCATCAGGACCTCTGAATGTAGGAATTCCGCTTTCAGCAGATATCCCTGCACCTGTAAGGACTGTAATCTTTTTTCCTTCTGAAAGTGTCTTCCTTACTGCCTCTTTTATCCTTTCCCTATCCATAACACAGAATTGTTTAGCTTCTGAAAGAAAAAATGTCAACATACAATCACCTTTTTCAAAAAGGAATTTTCTCAGCTTCTTTCTGCTTTTCCGGGATCAAAGACTGCTGATTACTTCTTGATAGGCACATTGCAGAAAATTGATCTTTTAAAGATTTGTTGCATCCTTTTTTTTTTATTGATATCCTTTACTTTAGAAAAATCAAGGAGAAAAAGATGATACCTACAATCAAGTGGGATGGAAATCAGGTAAAGATGATAGATCAGAGAAAGCTTCCTCATAAAATAGAGTGGTATGTAGCAAGGAGCTACAAGGACATAATAAGGGCAATAGAGAACATGGTGATAAGAGGAGCTCCTGCAATAGGAATAGCAGGAGCAATGGCTATTGCTCTTGGTGCTTATTCAATAAAGACAAGGTCATATGATACATTCTTTAAAAGGATTACAGAGATTGCAGAAGAGATACTTTCTACAAGACCAACTGCAGTAAATCTGAGATGGGCTATAGAAAGGATGATAAGAGTTGTAAACAGAATGAGAGGGAAGCCTGTATTTGAGATAAAAGAAGTTCTTAGAGAAGAATCACAAAAGATCCTGGAAGAGGACATAGAGATAAACAGAAGGATAGGAAAAAATGGTGAAAAGCTTATTCCAGACGGTGCAACAATCCTTACACACTGCAATGCAGGAAGTCTTGCAACAGGAGGATATGGAACAGCTCTTGGAGTTATAAGAGCAGCACATGAGGCAGGAAAAAAGATAAAAGTGATTGCAGATGAAACAAGACCATGGCTTCAGGGACTAAGGCTTACTGTATTTGAACTTATGCAGGATGGAATCCCTGTAAAGGTAATTGTGGACAGTGCTGCAGGATATCTTATGAAAGAAGGAAAGATAGATCTTGTAATAACAGGTGCAGACAGAATTGCAGCAAACGGAGATACTGCAAACAAAATAGGAACATATCAGCTTGCTGTCCTTGCAAAAGAGAATAACATTCCATTTTATGTTGCTGCTCCAACATCCACAATTGATCCAAATACAAAAGACGGAAGCATGATTCCTATAGAATACAGATCAGCTGATGAGATCCTGAAGATAGATGGAAGGCAGATAGGACCAAAGGATGCAGAAGCCCTTAATCCTGTTTTTGACATAACTCCTGCAAGATACATAACTGCTATAATTACAGAAAAAGGAATAATAAAAGAGCCTTACAAGAAAGAAAATATCTTAAAGGAGGAAAGCTATGGATAAGATAATCCGTGTGGATATGGAAAAAAAAGAGATAAAGATAGAAAGTCCTAAGAAGGAATATGAAAGGCTTGGAGGAAGAGGTCTTGGATCAGAAATCCTTCTTAAAGAAGTTCCACCAGAATGCCATCCTCTTGGAAAAAGAAATAAGCTTATAATTGCTCCTGGTCTTCTTGGAGGAACAGCTGTTCCAAATTCTGGTCGTCTTTCAATATGTGCAAAAAGCCCTCTTACAGGAGGGATAAAGGAGGCAAATGTAGGTGGAGTATCTGGATATAAGCTTGGAAGGCTTTCTGTAAAGGCAATAATTATAGAAGGAAGTTCAAATGAGCTTTATATACTCAAGATAGACAAAGATGGTGCAGAACTTATTCCAGCAGACGATCTAAGAGGTGTTGAAAACTATGAGACTGCAAAAAGACTTAGAGAAAGATTTGGAGATGTAGGAATACTTTGTATTGGACCTGCTGGTGAGATGAGGATGAGCTCAGCAACAATAGCATCAACTGACATGGAAGGTTATCCTTCAAGACACTGTGCTCGTGGTGGACTTGGTGCTGTTATGGGTTCAAAAGGGATTAAGGCAATAGTAATAGATGATTCTGGGGGGAAACTTAGAGAGCCAAAAAGGAAAGAGGAGTTTCAGGAAGTTGTAAAGGAGTTTACAAAAAGGATACTTGAAAGAAAAGCAACAGGACTCCTTTCAAAATATGGAACAGTTGGAGGACTTACATTTGTAAATAAAATTGGTGCACTTCCTACAAGAAACTACAGTTCTGGTTCATTTGAAGGTGCAGAAAAGATAGGAGGAAAGGTTGTTTCAGAGATAAATCAGAAAAGAGGAGGAAGTTTTGGAAAGACATGTATGCCTGGATGTATCGTAAAATGTTCAAATGTAATGCATGACAGGGAAGGAAAATTCCTTACAGCAGGATTTGAATATGAATCATGTGCAATGCTTGGAGCAAACCTTGGAATAGACGATCTTGATATGGTAATGCTTCTTGAAAGAAGATGTGATGATATAGGGATTGATACAATGGAGACAGGTGCAACAATAGGGATACTTCACGAAGCAGGGCTTTTTAGCTTTGGTGATGGAAAAAGGGCACTTGAGCTTATAAATGAGATAGGACAGGGAACTGTTCTTGGAAGGATTCTTGGAAATGGTGTAGCTGTAACAGCAAAGGTATTTGGAATAAGCAGAGTTCCAGTCGTAAAAGGTCAGGCAATTCCTGCACATGATCCAAGAAAGGAAAAAGGAACAGGAATAGGATATACAATAAGTCCACAGGGAGCAGATCATACAGGAATTGTTATATTTCAGGAAGATGAGCCAGAAAAGCTTGCACAGATGGCAAAAGAAAAGCAGATCCTCGTATGCACATATGATTCAGTTGGTCTGTGTCAGTGGAGCGAACCAGACTTTGACATAATGACAAGACTTCTTAACAGCTTCTATGGATGGGATCTAAAAGAAGATGATCTAAAAGAGATAGGAAGGAGCATAATCAGAAAAGAGATGGAATTTAATCTTGCTGCTGGACTTCCAAAAGTTGATCATCTTCCAGAATTTATGGAAGAAGAAAGGGCTGAACCACATAAAGGTGTGTTTGATATTCCAAAAGAGATAAGGGAAAAGGCAGCAGATGTATGATTGGATTGTAAGGATTCCTGTTCTTCTTTTTTCCATTACCATTCACGAATATGCACACGGAAAAGTAGCATATCTTCTTGGAGATCCCACTGCAAAGCTTGCAGGAAGACTTACATTTAATCCATTTTATCACTTAGATCCAGTTGGTGCAATTATGCTTTTTTTATTTAATTTTGGATGGGCAAAGCCAGTTCCTGTTGATCCAAGATACTTCAGGAACATAAGAAGGGATATAATACTTATGGCAGCAGCAGGACCTGCTGCAAATTTTTTTGCTGCATTTGTTGCTGGCTTCTTTATAAGACATCTTCTTTTTCATAACCTTCTTTATCAGCTTGTCCTCATTTATCTTCTTTTTATGAACATAGGTCTTGGACTCTTTAACCTTATCCCTATCCCTCCTCTTGATGGCTCACACATCCTTGAAAATCTCCTTCCTGTAGGAGCATCAATCAGATATCAAAAACTTGGGCGTTATGGTCTTGCCCTTCTTTTTACAATAGTCCTTATGGACAGCTTTCTTCATACAAGAATACTTGAAACACTTCTTCTTTATCCAATGTTTCTTATTGCAAAGCTTTTTGCAGGAGATAACCTCATCTTTCTTATGCATGGGATTTTGAGATAAAATAAATAGGATTTTTCAATAATAAAGACTCAATTCCATCAAAAAATCCAATTTGACAAATAGATTTTTTTTTGATTTTTTGTTTCCAAAAAAAAAAGGAGGTTTAAATGTTAAGGATTATTCTGCTTGTCTTCTTTTTTGCAACAAGTGCAAAAGCATCAGACAAAATGAGTTTTTCTTTTCTTGATGGAAGAATAAAGCTTGGAGGAGACTTTTATGTAAGGTTTGAAACAAGAAGCGATTATTATACACGGGATGGAAGAAGGATAAAGGATCATGGAATGTCGTCAAGACAAAGACTTTCTCTTCAGATAGCTCCAAAGGAAAACATCTCCTTTCTCATAACACTTCTAAAGACAATAGATTCAGATGAACCACATCCTTATCTTTTTCCATATGCATATGATCACGGAACAGACATACATCAGGCATATCTCTTTATAAGAAACCTTTTTCAGAGTCCTGTATCACTTTGGTTTGGAAGAAGAGAGATAGAGTATCTTCATCAAAGACTTATTGGACACTCCTATGGATGGACAAATAAGCCTATTATCTTTGATGGAGCTGGACTTATAGTTGATACAAAAAAAGTAAAAGTTGATCTTTTTTATCTGAATCAGGTCTTAAGGGATCTTGATGAAAGTCCTGCATTCAATGATGACTGGTTTGGAAAGCCAGCAGATCTTTATGGAATATGGCTTACGCTGAAAAGACTCTATATAGGAAACATAGACCTTTATGTGCTTTATGATGACAGAGATAGCAGCAAAAAGGGAAAAGAGGATGACTCATATACTCCTGGAATAAGGATTTATGGAAAAAAAGGATCTTTTGACTATGATGTGAATCTCTCATTGCAGTTTGGAAGAAAACACATTGGAGGAGAAAAGCTTGAAAGACATGCATGGGCATTTTATGCAGACTTTGGATATACATTTTATGAACCATTTAAGACAAGGATTGCCCTTCAGTATAATTTTGCAAGTGGAGATGGTGATCCGAATGATCACTCATATCACACATTTGATCAGCTTTATGCATGTGTTCATGGAAAATATGGTCTTATGGATCTTTTCTGCTGGCAAAATGTTCATGACATATATGCATATGCAAACCTTTTTCCAGAAAAAGGGACAAAGATCCTTTTTGGAATTCATTCATTTTTCTTAGATGACACACATGATGCATGGTATAACTGTTATAAAAAGATACAGAGATGGGATAAAACAGGAAGTGCATCCTCTTTTGTAGGAAATGAGCTGGATCTTCTTGTCGTGTATAATGTAAGAAGCAGGAATAAGCTTCTTAATAATTTCGTCATAAAAGCATTTTATGGACACTTCTTTGCAGGACCTTATGTAGATGATACAGGACAGGATGATGATGCTGATTATCTGTATTTTCAGGTAGAGTATCGGTTCTAATGGAGGATATAAAATGAGGATTACACCAGCAACTGCAGGATTTATAGTAGGCTTTTTAGCAGCAGCCCTTCAGGCATTCTTTCATGTGATTCCTCCTCCTGCTTATGGAATCTGTATAGCATGTCATATGA
>CAZEOQ010000018.1:0-25831 GCA_964513995.1 uncultured Desulfobacterales bacterium | reverse complement strand
GTTAGGATACCGGCCTCTCACGCCGGCGGCATGGGTTCGAATCCCATTGGGACCGTTAAAAGATCCCCTTGACCTATAAGGTCAAGGGGTTTTTTTAGTAAGCTGCTATGAAGGAATGGATAAAAAGCATCCTTCTTTTTTACACAGTTATCCTCCTTATGATATCTGTTCCTGCAATAGCAATATTTATTGTTGTTGGAGTAGGAGAAATAGTAAGGCTCAGATACTGGATTGCTGGATCAATCCTTTTTTTCTTTCTGTTTTTTTTGTTTCTCCTTTACAGAAGAAGAAAGGCATACAAGAAGACCTTAGAAAAAGATAAAGAAGAGCTTCTTAAGATCTTAGAACAGGCTATAAATAAAGGACATGAGGTAAATATCAGTTTTCTTGGAGGTATCTTAAAGATTTCTTATAAACCAAAACAGCTTCCAGCTAAAAAAGAGATACTTTTACCAGAATCTTCAGACAGTTAATTCTCCTTATTTTTTTCAACAAAGTTTTCAATCTTCCTGCATATGCCTCTTATAATCTGAACATCTCTTGCCTGAAGAGGATATCTTGATAGCATCCTTCTTATAGCCATCATCCAATGATCTGGATTCTTTGGATCAAGAAATCCTATCTTTATAAGAGCCCTCTTCAGATGCTCATAC
Source organism: uncultured Desulfobacterales bacterium (assembly GCA_964513995.1). Lineage (GTDB taxonomy): Bacteria > Desulfobacterota > DSM-4660 > Desulfatiglandales > JALVZP01 > CAZEOQ01. The sequence continues at coordinate 25,178 of CAZEOQ010000018.1, read as the reverse complement.
ATTCCTTCAAGCTCAAACTTGTTTGCAAGTCTTGGAACATATGATATTACTGAATCCTCATCTATACTTGCCATATGTATCTCATAGCATATGACCATTACTGCCTGAGCAAGATTAAGTGAGATGGAAGAAGCCATAGGGATGTGAAGTATCGTATGGCATAGTTTAAGTTCATCATTTGTAAGACCTCTGTCTTCTCTTCCAAAAAGTATTGCAACCTTGTTTTCCTGTGTAAGATTTACAAGCTCTTTTGCAAATCTTCTTGGAGTTGTAAGAACTGGTCTTCTTGAACCTATCCTTGCAGTTGTTCCAACTACATAATTATACTCACCTATTCCAGACATAAGATCATCTACAACATCCATCTGTTCAAGTATATAGACAGAATTGTGTGTTGCTGTCTTAAGTATAACTGACATATCAAGTTCTCTTGGATTTACAAGAATAAGCTTGCTGAGACCCATATTGTTCATAGCTCTTGCAACAGAACCTATATTTTCAGGAATTTGTGGCTCTACAAGAACAATTGCTATATTTTCCTTCTTTATCTTACTCATTCTTTTCCAGAATCCTTATTATCTCTGCTATAAGCTCATCACTGTCAAACGAAAATATCACAGTCCCATGATCTATCTCAAAATGGGTAAGATTGCAGTTATATTCCCTTGCTACATCTTCAAGAAGTTTTCTGAAACGGACAACTTCTGGATGATTTGGATCATTTACATCAGGAGGAAACATGTCAACTTCAATGTATCCATACTCACTCATCTTTTATCACCTTTCTTATTATTGAAGACAATTTTTTGTTTTTCCTCATAATCTCTTTTAGAAAAACTCTTCTTTCAGGAGATATCCTTCTGTATCCCCACCTGCAGCGAAAGATAACTTCATCCATAGGATTTCTTTTCATGTAATACAGCAGATTTACATCAAAGAAGGAAAGGGCATCTGCATCTTTTATAAGATCTGATCTTGGATCTCCTCCTTCTTCATGATGAAGGATAAGATGTCTTATCTCTTTTATTTCTTTATCACATATCCCATACTTTTTCATTATCTGAGCCATTATAGAAGCACTGTTTTCAGCATGTGCTTTTTTAAATGATTCATAATCAGAAAAATCCTTTCTTTTTACCTTTTTTTCTGGAATTGCCCTTTCTATGTCATGAGAAAATGCTGCTAATCTGAGAATTTTATCTGCTTTTGGTTCAATTCTTAAAAGCCAGTATAATGTATTTTTTGCATGGATTGGATCTTCAGGAACAGGAGATTTCTTTATGATTTTTATAACCTCTCTCCAAACAGGAGAAAGATTCCCCATTAATCAAGGATTTCCTGGTTTCTATAAAGTATAATTATTCTTCTTATGTTTTCCAGATTCATAATAAAGGCAATAAGGACAAGAGTAAAGAATACCTGATTCATGAGAGCACCAAGAAATATAAGCATTACTCTTATATCTCTTCCAATCCTTATTGGTTTATGCTTCTTCAGTTTTTGAAATTCCCTCCTCATATACTGATCATACTTGTCTGCCATATAGCTGTTTACAAAAGAACCTATTATTGCAAGGAATCCTATGGAAAGGGTAAGGAGAGGTTTTAAAGGATTATAAGCATAAACAGTAAGACCAAAAAGAAGGAATGCATCAGAGTATCTATCAAGTATAGCGTCAAGCCAAGCACCAAATTTAGAAGACTGAAATTTTAGTCTTGCAATTTCTCCATCACATCCGTCAATTATAGAAGATATCTGAGCAAGTATTCCTCCAAAAAGAAGATAGCTATACTTTCCTAAGAGAAATGCAAGAGATGCTATGATACACATAAGAAATGAAAATAAGGAGATTTCATTTGGAGTTATGTTTGTGTTTATGAGATATTTTGTTATTTTAGCAGAGAAGTATCTGTTCAGATACCTTGAAACAGGACCATCTGTATCTTTCTGACTGAACATATTTAAAAGCTCTTTTTCTGCCTTCTTATATGCCTTCTCATCATCTATGTCTATCCAAAAAGCATCCTTTCCTGCATCAATTGCCCTTACAAGACCTTCTTTAGCAAGAATTCTTATAGCTCCTGAAAGACTTGAATCATTATTTCTTCTTATACTTTCCTCTATTGCAGAGAATATCTTTTGAGATACAAGGAAAAGCCCTGTATCATATCCATTATATTTTTTTAGTTTTTTTCCTATGTCCTTTATCCTTCCATCTTCTACAAGGACCTTTGTTGCTTCATTTGTGTCTGGAATAACGGGATTGTTCAGTCTAAAGTCAACGCAGAGACAGATCTCTTCATCAGCTGGCTCATATTCCATAACTTTTTTTACCATTGATTCCTGAAATATATGATCACACATACATAGCAGAAATTTTCCTTTTATCTTTCCTTTTGCTTTCAGGACAGAAAGCCCATTTTCCTTTTCCCATTCCTCATTTATTACATGAACTATCCTTATCCCTTTTTGAATACTCAGCTTATCCAGAAAATCTCTTACTTCCTTCCCCTTATATCCTGTAACAACATAAAATTCTTCTATCCCACATCTTCTAAGTGTAAGTATTACTCTTTCTATAAGGGTGAGCCCAAGGAGGCGAACAAGGGGTTTGGGCTCACCCAAGCTTGATAGTCTCCTTCCTCTTCCTGCAGCAAGTATAAGGCATTTATTAATCATCCCTTCTTCCAGCTATAAAGTCCTCTACCATCCTGTGAGCCTCATCATCTGTAAACTGCTTTGGAGGATGCTTCATAAAGTAAGCAGATGCAGAATATATTGGTCCACCTTTTCCTCTTTCAAGCGCAAGCTTACAACATCTTATTGCATCAATTACTACTCCAGCAGAATTTGGAGAATCTTCTACTGAAAGCTTAAGATCAAGAGAGATTGGAATGTCACCAAATATCCTTCCTTCCATGCGGATAAAACAGATCTTGTTATCTTTTTGCCATGGAACCCAATCACTTGGTCCAATGTATATGTTTTCATCATCAAGACGCTCTTCTCCAAGCTGAGACTGAACTGCTTCTGTCTTTGAAATCTTCTTTGACTTAAGTCTTGCTCTGTCAAGCATATTCAGAAAGTCTGTATTTCCACCAGTATTAAGCTGATATGTCCTGTCAAGTTTTACTCCTCTGTTTCTGAAAAGATTCGTAAGAGTCCTGTGAACGATTGTTGCACCTATCTGTGACTTTATGTCATCACCAATTATAGGAAGTCTTTTTTCTTCAAACCTTCTTGCCCAGTCAGGATCAGAAGCAATAAATACAGGAATGCAGTTTATAAAACCTACTCCAGCTTTCAGAGCACATTCTGCATAAAACTTTGTTGCCTCTTCTGATCCTACAGGAAGATAGTTCAGAAGGATTTCTGCTCCTGATTCCTTAAGTGTATTTACTATATCATCCTGAGTTGCTTCTTTTTCATTTGCAAGCACAAATGTATATTTTTCTTCATAATTCCTCATATGAGGAGCAAATCCATCAAGAACCCTTCCCATTTTTACAATTACACCTTTCTTTTCCATATTTGGATATATTGGCTTTGTGCAGTTTGGAAGTGCAAAGATTGCTTCTGCAATATCTTTTCCTACCTTTCTTTTGTCAATGTCAAATGCAGCAACTACTTCTATGTCTCCTGGAGTATAACCTCCAATGTCCCAATGCATAAATCCTATGGCATCATCCTTTGACTTATGCCTGTAATACTCTATACCCTGAATTAAAGCACTTGCACAATTTCCAACCCCTACAATAGCTATCTTTATGGTCTTCCTTTCCATACCACACCCCCTTTACTTTATTTTATTCCATTCTTTCATAGCTTTTTCTAACCATTCTTCAAAACTAAGATATTTTCCACTTCTATAATCATAACAAGAAGAAACTAATTTCTTATTTCCTTTTTCTTCCTCTTTTTTTGCAAGTTCCATAAGAATCTCCTTTATCTTCTCTTTTGAATAACCCAGTTCTTCAGCCAGCTCTTTCAGTGCATAAATATTTCTTGAGTATATCCCAGCCTGCCAGATAGCCTTAATAGCTAAATCTTTCAGTAGCTCTTCTGAAAGATTATTTTCCTTAGCTAAATAAAAAGCTCTAATAAAATTCTTTCTTTTTATCTCAGATTCTATTTCTTCTTTTATTTCACTCATTCAAAAGTTAAGGAATACATTTGAAATGTCAAGGATTTTATGTTCCAATTTCCCAGGAACTTAAGTATTTCTCTTGTTCTGGAGTAAGACTGTCAATCTCTATTCCCATTGATTTCAGCTTAAGTCTTGCAACTTCTCTGTCCACCTCCTCTGGCACAGGATAAACCTTTTTTTCTAACTTTGAATGATTTTTTACTATATATTCTGCACAAAGAGCCTGATTTGCAAAACTCATATCCATTACAGCAGAAGGATGACCTTCTGCTGCAGAAAGATTTACGAGTCTTCCTTCTGAAAGTAAATATATCTTTTTTCCATTTTTAAGTGTAAACTCTTCCACAAAATCCCTTATCTTTCTTCTTCCAGTAGAAACTTCCTTGAGTCCTTTTATGTCTATTTCAACATCAAAATGTCCTGAATTTGCAAGTATTGCACCGTCTTTCATAAGTAGAAAATGCTCCTTTCTTATGACATTTATGTCTCCTGTAACAGTGCAGAATATGTCTCCTATCTTGGCTGCTTCAGAGATTGGCATAACCTGAAATCCATCCATAACAGCCTCAAGTGCCTTTACAGGATCTACCTCACATACAATAACACGAGCTCCCATTCCTCTTGCACGATTCGCAACACCTTTTCCACACCATCCATATCCACATACGACAAATATACTTCCTGCAAGAAGCCTGTTTGTTGCACGAATTATCCCATCTATTGTGCTCTGTCCTGTTCCGTATCTGTTATCAAAAAGATGCTTTGTCTTTGCATCATTCACAGCAATTACAGGAAACTGAAGAATTCCATTTTTTTCCATACTTCTCAGCCTTATTACTCCTGTTGTTGTCTCTTCTGTGCTTCCCATTATGTTTGACACAAGACTTTTCCTTTCATCCTCAGAAAGAGAACTTCCCCATTCAAATATACACTTTTCTACATTATCCCATTTTTTAAGTGCTATAAAATGAAGAGAGCTTACGAGATCTGCACCATCATCCATTGTAAGATGAGGTTTGTGTTTTAAAGCAGAAAGTATATGCTGATAGTATGTGCTGTGATCCTCTCCTTTTATGGCAAACACAGGGATCTCATCGTGGACAACAAGAGATGCTGCAACATCATCCTGTGTTGAAAGTGGATTTGAAGCACAAAGAACAACTTCTGCTCCACCTGCCTTAAGCGTGCTTGCAAGTGCTGCAGTCTCTGTGGTTATGTGAAGACATGCAGATATCCTTATTCCTTTAAGTGGTTTTTCCTTTAAGAATCTTTCCTTTATCATCATAAGAACAGGCATACTTTTTTGAGCCCATTGTCTTCTTAAAAGCCCCTTTTCTGCAAGATTTCTGTCTTTTATGTCATAATCCATAGCTTTTTCTCCTTATCTTACTGCCCTTTTTAGATCATCTACTGCATCAAGCTTTTCCCAAGTAAATTCTGGAAGCTCCCTTCCAAAATGTCCATAATTTGCCGTCTTTCTGTATATTGGTCTTTTAAGATTAAGTCTTTCTATGATTGCTGCTGGTCTGAAATCAAAAAGCTTTTTAACTATCTCAAGGAGTTCCTCACTTGGAATTACTCCTGTTCCATATGTCGTAAGTGTCATGGATATTGGCTCTGCTTTTCCTATTGTATATGCAACCTGGATTTCACATCTTTCTGCAAGACCTGCTGCAACAATATTCTTTGCAACATATCTGCACATGTATGACGCACTTCTGTCAACCTTTGTTGGATCTTTCCCAGAAAAACATCCTCCACCATGATAACCAAATCCACCATATGTATCAGCAATGATCTTTCTTCCAGTAAGACCACAGTCTGCCATAGGACCACCTATTACGAATCTTCCTGTTGTGTTTATGTAATATTCTGTTTTTTCGTCTATCATTTCATTTGGTATTGCCTTAAGAATGACCTCTTCTATTATTGCTTCTCTGAGAGTTTCATAATCTATGTCAGGATCGTGCTGAGCAGCAATCACGACTGCTCTTACCTTTACAGGTTTTCCTTCTATGTATTCAACTGTTACCTGAGATTTTCCGTCAGGTCTTAGCCATGGAAGTTTTCCAGACTTTCTTACATGAGCAAGCCTCATAGTAAGTGCATGAGCAAGAGTTATTGGCATTGGCATATATGTCTTTGTCTCTTTACATGCATATCCAAACATAAGACCCTGATCTCCTGCTCCCATTTCTTTATAGAGACCTTTTCCATTCACTCCTATTGCTATATCAGGAGACTGTTTATCAATAGTTGAGATAACAGCACATGTCTTCCAATCAAAACCCATGGAAGAGTCATTATAACCTATGTCTCTTATAGTCTCTCTTACAACATCAGGAAATGAGACATGAGCTTTTGAAGTTATCTCTCCTGCAATCATTACAAGACCAGTTGTTACGAGCGTCTCACATGCAACCCTTGCATCAGGATCTTGTTCTAAGAATTTATCAAGTATGTGATCCGAGATCTGATCAGCAATCTTGTCTGGATGTCCTTCTGTAACTGATTCTGATGTAAAAAGAAAGTTTCCTGTAGTTTTCATATCTCACTCCTTTCATACTTTTTTTCTTTCAATTATTGAATTATCAATAAGCCTTGCATTACCAACAAATACTGCAAGTGCAATAAGAGCCCTTTCCTTTATCTCTCCTTCTATCTCTTCAAGTGTTTCAGGATCACATATAGATACATATTGAATCTTCGTGTGAGGATAGCTTTTTATAAGCTCCTCAACAGCTTTTTTTATCCTCTCTGTATCATATATCCCTTTTTCAACCATAGACCTTGCAAGATCTATGGATTTTTTTAGACAGATAGCAGACTTCCTTTCTTCTGGATTGAGATATGTATTCCTTGAGCTCATAGCAAGACCATCTGGTTCTCTTACTGTAGGAACACTTATGATCCTGATGTCCATATTCAGATCCTCTACCATCCTTTTTATTACAAGAAGCTGCTGATAGTCCTTCTCTCCAAATACAGCAATGTGAGGCTTAACTATATTGAAAAGCTTTGTTACTACGGTTGTAACACCGTCAAAATGTCCTGGTCTGTATAGTCCACAAAGATGCTTTGTAAGCTTCTCAACACATACCTTTGTCTGAAAACCTTCAGGATACATTTCCTTTACTTCAGGAATAAAAAGTATGTCAACACCAACCTTCTTTGCCTTTTCTATATCTCCCTTTATGTCTCTTGGATAGCGATCATAGTCTTCATTTGGTCCAAACTGTATAGGATTTACGAATATGCTTACGACAACCTTATCAGCATTCTTTTTTGCAACACGCATAAGTTCAAGATGTCCCTCATGAAAGAATCCCATAGTAGGAACAAAGCCAATCGTATATCCTTCTTTCCTCAGCTTTTCAGCTTCTCTTTGCATATCTTGTATTTTCTTGATTACTTGCATAACATCTTTCTGCGTTACGAACTGTCTTTTCACTTTTAGCAAATAAAACTGACAAAATCAAATGGAAAGTTTGTTGACTTTCTATAAGTTATTTGCTATTTTATAAAAAGACTGCTCCCCGGTAGCTCAATCGGCAGAGCGGCGGGCTGTTAACCCGTAGGTTGCAGGTTCGAGTCCTGCCCGGGGAGCTAAAGATTTTTTTTTTATTAAAAATGATGCTTCAAATACATTGGAATCCTGCAAAAAAATTATGCTAAGCTTTGCTCCTTTTCTATAATGTTAAATCCCTCCTTCAGAAGTTCCTGCAAGAAGTATTGCCCAAATTTTTTTGAGATAACCTTGACTTTTTTCTTTTTTCAGTATTATTTTCTGGCAAAGTTTTTTGGGAGAAGAAGATATGAAGCAAAATAGCTATGCAATGAATATATTCAAGATAAAATCCAAGCTTATCCCTAAATTTGTCTATAAATGCAGGCTTCTGAAGTATTTCAATAATGAAAGTGAATACTTCAGTGAAATTTCCAAAATAGGAGGAGTAAACCTGGATAGAGATAATCAAATATTTTTAACCTTTATTAAAGTTCCTTTATCAGAAGATATAAAGTTAGAAGAAAAACTTCTTTTTCAGGATCTGTTTTCTAAAATCCCAACAGACCAGCTGGAACAGCTGTTTTCAAAATATCTAAGATGGGATAAAAAAATTGAAATAATCCTCAATGAGAACTTACAGAAGGTAAGAAAAGAGAAGGTAATAGGAAAATTTTCTATTAGACCTTATGTGAGAACTGAGGTGAAATATATAAATGGAAATTTTTATTTAGTGATTGATTTCAGACATAACATCACTTCTGTTTTGAATCTTTGGGAATATGTTAATAAATCAAAAGAAGAACTTTTGAAACAAGTGGGAAAGAAAATAAAGTTTCTGTTAAACCCTAAAAGATCATATACGATCAAAAAAATAGAAGAGCCAGATCCTGATATAGTTGATCTGTTGATAAGATACTACAAAGCTCAGGGATATATAAAAAGTGATAAAGAATTAAGAAGATTTGGGGAAATTGATTACAATCAACCTATAATGAGATGTAAAGAGATACCACATCCCTTTTTACCTCAGCATTGTGTGATAGTTTTTAACTTAGAAGAATTAGAAGGGACATCTGAAGCTAACAAGTTTATGGAATATTGCAGACTTTCAAATAAGGAAAAATTTGAAGTGATTAAGGAAGTAGCAAAAGACCTTGATATAATTGAATCTTCATCAGAAAAATTTCAATTTGAAAAAATGACCCCTTCTGATCTGATAGTAAAAGATGAGAAGGGAAGAAGTGTTAAGATAAAAAAGACAAATACCTTATTTTCCTGGATAAATAGAAAACATCAGAGAAAGCTGCTTCCATACGAAATACCAGATCTTTTAAAAAACAAAGAAATTACCGCTTTTATTCTTATTGACGAAGAGATACCTGAGATCAAAAGGATAAAAAATATCACGATTCAGATGTTTCAAAAATACAATAAGATCAAGGAATTTTCTGATTTACCCTATTTTGACTTTTCAAAGAGGATCTATCAATTTAACAGAAAAAAAGTTTTTGAAATAATAAAGCAAATTAAAGAAAATTTGCCTAAAAAAAAGAACGTTAGTTTTGCTTTAATTGTCGGAAAAGAACTGTATCCTCCTGAAGAGGATTATTATGAAAGTTTAAAAAGGCAGCTATTTCAGCTGAGGGTAATCTCACAAAACATCCTGTGGAGAAATCTTATAGAAGATATTCGAGGATATATAAAGAACAATCTGTTGATTCAAATAATGGGAAAGCTTGGCATAAAATATTTTGTTCTTCAAAGAAAAGTAGAATATGATTACATATTAGGAGTTGATGTAGGAAGAGGGATGTATGAAAGACATAGAATTGCGGGATGCACTGTTGTGTTTGATTCTGAAGGAAAGATAAGAAAGATATTGCCTGTGAAAACAGAAACTCCAGGAGAAACTCTGAATTTACCGAGAATTATCGAATACCTGCAAAATAAAGGGCTGCTGGATTTTGAAAATAAAGATGTTTTAATCTTAAGGGATGGAAAAATTCAGTATAAAGAAAGAGAAGATTTGCAGAAATTGAGTAATAATTACAGCACAAAGATTACTTTTATGAATCTTAAAAAAAGTCATAACTATAAGATAAACACGGAGAAACACGGATTAGGTATTAGTTTTGGAAGCACAGCCTTTTTGCTTCCTCATTCAACAGGCTATGGAGCAAATCCAATAAAAATTGATCAAAAATTTAGATTTGAAGAAGGAAAAGAGATTCTGCTTGAAATAGACATGAAAGATTTAGAGCTTCTTTATGATTTTACAAGACTTAATTACTCCAGTCTGTTTAATGAAAAACTGAGCTTTAAGTTACCTGCTCCTATTCACTATGCAGATAAGTTTATAAAAGCTTTGGGAAAAGGATGGGAAGTGGATGAAGATCTGCTAAAACAGGGCTGTCTGTATTTTATCTGATGTTCTTTACTTTTTCAGGCTGTCTTAGGTAAAATGCAGAAAAACGGAGAAGACAGATGAAGTGGATAAAAAGCTTTTGTATTCTTCTAATTTTCTATTTTTCTTTTTCATCTGTTCTGCTTGCAGAAGATGCAACAAGTTTCGTAAAAGCTATGCTTGAAAAGGTTATGGATATTCAGACTGATCCATCACTAAAGAATAAAAGAAATTTAAGGAGAAGACTTATAAAGAAGATAATCCAGAAGAATTTTGATCTTGATCTTATGACAAAAAATTCTCTTGGAGCTTACTGGAAAAAGCTAAGCAAAGAGGAGAAGAAAGAGTTCAGAAGTGTATTTCCTGATCTTTTTCAGGAGTCATATACAAAGATGGTTCTTGATTTTCTGAAAAGGGAAAAGATTTCATATGACAGAGAAATAAAAAAGAAGAATGAGACAGTTGTTGAAACAAGGATAGTAAAGATGCAGGATGAGATCCCTGTAACATATCATCTTTTGAAAAAAGGAAGAAGGTGGTATGTGTTTGATGTGGAAATAGATGGAGTAAGTATTGTTGAAAACTACAGAAGGTCATTTTCAAGGATTATAAGAAGGAAGTCATTTCAGTATCTTTTGAAAAAGATGAAACTTCAGCAAAAAGCAATTAAGGAGGCTTATGGGAAATAGCCTTCTTATATCTGTAGTATATTATCCAGAGGACTGCTGCAAATATGTAAGTTCCTATGGATGTTGCTATAAAAAACCAGTTTAATTTGTCAAATATTGCAAGAAGTGCAATTACATAAGCAAAATCTCTGTTTGTAACAAGGGACATAAGTCTTAAAAGAAGTGGTGATCTTCTTATCTCTTCCTCGCTTCTTTTGAGAACACATTGATATACAGATATTGCACAGAGACCAAAACCTATAAGCAAGATAAAAATGAGATCTTTATAAAGTTCATTTCCTGTTTTCCTGTAAAGTCCATAACCTATTCCAACAAATATACATACATGGACTATGTTATCTGTTATTATGTCAAGATAATGACCAAATCTTGATTCTTTCAATTTCAGTCTGGCAACTTCTCCATCCATTCCATCAATTATAATACAGAAAAGGAAAAGAAAAGCTCCTATAAGCTGAAGCCAGTATGATGGAAAAGAAAGAAGGATAGCACTTGTGATTCCTATACTCATTCCAAAAAGTGTTATTTGATTTGGAGTTATTTTTGTCCTGACAAGCCTTTTAGAAAAGAAAAGGGAAATGTTTCTGTCAAAGTATCTTGCAAGAAGACTGTCCTGAGCCCTTGTCTGAAGAGAAAGTGATTTTATAAGAAGATCCTCTGCTTCTTTTATTTCCTTTTCATCTTCTATAAGATATGGAAGACCTGCTATTCCCTCAATTCTGCATGCATCTGTTTCCTTTTTTTCCCATATCTCACATATCGTCTTTTCTACCTGATCTTCTGGACACAAAAAAACTGAATTATTCCTTTTTCCAACAAGTATGGCCCTTTTTTTTGGATAATTCTCTATAAGCTTCAAAAGAGATGCTCTGTCTATTACAGAGTTTGCTTTAAGAATAAGGGTATCTCCTCTGAGAAGCCCTTTTTTTAAAAGTCCTTTTATTTCATGTTTTTGTTCTGCTGGAAAAAAGACAAAAGTTTCATGGACTTCTCTTATAAGCTTCTTATATAGCTCTGCTCTTCCTATGACGAATACACCTTCTATTCCTAAGGACCTGAGAATAATGAATATCCTTTTTATTACAGGAACTTTAAATACAGGAATAAATGCATTTTCGTCAAAAAGAAGTATCAAGGCATTTTTTATTTCCATTAAAAACCTCTCTTCATGACTTCATCAAGTATATGAGGTCTCCCTCTTCTTATCCTTTCACAAGGAAGACATCTTTCTATCTTCTTTTTAACCTCTGCTATCTTTTTCTCTTCCTCTTTTTCTATAACTTTTCCCTTTTTTTTAAGCATCTTTTCACAAATTCTTATTCCCTTAAGTGCTTCATAGTATTGACCTACATCAGGATAATTTTCAATAGCATACCTGAATCTGTTAAGAGCTGCTCTGTATTTTTTCATCTTAAGATAGAACCTTGCCACATATATTTCGTGTTTTGCAAGATTTGCATAACACTTCCTGAGTCTCCATCTTGCAATTCTTGCATATTCTGAAGAAGGAAATCTTCTTATAAGCCTTTCAAATTCCTCTTTTGCCTTTCTTGCATGATATTGATCTCTGTCAACTGTTGAGACTCTTTTAAAATGACACATCCCTTTTTGGTAGATAACATAAGGGATATTTGGATTTAATGGATGAAGTTTCTCAAACTCATCATAAACCTCATATGCCTCATCATAGTTTCCTTTAAGATAAAGAGCATCTGCAAGCTTAAGCTCTGCAAGGACTGCATATTTACTGTAAGGATACCTGTCTTTTATCTTCTGAAATACTTCTATTGCTCCTTCATAAAAAGCATCTCTCATATCTCTTATTCCTTCCTTGAAAAGCTCCTCAGGAGTCTTTTCTTTTTGTATGAGGGAAGGAGGAGGTGGACCACAGCTGATAAGAGAAAGGATAAAGAGGAAGATAAAAAGAAGTTTCATCTGAAATTTTCTTCAATATACTTTTCTGCAGAAAATGCTGCTATAGCTCCATCTCCTACAGCAGTAGCTATCTGCCTTAACTGTTTTGATCTTACATCTCCTGCTGCAAATACTCCTTTTTCAGATGTCTGCATGTTCTGATCTGTTATTATGTAACCTTCATTATCCGTCTTGAGCTTTCCTTCAAGAAATGAACTGTTTGGAAGTGCTCCTATGAATACAAATACTCCCTGAACAGGAAGCTCTTTTAAAGTTCCATCTTTTAAATTTCTCAATATTATTGCTTCAACCTTCTCTTCTCCTTCTATCCTTTCAGGAACAGTGTTCAAAATAAGTTCTATCTTTTTTTCATTTAATGCCCTTTTTTGAAGGATCTTTGCTGCCCTGAGTCTTTCTCTTCTGTGGATAAGATAGACCTTGTTTGCAAATCTCGTAAGAAAAAGAGCTTCCTGAACAGCAGAATCTCCTCCTCCTATAACTGCTACTGTCTGACCTTTGAAAAAAGGACCATCACATGTTGCACAAAATGAAACACCTTTTCCTATAAGCCTTTCTTCTCCTTTTATTCCAAGCCTTTTTGGCTGTGATCCAGTGCATATAATCAAAGCCTTTGCTTCAAAAACCTCATTTTCTGTATATACCTTCTTTATCTTCCCTGAAACATCTACTCCTTTTACTTCAGCTATATTGATTTCTACTTTCAGTCTTTCTGCCTGCCTTCTTATACGATCCATAAGAAGAAAACCTGAAATCCCTTCAGGAAAACCAGGATAATTTTCTATCAGATCTGAATTTATTGCCTGACCACCAGGAACTGCTTTTTCAAAAACTTTTGTCCTCAGACCTGCCCTTGCAGTATATATTGCAGAAGTAAGACCTGCAGGTCCTGCACCTATGATTATAACATCTTCCATTAGAGAAGCTTCTCCAGCTCTTTTTTTATTACTTCTTTTGGATATGCACCTATTATGACATTTACAACTTCTCCTTTCTTAAAAAATATCAGCGTAGGAATGCTTCTTATTCCATATTTTGCTGGTGTTTTCTGATTTTCGTCTACATTCATCTTTGCTATTTTTATCTTTCCCTTAAACTCCTCTGCAAGCTCTTCTATAACAGGTGCAATCATCTTACATGGACCACACCAGTCTGCCCAAAAGTCTACCATTGCAGGAATTTCTGATTTTAGGATCTCTTTTTCAAAGTTTTCGTCTGTTACATGAACTACTGACATAGCTCTTACACCCCTTTCTTTTTTGAGAGTCTTCATTAACATGCCTAATTCTCTTTGTCAATCTCTCTGTTTTATGATATTTTATACCGATGAAATTAGGATTTATTGGACTTCCCCAATCAGGAAAAAAGACGATCCTGAAAACACTCTTAAAGATCAAAGAGAAAAAGGACATAGATATTCATGTCCATAATGAACCTTTTGTTGCAACTGTAACTGTTTATGACAAAAGGTTAGACCTTATTGCAAAGCTTTTCAGTTCTTCAAAGACTGTATATCCCAAGATAGAGTATATGATACCTGCAGAGAACTATTCAGTATGGAATCAGATAAGGATTTGTGATGGTCTTATACATGTTATAAGAAACTTTGAACTTGCAGGAGAAGGTCCTACTCCAGAAGAAGATTTCTGGAAGATAGAAGAAGAGATGATTTTGACTGACCTTATGACAGTTGAAAAAAGGATTGAAAAGATCAATGCAGACATGAAAAAAGGGAAAAAGGGAAAAGATATTGAAAAAGAGATGGAGCTTTTGAAAAGATGTAAGGAGATGTTAGATCAAGGAATCCCTTTAAGAGAAGACAAAAGGCTTTCTTCTGAACCTCTTCTAAAAGGCTTTACATTTCTTTCTGCAAAACCTCTTCTTGTTATTGTAAACAATGAGGAAGATAATGAAGAGATGCCAGACTGGAAAAGATCTCCTAAAAGCAAAGTAATATGTATCAGAGCAAAACTTGAACAGGAGATTTCTGAAATGGATGAAAATGAAAAGGAAGAGTTTATGAAGCTGTATAACATAAAAGAATACATGACAGAGAAGATTCCACAACTTTCCTTAGAGATCATGAATAAGACCCTTTTTTTTACTGCAAATGAAAAAGAGGCAAGGGCATGGATTATTGAAAAAGGAACAAAGGCAATCTGTGCTGCAGGACATGTCCATTCAGATATGAAAAAGGGTTTTATAAGTGCAGAAGTTATCTCTTTTGAAGATCTGAAAAAGGTTTCATCTATTTCAGAAGCAAGGAAAAAAGGGCTTTTAAGAATTGAAGGAAAGGATTATATTGTAAGAGATGGAGATCTTTTGACATTTAGATTTAACATATAAGGAGGAATCAGATGGAAGAAAGAAAGGATTTTGTTATACCTGACATATTACCTCTTCTTCCTGTAAGAGACAGCGTCATATTTCCAAAAATGGTACTTCCTCTTATGGTAAAAGAGGAAAGATATATAAGGCTCATAGAGGATGCTCTTAAGTCTCCAGAAAGGCTACTTGCTGTATCTCTGGTAAAAGATCCAGAAAAGGAATATGAAGAAGTTCCTGATGTATATGATATTGGAACAGCATGTCATGTTCTTAAGTTTTCAAGAGGACCTGATGCTGCCCTTATAATGGCACAGGGTATATCTCGTATAAGGATAAGCCTTATCGTATCTGTTGAACCTTATCCTCAGGTAAAGATAGAGGAGCTTAAGGAAGCGGAATATATGGATAAAGAAATAGAAGCAATGATGACAACAATAAAAGGTATATACAAACAAATTGTTCAGATATCACCTCATCTTCCTCCAGAACTCATGCACATCATAGACACAGTAGACAAGCCTGGAACACTTGCTGATATGGCTGTATCATCTCTTAACATAGACAGAAAAAAACAGCAGCAGATACTTGAGTGTGTTGAGATAAAAGAAAGACTTAAGAATGTCATAAGACTTTTAGAAGAAGAACTTGAGATACAGAAGATAGGAAGAGATATCCAAGAGAAGGTAAAGCAAGATATAGATAAGGCACAAAGAGAGTTTTATCTGAGGGAACAACTTAAGGCTATTCAGAAAGAGCTTGGTATAAAGGATGAAATGGCAGAAATTGAAGAACTCAGGGAAAAGTTAAAAAAGAAAAAGATGCCAGATCATGTAAGGAAGGTAGCAGAAAAAGAAATAGACAGGCTTTCAAGAATACATCCTTCTTCTGCAGAATATTCTGTTGCAAGGACATACATAGATTGGCTATTAGAGCTTCCATGGATGGAAAGCACAGAGGATAATCTTGATATAAAAAGGGCAAGACAGATCCTGGACAAGTATCACTATAACCTGGACAAAGTAAAAAAGAGAATACTTGAATATCTTGCCGTAAGGAAACTAAATCCTGAGCATAAAGGTCCAATACTCTGCTTTGTTGGACCTCCTGGAACAGGAAAGACAAGTCTTGGAAAGGCAATAGCAGAAGCACTTGGAAGAAAATTTGTAAGGATATCTCTTGGTGGAATAAGGGATGAGGCAGAGATAAGAGGACACAGAAGGACATATGTTGGTGCACTTCCTGGAAGGATAATTCAGGGAATAAAGAAAGCAGGATCAAATAATCCAGTATTTATGCTTGATGAGATAGACAAGATTGGTCTTGATTTTAGAGGAGATCCTTCTTCTGCACTCCTTGAAGTCCTTGATCCAGAACAGAATCACTCATTCTCTGATCATTATCTTGAAGTAGAATTTGATCTTTCAAAGGTAATATTTATTGCTACTGCAAATCAGCTTGATCCAATTCCTGCACCACTTAGAGACAGAATGGAAATACTTGAGCTTACAGGATATACAGAAGAGGAAAAAGTAAATATTGCAAAGAATTTTATTATTCCAAAACAGATAAAAGAGCATGGACTGAAGGAAGAAAACATCCAGTTTAGTGAAGGTGCAATAAGGAAGATAATAAGAGAGTATACAAGGGAGGCAGGTCTCAGGAATCTTGAAAGAGAAATTGGTGCAGTCTGTAGATCAATTGCTATAAAGGTTGCAGAAGGAGAAGAAGGAAGCTTTTCTGTTACAGAAGAAAACCTTGAGCAGTATCTTGGAAAACCAAAATACAGTCTTGACATAGTTGAAAGGGTATCTGTTCCTGGTGTTGCAATTGGAATGGCATGGACTCCTGTTGGTGGAGAGATACTTTTTGTTGAAGCTACGATTATGCCTGGAGAAAAATCTCTCGTCCTTACAGGACAACTTGGTGATGTAATGAAGGAGTCTGCACAGATAGCACTGAGCTATCTTAGGGCAAAGGCAGAAAGTCTTGGAATAAGAAATGACTTTTATAAGAATCATGACATTCATATTCATGTTCCTGCAGGAGCTATTCCAAAAGATGGTCCTTCTGCAGGAATAACAATGCTTACAGCTCTTGCATCACTCCTTATGGAAAAACCAGTAAAGCCATATCTTGCTATGACAGGAGAGGTTACTCTGAGAGGTCTGATCCTTCCTGTAGGTGGAATAAAGGACAAGGTCCTTGCTGCTGCAAGAAGTGGAATAAAAGAAGTAATACTTCCAAAGGAGAACAAGAAGGATCTTGATGAAATCCCAGAGAATATAAGAGAAAGCATAAAGTTTCATCTCGTAAGCAGAGTAGAAGAAGCTCTGGAGATAGCTATACCTAGATAACTTGTTTTTCTAAGTATTTTGCTATTGCCTCATCATACTTCTTCGTTATCTGAAATACCTTTTTTGCAAGAAGGAATCTCGTCTTAAGACTTATCTCACCTTTGTTTTCTCTCAGTTCATTAAGAACAAGCTCATAATCACCTGGATCTGCAACAACTGTTACATACTTGAAGTTCTTTGCAGCTGCTCTGAGAAGTGTTGGTCCTCCTATGTCTATGTTTTCTATTGCCTCATCAAGACTTACATCTTCTTTTGAGACAACCTTTTCAAACTGATAAAGATTTACAACAACCATATCTATTGGATCTATCTCATATTTTTCCATTACTTCCAAATGACTTGGATTATCTCTTATTGCAAGTATTCCTCCGTGTATTTTTGGATGAAGTGTCTTTACCCTTCCATCCATAATCTCTGGAAATCCTGTATATTCAGAGACATCAACTACAGGAATGCCATTCTTCCAGAGAAGTTTTGCTGTTCCACCAGTAGATATTATTTTTATGTTAAAAGAAATAAGTCCTTTACAAAAATCAACAATTCCTGTCTTGTCTGTAACACTCACTATTGCAGTCTTTATCTTCGCCATTTAAAATTCCCTCCTGATTTTAATTAATGAAACCAGAGAAATGACATATACAAAGATATCTCCAAATCTGGTATAAAAACTTCTCTCTTTTACAAGCCTTATCTTAGCAAAAAGGATCTCTCTTTTGAACAGATAGCTCCTTTTTATTATCCTTCCATATGGGTCAATGAATGCACTTATACCTGTATTTGCACACCTTACAAGATATCTCCTGTTTTCTACTGCACGAAATACTGACATAATAAAATGCTGATAAGGAGCAGCTGTTTTTCCAAACCATGCATCATTTGTTATATTTACAAGGAGATTTGCTCCATGTCTTACATGTTCTCTTGCTATTTCAGGAAATATTTCTTCAAAACATATCATAATCCCAACAGATAGGTCTTTTATCTTTAAAGGCTCAAGTCTATCTCCAGGAGAAAAATCTCCAGCAGAATTTACAATCCTTTTCATAAAGAAGAAAAGCCTTCTTAAAGGAACATATTCTCCAAAAGGAACAAGATGAACCTTGTCATAAAAAAGTATCCTGTTTTGAGAAAGGAGATATGCTCTGTTGTAGTAACTTATCTTATTTTCAGAAATCCTGTATGCAGGACTTCCAAAAATAAGGATTGCATTAGATTCTTTTGGAATATTTATTATCTTTTCTGCAAGTCTTCTATCTTCCTGGAAGTAGAAAGGAACAGCTGTTTCTGGCCATATGATAAGATCAGGTTTAAATTTATAAGATGATCTTGTAAGCTGAAGGTATGTATTAACTATCTTTTCTTGATATCTGGGATCCCATTTTATGGCTTGATCAATGTTTCCTTGAATAACACTGACTGCTATGTTTTTTCCATTAATCGGTTTATGAATTCTAAGGTATCCATATCCGTATACGAAAAAAAGGACAGTCATTGTAAAAACTCCTTCCCTTAAACTCCTTTCTTTTATCACTTTATAGATAGCCAAATTGATCATAACAATAAGAAAAGAGATCCCATAAACACCTGCAACATCTGCTATCTGGATAAGATATAGATTCCTGTATTGCGTATATCCTAAGAGACACCATGGGAATCCAGTAAGTAGCTTTCCTTTTATAAATTCAAGTCCTGTCCAGTATGAAGGAATAAGAAAAAGATCCCATCTTTTAGTCCTCCTGCAAAGAAAACAGAACATTCCAAGATATAAAGAAAGATATAAGCAAAGGAGAAGATAAGGAATCAGGCTTAGATAAAAAGAAAATTCTGCGTATTTTGTAAGAGGATAAGGAAGCCAGTAAAGAAGGGTAGCATAGTGAAAAATTCCAGCAATAAATCCTTTTTTGAAAGAAGTATCTTTTTTGAAAAGAGGAACAAGGGAAAAAAATGAAAAAGATGGAATATAAAAGGAAGCTGTAAGAAGAAGCCCTGAAATTACAGCATATATCATTCACTTTTTTCTTTATCCTCTCTTTTCTTTACAACTACCTTATATATCCTTCTTTGATCAGCCTTTTTTATAATAAAGTCAAACTGTCCAAATGAAACTACTTCATTCTCCTGAGGTATCCTTCCAAGCAGATATATAATAAACCCACCAACTGATTCATAATTTCCTTCAGGAAGTTCTGTTCCCAAAAATTCCTCAAGTTTTTCTATCTCAACCCTGGCATCAACATACAGAGAACCATCTCCTAAGGGGACAATAAGATTCTCTTCACTGTCATGTTCATCCATTATCTCTCCTACTATCTCTTCTATTATGTCTTCCAGTGTTACTATTCCTGAAGTTCCTCCATATTCGTCTGTAACTATAGCAATATGAGTCTTTCTCATCCTCAGTTCTTTCAAAAGCTCTCCTATCTTCTTATTCTCAGGAACAAAATAAGGAGGTCTGAGAATCTCTCTTGGAATAGGAGAAGAGAGGTCTTTTCCCCAAAGTTTTAGAAGATCCTTTGCATGTAGTATGCCTATTATGTCATCTATGCTACTTCCACTTATAGGAATCCTTGTATGTCCACATTCATTTATAAGCTTTATTACATCACCAAGAGTAGAATTTATACTTGCATGTGCTATCTGGGTTCTGGGTATCATTATAGAAGAGACTGTTGTGTCTTTAAGTTCAAGGACACCATATACCATATGTGATTCTTCATCAGAGATAAGACCTTTTGCCTGTCCTTCGTTTATAAGCTCGTGGATCTCTTCTTCTAATTCATCAGGACTTTGAATCTTATGTCTTCTTTTAAGGAGGGATTTTATAAGGCTTAGGAAACCTTGCTTAGATCCTTCTTCCAAGGACCAATTCCACCTCTTTTTTTTAAATAATCATTTCCTACAAAACAGAGCTTGTCAAGATCTTTTTCTGTAGCAAACTTCTTGACATACTTCATCTTTTCTTCTTAGAATCAGCCACGATGGATGAAAAGATCTCAAAAGAAGAACTTATAAAAGTCATAAAACCACTCATAGAAGAGCAACTATCAGAGTTTATCCGTGAACACGAACTTAAGGCAAAAGAGATATCACTGATTGAAAGAATAATCCGAGTGGAAGAAGAACTCAAAGCTCAGAGGGAGATCATAGCATCTTTGCAAAGGGAGATGAATGCTCTTTTTGAAGCAATGGATAAAAGATTTGAAGTAATGAACAGCCGCTTTGAAACACTTCAGAGAGAGATGGATAAAAGGTTTGAAGCAATGAATAGTCGTTTTGAATCGCTTCAAAGAGAAATGGATAAAAGATTTGAAGCAATGAACAGCCGTTTTGAATCGCTTCAGAGAGAGATGAATAAAAGATTTGAATCACTTCAGAGAGAGATGGACAAAAGGTTTGAAGCTATGGATAAAAGATTTGAAATTGTGGAAAAAAGATTTGAGGCACTTCAGAGGGAGATGGAAAAAAGATTTGAAGCTGTGGATAAGAGGTTTGAAGCTGTGGAAAAAAGATTTGAGGCACTTGAAAAACGCCTTTCTTTTCTTCAATGGCTTGTAGCAAGTGGATTCACTTTCATTTCCATACTTATTACTCTTGTAAATTTCCTGAAATAAGATCAGGCAGATAACCGTTTTAAATCATTCCTTTTGTATGAAATGCGTTGAAGGTCATGAAAAGAGCGGCTATCCAGTTTGTATAAGCAAAAAGCCTTTTTAAACTTTTAGGCTTTGACTTTAAGGAAAGTTTTCCTCCTATAATTCCACCTAAGATTGCAATAAAAGCAAGTGGAATAGCATGATGTGGATTAAAATCTCCTTGAATAGCATGTCCTATAAAACCCATAAAAGCAATTGCTGCTATTAGTGTTGAAGCAGTTCCAACAGCCACATGCATCGGTATCCCACAAGCTAATACCATTAAAGGAACTAAAAAAGATCCACCTGAAACTCCAACCATCCCTGAGCTAAAGCCTGTTAAGATAGTAATCGGTAATGCAATCCATAAGTCAACTCTATATACCTCATCACCAGATTTAACATTTATGACTCCAAAGCGTTTATTTTTTATGCTTCTCCTATTTTCTGGAATAGGAATGAGCATTAATAATCCTGAAACGAATAACATAACTGCAAATATCAACTTTAATGAAAACCCGCTGAAAAGATGAGAAAAATACCCTCCTGCCAGGGCTGATAAAGCCGTAAATGTTCCAATCAGAAAAGCCAATGACCATGACACAGATTTATTCTTTTGAAAGATAGTCATTGCTGCAACAGAAGCGGAGAAAAGAATGAATTGTCCTGTTGTTGCTGCTTCGTGCATTGGAATGTTGGACATTGCCAGGATTACGACATAAAAATTGCCTCCACCTTTACCGACCATTGTCATAATTACAGCTACGATAAAGATAAAGAAACCTACTATAATCAGATTTGACATTTAAAAATTCTCCAAAATTTCAATGAAAAGACCTGAAAAAAATCAGTTCTGGATCTTTTCTTCCTCAATTTCTATACCAGCTTGAGTTAAAGCCTCTTTTATCCTATCTTCATATTCACTAATCTGAATCTCTCCATTGTCTGCATAAATACTAATCTTGACATTATAAACTTATTTTTCAGATAACTTGCAATCTTGGCAACAGTAGAAATCTGTCCAACTGGAACTGGATTTAAAGCCGTGCCATCAAACACAACTACACTTGCATCCCATTCTTTTGCTTTGTGATACAAAGCTATAAGCGTGTGAGTCTTTCCACCACCAAAAGGCGTTTGAAGTTGAATTACAGCATCTCCTCTTTTTCCTTTAAGCCTTTGTTTTGCAATCTCTATAATGTTTTTCAGACCTTTTGTAAGATATGTTTTTCTGAAAAACAGGTCAGCATCCTGATAATCCGGTGGAGCTTTTCCATTTGCTACCTGCCAAAGATCAGCAGCAAAAATGTCCATCGTAAGTTTCCCTTCAAGAATATCCTCGTGTAGAATTGCTACTTGCGTAAATGCCTTCATTCAAACAACTCCATTTGCTTGTTTTTTTTGTGATCTTATTTCTTCTGAAAGCTTTTCTTTTATACCCAGAAATCCTTCAAGTAACTTCTTTTCCTTACTGTCTATTGGAAGGATCTCTGATATAGCCTGAGCTACTCTGTAAAAAACCTCCTTCTTCCCGTATCCTGTTTCTGAAAGGACTTCCTTTATTTCGTTCTTCCTTCCTTCTTTCCAGAGAAGAACAGATTTGTGAAGGACATCAATCATCTCATCACTTTTAATATCGTCAAGCCTTCTGTCCTGTGGACCGAGGACAATTTCAATACCTGATGATTGTGCAAGTTTTCTTGCCTCGTCAAAGTGAACCTTTGCCTCTCCATATGTCCATCTCCAAAGCCAAAGCAGATAAAACCTTGTCATTGGAGATAGTTCTCCTGATGATCTGCTGTGAAGTATCTGTCTTAGAGTATGTTCAGTTACTACTTCTCTCACATAATCAAGCAGTTTTACCGCATCTATTTCATTTCCTTCATAATCCATAATCTTTCTGTATTTTCCAAATATCTCTACAGCAGAACCAATTGCAGAAACGAAGTAATCTGCTCCACTTATTCCTTCTTCCCATAAAGACTTAAGCTTCTCTGGAATGTAGTTCTTTATTTCTTCCTTCACCTCATTAAGCCAGCCTATCTGTTTTCTTTCCATTTTTCGGCATACAAAGTAGATTGAAGATGTTGACTTGTGAGTATAAACTATTATTGCTATGCCATTTGGCTTTAAGACTCTGGAAATTTCTTTCAAAGCTTTTTTAAACATATCCTCAAAGTATCTCTTCCCTGCCTCAAATCCTCCTTTTTGATGCGAATATGCAACTATCTCCTTTGACTTTGGAGTAAGTGGCGTCATAAAAAGTATAGAAGAAGTCTGAAAGATAAGAATAAGGAACATTGTCATAATAAGGTGGATCAGTAAAAACAGCATCAAAATAATTATCTGGATAGGGAAGTTCTGTAGCAGAAGATTGCTTGACAATAGTTTCTCCTTCCTCTATACCGAGCTTATCAAAAACAAATCTCTTGACCTCTATAGCCAGTTGATAACACTCTTTGCTCTCCTCTACAGAAGGCATGAAGAAATCCTCTGGATAACGAACTTCTACCGCATAGATGTTGAGTTTATCAATCTCAAGTTTATCAAAATCTTTGTCAATTTTAGCACACAAGTTTTTAAGCTGAAAGATTGTGCAACTTTCCAAAGTCTACTTTGTGAAAAACCAGAAAAGCCTTGAGCGCCTTTTCAACAAACTGTTGGCAGTGAAAACATATTTTTAACCTCCTCTCTCACAATGCAATACCTTCCTTCAAAGCAGTTTTTGTAACCGAATGAACCCAGCTTTTGAACTTCCTGATTTCTTCAGGAGATCTTATGAGAATATCACATGGGATAAAGTATTTAGCTAATTCCTTTGTCATCTCTGCATGAAGTAAAAGTTTATCTTTCCGACTGAGTTTATTCTCCACGATAATGAGTATATCCCAGTCGCTATCCCCTTTGTAATTATCCTTTGCTCTTGAGCCAAAAAGGATTATCTTCAGTGGAATCTGGGACCAGATTTCCCCTCCTGAAAAAGCTTCCTCGTCGTTTTGTCATCAACTGTATAGCCACATACAGGACATGTTGCTATTGCACGGGATACTGTCCCTTTAGACGGATCAAATCCTTTTGGCATCTCTTCATAACCGTCTCCCACGATTTTAAACTTAACCTTTTTTCCTTCCACAAAAGGATAAAGAGATATTTTTTTGTTGTTTTTCTTTGCTAACCAGAACTGTCGCATAAGAGGGATCTGAGCATCACAGGATGGATTCTGACATGGAATTGTCCTTGCCCATATATAGCCTACAGGAATAGATCCATCTTCATCTTCTGGATAAAACTTTCCTATTTCTTTTTTTGCCTCTTTCAAGACCCAGTTTCCCCATTTCTTTACATCTTCAAGAAGTGGATTTATTTCTTTTTCTTCTTCAAGACCAAGCTCATTTTTGACTTTTATTTTTTTTGGTCTTCCATATTTTTGTGGATACTCAAGTGTGCATTTAAGAATAAGAACAGCAACAGGATTGTATTCAATTGCATGTGCTTCACATCCAAGCCTAAGTGCCTCAAGAGGAATTGATCCACCACCAGCAAAGCAATCAAGAACTTTTGGAGCTTTTCCACCATTTGCTTTTAAAATTTCTTCTCTTGCCTTTTCAATTATTTGACGATCCAGAGAATTTTCCCACTTTGAAAGCTCTACGATAAACTGCCTTTTCTTCTCCCATTCTTCTATACTTTCAGGTGCAGGGATAAGTGCAGCAAAAGATGTTGCCCTTGATGAAGCAAGAGGACGACGAGCCCACCATATGTGAAGTGTGGATATGTGACCGTGCCTTATTTTGATCTTGATATCATCATAAGCACCATTTTTGAACTTCCTTACTTCCCTTAAAAGCTTGGCAAGAATTCTTTCAAATCCTGGTTTAACCTGAACTTTAAGGACAAAATATCTTTTTTTTGACAGAAAATAAGGCTTATCATGCCAATGCCATACTGCAATTGCAAAGCTTCCCCACATCTTCTTTACAATTTCATTAACTTCAGACTCATAGACATCTTTCCGAACTTCCACTAAATCACAGTGGCTAATGGATCGTGTATTTCTTCATACCCAAAGCTCTCTTCAAGCACCTTTATATAAACACTGGAAATTGGTAGTGTGTATAGACAGCACCTTTTCTGTATGTTTTCAACAAAGAATCTGTTAGCTTTGAGTTTTCTTGCTGCTCTTT
>CAZEOQ010000017.1:0-27688 GCA_964513995.1 uncultured Desulfobacterales bacterium | reverse complement strand
GCAATAGAGGAAATAGAGAAAGAAGGAAGACTCAGGGATCTTATAAGGGCATTAAAGAAGCTTTCAGAAGAAGACAGAAGGCTTGCAGAAGTTTTAAAAGAGTTCAGGATTTTGTGATATGAATACAGCCAAAGCAATTCCTCTAAAAGGAGACATAATAAGGCTTATTCCAGACCTTCCAGGAGTATATCTTTTTAAAGACAAAGAAGGAGAGGCATTATATATTGGAAAGGCAAAAAGTTTAAAGAAGAGGCTTTCTTCTTATTTTCAGGAAAACATAAGTGGAAAGATAAGACATATGCTAAAAAAAGCAGAAAAGCTTGAATTCATTGTTACATCTAATGAAAAAGAAGCACTTCTTCTTGAAAGCAATCTGATAAAAAAGTTTGAACCAAGATATAATGTCATACTCAGGGATGATAAAAGATATCCTTCACTGAAGATTGATCTAAGGGAAAGGTTTCCTAAGGTTTCAATAGCAAGGAAGATAGAAAGGGAAGAAGGTGTAATATATTTTGGTCCTTATCCTTCTTCTTCAGCATTGAGGAATACATTAAGGGTCATAGGAAAGATATTTAAACTTAGGACATGCAAAAATATGCCAAAAGATGGAAGACCTTGTCTTAGCTATCAGATAGGAAGATGTCTTGGACCATGTATAGGAGCAGTTTCTGAAGAAGAATACAGGAAGGCAGTAGAAGGTGTAAGGCTATTTCTTGAAGGAAAGGCAAATGAGCTTCTTAAAAAACTTGAAAAGGAAATGCTTGAAAGTGCTGAAAGGCTTGAGTTTGAAAAGGCAGCAAGGATAAGGGATCAGATAAATGCAATAAAAAAGATACTGGAAAGACAGGGAATAGTCTTTACTGAAGGAGGAAACTTTGATGTTTTGGGAATAGCAGGCTGGAAAAACATATACAAGATGTCTCTGCTTATGGTAAGAGAAGGACATCTAATAGGAGAAAAAAGCTTTTCATTTAAGCAAGAAGATGTAACTGAGAGAGAGATTATAGAAGCATTTCTGAAGCAGTATTATCCAAATGAAGAAAATATCCCTGATGAGATTATAATACCTGTTTCTGTGGAAGATAAGGATGTTCTTTCTTCCTGGATATCAGATATATCTGGAAAAGAAGTAAAGATAAGTCTTCCTTATGATCAGAAAAGGAGACATCTTATAGATATGGCAATGAGAAATGCAAGACAGCTTCTTTCTGTTTCCATGAATGTAGAAAAGGATGATCTGTGTGAAAGGATGAAAGAGATCTTTTCTCTAAGAAGAGTTCCAAGAAGGATAGAGGCATTGGACATATCTCAGATTATGGGAAATGAAGCAGTTGGAAGTATTGTCTCATTTAGGGATGGAGAGCCTGAGAAGGAAAGATATAGGAACTTCAGGATAAGAGGAGATTATGCTGATGATTATTCAATGATGAAGGAAGTTATAAAAAGGAGGATAAAGGAAGGGGATCTTCCTGATCTTTTTATTATAGACGGAGGAATGGCTCATCTTCAGTGTGTAAAAAAGGAATTGGAAGGACTTAAAGAAAGACCAGAAATTATATCAATTGCAAAATCTGAAGGAGCTGAAAGGATATATGTTGAATGGAAAAAACAGCCAATTGAGCTTCCAGAAGATCATCCAGTCCTTCTTTTTATAATGAGGATAAGAGATGAGGTTCACAGAAGAGCAATAACATATCACAGAAAGCTGAGAGAAAAGAAAGTAGACTCTCTTTTAAAAAACATACCAGGGATAGGAGAAAAAAAGATGAAGAAGCTTTTGAAGGAGTTCAGAAGCATAGACGAAATTGCAAATTCTTCTGTTGAAAGAATAGCATCTGTTCCTGGAATAGGCTTAAAGCTTGCAAAGAAGATAAAGGAATATCTCA
Organism: uncultured Desulfobacterales bacterium; assembly: GCA_964513995.1. Taxonomy (GTDB): domain Bacteria; phylum Desulfobacterota; class DSM-4660; order Desulfatiglandales; family JALVZP01; genus CAZEOQ01. The sequence goes on along the minus strand of CAZEOQ010000017.1, from coordinate 25,799 downwards.
GAGAAATTCAGGAATAGATTCTCCTCTTATAAGGTCATCATATGTCTCTCTTTTTCTTATAACGAAAAATTCACTTCCTTTTACAAGGACCTCACATGGTCTTGGTCTTGAATTGTAATTTGATGACATGGAAAATCCATATGCACCTGCACTCATAATTGCTACAAGATCTCCTGGTTCAAAAAGAGGAACCTTTCTTTTTTTTGCAAAAAAGTCTGCTGATTCACATATAGGTCCAACTATGTCAGCAATAACCTCTTCTTTTTTGTCTTTTTCTACTGGCAATATTTCATGATAAGATCCATAAAGAGAAGGTCTTATAAGATCGTTCATTCCTGCATCTACTATAAAAAAGATTTTTCCATATTGTTCTTTCCTATACAAGACCTTTGTTACAAGGATTCCTGCATTTCCAACAATTACCCTTCCTGGCTCAAGTATAAGTGTTATATCAAGATCTTTTATCTCTTTTTTTATAGCATCTGCATACTGTTTTGGATGAGGTGGCTCCTCATCCTTATACCTTATTCCCAATCCTCCTCCTATGTCCAGATATCTTATCTTTATTCCCATCTCTTTTAGTTTCTCTAAAAGACTCAAAAGCCTTTTTAAAGAATCTATAAATGGATCTATCTGAAGAAGCTGTGATCCAATATGACATGAGATCCCTATTGGCTCTATGTTAGGAAGTTTTTTTGCAAGGCTATATTCCTCTAAAGCAGTATCTATGTCTATTCCAAACTTATTTTCCCTCAGCCCTGTTGATATATAAGGATGTGTCTTTGGATCTATATCAGGATTCACTCTTATTGCAATACTTGCTTTTTTGTTTATTCTTTCAGCAATCCTGTTCAGTTCAAGAAGCTCTTGATGCGATTCTACATTAAACATAAGTATATCTGAATTTAAGGCAAATTCCATTTCATCCATCCTTTTTCCAACTCCAGAAAACACTATCTTTTTTGGATCAACCCCTGCCTTAAGTGCCCTGTAAAGCTCTCCTCCTGAAACTATATCAGCTCCTCCTCCAAGTTTTGAAAATATCCTGAGTATTGCAATGTTTGAATTTGCCTTTACAGAAAAACAGATAATGTGATTTATGTCCTGAAATGCATCACTGAAGCTTTTGAAGTGTCTTACAAGCGTTCTGTAAGAATAAAGATAAAAAGGTGTTCCAACAGATTCTGCTATCTTCTTTATGTCTACTTCTTCACAATATAGCCTTCCATCTCTGTAGTTAAAATAATGCATGTTTCTTATATAACAAAATTTTCTTGTCTTTCCAATACCTTTGTGATAGTTATATACTTTTCAGGGAGTCATGAGGAAGAGATATCTTGACCTCTTTTTAAGGATCTTTCTTATAATTCTTCTTTTTTCAAAGTCTTTTACAAAAACAGAACAAAAGGGGGACTCTTGTCTCGTAAAAGAGATAAAAGAGGCTTTGAGAGAAAGGGAGAAAAAAGAAGCAGTATTTGTAGAAGAGAAAAAAGAAGGGATTCATGAGCTTATTATAAGGATCTCTAAGAAGTATAATGTAGATCCAGCTCTTATAAAGGCAATAATAATGGTTGAATCTCGCTTTGATCCATATGCTGTATCTTACAGAGGAGCAAAAGGACTTATGCAGCTTATGCCTGTTACACTAAAAGAGATGGGAGCAAAAGATCCTTTTGATCCAGAAAATAACATAGAAGCAGGAGTAAGATACTTCAAAAAGCTTCTTATTCTTTTTAATAACAACATTGAACTTGCACTTGCAGCATATAATGCAGGGATAAGGAAAGTAAAGCTATATGGAGGGATTCCTCCATTCAGAAGCACGAGGCAATATATAAGAAAGGTAATGAGATATTATGAGATTTACAGAAGAGAGATGAAAGATGAAGATACTTTCTGTAAATGGAAGCCCTCATAAGGATAGAGGAAATACTTATATAATCGTAAAGGCATTTCTTGAAGGAGCAAGAATGGAAGGAGCAGAAGTAATTGATGAGATATTTTTGCAGGATAAAAAGATAGGATACTGTCTTGGCTGTTATACATGCTGGTCAAAGACACCTGGAAGATGTATCCAGAAGGATGATATGGAAGAGATAATAGAAAAGGTCTTAAGTTCTGATCTACTTCTCCTTTCCACACCTGTATATATAGACGGTGTAACAGCACAGACAAAGACATTTCTTGACAGACTTATCCCTGTTCTTCAGGCATATTTTACCACAGTTGATGGTCATTGCAGACACAGACTTTCAGTAAAGAAGATGCCAGCACTTTTTCTTATAAGTTCATGTGGATTTTCTGAAATGGATAATTTTTCAGCAATGGTAGAATCAGTAAAAAAGGCTTGTAAGAATCTATACATGGAATATAAAGGACAGCTTTTGAGACCTGCTGCTCATCTTATGAGGCTTAAAGAAAAGTATGAAGCAGAGGTAAAGGTTATTTTAGATGCAGCAAAAGAGGCAGGAAGGCAGCTTATAAAATACGGAAGAGTAAGTAAGGAGATTGAAGAAAAGGTGTCTATTCCATTTTGTGAAAAGGAGGATTTTATAAAAGAGACAAACAGACTCTGGGATATTTTTATTAAAAAGAGGAAAGAAGAATGAAGTTAGAAAAGATAATAAGTGGAGTCTATTATATAGAAGGAGAAGAAGAGTTTATGCCAGACTCACACATATACCTCATTGGAGAACCAAAAAAACATGATCTTACACTTGTAGATGCAGGGATATTTGGAAAAGGAGAGAAAAAGATAAAAGCACTGAAGGATGCAGGAATAAAGCTTTCTGATATAAAAAGGATAATACTTACGCATACACATCTGGATCATATAGGAGGACTAAAAGAGATTATGAAGCATATTCCAAATATAGAACTTTGGATACATGAAACTGAAGCAGAACAGCTTGAAGCTGGAGATGAAAGGACAGTTTATGGAATGGAGCTTTTCAGAAAGATGTTTCAGTCACAGTTTGGTATAAAGCCAGGAGAATTCTGTTTTAAGGTTCACAGAAAGCTTAAAGGAGGAGAGACACTAAATCTTGGAGGGATGAAGTGGAGGGTTATTCATGTTCCAGGACACTCTATGGGAAGCATAGCACTTTATAATCCTCACAGGATGATTCTCATCTCAGGTGATACAGTATATGCTGACTATAACATAGGGAGATTTGATCTTTTTGGTGCAAGTGGAGAAGAGCTTAAAAGGTCTTTATATAAGCTTGGAGAATTAAAGGTAAAGATACTTCTTCCAGGACATAACAGAATAATGAAAAATGTCCCTCATGATTATATCCTGAATACAGCAAGACAGTGGGAGCCTTATATCGTTTAACTAAACTTCAAAGTCTACCTTTATCTTAAACATCTTTACAGCAGGAAGATTCAGGATATCCTTTATTCCTGTCTTCTCTGAGATTTCCTTTAAGGCATTTTCTATGTATTCCATACTTTCAGCAATAAATGTAAACCAGATGTTGTATTTTCCATTTCTGAGATAGTTGTGTGTAACTCCAGGATATCTGTTTACCACTTTTACGAATTCCTCTATCTTTTCTTCAGGGACTTTTGCAGCACAAAGTGTGCTTACAAAATTGAGCTTATATGAGTGAAAGTTTCCTCCTATTCTTCTTACGACCCCTTCCTTTTTAAGTCTTGCAATCCTTCTAATTACCTCATCTTCTGAAATACCAATCTTTTTTCCTACTTCCCTGAATGGTCTTGGAGATATGGGAAAATTTGACTGGATTTCATTAAGTATTGCCTTGTCTATTTCGTCCATCTTTTTGGCTTATAAAGACAAAGAGGTTCTTCTTCAAGAAAATCACCTTTTTCTTCATATGCCCTTGCCCTGCACCCTCCACATACCTTCACATATTCACATGAACCACATTTTCCCTTATAAAGAGAAAAGTCTCTCAGTTTATTAAATATTTCTGAATTTTCCCAAATTTCCTTAAATTTCTCCTCTTTCAAATCACCTGCCTTCAATTCCAGATATCCACAGGGCTGAACTATCCCTTCTGCACTTATAAAACAGAATGATATCCCGCATATACATCCTCTTGTCATCTGTTCAAATCCACTTCCTCTTTTTTCTCTTATCAGCCTGTAATACTGTGGAGCACATGTGGGTTTTATATGTATTGGAACAGAATCCTTTTTTTTGTAAAGAAAAAAAAGAAGTCTTTCATATCTCTCTTTATCTATCTGTTTATCCTTTAAGGATCTTGCCCTTCCTGTTGGAACGAGGAAAAAGAGGTGATGTGCAGCTGCACCAATCTTTACAGCCATGTCTATCATCTTCTCTATCTCATCCACATTATCCTTTGTTACAGTTGTATTTATCTGAAATTCTATTCCATTTTTCCTGAGTATGTTTATTCCATTAAGAGCCCTTCTAAAAGCACCCTCTGTATTTCTAAATTCATCATGCTTTTTTTCATCCAGACTATCAATTGATACACTTACCCTTTTTATCCCACTTTCCTTTATCCTTTCTGCTATCTTTTCATCTATAAGTGTTCCGTTTGTTGCAAGAACGATCTTAAGTCCTGATAAAGAACCATATCTTGCAATCTCAAATATGTCATCCCTGAGAAGAGGTTCTCCTCCTGTAAGTATAACAACAGGATTTCCTGTCTCTTTTATCTGATCAATAATCTCAAAACACTCCTTTTTGCTGAAACCAGTATCTGAACTTATATCAGACCTTCCTCTGCAATGAATACACGAAAGATTACACTTTTTTGTAATCTCCCAGGCAACAATCCTAAGCTGATTCATTCAGAATCCTTGCTATGTCTTTTGCAAAATATGTAAGTATAAGATCTGCCCCTGCTCTTTTTATAGAAATGATCATCTCCATCATGCATCTTTTTCCATCAATAAATCCTTCTTTTTCTGCTGCCTTAACCATTGCATACTCACCACTTACATTATATGCAGCAACAGGAATGTTGCAGACCTGTTTGACTCTGTATATTATGTCAAGATAAGGAAGAGCTGGCTTTACCATAACTATATCTGCACCTTCTTCTACATCAAGCATAACCTCTTTTATTGCCTCTCGTGCATTTGCTGGATCCATCTGATAAGATGTCCTGTCTCCAAATTTTGGAGCAGACTCTGCTGCTTCCCTAAATGGTCCATAAAAAGAAGATGCATACTTTGCAGCATATGAAAGGATAAGGACATTCTGATATCCTTCCCTGTCAAGTGCATCCCTTATTGCCCTTACTCTTCCATCCATCATGTCTGATGGTGCAACTATGTCTGCACCTGCCCTTGCATGTGAAATTGCCTGTTTTACGAGAAGCTCAACTGTTCTGTCATTATCAACATCTCCATCTTTCAGAACTCCACAGTGTCCATGATCAGTATATTCACAAAGGCATACATCTGTTATTACAACGATCTCTGGTATCCTGTCCTTTATTCTCTTTACTGCTTGCTGAACAGGACCATTTTCATCCCAGGAGCTGCTTCCAATAGGATCTTTTTTTTCAGGTATTCCAAAAAGTATTATTGCAGGGATTCCAAGCTTCCATACCTCTTCTACTTCATCCAATATGGTATCTGCTGAATAGCGAAACTGCCCAGGCATAGAAGGAATAGGCTCTTTTATCCCTCTTCCATATCTTACAAACATAGGATATATGAGATCCTTTACAGAAACAGATGTCTCCCTTACCATATCTCTTATCGTCTTTGTCCTTCTCAGCCTCCTTGGTCTTATCCTCACAGTCCTATCTCCTCATCTTTTAGATAACATGCAGGGTCAGAAGCCCAGATATCACCTGTTGCTGCTTCTGCCCTTGCCCTAAAATTTCCTCTGCATACATCAAACCACCTGCATCGTGAACACCTTCCTTTTATGTATCTTTCCCTCCTTCTTAGTTTCTCTAAAAATGGACTTTTTGTCCATATCTTACTAAATGGTTCATTGCAGACATTTCCAAGAAGATGACTTCTCCAAAATTGATCTGGATACACACTTCCATCCCAGCTTATACAGCCTATCCTTTCTCCTGAGCTGTTTCCGCCATTCATCTTTAAAAGCCTTAACACATCTTCTGCCCTTGGATTTCCTTCTCTGAGCATCCTGAGATATATATAAGGACCATCTGCATGATTATCTACAGTAAGGACTTCTTTTTTTAATCCTTTTTCATAAAGCTCCTTTGTCCTGTTGATTATATAATCCAATGTCTTTCTTTTTTCTTCTAAGGAAAGATCTTCATCTATAAGAGAACTTCCCCTTCCTGAATATACGAGATGATAAAAACAGAGCCTTTCAACTCCTTCTTTTTCAGAAAGAGAAAATATCTTTGGAATCTCACTTACATTCCTTTTATTCATAGTAAACCTTATTCCCACTTTTATCCCTGCTTTTTTACAGTTTTCTATTCCTTTCAGTGCAGCTTCAAAAGCTCCTTTTACCCCCCTAAATCTATCATTTACTTCTCCAATCCCATCCAGACTTATCCCTACATAAGATATTCCTGAATCTTTTAATCTAAGAGCAGTATCACGATCTATAAGTGTTCCATTTGTTGAAAGAACAGTTCTTATTCCTTTTTTTGATGCATAATAGATAAGCTCAAAGATGTCTTCTCTTAAAAGAGGTTCTCCACCTGAAAAAAGAAGAACAGGGACACCAAATTCAGAAAGATCGTCTATGACAGATAAAGCCTTTTTCAGAGAAATCTCTTTTTCTCCTTTTCCTGCATCTGCATAACAGTGCAAACACCTGAGATTACACCTCTTTGTAACATTCCAGACTACTACAGGCTTTTTGTCTCTGGAGAACTGTAATAGGTGATGAGGAAGCTTTTTTGAATCTCTTCCATATCTGAGAGGATCAGATGGTTCAACTGTTCCCAAATAGAGCTTTGATATCCCAATCAATTTTTGCTCATCTCCTGTCTGTAGTATTTCTTTATCAGACTGTTTATGTATCCTTCCATATCTGTTATAGCCAGTCTGTCTAAGACAAAATTATTTATTCCTGCTCTTGCTTTTATAAGCTTCAGACCATATTCCAGTCTTTTTGCAATCTGATCTACAATCATTCCAGGCTCTTCCTCTCTTTCAACAGCCCTTTTTATTATCTCATCAATAGCAGAATCATCAAATACTATCCCTACCTCTATCTTATCAGAAGTCTTAATCTCTTCTTCTTTTATCTTGTCATACAGTTCATAAAATATCTCAAATGCAGTATTTATGTCTACAAGCTTCTTAAAGTATATTGACACGATAACATCAATCCTTTTTTCTGAAAACTCTATCTTCCTTTTTCCTTTAAGCTCATCAAGCCTCTCTCTTATGTATTCCCTTATATACTGCCTTCTTTTCTTTCTTGCCTCCTCAAATCTCCTTTCAAGTTCAGGATCAAATGGATTTTTTAAAATATAGTCCAGAGTTCCATATGGATCATCTACAAGCTCTGGTGTAACGAGAAGCTCTTTTATCTCTGTTGAAGGAAGCTTTTTTTCAAAAGGAACAAGGACTTTTTCAAGTGCACTTACAAGACCTCTTGCTCCTGTCTTTTGTGCTATGGCTATGTCTGCAATCTTTTCAAGTGCCTCATCTTCAAATTCTATATCTATTCCATATGCCATAAAGTCAAGACGTTTACTCAGGACCACAGGAGTATTTGGATTTTTAAGAATCTCTACTAGGTCATCCCTTGTAAGCTCATCAAAAACGACAATTACAGGAAGTCTTCCCACAAATTCTGATTCAAAACCAAATTCTACGAGATCCTGTGGAGTTACATGTTTGAGTATGTCCCATGGGACTTCAGAAGACATGACATTTGCTTCAAATCCTATTCCTTGCTTCTTCAGCCTCTTTTTTATTATGTCTGCAAGTCCATGAAATGCCCCACTCATTATAAAAAGTATATTCCTCGTATTTACAACCCTTTTTGGTCTTTTCCCTGTCTTTCTGTAATATTCTATTGCCTGAAGCTGACTTACAGGATCATGAGCAACTCTCAGATCCACTTCTGTCTCTTCCATAAGCTTCAGAAGACCTCTCTGAACTCCTGTCCTTGATACATCATGACCTATGAATCCTTGAGGAGATGCAATCTTGTCTATCTCATCTATGTAAATAATCCCATGTTCTGCAAGCTCTATGTCATCTCCTGCTTCATGAACAAGATCTCTTACGAGATCTTCTACATCCCCACCTACATATCCTGTTTCACTAAACTTTGTAGCATCTCCTTTTACAAAAGGAACTCCAAGTTTTTGTGCAATAAGCTTAATTATATATGTCTTTCCTACACCTGTAGGACCTATCATAAGGATATTGTTTTTTATCATTCCAACACTGGACTTAGGCTTTATCTTGCTTTTCTTTGCATACTTTATCCTGTTAAAATGAGTGCAGATCTTTGTAGCAAGTGTAGCAATTGCCTCTTCTTGTTTTACTACATAGCTTCTTAGATAAGACTCAAGCTCTTCTGGAAGTATATTAAAATTTTTTAAAAAATCTTTTTTATCCCCATCTTTCTCTGAAGATTCCTTTTCTGAGTCAGGAAGTGTTGAAGGAGAAATAATTTTTACTCTTCCTCCAAATTTTTTTTCAAGATATCTGTTCAGCTCTTTTTCTAACTCTTTATAATCAGGAAATTTATTAAGCTCTTTCATTTTTTTCCCCTTCTGATTTCTTCAATCAAATATATTACCTGGTCTTTTTTATTTCAAGAGCAGAGAAATTGACTTTTTCTGAGGAATATACCATAGAAAAGATAAACTTAAAAGAAAAAACGAGGAGGTCTATTTTATGGATGTCTTAAAGGCAATAAAGGAAAGAAGGAGTGTAAGAAGTTTTGAGTCAAAGCAGATTCCAGAAGAGACTATAAAAGATCTTCTTGAATCTATAAGATGGTCTCCTTCATGGGCAAATTCACAGTGTTGGGAGGTCATAATTGTAAAAGATCATGAAACAAAGAAGAAGCTTCAGGAAACTCTTCCAAAAGGGAATCCTGCAAGGGATTCTGTAATAGAAGCTCCTGTTTTGTTTGCAATATGTGGACAGCTAAAGAAAGCAGGCTATTATAAAGGATCTTATCCAACAAAGTTTGGAGACTGGTTTATGTTTGATCTTGGAATAGCAACGCAGAATCTCTGTCTCTGTGCTCATTCCTTAGGACTTGGAACAGTTATCATAGGACTTTTTGATCATGAAAAGGCAAAAGAGATCCTGAATGTTCCAGAAGGATACGAACTTGTAGTTCTTGTTCCTGTAGGATATCCAAAGAAGATACCTTCTGCTCCAAAAAGAAAAGAGATCAAGGATTTTGTTCATTATGAAAGATTTTGAAAAGAAAGATCAATGACAGAAGTTCTGAAAGGAGTGTAAAACATATTACATAGGAAATGGAAAGATCATATAGATAGCCTATTGCAGAGCTTCCAAGAAAAAAGGCACTTCCATATACAGTATTTAATATCCCGTAAGATAATCCTCTTTTGTTTCCATAGGTTATATCTGCTATGGATGCCCTTATGATGGTTTCATGGATACCTAAGACAATTCCCCAAATTATTGTTCCTAACAGAAGTAAAGTATCTTTTTTGGAAAATACAAAGAACGGTATAACAGCAGTAAAAGGTGGAATAAGGATAAGAGATCTGAGTCCTTTTTTGTCATAAAGACTGCCTGCAAAAATTGCTGCTAATGCATCTGAAGCCATAGAGATTGAATAAAGAATAGGGATCTTTTTATCAGATATCTGGCAGATCTTCATATGATACGAGATTATCTGAAAGCTTGAAAATCCAGCTACACTAAAGAAGATAAAAAGGGAGTAAGGAAGAAAGACTTTGGAAGTGTTTGTCTTAGCTTTAGATTCAGGGATGTGAGGATCTGGAAGAATTCTTTTTGCTAAGAAAAGGAAAAAAAGACAAAAAAACAGAGGAATCCAAAGCATACTAAAGGCTTTTCTGTAACCATATCCTAAGAGAAATGAAAACACAAAAGGACCTAAGATAGCACCTATCTGATCAAGTGCTTCATGCAGACCAAATCCCTTTCCTCTTCCTATCTCTTCCGTAGCATAAGAAAGTATAGCATCTCTTGAAGGTGTCCTTATCCCTTTTCCAATCCTTTCCAGGATTATAAGCAGAGAAGCACTTTTCCAGGATTCAGAAAAAGCAAGAAGAGGAATACAACTTAGAAGTCCATATCCAATGGATGTCATAAACCAGTATGCCTTCATCTTATCAGCAATAAAGCCAGATATTATCCTTACTGAATATCCTAAGAATTCTGCAATTCCAGTCGTAATTCCTATAATAGTTGCACTTGCTCCAAGTTCTTTAAAATAAGGTCCTATTGTGCTTCTTGCACTTTCATAAACTATGTCTCCAAAAAGACTAACAATTCCCATAAGGAAAACAAAACAGACCTTACTTCTCACTTACATACCTCTACAAGCCAGAATAAAGTTTCATGTAAACCTCAATTTTTTTATTGTGATAGGACATGAAAAAAAGTATACTAAACTTCTCTGAAAATGGAGACAAAAAAAGTAAAGACACCTCTTACAGAAAAGGACATAGAAGAGCTTAAAGCAGGAGATAAGGTTCTTATTACAGGAGTCATATATGGAGCAAGAGACTTAGTTCACAGAAAGTTCATAGAGCTTATAGAAAAAGGTGAAAGACTTCCTATTAAACTTGAAGGTCAGGTTATATATTATGTTGGAATGTCTCCTCCTCCTCCAGGAAAGATCGCAGGAGCAGCTGGTCCTACATCAAGTTACAGAATAGATCATTTTACCCCAAAGCTATTAGAACTTGGACTTAAAGGAATGATAGGAAAAGGTCCTCGTTCTGAAGAGGTAAAGGAAGCTATTGTTAAATATAAAGCCATATATATGGTAACAATAGGAGGGGCAGGAGCTCTTCTTTCTTCCAAGATAAAAAGATTCAGACTCTTAGCATTTGAGGAATTTGGACCAGAGGCACTTACAGAGATATATGTAGAAGATTTTCCTGCTATAGTAGTAAATGACATATATGGAAATGATCTGTATGAGATAGAACAGAAAAAATACAGAAGATGAAAAGGATCATCTGGATCATAATTTCTCTTTTAATTTTTGCTTCTGGATCTTATCTTGGATACAGGTATTTTTTGAAAAAAACTGAAAAAAAAGAACTTCCTTTGCAAGAAAAGAAGAAAGTCAGGAAAGAAGAAAAAAAGGTTCTAAAGAAGGTTTTAACCGAAGAGAAAAAGGAAGAAAAAAAAGAGGAAGTAAAAAGGGAAATAAGCTGTAAAGAAGCACAAGAGAGTTTAATAGAATTCTTAGATTATCTCAATGAAAAAAGCTATGTAAGGAGGTATTGCAGAGAAGATATAAAAGAAAGGATCAGCTCTGTTCTAAAAAAGCTTTCAGAAAATCCTCCAATACCTTCTGGAGAAAAAAATGAAGACAAATTCATAATAAGGAACATATTTCACTTCTTTAGAGTGCTTTCAAAAAGCGATATAAGGCTTATAAAGGAGATAATGGAGAATGAGTCAGATCAGATAGAGTATCTTTTAAGATGGTATTATGTATGGCTTAGGAAAAGAAAAGAATGTCCTGACAGATACGGACTTCTTGTCTCTGAAGATACAGCTTATAGATATGCCTCATTTTTTATAAATACCATAGGAGGAAGAGCATATCTTTCAAGAAGAAAAAACATCATAAGACTTCTTGCAAGCTATTATTCTGTCTGTATCATATATGACATGGACAAAGAAGGGAAAAATACCTTTGGAATAGACTATTGTAGCTATATAACTGAACTTAAAGATGAAATAAAGAGATTTCCAGAGCTAAACTTCCAAAAACTCTATCTAGAAAATCTAGAAAAGATAGAAGAGTTTTGTAAAAAGAAAACTTAATCTCTTCCATATACCTCTTCCCATGCCTTCCAAAAAGGACACCATCTTCCATGCCAGAACATAATCTTTCCTATAAAAGAATCTGGCCTTTTTCTTGCAAATCTACAAAGAGGACATATGTTACATATCTTTGCCATTATCTTTTTTAGCATTTAAGCCACCTGTAGTATGATTCTATGTTATATATAGCAGCAAGAGGATTATGTCCTAAAAGCCTATCTTTTACAGCAAGGACAGTGCACGGTGCTTCAGAGAACTCAAGAAATATCGTATCATGTCCCACACAAAGTCCTAAGAGGATATTCAGATCTGTCTTTACTTCATTGAGGATAAGTGCCTGAAGGGCAGGATTACAGATAGGCTCAAATGATCCAGGAGCTATCTTTTGACTGTCAAGGATACCAAACTCCTCTTTTGGAACACATCCTACCTTGCAGCATACAGAAGCTACCTTAAAGCCTCTTTCCTTAAAAAGACCTTCCACAACCCTTGCCTCTTCTCTAAGTCCTATACAGAATGCAAGTCCAAGGACTTTATAATTCATCTTTTCTGCAAATTCCCAGATCTCCTGTATCCTTGGTTTAAAAGGTCTAAGATAAGCATATCCCTTTTCCTTATCTGTATATCCTTCTCCTTCCTGAATAGAAGAATTTTTTACAAAATCAAGCCATCCTTTTTTAATGATAAGACTTTTTGCCTCATCTTTAAGTTTCTCTTTAAGGACTGTTGGACACCACTTAGGATATTTTCCTCCAGGTCTTCTGCATGCTCTTTCATCCAGACTAAAAGGACAGCTTGCACAGGATGGAAGCATCTTCCCCTCCTTTTTTGTCTGAAAAGTATACTTTTTCTTTTGGATTGTAAAGAAGATTTTCTCTTGAAATATAACTCAAGTGTTATTAAAATAAGTAAACGGAGGGATGGCCGAGTGGTCGAAGGCGGCGGTCTTGAAAACCGCTGAGGGCTTAAAAGGCCCTCCGGGGGTTCGAATCCCTCTCCCTCCGTTGCGGGCGCGGAGAGATGGCCGAGTGGTCGAAGGCGCTCGCCTGCTAAGCGAGTGTAGGGGTTAAAAGCCCCTACCGCGGGTTCGAATCCCGCTCTCTCCGCTTTTTTTTATTGAGGCTATGAGGAAGGAAAAAGAAAAGCTTGTAAGATGCATATCCTGCAAGCACTTTTCTTATTTCCCAAATAAATTAGGACATAATACACTTCACAGCTTAGGCTTCTGTAAGGTTGAATCCTGGGATGGAAATAAGACTCAATGGCCTATGTTCCTTCATCCGTGTAAGAACATGGAGCCTAAGGAAAAATAATTAGATCCTTCTCCACATCGTTCCGTATCTTGTATCAATAACCTCTATCCCAAGTTCCTTTAATCTTTTTCTTATACTGTCAGCTTTATCCCAGTCTTTTTTCTTCCTTGCTTCTTCTCTTTCTCTTATAAGCCTCAGTATTTCCTCTTCTAAGATAGGTTCTGTCAGATCCATTATCTCAAGAACAGAATTTATCTGCTTTAGGCTTTTAAGGATATCCTGTTTTTTTGAGACAGGAAGTTCTTCTCTGTCCATAAGCTTATTTATTCCTCTGATAAACCTGAACAGAGAAGCAAGGACTCCTGAAGTATTAAAGTCATTTTCCATATTTTTCGTAAAATCCCTTTTCAGGTCATATATCATCTGCTCAACAGTCTTTTCTTCTTTCCTTTCTCCTTCAGCTTTATAAAAATAAAGCTTGCATATGAAATAATCCAGATGCTCAACAGTATTCTTTACTGATTCAAGCTTTTGCCAGCTGAATTCAAAAGGCTTCCTGTAATGTCTGCTAAGAAAGAGATATCTTACATGCCTTCCACTGTATCCTTTTTCCAATATCTTCCTCAGCTTTATCTGACCATTTTTTACGACCTCTGTATGTATCCAGTAGCTTGCTGCTTCTTCACCTTTTATTGCCTTTACTATTGCAAGGATGTTTTCGTGATGAGGAAAAAGAAGATCTTTACTGCTTATATGTAAGTCATATCTGCCATTCATATGTTTTATTATTGCTGAAGCACATTCTATATGTCTTGTTGGCTTTATGTTTCCCCATTTTGTCTTAAAGAAGAGACCTTTTTTTAGATCCTTTAATGTGCATCTTTTTAGAAGCGTAAAGTCTTTTGGATTTTCCTTTTCATATAGCTCAAGATCTACAGTCTTTCCAACTTCTATGCTTTCAAGATCCATATGAGAAAGCTTTCCATAATCATTAAGTCTTGATATGTCAAAATAGACTGATCTGAACTTCTCATAAGCAAATCCCTTCTGAACAAGAATTTCAGTAATCTTTATCATCTCATCTATATTCTCAGTTGTCTTTGGATAAAATGAAGGCTCTTTTATCATAAGTCTTTCAAGGTCTTTCTTAAATGCGTCAAAATAAAAGCCTGTAAGTTCTTTTAAAGAAAGATCGTTTTCTTCAGAAGCTTTTATTATTCTGTCGTCAAAGTCCGTGACATTTATTACATAGAGGACTTCGTATCCCTTAAATTCAAGATACCTTCTTACAAGATCAGCAAATACGAGTGTCCTGCATAGATTAAGGTCTATGTAATCACATAAAGTAGGACCACAGCTATATATCTTTATCCTGTTTTTCTCAATAGGGATGATCTCTTCTTTTTTGTGAGAAAGTGTATTGTAGATGTAAATTCCTGTCTTTTCTTTTGTTGTAAAAAGAGGAGTGCTCAGATATCTTTCTCCACCATCTGGAAGTATAACGACAATGTTTCCTTCTTTTATCTCCTTAGCTATCTTTATTGCAGCTGCCATAGCAGCTCCTGAACTCATTCCAACAAAAAGCCCTTCTTCTTTTGCAAGTATCCTTGCCATCTCAAAAGCCTCTTCATCTGCTATGTTTATGATCCTGTCAACAAGACTTCTGTCAAATATACCTGGAGCATACGATTCCTTCATGTTTTTAAGTCCCTGTATCTTATGTCCCATGTATGGTTCTACACCAATTATCTGAATCTCTGGTTTTAGCTCCTTAAGTCTTTTGCTTATTCCCATAAGAGTTCCTGTAGTTCCCATAGTAGCTACAACAATGTCTACTTTTCCTCTTGTCTGTTCCCATATCTCATTAGCTGTTCCCAAATAGTGAGCCATCCAGTTTGCATCATTATTGAACTGATCCACAAGCCAGTATTTTTCTGGCTCTTTTCTTGCAAGCATGTATGCATATTCTATTGCACCATCTGTTCCAAGATGAGCAGGAGTAAGCTTTATTTCTGCTCCAAGTGCCTCTAAGATTTTCCTCCTTTCCTCACTTACTGCCTCTGACATCACAAGAAGGACCTTGTATCCTTTTACAGCAGCAACAAGTGCAAGACCAATCCCTGTATTTCCACTTGTTGCCTCAAGTATGATCTTGTCTTTTGTAAGCTCTCCTTTTCTTTCAGCATCTTCTATCATGTAAAGAGCAGGTCTGTCCTTTATAGATCCTCCTGGATTGAAATATTCCACCTTTGCCCATATTTCCACATTCCTGTTCGGATTTATCTTGTTTATCCTTACAAGCGGAGTATTTCCTATGCACTCAAGTATGTTTTTCTTTATGTCCATTTCCTCAGCTTTTATGTTATAAAATTATAAAAAATGGAATACAAGCCTTTAAACAAAAAGCTTATACTTGAAGGTCTAAAAGACACTATCTTCAAAGATGCAATTATACTTGAAGAGATAGATTCTACAAATGAATTTGCAAAAAGGATCTCAAAAAAGGACAATGTCCTTATTGTTGCAGAACATCAGACTGCTGGAAAGGGAAGAAGAGGAAGAAGGTGGTTTTCTAAGAAATATGCAAATCTGCTTTTTTCTCTTTTACTCAACCCAGATCTGACAAAGGAATATACATTCAGCCTGAGTATGGCACTTGCACTTTCATTTGTCTTTTCAATAGAAAAGATTGCAGAAGTAAAGGCTCTTATAAAATGGCCTAATGACATATATGTCAATCAAAAAAAGATTGCAGGGATACTTACAGAGTTTTCTCTAAAAGGAGAAAAACTGGATTATGTAATAATTGGAATGGGGATAAATGTAAACTGGGCTCCAAAAGCTGAAGAACTTCTTTATCCTGCAACAAGCCTAAAAGATGAGACAGGAAGAACTTTTGAAAGGGAGATTTTGCTTTTGGATATTCTAAAAAGATTTTCTGATTATTATAAAAAAATACTCTCTGGTGATATAGATGAGCTTTACAGAAGCTGGAATGAGCATTCTCTTATAATAGGAAAGACTGTCAGTGCAGAAGATGGGACAAAAGGAAAAGCATTGAGGATAGAAAAAGATGGAAGTTTGATAATACTTGCAGATGGAAAAGAAAAAAGGATTACTTATGGAAACATAAATCTTTAATCCTTTTTGTTTACCCACCAGTTCGTATCTTTCCTGAACCACCAATCACTGCTATGTCCTTCAATAATCTTTTTTGCTATCTTTTTTGCCTTTTCTGTAATCAGTCTTTTTATTGCATAATGAATCCAGTCTTTTGCATTTGGATTCCCTATATCAAGCTGTTCTTTTAGCTCAAGTATAAGATCTAACTGATCTGCATCTCTTGCAATCTTTGCTTCTTTTGTAGAAAGACTGTTAAATTCCCTAATAAGAGATCTTATCTCTTCTCCAAAAGGAAGACCCTTTAGCTGATCATCTAATGCTTTTTCTTCATCCGCCTTCACGTATCTCTGATACACATAGTTATGATCACCTGTCCTTGCTTCTGCAATGTCATGAAAGAGACACATAAGGACGACCTTGTTTCTATCCACATCCTCACCTTCACATAATGCATATCCTATTACGGCTGTTCTAAAAGAGTGATCTGCAACAGATTCACCTCCTGTTCCTAAGAAACGATATCCTGTCCTTGGTGTCTTTTTTAGCATACCGACTTCAAAAAAGAAGTTTACGAGCTTTTTCAGATCCATTTCCCTTTCTCCTTTTTTATTTTTTTAATATTATAATTGACACAGAAAACAGATGTAAGGTATCAATAAAAAAAAAGCTATGGCAAAGGCAGAGATCATAACAATAGGAAATGAGCTTATAAGTGGAAAGACAGTTGACATAAACTCATCCTACTGTGCACAAAGACTTACAGCAGTTGGTATAGATGTCCTGAGGATAACATCTGTTGGTGATGACTTTGAAACTGTGTCAGATGTTTTAAAAAAGGCAATAAAAGAAACAAATTTTGTGATAATCACAGGAGGACTCGGTTCTACAAAGGATGACATCACAAATGAAATAGTCTCAAAGGCACTGAATATCCCACTTGTCCTGAACAAGGAAGCACTTCAGCTTATAGAAGAAAAGACACAGAAGGCAGGAATAAAAATGAATCCATCACTTGAAAAGATGGCATGGATTCCTGAAAAGGCAAAGATTCTGGATACTGAGGGAAATGCATGTGGATATAAACTAGAGCATAAGGATGTCATCTTGTATTTTCTTCCAGGTGTTCCTGAACAGATGAGATATCTCTTAGACAGATTTGTAATTCCTGATATAGTATCAAAAACAGAAGACCTCCCTTCTGTAGAACAGAGGATAATAAAACTTTATGGAATAAATGAATCCCTTATTGCAGAAAAGCTAAAGGGAATAAAGGCTGAAAATGTCCTTCTTGGTTTTTATCCAAAATTTCCAGAATATCACATATTGCTTACTGCAAAAGGAAAGGATAAGGAAAAGATAAAGGAGGAGATAAAAGAAGTTGAGGAGAAGATAAAGGAAAGGCTTTCGTCTTACATATTTACTACGAAAGATGAAAGATTGGAAGATGTCGTTGGAAGGCTTCTTAGGAAAAAAGGACTGACCATATCTGTTGCAGAATCATGCACTGGAGGACTTATAGGACACAGGATCACAAATGTCCCTGGAAGTTCAGATTATTTTATGGGAGGTGCTGTTGTATACAGTAATGAGGCAAAGATGAGATTGCTTGGAGTAAAAAAGGAGACACTTGAAAAGTATGGAGCGGTAAGCAGTCAGACAGCAAAAGAGATGGCAGAAGGGATAAGGAGATGCATTCCTGCTGATATAGGACTTGCAGTGACAGGAATAGCAGGTCCATCTGGAGGCACAAAAGAAAAACCTGTTGGAACAGTGTTTATTGGGCTTTCAACAGAAAAAGAGACAATTACGAAAAGATATCTCTTCTTTGGAGAAAGGGAGCAGATAAAGCTAAATACCTCAACAATGGCATTAGACTGGATAAGGAGGTATATAAAAGGTGATCCGTTCATTCCTGGCATTTGAGCTTCCTGATGAGATAAAAGAGACGGTTTTCAGTATATACAGGAAATTTAAAAGATCAGGACTTGATGTAAAGTGGGTAAAGGAGGAAAATATTCACCTTACTGTAATATTTATGGGAAATGTGGCAGAAAAGGACATAGAGCCTATGGGAAAGGCTATAGAAAAGGCATGTAAAAAGTATGGGACATTTAGGATAAAAGTAAAAGGGACAGGGGTATTTTCAAGTCTAAAAGATCCAAGGGTTTTATGGATAGGAGTAAAGGGAGATGTAGAAAGGCTGAGTTTTTTTAGAGATAGGCTACAGAAAGAGCTAAAGAAGTTTGGAATAAAAGAAGAAACAAGGGCTTTTATCCCACACATCACAATAGGAAGATTCAGAAAAGGATTTTCTGAAAAGGAGAAGCTGAAAAATCTTCTGACTGAATTCAAAGAAGTTGAAAGTCCTGAAGCAGACTTAAAAGAGCTTATACTCTTTAAAAGTGAACTGAGACCAGAAGGTGCAAGATATACAAAGCTTAACAGCTGGCCACTTCTTGGAAAAAAATAAAGGAGAAAGGTTATGGATAAAGAAAAAGCAGTAGAACAGGCAATATCTCAGATAGAAAAGCAGTTTGGTCGCGGTGCTATAATGAAGATGAGTGACCACAGAGTAATAGACATTCCTGTTATTCCTACAGGATCTCTATCTCTTGACATTGCACTTGGAACAGGAGGAGTTCCAAGAGGAAGGATTGTGGAGATATTTGGTCCAGAGGCTTCTGGAAAAACAACACTTGCCTTACACATTGCAGCAGAGGCACAGAAAAGAGGAGGAATTGTTGCGTTCATAGATGCAGAACACGCACTTGACATAAATTATGCAAGGAATCTTGGAGTAGATGTAGAAAACCTCCTTGTATCACAGCCTGATACAGGTGAGCAGGCACTTGAGATTGCAGAGATACTTGTAAGAAGTGGTGCAGTTGATGCACTCATTGTAGATTCTGTTGCAGCACTTGTTCCAAAAGCAGAACTTGAAGGAGAGATGGGAGATCAGCATATTGGACTTCAGGCAAGACTTATGTCTCAGGCTCTTAGAAAACTTACATCTGCAATAAGCAAGTCCATGACATGTGTTGTATTTATAAATCAGATAAGGATGAAGATAGGTATGCTTTTTGGAAATCCAGAAACAACTACAGGTGGAACAGCACTTAAGTTTTATGCATCACAGAGACTTGATATAAGAAAAGCAGCTCCTATAAAGGAAGGAGAAAGGATAATTGGAAGCAGGACAAAGGTAAAGGTTGTAAAGAACAAGATAGCTCCTCCATTTAAAGAGGCAGAATTTGACATAATATACGGAAAAGGAATCCTAAAGGAAGGAGACATACTTGATACTGCTGTATCATTTGGAGTTGTTGAAAAAAGTGGAGCATGGTATTCATTTAAAGACAAAAAGATGGGACAGGGAAGACAGAATGCTATTCAGTTTCTGAAAGAGAATCCTGAGATAATGAAACAGATAGAAGATCTTGTAAGAGAAAAAGCAGGACTGAAGAAGGTTGATTAGCTATGGAATTTAGGGAAGTAAGAGAAAGATTCCTTGATTTTTTCAGATCAAAAGGGCATCAGATAGTTCCAAGCTCATCCCTTATTCCATCAGATGATCCAACACTTCTTTTTACGAATGCAGGAATGGTTCAGTTTAAGAAAGTATTTCTTGGAGAAGAAAAAAGACCATATAAAAGGGCTGCAAGCTGTCAGAAGTGCATGAGGGCAGGTGGAAAACACAATGATCTTGAAAATGTAGGATATACTGCAAGACATCATACATTTTTTGAAATGCTTGGAAATTTTTCATTTGGAGACTACTTCAAAAAAGAAGCAATCATCTGGGCATGGGAACTTCTTACAGAAGTATATAAGCTTCCAGAAGAAAGGCTTTATGTGTCTGTATACAGAGATGATGACGAGGCATACAGGATATGGGAGGAAGAAATTGGAATTCCGTCTGAAAGGATTGTAAGACTTGGAGAAGAAGACAACTTCTGGACAATGGGAGATACAGGTCCATGTGGTCCATGTTCAGAGATAATAATTGATCAGGGAGAGGATGTAGGATGCAAAAGACCTGATTGTGGACCACAGTGTGACTGTGATAGATTCCTTGAGATATGGAATCTTGTATTTACTCAATACAACAGAGACAGCTCAGGAAGACTTCATCCACTTCCAAAACCAAACATAGATACAGGAATGGGACTTGAAAGACTTTGTGCAGTTATTCAGGGAGTAAAGTCAAATTATGATACTGATCTTTTCAGAGAGATAATAGGAAGGATTGAGGAAATATCAGAAGAAAGGTATGGAACTGAAAGAAAAAAGGATATTGCATTCAGGGTTATTGCTGATCATTCAAGGGCAATAGCATTTCTTATAGCAGACGGTGTCATCCCTTCTAATGAAGGAAGGGGATATGTGCTTAGAAGGATAATAAGAAGGGCAAAAAGATTTGGACTTGTTCTTGGAATAGAGAAAGACTTCCTATTTCCAGTATGTGAAAAGGTCATAGAAGTTATGGGAGAGGATTATAATGAGCTCCTTCAGGCAAAAGGAACAATAGAGAAGATCGTAAAGAATGAAGAAGAAAGGTTTTCTGAAACACTTACATACAGCATGAGGATCCTTGAAGAGGAGCTTGAAAGGCTTAAAGAAAAAGGAGAAAGGAAGATTCCAGGAAAGCTTATATTCAGATTATACGATACATATGGACTTCCACCAGATATAGTTCAGGATATAGCAAAGGATGAAGGATTCAGCCTGGACATTGATGGATATAAGAAGGAGATGGAGATTCAGAGAAGGATGGCTCAAAAGAGCTTTAAGAAGGAAGTAGTAGTTTCTGAAGGATTAAAGAAGTTGGTTGAAAAAGGAATAAAGACAGAGTTTTTGGGATATGAAACACTTAAGGCAGATTCAGAGATAGTTGCCATATTTTCAGATGGAAGACAAAAAGAAAGGATAAGTGAAGGAGAAGATGCAGAGATAATACTTTCTAAGACACCTTTTTATGGAGAAGCAGGAGGACAAGTTGGTGATACAGGATACATAAGGAAAGATAAGGCTATATTTAGAGTAAATGATACAAAAAAAGCAGGGGATCTCATAATACACATAGGAAAACTTGAAAAAGGAAGTCTTTCTTCTGGAGATCTTGTTCAGGCACAGGTAGACGAAGAAAGAAGAAAAAAGATCATGGCAAATCATACAGCTACTCATCTCCTTCACGCAGTGCTTAGAGACATCTTAGGAGAACATGTAAAACAGGCAGGATCTCTTGTTGCACCAGATAGACTCAGATTTGACTTCAGTCATTTCAGTCAGATTGGCTGGGAAAAACTTGAGAAAATAGAACAGACCGTAAACAGATACATTCGGGAAAATATCCCTGTAAAGACATATCAGATGAAAAGAGAAGATGCTATAAGGTCTGGTGCAATAGCCATATTTGAAGAAAAATATGGGGACATAGTAAGGGTTGTAGAGATTGAAGGGATAAGTAAAGAGCTTTGTGGTGGAACGCATGTAAGAAGAACAGGAGACATAGGTGTCTTTAAGATTATAAGTGAAAGTTCTGTTGCTTCTAATGTAAGAAGGATTGAGGCAGTTACAGCAGATGAGGCTATAAGATACATTCAGCAGAAGTTCAGGGATCTTAGAGAAATATCCTTTCTTCTTAAAAGCTCCGTAGATGATGCAGTAAAGAGGGTTGAAAAGCTCGTTGAAGAAAACAGAGAAAAAGAAAGGCAGATAGAAAGACTAAGACTGAAGCTTATTTCAGGAGAAAAAGAAGAGCTTCTTTCTGGAATGAGGAACATAGATGGAGTGAATGTCATATCAAAGATTGTTGATGCGGATTCACAAAAGGAGCTGAGGGAAATAGCAGACAGGATAAAGGATAAGATAAGGTCTGGAATAGTTGTTGTTGGTGCTAAAAAACAGGAAAAGGCAATGCTTATATGCATGGTTACAAAGGATCTTTCAGAAAGGTTCAGTGCACAGGAAATAATAAAAAACATTGCTCCTATTGTAGGAGGAGGAGGTGGTGGAAAAAAGACCATGGCACAGGGAGGAGGTGGAAGACCTGAGAATCTGAAAAAGGCTTTAGATTCAGTTTATGATCTGATAGAGAAATGGCAGAATACAGCGAAGCATTAAAGCTCATATATAGCCTTCAGAAGTTTGGAATAAAGTTTGGTCTTTCAAAGACAGAAAATCTTCTAAAAAGATTTGGAAATCCACACATAGGAAGGAAATACATTCATATTGCAGGGACAAATGGAAAGGGATCTGTTGCAGCATTTCTTTCATCAATACTTAAGGAAGCAGGATACAGGGTAGGTCTTTATACATCTCCTCATCTTGTAAGATTTACAGAAAGGATAAGGATAAATGGAAAAGAGATAGAAAGAAAAGAAGCAGCTGATCTTATATTTGAGCTGAGCAGAGCATTTTCAAAAAAAGAACCACCAACATTTTTTGAAGCAGTTACAGCAATGGCACTCATATATTTTTCCAGAAAAAAAACAGACATAGACATAATTGAGGTGGGAATGGGAGGAAGACTTGATGCAACAAATGTAATAGATCCTGTCCTGTGCATAATAACAAACATAGGTCTTGATCATAAGCAATTTCTGGGAAATACACTGCTTGATATTGCAAAAGAAAAGGCAGGAATAATAAAGCAAAGAAAGGATGTTATTACAGGAGTCAGTCAGCCAAAGATTATAAGATTTTTTGAAAATGAGGCAAAAGAAAAAGATGCTCCTATTTTTAGGATTGGAAAAGATGTAAGATACAGGAGAAAGAAAAATAAACTGGTGGACTATTATGGAATAAGAAGAACTTTAAGAGACATTGAGCTTGGAACAAATGGGTCTTTTCAGGCAAGAAACCTTTCAATTGCACTTTGTGCTATTGAAAGACTTGAGGAAAAAGGTTTCAAAGTTTCTGAAAAGGCAATAAGAAGTGGAGCAAAGAAGGTATTCTGGCCTGGAAGGATGCATGTATTTTCTGAATCTCCAAAGATCATCCTTGATGGTGCTCACAATCCTTCTGCAATAAAGACTCTGTTAAGAGCAGTCAGGGAAGAATTTGGAGAAAAAAGAATAATACTCGTAATAGGAATAATGAAGGATAAGGACATAAAGGGGATGCTAAAAAAAATCGTTCCACATTCTGATTATGTCATATATACAAGACCGAGGTATTCAAGAGCAGCAGATCCAGAGGATCTTAAAAAGGCTTTTGATTTTGGAAAAAAAGGTAAAATTATTCATAGCTTGGATAAAGCAATAGAGGAAGCAAAATCTGTTGCATCTTCTGATGACATCATCCTCATTACAGGATCCCTTTTTACTGTAGGAGAAGCCCTTTCCTTTCTTGATCCAGAAAACTTCAGTCCTGATGAGATAAGAGAATGAGGATTTTTATCTTTCTCCTCATATTACTTTTTCCTGAAGTAGCATCTTCAAAGATAGAAAAAGGTGCTCCATGGGAAATAAGGGCAAATATTTTGAGTTATGACGCAAAGACAAAGACATATTTTGCAAAAGGAGATGTGATCCTTAAAAAAGGAGAAAATTACCTTTATGCAGAATCCGTTTCATACAATGAAAAAACAGGAATAGCAAAACTTAAAGGAAACATATGGTTTGAGACACCAGATCAGATAATGGTAGCAGAAGAAGGAGTTATGAATCTTAAGGATCAGACAGGAACACTTAAAAAAAGCTGCATTTTTATAAAGGGAGGAAATTACTATATAAGTGGAGATGAAATAAAAAAAGTTGGAAAGGACAAATACATAATAAAAGGATGTTCTGTTACGACATGTGCTTCTGAAAAGCCTGCATGGAGTCTAAGAAGCTCTGAAGTAGAGGTTTCTCTGGAAGGATATGGAAAGGCAAAAAGTGTCGTATTTAAAGTAAAAGGTGTCCCTGTCTTTTACATCCCTTATATCATGTTCTCTACAAAAAAGGAAAGACAAACAGGTCTTCTTCCTCCAAGGATGGGATATATTGGAAGGAATGGATTCAGTATTGAACTGCCGTTTTATCTTGCAATTTCAGAAAACACAGACATGACACTTTATCAGAGATACATGCAGAAAAGAGGATACATGCAGGGGATAGAAATCAGGCATATAAGAAGTGAAAATTCAAGGTTTTCTTTTCTCTTTGACATCCTTTCAGACAGATCTGATAAATACATGACAGACGAGGATGACTTAGAACTCAGTCCATATAGAAGAACAAACAAGACGAGATACTGGCTTAGAGGAAAGCTTGATCAGGAACTTCCTTTTGACATGATGGCAAGACTTGATCTGGACTATATAAGTGATCAGGACTATCTTCTTGAATTTGAAAGAGGACTTTTTGGTTTTGATGCAAGGACAGATCTTCAGCATGATCTAAAAAGACCAATGGATGAGATAAGATCTCCTACAAGAAGGACTTCTTTGAGGATAAGCAGAGATCTGGGTGACTATAGCCTTCAGTTTTCAAGCAGCTATTATCAGAGACCAGAACATCTGTCAGAAGATAGGACTCCTGAACCCTTTGCAGAACTTTATTTTCAGAGTCTTCAAAAGCCTCTCTTTTCTTCTATCTTCTATAGCCTTAAAGCAAAATACAGTTATATATGGAGAGAGACAGGAGATAGAGGAAACAGCTTTACCTTTTCTCCAGAAATAAACCTTCCTCTTTGGCTAAAAGATGTCATAGAGTTTGAACCATACTTTAGATATGAATATACAGGTCAGTTTATAAACAGAGAAATAGGAAGCTGCACATATCAGTCAAAATACTTCTATGAAACAGGAGCAAGGATTTCTCTAAAAGCAGGAAGATCATTCTTTGTAGATTGGAATGGAGTTGACAAACTTACTCATTACATATGGCCAGAGATAACATACAGATACAGAGAGACAAAAAGGAAATATGTGCCATGGTTTGAAGAAGTTGACGAGGAAGGAGATGTAAATCTCATAAACTTCTCTTTAAAGAACTTTCTTGATGCAAGGATTACAGATTCAGAAGGAAACATAAGCTATAGACAATGGATAAGGCTTAATCTGAATCAGGGATATGACTTTAATGGATATGAAGAAGACAGACATTTCACTCCTCTTTTTATGGACCTTATAGCAACTCCTTTTTCAAACATAGACATAAGAGGAAACTTCAGATGGGATCATTATGATACAGAGATAAAGTCTGCTCTTTTTTCAGCAACAGTATATGTTCCAAGAGAAAGAGGAGAAAAAGATACATATAAGGTTGATTATGTCTATAGAGAAGGAGAAAAGGAAAGTCTTGAAGGATATTTTGATATAAACCTAAAAGGTGGATTTGCATTTGGAAGCTCTTTTGAACTTGAGATGAGAACTGATACAACTGTTTCAAACTCATACTGGCTAAGATACAGAAGCCAATGCTGGGAAGCAAAATTTCAGCTAAAAAGACAGGATGAACAGACGAGCTTTGGAATAGGATTCCATCTTTTAGGTCTTGGAGATATAAGCCACTGAAA
>CAZEOQ010000016.1:7174-38853 GCA_964513995.1 uncultured Desulfobacterales bacterium | reverse complement strand
CGGATGGGGGAAATTTACATCCGCAGGCAAAGTGTAAACACTTTGCCTAACCAGGAAGGAGGATGAGTATAAGTAAAGAACTTTTGGAGATACTTGCCTGCCCAAAGTGTAAAAAAGCAATAAGATATGATTCTTCAAAGGAAAGGCTTATATGTGATAACTGTAAAGTTTATTATGAAATAAGGGAAGGAATTCCTGTTATGCTGATAGAAGAAGCAAAACCACTTGAACAGGATCAGAAAGAATAAAGATAAAAAACATAGACTGCATAAATGCTAAGAAGGATCATTCCTCTTTTTCTCTCAAAAACTCCTTCCTTTTTTACCATAATCCAAGGAAGTATGCTTATAAGAAGCATTATAAGATAATCTACGATAAGCTTGCTCTTGAATATCCCTTCAGGGATACATATAGGTCTTAAAAGAGAACAGATCCCTAAGACGCACATAATATTGAACACATTACTTCCTATAAGATTCCCTATGCTTATGTCTGGATGTCTCCTGTATGCAGCAACAACAGATGTTGCAAGTTCTGGAAGAGAAGTTCCAAATGCAACAATTGTAAGTCCTATTATTTTTTCAGATATCCCCAAAAACTTCATCAGTTCTTCAGTATTGCTGACTATAAGCTTTGCTCCGGTTATAACCAGAAGTATTCCAGATGCAAAAAATAAGACATCCTTTAAAGCCAATCTCTCTTTCTCCTTTTTCCCTTTTTTATAAATAGACCTCGTATACAGAGCAAGACAAAGTAAAAGAATCAATCCATCAAATCTACCTATTTCTGAATCAAGACAGATAATGATAAGATACAGAGAAACAGCTATCATTACAGGAAGATCCTTCTTTATCAAATCTTCTTTACAACTTATAGGACAGAAAAGGCTTGTCAGACCAAGAACAAGTGCAATATTACAGATATTACTTCCTACCACATTACCAATAGCAAGCATTCCCTTTCCTTCAAGTGCAGAAATTGCACTTACAAAAAGTTCTGGAGAAGAAGTTCCAAATGCAACGAGTGTAAGTCCTACAGTAAGCTGACTAAGTCCGTATCTCTTTGCAAGACCAGAAGCACCTTTTATAAGGATTTCTGCTCCTAAATACAGTATGAAAAAACCGACTGTTAATAAAAATGCAGTAAGAAGCATGATCTATTTTTGTTGACTTGAATAAAGAACTTATTTTAAATACAAAGAAAAAAAAGGAAAAACAAGATGAAAATAAGACTTTGGGGAGTAAGAGGATCTATTCCCTGTCCTGGACCTGATACAGTAAAATACGGAGGGAATACTCCTTGTATAGAAGTCTTTTTTGAAGAAATAGGAAGGAGGATAATAATAGATGCAGGATCAGGAATAAGGAATCTTGGAAAACAAATGATAAAAAAAGGGGAACTTTATCCCATAGAGATATTTCTTACTCATACTCATTGGGATCACATAATGGGTTTTCCTTTTTTTGCTCCTATGTATGTAAAAGGAGTTGATATAAGGATATATGGACCAAAAAGCTCTTCTAAGGAGTCTTTAAAAGAGATAGTAGGTGGACAGTGGACACATAACTATTTTCCTGTCCTTTATGAGGATCTGGCAGCAGATGTGGAATACATAGAGCTTGAAGAAGGTGAATACGACTTAGGAAATAGCCTGAGATTAAAGACAAAAAAGCTCATTCATCCAGTATCCTGTTATGGATACAGGTTTGAATATAAGGGAAAAGTCCTCTGCACCGTATATGATACAGAACCTTTTAATGAAGAAGAAGAGATCGTAAGTTTTATAAAAGATGCAGACCTTCTGATTCATGACAGTCAATACACGAAAGAGGAATATGAGAAAAAGAAAGGATGGGGACATTCTTTTATAGAATATGTGATTGAGATAGGAAAAAAGGCAAAGGTAAAAAAGATAATATTTTTTCATCATGATCCTGAAAGGACAGATAAGCAGCTTGATGAACTTTCAAAAAAATACAGAGGAAAAGAGATTGACTGCTTTTTTGCAAAAGAAGGAGAAGAATTTTTTCTTTAAACCCTGTGTCCTTCTTTCAGAAGATCTATAACTTTCTTTACAGGACTAAATGTAATCTCTGGAACTTCTACAAAAACAGTATTCCAGTAAGCCATTCCTCCATTCCAAAGTCCAGGGTATTCTAAAGCCTTGATCTCTTTTCCATCAGTTGACTTTACAGTAATAAAAACAGCATCTTTATCTACATATTTCATGAGATCATACTTCCTTCCTTTCCAATCCTTTACACTGCAGACAATGTCCACAGGATTAAAGTGAGTAGCAGAAAAGAAGATGTTCTTTTGTTCTTCAGAATTCATATCAACCTGAGCACTTTCAACTATCTGCACACTTACTCTTCCTTTTTTATCCTCTACCCAGAAAGGTCCTCCTCCAGGCTCTCCTACATTTCTTACCATTCCACATACCCTTAATGGTCTGTCCAAAAATCTTCTTACAGTTTCAGGATCTCTTTCAGAGATATTGACATTAAGAAATCTTCTGCAAAAATCAATTGCTTCATTTACTAAGTCATCTTCTCCTTTTTCTAATCTCTTCAGAAAGCCGTCTATCTTTTCTTTTATCTTCAAAAGATATCCTGCCAGGACCTTTTTCCAAAAAGATACGACAGGCTTTATTCTGTCAGGTAAGACATTGTCTATGTTTTTTATAAAGATGAGGTCTGCATCTATGCTGTTTAAGTTATAAATAAGTGCACCATGCCCTCCTGGTCTAAAAAGAAGTGATCCATCTTCCATTCTTACAGGATTATTATTCATATCAACTGCTATCGTATCCGTAGATCTTTTCTGAACTGAAAAGTCTATTCTGTATCTTACAGAAAACCTCTTTTCATACTTCCCTCTTATCTTTTCAGAAAACTCCTTAAATCTTTCTTCATGTCCTGGAGATACAGTAAAGTGGACAAGACACAATCCGTCTTCTTTTACATAAAAAACAGCTTCTACGAGATGTTCTTCAAAAGCCGTCCTTGTCTCATCAGGATATCTGTGGAATTTTATAAATGCTTTTGGAAGTCTTCCATAATTCAAGCCTTTTTCTGTAAGAATGTATTCCAGTATCTTTTTAAACCTCTTCTCCTTTATAAATCTCTCTATGTCATATCCATCCTTTTCCATAACAATTTTCAGCTCATCATAAAATGCAAACTCTTTCAGTTTTTCTACAAAGACAAGAAAATCCCTTGCATCTTGATCCTTTTCTGCAAGATTCCTTATTCTGTCAATATCATCAGCAATTTCAAAGAACTTCATTTCTGCTTTAAACATTCTTGTTGCTGCTCCAGATGCAGGAACAAACTTTACCTTCTTAAGCCCTCTTGAATTTTCTTCATAAAACCTTGCAAGATATCTTGCTTCTTCCTCTTCTATCTTTATTATCCCATCTCCTATCTTGCATGGTCTTAAAAGCTTAAGATATGGTGTTCCTTTTTTAAACATCTCTATTTGCCATAAGATCTGCTCTTCTTTTATTCCAAGTTTTTTAAAAAGCTCCCTGTCTTTTTCTGTAAATTCCATTTTCCTTCTCCTTTATTTTTGGTTATTGTATAATGAAAGACAGAAATCCTGCAAACTAAAAAAATGAAGCTTATAAGAAAGATTATTCAAAAGTTAGAACTTCTTGCAAAGGAAGAAAAAAAACAGGAAAAGATATTAGACGAGATAAAGGGGCTTTATTCACAGCTTGACCTTCCTGAAAAGGCTCTCCTGTTTAAAGAAATCATAGAAAAGATAGAGACTCCAAAAGAAGATCTTATCCACATCGTAAAAAGACTAAACTCTGATATGGAAAAAGGTGAATGGTCTCTTTTTCTTTCAGAACTGAGACAGAAGCTATCTTCTCCAAGACTTGACCTTCTTATGAAGATATCCAGACTTCCTGGAGGACTTAAATTTTTATTAGATCTTAGAAGTGATCTCCTTACAGCAAAAAGAGAATGGAATATTTTTGAACTGAATGCACTTGATAGAGACATAGTCCTTCTTTTTGAACTCTGGTTCTGTGAAGGCTTCCTTTATCTTGAAGAAATAACACTTGATTCTACTTACAGACAGATAGAGATTATAAAAAACAGTGATCTAGTTCATCCTATGACGAGCATAGAAGAGATGATAAAAAGACTTGGAAAAGACAGGAGATGTTTTGCTCTTTATCACAGACTTATCCCTCATGAACCTATTGTATTTATTGAAGTTGCACTTACAAAAGGCATACCAAGAAAGATAGATGAGATAATAGGAGCTGAATCAAAGGCTGACAGTATAGACACAGCAGTGTTTTATTCTATAAACAACACACAGAATGGGCTTGCAGGGCTTGGACTTGGAAGGGTTCTTATTGCAAAGGTTATGGAACATCTAAAAAAGGATGATGACAGGATAAAGAACTTCGTAACGCTGAGTCCTGTTCCAGGATTCTGGCAAAGCTATCTTAAGCCAATACTTGAAGGAAAAGACGAGAAGTTTTTGCTTAAGTCAAAAGATATCCCTCTCTTTTTTTCAAAAAGACAAAGGTCTGTTATTCTGAAAAAAGCAGGGATTTCTGAAGAAAAAGAATTCAACAGGGCCTTGATACAGATACTTTCAAAAGAAGACTGGATAAAGGATCAGAAGCTTGTAAAAGCCCTTGAAAGACCAATGATAAAAATAGCAGCACATTATATCCTTAAAGAAAAGACTCCTACAGGAAAGCCCCTGAATCCTGTTGCAAACTTTCATCTTGGAAATGGTGCAACTGTTTCAGAGGACAACATAAACTTCCTTGCAAATACATCTTCCAGAGGACTGAAAGAATCGTGCAGTATCATGGTAAACTACATTTACTCTGTTGCTCTTCTTACAACTATTGGAAGATCTCTCAGATGGTTAGGAAAGATCGTCAGAAAATAGAATAGATTATCTCTGAAACCTTTTTATCCAAGAGTTCAACCTGACTTTTTATTTTCAGATCTTTATCCATCTTTTTCTTCAAGCTTTCAATAGCATATATAGCTGTTGAATGAGATCTCTTTATCTTTTTTGCTATTTCTTCAAAAGACTTATCCGTGTGTTTCTTTGCAAGATATACAAAGATACTTCTTGCCATAGAAGGTATCTTCTTCCTTGAATTAGAACATAATTCTTCTGGATCTGTCTTGAAATATCTGCAAACGACCTCCATTATCTTGTCCAATACATCTGAGAAGCTTTCTGGAGGAATAATCTGACTGACTGTTTCTTCAGCAAGTTCAAGGTCTATTTCTGCTTTCATAAGATCTGCCTTTGCTTTAAGACATGTTATAACACTTTCCATCTGTCTTACATCCTTAGTAATCTTTGAAGCAAGAAAATGAATAATCTCTTCCTTCAGTTTTATCCCCTGTTCCATGGATTTTCTTAGGATAATCTTAAAGCGAGTCTCATAATCTGGAGGTTTTATAGAAGCAATAATTCCTGAAGTCAGCCTTGAACATAGTTCTTTTGAAAGCCCAGGAATCTTATTTGGAGGAATACAGCTCGTAATTATTACTTTCTTCCTTTCGTTCACGAGACAGTCCAAAGTATAAGCAAGTTCTATCTGTGTCCTTTCTTTTCCACTTAAAAAATGAATCCCTTCAAGAAGCAAAACATCACATGACTTTCTATATCTTTCTTTAAAAGACTCTATCTGTTTTGTCCTTACAGCATATATTAGGTCATTCAAAAAATCTTCAACTGTAATATAGACTACTTTAAGAGCTGGATTTTTGCTTAAGATCAGATTTCCTGCAGCCTGAGAAAGATGAGTCTTTCCTAAACCAGGCTCAGCCAGCATAAGGAGTATTCCATAATTCCAGTTTTCATTTTTTGCAAAAGCAGAAGAGGCATTATAAGCAAATTCATTACATGGACCAACAACAAACTTCTCAAATACAAAATTCTTATTCAGACGAATCTTTTCATATCTGAATGAATCACCTAAGTAGAGTTGCTGCATTTCTTTCTTCTCTTCTTTCTTAGGTATTACCCTGAGCTGGATCTGGATCTTTTCATCAAGTAATGAAGAAAAGGTTTCTTTTAAAAGATGAAGATAATTCTGCTCTATCCATTTGCACGAAAACCTGTTAGGACATCCTAATATAATAGACCTTCCTTTTTTTTGAACGAACTTGATAGGTTTTATCCAGAGAAGATAGCTTCTTAAAGGAATCCTTTCTTTTATCCTATCTTTTACCTTTTCCCATATGTCCTCCATATTTTTAGCCTTAAAAAAAGTAGTGTTTTACTTTTTTATTAAATTCACATCCTGTGTCAAATCTGCTAAGCAGTGTTTTTAGTAAAAAAACACTGATATCTCAGGAAGGGTTATCTCATTAAGGACCACATTTCAGGATAAAAGATGGAGAAGATCTGTTTTGGAAAAAATAAAAGAATAGGAAAAAAATTTCTCTCTTGATGATTCTCTAATTTTTTTCTATTTTCTGCTAAGATGAAAGAAAGACCTCCCTGCTTTGGAAAATTGGACGAGGTCTTTCCTGTAGGAAATGAAGGGATAAGGGAAGTCAGAGAAAGGTGTATCAGATGTGATTATAGGATTCAGTGTCTAAAAGAGGCATTGAATACAGAGGAAGGGATAAGATTTCAGGAAGAGATCCTTAAAAGAACTCCAGCAAAAACTATATCTGATTGGATAAGAAGGTGGTCTGAGAAAAAGCTCTTAAGTAAAAGGCTTGAGGAAGAGGATATATTTGAGGCTATCTGGAATGACTTAAAAGGTGTTCTTTTTTCACCATCTTTTTTCTTTTCAAAAAAGACCCTTTCTGCAAAAAGGGCTTTTATTTTTGGTCTTTTTACAGGCTCTGTTGGATCTATGTTTTCCCTTTTTTGGAACATCTTACTTTTTTCAAAAAAATATCCTTTTCTGCTGAAACTTATAGAAAGCTCCAATCTTTTTATCTTCCTCAGTTTTCTCTCTATTCCACTTATTATAAGCCTAAGCATTATTTTTTATACTGGACTTGTTCATACATCCCTGGCAATCTTAGGTGCAGGAAAAGAAGGATTCTATAAGACACTTTCTGTAATATGTTATAGTCAAGCTCCAAAACTTTTCTGTGCTATTCCTTTTGCTGGAGGAGCAGTAAGCTTCTTCTGGAAGATTTTGATTCAGATAATAGGACTAAAGCATGCACATGATACGAGTTATAGCAGAGTTTTTCTTGCACTTATTTTACCTTTCCTGACATTCTTTTTCCTTATGATCCTTGTATTCTTTGTAGTAATCTTCCACTTCATTCCTAAGAACTTTTAACCATGGGAAACATAAGCTATGAAAAGGTATTAAACAAAGCACAACTTGAAGCAGTAATGACAACAGAAGGACCTGTTCTTGTTATAGCAGGTGCAGGAAGTGGGAAGACAAGGACAATTGTATACAGAGTTGCAAGGCTTATTGAGCTTGGAGTTCCACCTTCCTCCATACTTCTTCTTACATTCACAAAAAAAGCTGCAAAACAGATGCTTGAAAGAGCAGCAAGAATTCAGGATGAAAGATGCAGATTCGTTGTTGGAGGGACATTTCATTCTTTTGCAAACAGGATCCTCAGAAGATACAGCAGAGAAATAGGATTCAGAAATGGCTTTTCTCTTATTGACAGATCGGATACAGAACAGATCATCTCTTCAATTATCTCTGATATTGGAAAAAACAGAAGATTTCCAAAAAAAGGGACAGTTGCTGACATAATAAGTAAATCAGCAAATACAGGAAGGTCCATAGAGGATATACTGAAAGATGAATACGAGCACTTCATTGAATTTGCAGATCAAATAAAAAAGATTGAATTGCTATACAGGGAATACAAAAAAGCTCATTCACTTATAGACTACGATGATCTTCTTATCTATCTGAAGAAGCTTTTAGAAGTGGAGGACATAAAGGAAAGGATTTCAGATCAGTTTAGATACATAATGGTGGATGAATATCAGGATACAAACAGGATTCAGGCAGATATTCTTGAAGGTCTCTGTTTTTTACACAAAAACATCATGGCTGTTGGAGATGACAGTCAGGCAATATACTCTTTTAGAGGGGCTGATTTCAGAAATATGTTTGATTTTCCAAAAAGATTTCCCGGGACAAAAATAATAAAGCTTGAAGAGAACTATCGTTCAACTCAGCCTATTCTTAACTTCACGAATGCACTCATGAAACACGCAATAAGAAGCTATACGAAATGTCTCTATACGAGGAGAAAAGGAGGAAAGAAGCCAGAAATTGTAAATGCAAGGTCAGAATCAGAGCAGGCAAAATTTGTCTGCAGCTACATAAAGGAGCAGATAAAGAAAGGATATTCATTAAAGGACATAGCTGTTCTTTTCAGGGCTTCACATCATTCATTTGAGCTTGAAGCAGAGCTTTCAAGACAAAGAATTCCATATGTGAAGTATGGAGGATTTAAGTTTCTGGAATCTGCTCATATAAAGGACTTCCTTTCTTATCTTAAAGCATTCCTTAACAGAGATGATGTCATAAGCTGGACAAGAATACTTCTTCTTGTAAGGAATATAGGTCCAGCAGCTGCAAGAAGTATATATGAGTGGATGAAGGAAAAGGAAGTTCCTGCAGAAGATATAAAGGATTGGCCAGGAATGAAAGAAAGGTATTCTGAGCTGAAAAGGCTTTCTGAACTTTTCTCAAACCTTTCTAAGGCTTCTTCTCCAAAAGATGCAGCTCAGCTTACACTTGAATACTACACCGCCATTCTTCAGGAAAAGTTTGATGATTGGCCAAGAAGAAAAAAAGAACTTGAACAGCTCGTCCTTATGGCAGAAAGATACAGAAGTCTTAAAAGCTTCATAGATGACCTTTTTATTGAACCACCTGAAAGTCCAGATGATCTTTCAGAAAAAAAAGACGATCTTCTGACACTTTCAACTGTTCATTCAGCAAAAGGTCTTGAGTGGGCTATAGTGATCATTATATGTGCCTCTGAAGGAAGATTTCCTCTTTTAAAAGCAAGACAGAGTGTAGAAGAGATTGAGGAAGAAAGAAGGCTTATGTATGTTGCAGCAACAAGGGCAAAAGATCATCTTGTTATATGTTATCCTGGAGGAGAGCTTTCTTCATTTATAAGAGAGGTTCCAAAAGGTCTTATGTCGTTTAAAGAAGAAGAGGATTTCTTTTTATTGTTTAATCCTGGAGACAGGGTATATCATCCTAAATTTGGAGAAGGAAAAGTAATAAGGATGGTTGGAAAGGAAAAAATAGAGGTCCTGTTTTACAGAGCTGGAAGAAAGCTTCTTCATCTTGGCTATACAACCCTTGAAAAGATATAATCGCTTCTGCTGATGAACTGAAAGAGATGTGGAGTATAGGATTTCTAATACTTTTTTTTGTATCTTTTTCAAACTGCAATTCAATTGATTTTTCTTTTCTGAGAAAAAAGATGGTAGAAGAGCAGATAATTGCAAGGGGAATAAGGGATAAAGAGGTTATAAGAGCTATGCTAAAAGTTCCAAGACATCTCTTTGTTCCAGAAAGATACAGAAAAGAGGCTTATTGTGATTATCCTCTTCCAATAGGATATGGACAGACGATATCTCAGCCATATATTGTTGCACTTATGACTGCCCTTTTAGAACTGAAAAAAGATGACAGAGTTCTTGAGATAGGAACAGGATCCGGTTATCAGACAGCAATACTTGCAGAGATTGCAAAGGAGGTATATTCTGTTGAGATAATAGAAGAGCTTGCAAAAAAAGCAGAAAGGCTTTTAAAAAAGCTTGGCTACAAAAACATCCACATAAAAGTAGGAAACGGATATTATGGATGGCCTGAACATGCACCTTATTCTGCAATAATCGTCACATGTGCTCCAAGAAAGATTCCTCCTCCACTTCTAAGTCAGCTAAAAGATGGAGGAATTATGGTAATTCCTGTTGGAAGAGAATATGGGATTCAGAAACTTATAAAAGTAAGGAAAATAAATGGAAGGATATATAAAGAGACTGTTACACTTGTGAGATTTGTTCCTATGCTGAAGGAAGCTCCTTAGAAGCTATGTCTTTTGCCATCTGTATCAGCTTCTCTTGTGTATTCAAATCAGGATTTTCTATAACTTTTTCGTGAAGTCTTCTGAGGATCTTGCCTACAAGAGGTCCTTCAGGTATTCCCAGTTCTTTCATGATTATGTAACCGTTTATCTTTAAGTCCTTTATACTTAAAGCAAATCCTTTATTCAGTTCATCTTTTACCCTATTTTTTAATTCTTCCAAAAGCTTAAGTTCATAAGACTTATCTGTTCCATGTGCAATAAGGTCAGCTCTTCTCAGAGATATAAGTTTAAAGATCATATCTTTTCCAACTCTTCTTATAAGCCTTCTTATAGCTGAATCTTTCCAATCTGACCTGTAATTTAGCATATGATTCCTTACAAGAACACATACTTTTCTTATCTCTTCATTACTGAATCTAAGTCTTCTCATTATCTTTTCAGCCATCCTTTCACTTTCCCTTTCATGTCCATAAAATACTACCCTTTTTTTTATCTTTCTCTTTGTCCTTGGTTTTCCTATGTCATGAAGGAGAGCAGAAAGTCTAAGGATTGGATCAGGTTCTACGAGGTCAACTGTAATGAGTATGTGTTTCAGGACAGTGTATCTGTGATATCTGTTTTGTCTCATCTTCCATCCTTCAAGAAGTTCTGGAATTATGTATCTCAGAAGACCTGTTTTTCTTGAAAGCTCTATTCCTTTTGATGGAAAAGGACTTATAAGTATCTTTAAAAGTTCATCTCTTATCCTTTCCTGTGAAACTGACTGAAGAAGACTTGACATCTCTTCTATTGCCTTTAATGTCTTCTTTTCTATCCTGAATCCAAGCTCAACAGAAAGCCTTATAGCTCTAAGCATCCTTAAAGGATCTTCTTTAAATCTTTCATATGGATTTCTCGTTGCTCTTATTATCCTTTTCTCAATGTCCCTTCTTCCTCCTTCAGGATCTATTATCTTTTCCTTTACAGGATCATATGCTATTGCGTCTATCGTAAAGTCTCTGAACATAAGGTCAGAATAAAGATTCCCACCTTTGAATGGAGTAATCTCATAGTTTTTCTTTTTTATGACCAGTGTTACGGTATCGTGCTTTAAGGAAAAATGAGTTCTGTCTTTAAATATCTCCTTTATCTCATCAGAAGATGCAGAAGTCGTTATATCCCAGTCTGAAACCTCTTTTCCAAGCAGAAAATCTCTTACAGCCCCTCCTACAATATATGCCTCATGTCCAGAGTTATAGAATCTTTTAAGTATAAACCATACCTCTTTTGGAACTTTCATAGCCCTGGATCAAAATACCTTTTGAGAATAATTCTCCTGTCTTCCTTAGATGCATTTACTAAAATCTTAGGGAATCTCAGACCTGTCTCTTCAGATACAGGCATTCCATTTAAAGGAGAAACAGATACATATATGAAATCTTTTCTTTCTGGAGCAATTATATCCTTTGGAGATAAGAAGACTATATCTGCTGGCTGAAGAAGTTCTCTATATTCCTTTCTGTTTACTATAGCATTTGCAATGTCTATCCAGATAGGCAATGCACCAGATGCTCCATATATTGATATGTTTTTATTCTTCATTGGTCTGTTGTCGTCATAACCGACATATACAGCTATAACATAGCCTTCTTCTAAGGACAGACTCCTTCTCTTTTTATCTATCCCAGGAACGATTCCAACAAAGCTTGAATTTGTAAAATTGTCTGCTGTGCCTGTCTTTCCAAAACAGATAACAGGAATACTGATTTTTCCTTTAAAATTTATCCTTACCTTATCTTTTGCCCTTCTTCCTGTCCCATACTGAATAACACCTCTTAAAATTTCACTAACAGAAGCTGAAATCTCTTTTCTCAAGACAGTCTTTCCCTTAGGTTCATATTTCCATATAAGCTTTCCTTCTCTGTCCTTAATCTTGCTTATGATAGGGATTGAAACAGCAGAAAAGTTTTTTCCTAAGGTATACAATCTTCCTGATATGATACTCTGATATGAAAGGGCTGCTTCCAGTATGCTTATTGAATTTGGTCCAAGAGGAAAAGAAAGGACTGGTTTAAGCTTGGTATATATTCCGATCTTTTTTGCAAGTTCAGTTACATATTTGAGTGCTACGAGTGTCCTAAAATCAGGAATTCTATAAAGAAGTTCAATGTCATATGGTCTGTATTTCAGAAGCTTTCTGTATTCTTTTTCCATGTATAAAGAGATCAGGTCTATTATTCCAGAAGTCAAAAGATTGTCTATCCATATCTCATCTCTTTTAAACCTTTGCTGGTTATATACAATCCATTCATAGCTTATTGGAGTAAATGACATGGATTTAGAGTAGATTATCCTTTCTTTATAAATCCAAAATCCTTTCAGAACCTCCTTAGGAATTACTTCTCTTTTAGTAAGAAGCTCTTTTATCCTTTTATACTTCTCTTTCATCTCTTCATTCAGCTTACACAGTCTCTTATAGCTAAACCTTAAGAGCTTTTCTTTTTCCTTATCTTTCAGATTTAACCCTTCCAAGACATCTTCTCTTATCTCATACTTCAATCTCGGAATAACACTTAACATCTCTTCATGTCCACTGAATATAACATCTGGCTCAACTTCCCTTTTTGCTATAAGGAAAGCAGCTTCCATAAGCTTTTCTCTGTTTATTATTATTCCATACCTATCTCTTATCCTTTTTTCATACTGACTGTATGTCTCAAATCTTTTTCTGGTAAGTCCTAAAAGTCCTGCCACTTCCTTAAATTCCTTAAAATTGAGCTTGTCCATAAGATGATATAAGAGCCAGACACTTGCAAGATTTTCTGATTTTACGCATGCCCAAGCCATGGATACCTTATCACTTACTGGAGGATGATCAGGTCTTGGAAAATAATATGTCTCTTCAAACCTGTATATGTCTTCTATGTTATAAAGACTGTCAAGGATGTTCCATTTTAGCTTTAAAGCAGCAGCAAAAAGAATTGGCTTAAATATTGATCCAAGCTGTCTTTTTGCATAAACTGCCCTGTTATAAAAGACATTGCTGTATCCTCCTATCATAGCCTTTATCATTCCTTTGTGAAGGACAATTGCAGCACCTTCTAAAGACGGTATCTTTGTCAGTATGTATCTTCCATTTTCTTCCCATACTGCTATCTCATCTCCTTCATGTATGTTTTCCAAAAACTTTTTTGCCCTTTCCTTAGTAAATTCCAGATTTTTCCCTTCTTTCCATATTAACCAGGCAGAACCTATCTGTTTTATTCCATCATAGTCTATCTTCCCTTCTTTACCATTCAGTCTTATCTTTATCAGGATCTTTTCTCTATCCACAGATTCTACCTTTCCAATAAGAGGAAATCTTCCAGAGAATACACCTCTTATCTTCTTTATGTCCTCTTTTCTTTCAGGTCTGTATCCATTTAGCTCTACATCAATTATAGGAAGTCTTTTTCTTAAACTCATAAGAGCTTTTTCCTGTATCTGCTTATCAATTGAGGTATATATCCTTATTCCTGAAGTTGCTATGTTCTCTATCCCATGTTCTTTAAGGATCTTTCTCATATACTCTGATTCAAGCTGATCTTTTACATAATCCATGATCACATTCAGTGCATAAGTAATCTTTCCCTTTCTAAAAGGAACTTCTTTCTTTTTTGCTTCAAGATACTGTTCTTTTGTTATAAAATGCATCTGATACATCCTTTTCAGGACATAATCCTTCCTTAATTTTGCAAGCCTTTTTGCCTTTTCCTTTCCTTCTTTTGTCTTTTTTATAAAAGGATTATACCTGTTTGGAGCATGAATTGCTCCTGCAATAAATGCAGCTTCTACGAGAGTCAGGTCTTTTGCCGGCTTATTAAAGAAGTATTTTGAAGCAATCTGAAGTCCTTTTCCATATCCTGTTACGAAGAATTGATTGCAGTATAGTTCAAGTATCTTTTCTTTACTAAACCTTTTTTCAAGGATTATTGCCTGTATAAGCTCTTTCAGTTTTGCCATATATGTCCTTTTCTGTCTTCCAAATATGTTCTTTGCAAGCTGTTGTGTAATTGTGCTTCCACCCTGCACAATTCTTCCTGCTTTTATGTTAGCTATAAGTGCTCTTATTATTGCCCTTATGTCAAATCCGTGATGTTCAAAAAAACGCTGATCTTCTGTAGCAATGAGTGCTTTTATAAAGATCTTAGGTATCTGATCGTATGTAAGATATTCACGATGAACTTTCTCAAAAAATACACCTATCTTTGTCATTTCATCACTGTAATATACAGGGCTTTCTGAAGCAACTGCCTTTTCAAAAAGCCCTTCTTTTATCTTAAAAGAGATCTCATTGTCTATCTGGTGATAAAGATAAAGAAGATATAAAAAAAAACCAAAAAAAAGGGAAACTACTGAAAGAAAAAGTATCTTTTTAAACATTTATGCAATCTCTCCCTTTAACAGTTTCTGTCTGAATATCTCCTTTATATCCAATCCTTTCATCATAAGACCTTTCCTTCCATACTTCATATTTGCTTCTATAAGATACCACCTTCCTTCATGCTGAATAAGATCAAGACCCACATCATTAAACTTACACTTCTTTGCCCATTCTACTGCAAGAGAAATAGCCTCTTCAGGAATATCAGAAAAGCTTATTCTTCCTCCTTGAGAGATGTTTGTCCTAAAGTCATCCTTTCTTCTTATCCTCCAGTATGCAAGAACAGGATCATAGTTTATAAGGACTACTCTGAGATCTCTTTCATGAGGAATATATTCCTGAATATATGCAACATTTGTAAGCCTTAAATAGTCTTCAAGTTCTCTTTTGTTCGTTATCTTAAATACTCCTCTTCCCTGTGAAGAACCTCTTGGCAGTTTTGCAATAAATGGAAAAGAGAATTCTTTGAGTATATCTCCATGATGTCTTCTGTAATATATCCTTGTCCTTGGATGAGGAATACCCAGCATATAGAAAAGTGTTGTCTGCTTTATCTTTTCATCTGCATAAAGATATGTCTCAAGACTTGGGAATATCTTTTTGTTCATTGTGGTAAAGAATTGAGCGTAATTTAGGGTAGGGAAAAGGATTATTTTGGCATTCAGAATTAGTCTTCTTTCTTCTTCTGTATAATCTAAAAAATTCGGCTTTACTCCTAAGGTAATAACCTCTTTTATCCCTCTCAGTCTGCTTCCAAGTGCAACAAACTTAGGGCTTTCTTCCATAATCTATGAAATCCATTCTTTTATACGAGCTTCCCATTTTTTTACCTCTCTCAATATATGTGAAAGATCAACTGTCAAAAGCCTCCTTTCTTCCATAACAATCTTTCCATTGATTATACTAAATATGACATCATCTCCTATTGCTGAGTATACGAGATTTGAATATGGATCATACATTGGAAGAAGATGTGGTCTGTTTGAGTCAACTATTATTATATCAGCTTTTTTGCCAACTTCTATAGATCCTATAACATGATCAAGCCCAAGTGCCTTTGCTCCATAAATCGTTGCCATCTTGAGGACTTCCTTTGCCGGCATCTCTGTTGGATCCATCTTTCTTATCTTGTGCAATTTTGCACATGTGTCCATTTCACAGAGAAGATCAAGATTATTGTTTGATGCACATCCATCTGTTCCAAGACATACACATATACCTTCTTTTAGCATTTCAGAAACAGGTGCTATTCCTGATGCAAGCTTCATGTTGCATTCAGGACAGTGAACAACTTTTACATTATATTTTGAAATAAGCCTGATCTCTTCCTCATCTACATGAATACAGTGTGCAGCAATTGTATTTTCTCTGAGCATTCCCAAAGATTCCATAAACTCAAAAGGCTTTTTCCCATATCTTTCCCTTATCTTTTTTACTTCCTCTTCTGTTTCTGAGACATGAATAATAAGTGGAACACTGTATTTCAGAGAGATCTCATTTGCCCTTTTTAGAACATCTTCAGAACAGGTATAAAGTGTATGTGGTCCTACAGCAGGATTTACAAGTGGATCGTCTTTCCACTTCTCTATAAGCCATTCAGTATATCTGAATCCGTTTTCTACAGATCCATAATTTGGTGATGGAAAGTCATAAAGTGCTTCAGATATAATACACCTCATACCTGTCTTTTTTGCTGCTTTTGCAACTTCATCTTCAAATATATACATATCACAGAATGTCGTAGTCCCTGTCATTATCATTTCAGCACAAGAAAGAAGTGATCCTGTGTATACAAGTTCAGCAGAAAGCCTTTTTTCTATAGGAAATATTACCTTCTCAAGCCATTCTTTCAGTGGAATGTCTTCTGCAATTCCTCTAAAAAGGCTCATGGGAATGTGTGTATGTGAGTTTATAAGACCAGGGAGAACAATTCCTCCTTTTGCATCTATTATCCTTTCTGCATCTATCTTTTCTCTTCCTACATATATAATCCTGTCCTCCTTTATACCAACAAAGCCGTTTTCATAAACTGAATCATTCTTATCCATAGTAACGATAATACCATTCTTTATGAGGATATCTGCTTTCATTGAAGTTCTTTTATTACAGCTTCCCAAAGAAGGGAAAGTTTTTTGGAGCTTTTTTCTGCAACAGAGATTATATCTTCAACTGAAGCCTTTTCCATCCTATCCGGAAGATTCATGTTTGTTATAACAGCAATTGCTCCGACCTTTATTCCACAGTGAACAGCAGCAATTGTTTCCATAACAGTGCTCATTCCTACTGCATCCGCTCCAATATTTCTTAAGAATCTTGTTTCTGCTCTTGTTTCAAGACTTGGACCAAGAACACCAACATATACACCTTTTCTTACAGGAATTCCAAGTTCAACTGCTTTTTTTTCTATAAGATCTACGAGAGAAGGATCATATGCCTCTGTCATATCAGGAAATCTTGGTCCAAGCTCATCCAGATTTTTTCCAACAAGAGGATTTCTTCCCATAAGATTTATGTGATCAACAATTATCATAAGATCACCTGTTCTGAAAAGTGGATTAAGACCTCCTGCAGCACTTGATATAAGAAGATACTCTATTCCAAGGAGTTTCATAACCCTTATAGGAAATGCTATCTCCTCTGGAGAATATCCTTCATAAAGATGAAATCTTCCTTCCATTGCAATTACAGACTTTTCAGCAATCTTTCCTATCTTCAGAAATCCTCTATGACCTGGAGCAGTAGATCTTGGAAAATTTGGAATCTCTTCATATGGGATCTCTTTTTCAACCTCCATATTATCCAGGACAGAATATAGCCCTGTTCCTGTTATCATGCCTATCTGAGGTCTTTTTTTCAGAAGATCTTCCAAAAAATTTTTTGTTTCAATAATTTCCTTCATTTTTTTGCTTACTATATAGCTGAAATTTTTTTATTTTGCAACTTAACCCTTACTTCTTCAATGATTTTATTTGCTTAAGTGCTTTTGGGATGAGCTGTCTTATGAATGTCTCTTTATCAAACAAAGAAAGCATCTCATATTTTTTATATCCTGGATGTCTGGGACTTAGTGCAGGAGGCTTTGCCTGAATGAATGGAGCAATCTTTTCAAAGTCTCTTATCATTACAGCTATTGGATAACTTTCAGCAGGATAGCTTTCAATCCAGCCAATTCTCTTCATGCATTCAAATCTTATCTGATCAAGCAAAAAAATATACTGATCTATAACAAATATCTTTTCATTTGGATTCAGGCTATCAAAGTCCAAACAAGAACCAAGTTCTCTTATGTTCATTATAAGATCATAAAGATAAAGAACACTTTCTCCTCTTCCTTCAGCAAGGAAGGAGATAGCTTCTGTTGGAAGGGATGAAAGTCTTGTCTCTGGACCAAAGTCTTTTTTGAACTTCTCCTTCCATCTTCTGAAACCTTTTTTTACATTTAAGATAAACCTTGCTTCAGCTATATTTATGACCTTTTTCATTTATTCTTTTCCATACATGCCTTTACAAATCCATAAAAAAGTGGGGCAGGTCTTTCTATCCTTGACTTCAGTTCTGGATGTGCCTGTGTTCCAACAAAGAATCTGTGATTTGGAAGCTCTATAAATTCTACAAGTCTTCCATCTCTGCTCTTTCCAGAAAATACCATACCGTTTTTCTGAAGTATCTCATGATACTCAGGATTTACCTCATATCTGTGTCTGTGTCTTTCCCATACCTCATCCTTCTGATAAAGGGAATGAACAAGAGTTCCTTTCTTAAGGACTGCAGGATATGCTCCAAGCCTCATTGTTCCACCTTTTTCTTTTACATTCTTCTGTTCAGGAAGTATGTCCACTACAGGATGAGGTGTATCTGGATCTATCTCTGTAGAATTTGCATCTTTAAGGCCACATACATTTCTTGCAAACTCAACTACCGCAAGCTGCATTCCAAAACAAAGACCAAGAAATGGAATATTTCTTTCCCTTGCCTCTTTAATTACCCTTATCTTTCCTTCTGCTCCCCTTTCTCCAAATCCACCAGGAACAACAACACCATCTACTTTATCAAGAAATGAAAGATCCTTAAGGTCTGTTGTTTCAACCCACATTATGTTTACCTTGCATCTTAGATGAGCAGAACAGTGTTTGAATGCTTCAAGAATAGATGCATAGGAGTCTCCAAGTCTCGTATATTTTCCACAAAGAGCAACGGTTATTTCTGTTTCAGGATTCTTTATGTTCTTTATCCACTTTTCCCATCTGCTAAGGTCAGGTGGACTGTATATGTTCAGTTTTTTGTGGATTATCTCAGGAAGTCCTTCTTTGTCAAAAATAAAAGGAATCTCATATATGTCATCAACATCAAGTCCTGTAATGACTGCCTCTTCTTCCACATCACAAAATGTAGAAATCTTTTTTTTGACTTCTGGAGTCAAAAACTGAGAACATCTTCCAATTATTATGTCAGGAAAGATCCCTCGCTGTTTCAAAAGATTTACACTCTGTTGAGTTGGCTTTGACTTCTGTTCGTTTACACCATGTGG
Source organism: uncultured Desulfobacterales bacterium (assembly GCA_964513995.1). Classification (GTDB taxonomy): domain Bacteria; phylum Desulfobacterota; class DSM-4660; order Desulfatiglandales; family JALVZP01; genus CAZEOQ01. The sequence continues at coordinate 19,874 of CAZEOQ010000016.1, read as the reverse complement.
AATAGGAACATATGTAAGATGAATATACAGGATGTTTTCTCTTCCAACATCTTCTTTCATCTGTCTCATTGCTTCAAGAAAGAGTTCATTTTCAATGTCTCCAACTGTTCCTCCTATCTCTATTATCACGAGATCAGGAGATTCTTCTCTTACGATCTCAAATATATATTCCTTGATTAAGTCAGTTACATGAGGGATAAACTGGACGGTCTTTCCAAGATAATCCCCTCTTCTTTCCTTCTGCCTTATCATTTCAAATACTTTTCCCATTGTGAGATTCCACTTTGACTTGCAGTTTATATTCAGGAATCTTTCATAATGTCCAAAATCCATGTCCACTTCACCACCATCATCAAGGACAAAGACTTCTCCATGCTCATATGGATTCATTGTTCCTGGATCAACATTCAGATAACCATCGCATTTTATTGGAACTATCTTAAGGCGGGAAGAGAGAAGAAAGCCTATGGATGCTGCTGCTATTCCTTTCCCAAGACCTGAAAGAACTCCACCAGTTATTACTATATATTTCGTCTTTTTTTCCATTCTGAAATTATATTATTGCCAAATTATCCTTGCTTTTTCAATAAGGTTGAAAGCTAAGATCAAAGACCGGAAATATTTCTGAAGAAAAATCTTCCTTCTTTTCAGGAACAACTTCCTCCCAATAAGAAGGAAGACTTATCAGTTTTTTTAACATGATATGATTAAGACCATGACCAGATTTTCTTACGATAAAATGTCCTATAACAGGCTTTCCTAAGGTAGAAAGATCACCCAGAAAATCAAGTATCTTATGTCTTACGCATTCATCCTCATATCTCATTCCTTCAGGATTTATTACTCTGAACTTATCAAAGACAATAGCATTGTCCAGAGAGCCTCCTTTTGCAAGTCCCATCTTCTTTAGTCTTTCTACTTCATCAAGAAAACCAAATGTCCTTGCTTTACTTATCTCTTTTATAAAAGAAGCTGTTGAAAATACAAATCTGTAGCTCTGACACCTGAGAAGAGGATGATCAAATTCTATGGTATATTCTATCTTAAGCTCTTTTGAAGGACAAACCAATATAAGCCTGTCTCCTTCTTCTATCTTAAATGTCTTCTTTATTACTATAAATCTCTTGTATTCAGACTGTTCTTTTATACCTGCCTCATTCTGGATTAAAAAAACAAATGGATTTGCACTTCCATCCATTGCTGGAACTTCAGGAGCATCTATTTCTACAATAGCATTGTCTATTCCAAGTCCATAAAATGCTGCCATAAGATGTTCTATAGTATAGACCTTATATTTTCCACTTGATATGTTAGTTGCACGGTTTGTATCAAATATATTTTCTGGCTTTACAGGAATTACTGGTCTTTCAGGAATATCAGTCCTTATAAACCTTATTCCAGTATTTACAGGAGCTGGTCTTATTGTAAGTGTTACTTTTTTGCCTGTATGAAGTCCTATTCCTTTACACGAGACACTGTTTAAGAGAGTTCTCTGTCTTATCACCTTTTTCCTCCAGGTTTAAAAAAATAGCTAAAAACTTCCATTTTTTCAGTCTTTATAGCATAAAAAAACATATAGAAAAATACACAAAAAAAGGAGGAAAAATATGCTTGAAATTACTGTTCACGAAATAATCTGTTATACTTGAACATGACTGGTGTCCCTTAAAACTTGGACTTACAACTGAAAAAGATCAAAAAAGTGCTTATGTCCAGTGTCTTGATCCTGGTCCACCATATACTGAAGGAGGAACAGTTATATTCAGATTCAGAAAGATAGAAGACTAATTTTCAACTGTCTTAACAAATGCACTACAGATAAGTCCAAAAGGAATATAGCCTCCATATCCAAGAATTGGCATTTCAAATACATGGAGGCAATCTACAAACGGTATACTATACTTCCATTTTGCAAAACTCCAAAAGTTCCACATCTCCCAAAAAAAGCCACATATAAGTCCTGAAATACTTGAACAGACAAGGGTATTCCAATCACCAGAGCATATATCTGAAAAAATCGTCTTCTTTCCTGTAAGCATCTGAAAGGAAGTAATTATAAAAAGAGGGAAGACCCAAACAAATGGAAAAAGATAGTCTGGAAATATACTGAGGAAAAAAAGACCAAGACATGAAAAGAACATCAAAAATATAGCCTCCTTATAGGAATAAGAGACTTTTATCTTCCAGAATCCTTTAAGTGAGATTGTTTTTGAAAGAAGTTCCCTTGTAGATATTACTGCTGGAAGCACTGTAGAAAAACATAAAGTTGCATGAACAGAGAATACAAAAGTATCTTCAGGAACATTTATGTAATACCAGTTTTGAATAAATGTGTTCAGATATTCAAAAGTCCACCAAAAGATGGAACTTAAAGGAAAAAGAAGGATAAAGAAGATTGGTCTTTCTTTGATAAAACAACTTCCTGTTCTCCAGTAATCTATGGCATTTACAAGAAATATGTATGAGAACCAGAGTGGTGCAAATGTATATCTTTGAAAATCAGAAAACCAGGGAAATCTGGTCCATGCAAGTATCCAAAAGAAAGTCATAAAAAAAATGCTAAGATATCCCCACCATGGAAAAGATGCTTTATTCTGGCTTACAGCCTTTGCTTTTTTCAGAAAGTATGCAAGGAAAAGAAACATAAAAAGGTCTGCTAACAGGAAGATAAGAAATATCTTTAAAGAAAAAGCTTTTTTCTCTATGAAGCGAACAGGAAAAGTTATGTGCTTTCCTGAAAGAGCTGCTCCGAAAAAAGTAGGAAGAATGATAAGGAGAAGTATTATAAAGACATTTAATGCTTTGAGCATAGACAATCAAGTTGAAGACTAATACTTTCGTATTTAAAATATACCACGAAAACAATGAAGGAGGGAATAAAAAATGAAAAAGATTGTTCTTATCTTAGTCTTAGCTCTTCTCATCTTTTCAGATAATCTTTATTCACAAGGGATCTGGGTTTATCAAAAAGGAAAAGAGAAATGTTACAGGATACTTTCAAGTCCAACAGGGAGATTTGTCTTTGGTCAGATATCAGATTCAAGCAAAGATCAGTATATGCTTGATACATGGACAGGAAGGCTTTGGCATCTTACAGAAAGTGGAGAAGTTGGAAAATTCCTTGAACCTGTACCGTATAAGACAAAAGACGGAAAGTACAGGCCTTATCCAGAAGAGGTTATAAAGAAGAAAGACTAAAATTTTACACTCTTTACAATCTCTTCGTAGTCTTTTATTTCCTCTTCTGAAAGTTTTCTTCTGAAAAGATCCTTTCTTACGAATATAGGGATCTTTCTGTTAAGGGCAAGTGCAACACTGTCACTTGGTCTGCTGTCTACCCTGTGTTCTTCATCTCCTATCTTGAATACCACGTTTGCATAAAATGTATCCTCTTTTAGATCATTTATTTCCACTCTCAAGAACTGAACATTTGACCTTTCAAGTATACTCAGATAAAGGTCATGAGTAAGAGGTCTTTTTGGTCTTATTATTCCTTTTTCTTTTGCAATTGCAGCAAATTCTGCATCTCCTACAAACATAAGAAAGTATCTTTCTGCATCAGGACTTTCTTTAAGTATCACCATATTCCCTCTTTCTGGATCACTTTCAAGAATAACTTCTTTTACTTCTATAAATTCCATATTACTCATCCTCTTCTCCTCCTTCCTCTTCTTCTTTCCCAAATTCACTTGCTATTCTTGCAAACTCTTTCAATCTGTCATCCACCTTTCTGAAAAGCGTCCCTTCAGGATATGTTCCATCTGGCTGAAGCTTTCCTGCCTTCATTCCTGTAAGTATCTCTATTCCTTCCTCAACTGTCTCAATAGGCCATATATGGAATTTTCCTTCTTTTACACTCTCTATCACCTCCTTCTTTAGCATAAGATTCTTTATGTTCTTTTTTGGAATAATCACTCCTTGCCTTCCATTCAACCCTTTCTTTTTGCATATATCGTAAAATGCTTCTATCTTTTTCGTAACTCCTCCAACTGGCTGAATCTCTCCCTTCTGGCTTATAGATCCTGTTACAGCAATTCCCTGATAGATAGGGACATCTGCAAGTGCACTAAGTAGCGCAAAGAGTTCTGCACTGCTTGCACTGTCTCCTTCAACAATTCCATAACTTTGTTCAAAACAGAGTGTTGCTGTAAGTGAAAGTGGTTTATTATGTGCAAATCTTTCCTTTATAAAAGATGAAAGTATCATAACTCCTTTTGTATGAATCCTTCCACTCAGCCTTGCCTCCCTTTCAATAGCAATTACTCCTTCCCTTCCAACAGATACTGTTGCAGTGATTCTGTTTGGTCTTCCAAATTCATGATCTCCTGTCATAAGAATGGATATTCCATTTACCTGCCCAACCTTTTCTCCATCAACCTCTACCCAGAATATATCCTTTTCTATAAGCTCTTTTATCTTTTCTTCTACAAGATTTGCCCTGTATTTCCTTTTTTCTATAGCCTTTTCAACATGCTCTCCACTTATAAGATCCTTTCCATCAAGCTGTGCCCAATAGTTTGCTTCTATAAGGAGATCCTTTATATCGCCAAGTTCAAGAGAAATCTTTTCCTGATCTTCTGTCTGTTCCATGCTGTATTCTATAAGTCTTGCTATTCCAGTTCTATCCACATGTCTTATGTTTTGCTCTCTGCAGAATTTTGCAACCATCTTTGAAAACTCAAGTATACTTTCTTCTTTCCTATCCATGCTGTCATCCATGTGAGCCTTTACTTTGAAGAGCTTTGGAAAGCGATCATCGTATATGTGAAGGAGTTCAAAAAGGAGTGGATCTCCTGTTAAGACAATCTTTACATTAAGTGGAATAGGTTCTGGTTTTATTGTCCTTGTGCTAAAGAGTCCATAAAGCTCTCCAAGATCTTCTATCTTTATCTCCTTATCCTTCAAAGCCCTTTTTAGTGCCTCCCATGAAAAATACCACTTCAGAAGGTCAAGTGCTTTCATTATGAGATAACCACCATTTGCTCTGTGAAGTGATCCTGCTTTTATCATCGTAAAGTCTGTGAAAAGTGCACCAAGCATTGCCTGTCTTTCTATTGTTCCAAAAAGATTTGGATATGCTGGATTTGATTCAATTACAACAGGTGCACCTTTTGTCTCTGAATTATCAACTATTACATTCACATCATACCTTCTTCTTAAAGACTCCTTAGTAAGCATTGGAATTGGAATTGGAGAACTTTGAGAAGTCTCCTGTTTTTTCATAAATTCATCAATATTTTCAACAATATCCTCCTGAACACTTTTCAGATACTCTATTACCTGTTCCTCATCCTTGTATTTTTCAAAATATGGCTCCATATGCTGAGAAACGACAAAAAGTGCTATCTCTTTCTTTAACTTATCTTGCTTCTTTTTCAGTTCTGCCTCTTCTTCTCTTATCTTCTTTACCACTTCTTTCATTTTTTTATGAAGCTCATCACTTTTCTTCTTAAGAACATCCTTTACTTCTCTTGGAAGCTCAGAAAGCTCCTCCTGTGTTATAGGACTTCCATCTCTTCCCATAGGAACTATAAGCATACCTACCTGAGAGACCTGAAGAATAAAGCCTTCTTTCTTTGCTTCTTCTGAAAGCTGCTCTATGATCTGTGCCTTTTTCCTTTCAAATTCTCTCCTTAACTCTTCTTCCTTCAGCCTGTAGTCTTCACTTTCAAAGACCTGAGGAATCTTTTTTTCAAGTGTTTCTATAAGTTCTCGCATGTCTTTTTTTAACTCTTTCCCTCTTCCTGCAGATATCCTCAGGCTTTTTGGCTTATCAGGTTCTTTAAAGTTATTCACATAACACCAGTCAGGAGGAGTTGGTTCCTTTTTTGCCTGTTCTTCTATGTAGACCTTTGCTATATAGGTAAGTCCTGCTTTTGGAGGTCCTGCAATATAGATGTGATAGTCATCTGCTTTTATTCCAATTCCAAACTTTATTGCATCTTTTGCCCTTTCCTGTCCAAGGACAGGATCTTTTGGAAGTTCAAGTTCTGAGGTATCATTAAATGGAAGTGAGTTTGGATCAATATGTGCCCTCAGTTTTTCTACAGGAACTTCTGGAAAATTTCCCATATATGTCTCCTCCAATTTTTAATTTTTCTTCCATCTATCATACCCATTCTGTATAGTAAAGTAAACTTGAATAGACCAGATATTTTTTATAGCATTTTTAAAAAAAGGAGTAATTTTTATGAGAAAGTTATTATCGGCTCTGGCAATCATGTTTTTGATAGGTTGTGCTGTAAATCCTGTTACAAAAAAAAGACAGTTTATGATTGTATCAGAAAAGGAGGAGTTCAGGATAGGAAAAAAGGTAGCAAAACAGGTAGAAGAGGAAATGGGTATATATCTTGAGCTTCCTAAGCTGAGATCGCTTATAAAAGAAGTAGAAAGGAATATAGGAAGACAAAGTGACAGACCGAATCTTATATATAGAGCAGAAATCGTAGATACTCCTGACTTTAATGCATTTGCACTTCCAGGAGGATTTATTTATGTCAACAGAGGACTTCTTGAAAGGATAAATTCAGTTGATGAACTTGCTGCTGTTCTTGGACATGAAACAGTTCATGTTGCTGCAAGACATTCAGCAGCACAGATCTCAAAACAGAGAGTCATTAATCTTCTTCTTTTTGGAGTAAATCTGGCAACAGGAGGTATGGTTCAAAGATATGATCAGATTGTTGGACTTGGTCTTATACTTGCATTTAACAAATGGTCAAGAGATCAGGAAAGACAGGCAGACAGATATGGAATCATATATATGACAAGGGCAGGATATAATCCTAAAGCATTTCTTACACTCCTTGAACAGATAAAGAGACTTGAACTAAGAGAGCCTTCAATATTTGAAGTATGGTTTATGAATCATCCTCCAACAGATGAAAGGATAAAACTTGCAAAGGAAGAGCTGAAGAGGATAGAAAAAGTCTGTCCTGAATGTCTCAAAAGACCAATAAGAAGAAATGAATACATTTCCCTCCTTGATGGACTTGCTGTAGGAGAAAGGACAAATACTGAGCTTATACTTGGAGAAAGGTATTACAATAAGGAATATGCATTCAGTATAAAGATACCTGCTGGATGGTATGCAAGGCTTAGAAGCAGGTATGCTACAGCTATATTTATTAATCCAAAAAAAAGGTTCTCTGTTTTCCTGAATGTAGATCCTCTTATGAAAAAGACTAAAGCTGAAGTTTATCATAAGGAAAAGAAAAAAGAACTTCTTCGTCATGGACTGATAAAGATAAAAGACATAGAAGATAAGCTTCCATATGGAGCAAGAATTTCAATATTTACAGGATTTGACAGGACAAGAGGAGAGATAAAGGCAGAACTTATCAGTTTTGTTAAAGGAGCTGAAGGATATAGTCTTCTTGGATCAGCCAAGAAGGAAGATTTTCTTGAACTTCACGAAAATCTTATAAGCATGATAAAAAGCTGGAAGTTTCTTTCACCAGAAGAAGCCCATAAACTTCAACCATTAAGACTAAGGATACACAGGGTCAGAAAAGGTGAAACATGGAAGTCAATTACTATAAAATACTACGGATCTGATATAGGTTCAGAAAAACTTGCCTTATACAATGGATTTAATAAAGGAGAAGAACCTCCTCCTGGAATCCTTATAAAAATTCCTCCAAGCCTTAGATTTTACTGATCAGATTCTACAATCTGTTTCAGTTTATTTATTATGGTTACAGGAACAGGACCTGACCTTAGATAAAGATCAAGAAGCTGCTTTGGTGTCTGAATCTCTTTTTCTACTTCTTTCCAATCAATTCCTTTTTCTTCAACTTTTTTCATAAGACGGGCAAGTTCCTCTGTCCTCATCTGCATCTTTTCCCTCCTTTTTTTAGGAGAAAGTAATCGGATATGGAAGTTTTGTCAATACTGAGTTGATTTTATCTATGAGTTCATGTATCTGAAAAGAGGAATGCTTCCTCTTCAAGGAAAAGTAAAGGTATATCTGGATGACTTTAAAGTAAAGGAGATATTAGATCTTGAGATAAAAGAATCTGGACCTTACAGCTATTACATCCTTGAAAAGAGAAATATGAATACACTTGAGGTTCTAAATTACATCTCTCAAAGATGGAAGATCTCAAGAGAAAGGATAGGATTCTGTGGACTAAAAGACAAAAGAGCTGTTACTTCACAGTATATATCAATAAAAGAAGGGCCAGAAGAGGATCTTGAAGAAAGCAATTTTAAGCTGAAATTTATTGGAAAAGGAGAAAGTCCTATAGAAGTTGGAAGCCTGAAAGGAAATGAGTTTCTCGTTACGATAAGGAGTATTGAGCCAGAAAAGATAACAGAAGCATTTGAGATAATAAAGAAGATAGGATTTGCAAATTACTTTGGAGAACAAAGATTTACTCCTGATCTTCATACAAGAAAACCAATAGCCCTTCTTCTTATAGAAGGAAAATACGAAGAAGCACTTAAGGAATATCTTACACAGCATCCTGATAAGGAAAAGAGAAGAGAGCTTAGAAGACTCTGGAAGAAATGGAAGGTTTTTACAAAAGAAGCAAATCATCTGACAAAGATAGACAGAATTGTCCTTAGCAGATTTATAAAAAAAGGTGATGCTGAATCTGCACTAAAGGTATTTCCAAAGAGTATAAAGCTTCTTTTTTTCTTCTCTTATCAGAGCCTTTTTTGGAACAGAATACTATGCAATCTCGTAAAAAAATATTCTGACAGCTTTTCCATTCCATTCATAAAATCAGAAAGACTTTATTTTTACAAAGAACTAAGTCCATTCTTTAAGGAATTCAGAGATCTTGAAATGCCTTTTATAAGCAAAGAGGTCCTTTCATGGGATGGAGATCCTCAGATAAAGGATGAAATAATAAAGTTGATGAAAAAAGAGAATCTTTTTCCTATTCTGGAAAAAGAAGTCCTTGGACTTAAGGTATTCTCTCCTGGAAAAAGAAGGATAATAGTATTTCCTGAAAATGGAGAAGTAAAGGAGTATTCAAAAAGGAAAAAGAGGATCACGATAAAATTCTTTCTTCCTTCTGGCTGTTATGCTACAGTATTCCTTTCAAAGCTTATAAAGTATCCGGTATGAGTGGGATTAAGGAAGTATTGAGAAAGATGTTTGGAGTTCACGCAGAGATTCTTTCTGATATTCTTTACATCGCAATGAAGGAGGATGAAATATCTTTTGAACAGATAAAGAGATATGCAGGAAAAGATGCAGAAGATATACTTGTTGAAGCATTTGAGATGAGACTGCTTATTCCTGTTGGAGAAAGAAAGACATTCAGCTGGGAAGACTCATTTTTAAGGATGAAGGAAGATGAAAAATACAGGATTCCAAATATCGTAAAATACATACTGCAGGAAGCAGAAAAAAGTGGAAAGATGGAGATAAGGAAAGCTGTTGAAAGATTTTTTAAGGAGATGGGAGAAAAAGAGTGGAAAAAGATAGCAGATCTTGTTGAAATAATCAGCAAAAGCAAATATATAACAGGAGCTGATATAAAGATGATATGTGAAAAGATTGGAATTGGAGAAAGGACAAGCTCAATTATCCTTGAACTTAAAGGTGCAGGGATAATAAGTCCTTGTTTGAGGAATGTTTCAAGGATTGAAGTATCTCCTATTTATGAAATAAATCCTTTTTTGAGTTATGAGGCTGATAGATATAAATAAAAAAAGAAGGTTTGAGACAAAGGATATCGTAAAGAGAAAAGGGATAATAGTTCCTGATCAGATAAGAATAAAAGGATATCCTTTAGAAAAGCCAAATACTGTTTTTAATGCCAGTTTTAAATTTACAGAAAATGGTCTCAGGATATTTTCAAGAGCCTGTTTTGGATATTACACATATGCATGTAGCATAATAGAATTTGAGATCCCTCTTGAGGATATTTCTTTCAGAAGTGAGAAAAAATACGAAGCAGAGATCTCTATATTTCCAGACAGCAAGTATGACTTTTGGGGAGTTGAGGATCCAAGGTATTACAAGATAGACAACATGGAGCTTATAACATACTGTGGAAGGACCTTAAGTTATCTGAGCAATGAGATAAGCATGGAAAAAACTCTGCCAGTAACAGCAATCCGGCAAGGAGAAAGATGGAAAAAGATAGCTGTATTCAGAATGCCTGAAGATATAAGATGGATAATGTCAAGTGACAAAAATGCATTTCTTTTTAAAGTAGAAGACGAAATACTTCTTTTTCATAGACCACACATTGCTGAAAAAAGGTTTTATCTTTCTGTTTCAAAAGTAGAAAAGGAAAAGATTATGAATCCTAAGGAATTAGAGGAGGTAGAAATAAAAGAGATCCTTTTTTTTGCTGAACCAGCATCTTTTGAATCAAAAATCGGTTGGGCAACCCCTCCAATAAAGATCGGAAATGAAAATCTTGTCTTTATCCATGCTATGGGAAAAGATCATGTATATAGAGTTCTTTGTGCACTTGTTGACAACAGAGGATATATCTGTTCTGTGACACCATTTTACATAATGGAACCAAGGGAGATATACGAGATTTATGGAGATAGACCATATGTGGTATTTCCCTGCGGTGCTCAACTCTTTGGAGAAAAGATATACATAACATATGGTGCTTCTGATTCTTTTATAGGAATAGGAGAATTAGAAGTTGACCACCTTCTTGATATCCTCCAGAAAAACAGGATTTATTAATTCCAGAATTCTCAAAGCTATTTTTTGAACACTGTTCTTTTCTGCATGTATCCTTGCCCTCTCCTGAAGTCTTTTTCTAAATATAGGCTCTTCTATTATCCTTAAAATTCCTTCTTTCAGGTGTCTTCTGTCTTTGTAAAGGAAAAGAGGTGAATCCTTTCCAAGATTTACATCTTCAAAATATGCTGTAGCTGGAGCAACATGTATTGCAAGAGAACCTAATGTCTGAGCAAGTGTAGATGATACGACTTTTGCCTTTGTATCTCCTTTTGGAATAAGATGTATGTCTGTTGAGCCAAGAATATCGTATATTTCGTCTAAAAGGAGGACTCTTTTTTCTTGCTCAAGCCAGCTGTATTCATAAGGAAGGACTTCATCTCCTCTTATTACCTTATAGCATATAGGATAGCTTTCAGCTATCTCTTTTAGCACCTCAATGTAATCTTCATATTCCTGTTTTGGTTGTCTTCCAAAACTTAAGAATCTTATAATTCCATCTTCAGCAAATCTTCTCTGTCTTTTTACAGGAGGAAGATATGGATATGGAACAACTTCTATCTTTTTTTCAGAAACTTTTCCTTTCAAAATCTCCTTATATCCTTCATGAAATATCAAAACTTTTTTAAACATATCCATATTCTTATAAGTTATATCCTTCCTGAATCCGTCATGTATAATCAGAACAGATGGAATCCCTTTCTTTTTAAGTTCCCAGACTATCTTTTCAACATCATCCTTTGGAAGACTTTGCCATGACTCAACTATCAGTCCATCTATCCTTTCATTAAGAATCCTTTCTCTGTCAATCCTTCCATCCTCTCCCTTAGGAGATATTTCACTGAAACATCTTATAACATAAGGTTCATCAGAACAGATGCTTATGTGATGCCACCATCTGTTAGCACTTTCTAAATAAGGAGCAAATACTTTTATGTTTATCCCATTCCTTAAGAATTCTCTACCAATAAGCTCTGCATGAAGAGAGACTCCACATGTTGCATTCCATCTGGATATAAAACCAATACACACTTCTCCCTTCATCCTTATTTCCCTCCTTATTTCTGTAAACTGATGTTTGGTTTAAAAAAATAATTCAGATTTTGACAAAATCAAGAATCTGAAAGGGGAGTTTATCTCTGTTTTCTTCAGTTACATGTATGATCTTTATCCCAGGAAGCTTCTTTATTTTTTCTATAAAAGCATTCCCTTTAAGTGCAATTGTTCCAATAAAGGGATTCTTTTCTTTTAAAACAGAAAGAACAGCCTTTCTAAATCTTTCAGAAAAACATTCCATTTTTCCAATTTCATCAATTATCACTATGTCTTCTTTGCTTAAAGGATACATAGAATCAACCATCCTGTCTAATACAGATATGTCAACTCCATATTTCCCAACCTTATATTTAGACCTTATTGAGACATGAGCAAAGACATCCTCCTCTCCATGAAATCCAACAATCTTAAAACCAACTCTTTTTCCTTTTTCCCTTATCTCTTCTGTATAAAATCCTTTTATAGAATTCTTTTCCTTTATGATCTCAGCTATCTTCTTTATTGCTGTTGTCTTTCCTATGCGAGGAGGTCCTGTAAGAAGGATCTTTTTAGTATCTTTCATTTGAGAAAAATGCAGCTTTTATAAATTCTCTGTTCATCCTTGCTATGTTTATTATCTTTATCTGCTTTGGACATACCGCCTCACATTCTCTATGATTTGAACAGTTTCCGAATCCAAGTTCATCCATCTTTCTTACCATAGAAATGACTCTCTTTTCTGCTTCTGGCCTTCCCTGTGGAAGAAGAGAAAGATGAGAGATCTTTGCACCAACAAATAGCATAGCAGATGCATTTGGACATGCAGCAACACATGCACCACATCCAATACACTGTGCAGCATCAAATGCCTGTTCAGCGATTTTTGGAGAAACAGGGATGGAGTTTGCTTCAGGTGCCTGTCCTGTATTTACTGAAATATACCCTCCTTCTTTTATTATTTCATCAAGTGCAGATCTGTCTACCACAAGATCTTTTATT
>CAZEOQ010000016.1:0-7164 GCA_964513995.1 uncultured Desulfobacterales bacterium | reverse complement strand
GCTTTTATTACCTTGAAAGGCTTTGCTCTAAACGGCTCAACAACAATTGTTTCTCCATCCTTAAAATTTCTCATATAAAGCTGGCAGAGTGTTGTTCCTTTCAGAGGACCATGTGGAATTCCATTTACAACTGCACCACATGAACCACATATTCCTTCCCTGCAGTCATGATCAAATGCAACAGGATCTTTTCCTTCAAGAGTAAGTTTTTCATTTAAAAGATCAAGAAGTTCAAGAAATGAGATGTCTGTGGATATGTTTTCCATCCTGTATGTCTCAAAATGTCCTTTATCATCTGGTCCACTTTGTCTCCATATCTTAAGAGTTACTGTTATTCTTTTGCTCATTTGTAACTCCTCTCTGCAAGTTTTACATATTCAAATACAAGTGGTTCTTTATGAAGTATCTCTTTTCCATCCCTATATTCCCACGCAGAAACATAACAGCAGTTTTCATCATCCCTTTTTGCCTCTCCTTCCTCTGTCTGATATTTTACATTAAAGTGACAGCCACATGATTCCCTTCTTGAAAGAGCATCATCTATAAGAAGCTGAGCAAATTCAAAATAGTCTACAAGTCTCATAGCCTTTTCAAGACTCTGATTCAGCTGATTTCCTTTTCCAGGAATTATTACATTCTGCCAGAATTCTTCCTGAAGCTCTTTTACCATAATCTTTGCCTTTTTCATCTTTTCATCTTCTCTTTCTATCCCAACATAATCCCACATGATCTTTCCAAGTTCTCTGTGGAACTGATCAACTGTCTTTCTTCCTTTCTTAAGTGAAAGGAGCTTCCTTATAAGCTCTTCTGCCTGAAGCTTTGCTTCTCTGAATGCAGGATGATCTTCACTTACTTCTCTGAAACTTTCTCCTGCAATGTATTCCGTAAGTGTATAAGGAATTATGAAATATCCATCAGCAAGACCCTGCAAGAGTGCATTTGCACCAAGCCTGTTTGCACCATGATCAGAAAAGTTTGCCTCTCCAATTGCAAAAAGTCCTGGAATTGTTGTCATAAGCTTATAGTCTACCCAGAGCCCTCCCATAGTATAATGGGGAGCAGGATATATCATCATAGGAAACTCATATGGACTTTGCCCAGTAATTCTTTCATACATCTCAAAAAGATTTCCATATTTCTTCTCTATAACCTCTTTTCCCTCCCTTTTTATTGCATCCCTTAGATCAAGATATACTGCATATCCTGTTGGTCCAACTCCCCTTCCCTCATCACATATCCTTTTTATTGCCCTTGATGCAACATCTCTTGGAACAAGATTTCCATATGAAGGATACATTCTTTCTAAGAAATAGTCCCTGTCTGATTCAGGGATCTCATTTGGTTGTCTTTTGTCTTTTGGATCTTTTGGAACCCATATCCTTCCATCATTCCTGAGGCTTTCACTCATAAGGGTTAACTTTGACTGATACTTACCAGATACAGGGATGCATGTAGGATGTGTCTGAACAAAACATGGATTTGCAAAGAATGCCCCTCTTTTATGTGCCTTCCATATTGCACTTACATTTCCACTTCTTCCATTTGTAGAAAGGCAATAAAGATTTCCATATCCTCCTGTTGCAAGAATTACTGCATGACCAGCATATGCTTCAAGCTGTCCTGTAACAAGATTCCTTACAATTATCCCTCTTGCCTTTCCATCTATTACTATAAGATCCATCATCTCTCTTCTTGGATAAATCTGAATCCTTCCTTCCTTTACCCATCTCATCATCTGTGAATATGCACCAAGAAGAAGCTGCTGTCCTGTTTGTCCTTTTGTATAAAATGTCCTTGATACAAGAACACCACCAAATGATCTGTTTGCAAGAAGTCCTCCATATTCCCTTGCAAAAGGAACACCTATTGCAACGCAGTGATCTATTATCCTTGTGCTAAGCTGTGCAAGTCTAAAGACATTTGCCTCTCTTGAACGAAAATCTCCTCCTTTTATTGTCTCATAAAAAAGACGCCAAACACTGTCTCCATCATACTGATAATTTTTTGCAGCATTTATTCCACCTTGAGCTGCAATGCTATGAGCCCTTCTTGGGCTGTCCTGAAGACAGAATGTCTTTACATTATATCCAAGCTGTGCAAGTGTTGCAGATGCAGAAGCACCAGAAAGACCTGTTCCAACAACAATTATCGTAAATCTTCTTTTATTTGAAGGACTTACAAGCTTTATGTCTGAACAGTATCTTTCCCATTTTTGTTCAAGTGGACCAGGTGGTATTTTTGGATCAAGCTTCATGGCATCCTCCTAAAAGTAGAAATAAAGAGGTATTGAGCCAAGACATAATGTAAGGATTATTGCAAAGGCTATACCTGCCTTTTCTATGAATGGCATATACTTTGGATGATTAAGTCCAAGTGTCTGAAATGCACTCCAGAATCCATGTCTTACATGAAGTGCAACAACGATCATTGTGAATACATAATAGAGGACATATAGAGGATTTGAGAAAGATGTTCTTAAAAGCTCATAAAGACTTTCTTCTTTAATGGAAAATCTGAAGTTTATAAGGTGAACTATAACAAAGAAAAGGATGTAAAGACCTGTATATGGCATAAGCGTTGAACTTAGGGTCTTTCCTCCTGCACTTCTTCTTACAGAATATCTTACAGGTCTTGCTTTCTGGTTCTGGTAAAAGAGATAAATTCCAAAGAAGACATGAAGGAGTGAAAAAAACACGAGAAGTATCTCAAAAAAGCTTACAAAAACAGGAAAAGAATGAAGAAATTTTACATGTCCTTCAAAGGCTTCTTTTCCTCTGTATATCATAAGATTGTCAATAAGATGAAAAAAAAGAAAAAGACAAAGGAAAAGCCCTGTTATTGCCATTACCAGTTTTTTTCCAATTGAAGAACAAAGGACTCTTATTAGCCAGTTGTTCATAAAAAGAGTCAAGCTTTTTTAATTATCTCTCTGAACAGAGAGATATATTTTCTTGCAGAATCCTTCCAAAGAATAGCCTTTTTCATACCTTTTTTTACTATTGAATCCCATAGTCTTTTGTCTTCATAAAACTCAACAGCCTTTCTTATTGCCTTCAGCATATCAGATGAACTCTTTTCGTAGAACTTAAAACCGTCTTCAAGATCTGATACCGTATCATTCAAGAAACCAGTAGCTCTTACTATTGGAACTGAACCATATCTCATTGCATAAAGATGAAAATGTGTCTCTGGTTCATAAAATGAAGGATCAAGAAACATGTCAGATCCTGCTATTATCTTATGAGCAATCTTTTCCTCATATCCTATCTGCACAGCAAGGATGCCAGGAAATGCATTCTTTATGTCTAAGAATATGTTCTCAAGGATAGGTTCTTCTCTTTCTCCAAGAATTACTAAAGAGATTCCCATTTTTATGATTTCCTCTATTGCGTCAATTATAAGAGTAAGCCCTTTTTGTTCAGAAAACCTGGTTATCATTCCCACTACTGGCATTTCAGCAGTTGAGATTAGATTCATCTCTCTTATAAGATCTTCTTTACAGACCTTTTTTCCAGCAAGATCTTCCTCTGAATATGTTGCCTTTATATAAGCATCTCTTTTTGGATCCCAACCTTTATAATTCACTCCACTGAGTATCCCATAGATCTTATGTGAATTTTCTCTTAAGACCTCGTCCAGACCTGAACCACATTCAGGGCTTTGTATCTCTTTTGCATATGAAGGACTTGGAGTTATTATAAGATCAGAATGAAGTATTCCTGCTTTAAGAAGACTTATTTCTCCGTAAAATTCAATTTCATCTAAAAGTTTCCCTGATATTCCAAGCATGTCTTTTTTTTCTAAAGGAACAAGACCATGTGCCATGTTATTTATAAAAAATACGGCTTTTGCCTTAAGTTTCCTGTCTTTTATAAGTGACATAAGAAGAGCTGTCTCCCAGTTTTTTGCAAAGACTATGTCATAATTTCCCAAGGACTCTAAAAGGATAAAGACTGAATGACAGAATATTAAAGAATCTTCCCAGTATGTCTTATGCGGAATAAACCAGATTGAGTATAGATCAAACTCTGGAAAATGTTTCTTGAATACACTAACTTTTATTTCACTTTCATTTATCTTTATCCCTTTTTCAAAAAAAGGCTTCTCTTCCTTACATCCTCTTACAAAGACATCTACCTTTAGATCCTTTCCTAAGGAAACTGCAAGATCTTTTATAAAAGAATCAAGCCCTATACTTACTAGAGCTATCCTCATAAGAAAAACAGGGGGCTATACATAAAAGCCCCCTGCTATTAATATTTTATACCTTAGTATACTTTGGTCCACCTCCTCCTTCAGGAGGAGTCCATGTAATGTTCTGATAAGGATCTTTTATGTCGCAGGTCTTGCAGTGGAGGCAGTTTGAGAAGTTCAGTTTCAGATGCCTGTTTCCATTTTCATCAATCTCCATCTCATATACATTTGCTGGACAGAACTTAAGACAAGGATTTCCGTATTCTATGGTGCATTTTTCATAACATATATTCAGATCCCCTATCTTCAAATGAGCTGGCTGCTGTTCCTCATGGACTGTCCCAGAATAGTATACATCTGTAACCTTATCAAATGTAAGCTTTCCATCAAACTTTACTTCCTTCCTCAGTTTAAGATACTGTGAAAGCTTCTTTAAAGCAGTATGATCTGGTTCTGTCTCAACCCTTTCCTTAATTATCTTTCCACCAAGAAGATACTGAATTCCTGCTTTTATAAGCCCAAGCCAAAGCCCGCTCTTAAACGCCTGATGGAAGTTTCTTGATTTGTAAAGATCCCTTCCCACATCACTCCTGTAAAGTTCTTCTTCATATTTTGAAAGTGAATTCTGTGAGAAGTCTTCTGAAAGAAGTGCATTAAAGATTGCTTCTGCTGCAAGCATTCCAGACCTCATAGCAACATGAACACCTTTTATCTTCTGACTTATAAAAAGATTTGCAGCATCACCAATAATCACTGCACCATCCACTGCAAGTTTTGGAATTGAGAAATATCCACCAACAGGAGCTGTCTTTGCTCCATACTGAACAATTTTTCCTCCTTCAAGAAGCTTTGAGATGAATGGATGGGTCTTGAATCTCTGAAATTCCATATGAGGATCAAGTCTTGGATCTTCATAATCAAGTCCTGTCATAAGACCAATAGAGACATGTTTGTCTCTCATTCCATATATGAATCCACCACCATATGGCTTATTTCCATAAGGAAATCCCATGGTATGGATCACTTCTCCTGGAGCAATCCTTTCTTCTGGAAGCTCCCATACCTCTTTTACTCCAATTACATAGCTTGGAGGATTCTTTCCTTCATCAAGCCTGAATCTTTGTATAAGCTTCTTCGTAAGATTTCCTCTTGATCCATCACCAAATACCGTAACCTTTGCCTTAAGATCAAGGCCTGGTTCATAATTTGGCTTTTTGCTTCCATCAGGTGCAATACCTTTATCTCCAAGTCTTACTCCTGCTACCCTTTCTCCTTCATAAAGGATCTCTACAGCAGAAAATCCAGGAAATATATCTACTCCCATCTGCTCAACCTGTTCTCCAAGCCATGCAACAAAGCTTGAAAGAGAAATTACATAGTTTCCGTGATTGTCAAGAGGAGGAGGTATAAAAGGAGAGTTTATTACTGAATTTTCTGTAAGAAAAGAGACCTTCTCCTTATTTACTTCTCCTTCAATAGGAGCTCCTTTTTCCATAAAATCAGGAATGAGTTCGCGAAGTGGAGTAGGATCAAGTATTGCACCAGATATTGAATGAGCTCCAATATATGCACCTTTTTCAATAATTGCTATTGATACTTCTCCAAGATGCTTTCCTTTTCCTTCTTTTTCTACCTTCTCATTATGTTCCTTTATAAGCTTTGCAAGATGATATGCTCCACTTAAACTTGCTACTCCTCCTCCTATAAAAAGCACATCAAATTCCATTACCTCACGAGCCTCTTCCATGTAAGCCTCCCCTGTATTTTATTTTTTTGAAAGGAGGGGAAAAAAACCCCTCCTAAAAAAGGATATTAAAACTTAAGCCAAGCCTTTCCCTGCATTACAGTCCTGTCTTCCTGTTTAGCAGTAATCTCACAGATTACCTTTCTTTCCTTATCATCCTTTTCCACAACCTTTCCCGTATATGTAACCTCTCCTCCTTTTTCTATATGAACATACACAGGTGCAGTAAGTCTTATGTCAATCCCTCCACCATAGAAAAATGGTCTTGGATTGTCTCCAAGCCACTTTATAAGGAATTCACATGCTGCCATCTCAGTGCATACACCAGGAAGAACAGTAGATTCTTCTCTTGCTTCCCATACACTTACTCTTTTTGCCTGTTCTGGATCTGTATGCCAGTTTGGAACAGAACCTACCATTTCCATCATCGTATTTACCCATTCCTGTTTCCATGTCCTTTTATAAGGAGTAAGCTCGTCTCCTACTTTTATATCTTCATACTTAAGTCCCATAGTTTTCACCTCCTTTTTTTTAGTAAAGTGGACGTGGTCCCATACCAGGTGTTATTCCAAATCTGTCCTGAGCTTCTTCATCTTTAAGCCACATTGAGCTGTGTATCTTCCTTACTACAAGATTTCCTTCCCTGTCATAAAGATCTATCTGCCATGCAACAAATCTCCTTCCCTTCTTTGATACTATCTTGTCGTGAACCTTCATTTTTATGGTCAGAATGTCTCCTGGATATATTGGTCTATAAAATTCTACTCTTGATGCATTGTGCATTGTTGGAAATACTGGGTTTGTATGTGCTCCACGAAGGAGATTACATTCAAAATGGAAAAGATTTATATATCCTGGATGAGCAGGAATTGTATCAAGCCCCATCTTCTTTGCTTCATTCTCGTCCATGTAAAGTGGATCTGTGCATCCTACTACCTGTGCAAATGTCCTCATCTCATTTGGTGTCACTGCCCAATAATATGGAGGAATCTCCCATCCTTTATAAAGGTCATCAAAACGAAGTGTTGGAACAACAGCCTGTGGCATCTCTTTCCTCCTTTTTTTTTAATTTTTTAAGATTCTATATAATTCTTAAAGCTTGAATGTCAAGTTTTCAATTTGTAGAATAAAAAAACTTTTTTAAAGGAGAGAAGCTATGGACTTTAAATTAACCAAAGAACAAAGGGACATAATAAAAGCAGCAAGAGAATTTGCCTTAGGGGAAT
>CAZEOQ010000015.1:0-41118 GCA_964513995.1 uncultured Desulfobacterales bacterium | reverse complement strand
GTATCTGCTCATCTGATCAGAAATAAGAAGCTGGAGATAGGAAAAAGGTAACGGTTGCTGTAAGTTTGTCTCCGCTTGAGGTGATATTGTTTTATTTTGCTTTAAAAGAAGGTAAAAGAAAAGCGATTGATAGTGCCTTTGAATACTTACAATCTCTTGATAAAACTTTGCGTCTTGGAGGAGAAGAGAAAAAGGCAAAAGATGTATCTTATGAGGATCTGAAAAAGATTTTTGAAACTTTGTTTAAAAGAAGAAAAGCTTTTAACCTTAACAGGTTAAACATTGTTTTATGGTGAATCTGTTTCTCTAACATAAGCTTTTCTCCAAAAGTTTTTATTTAAACTTATCTTTTTCTTTATCTTCAAAGGAATATACTTTTCCATCAATCCGATCCTGTATCCAGAAAATCTTACAGAAGTATCAAGTATTGCATATGGTATCCATATCCATTTTTTTTCTCTGATCAAGAATCTAACAAGTCCAAAAAAATACTTTATTCCTTCTTTTTCAACTTTTGACAAATCTTTTATCCATCTGTTCCTACTCATAAATACTCCAATGTCAAAGTATCTTTTAAAAAGCAAAGGAAAAGAATAGTTATGAGAATGATAAACTTTAGCATTTGGTTCATAAACTATTTTATAGCCTTTTTTCAAAAGCTTTACTGCAAGAAGCATGTCTTCATTCATTATTGTATCTTCTGGAAATCCACCAATGTCTTTAAAAACACTTCTTCTGATGGCAGAGCATACATCAGAAAAAAAGAATTTCCTGACATCATACTTTCCATTAATCTCCTTCACCATTCTATATGCCGGATAATTGAAAAGTCTGAAATATTTTTCAACAGGATTTGAATCATCCCTTGGAATTTGCCTGGCATATACAGCTCCTACAGAAGGTTCACATAATGGAGCAATCAGACTTTCTAATGTCTTTTCATTTTCAGGTATTGCATCCTGTGTCATAAAGATAAGTATGTCTCCTGTAGCTACAGATGCTCCTAAATTCCTTGTTCTTCCATGATCAAATTCCTCTTCTTTTATCTGGATTATGTCAGCTTTGAATTCAGATGCAATCTTTACGGTATTATCCTTTGACGAAGAATCTATGATTATAAGCTGATCTGGCTTTAAGGACTGATTTATCAATGAAGTAAGAAGCCGGTATAGGATTTTTCCTGCGTCTTTAGTAGGAATTATTACGGAAATTCTCATAATGCAAGGACTGTTCCAATAAATCCTATATTTCCTATCTTATTCTGTTTAAAAAATCTACAGTTTACGATTGCTCTGATCCTTTTTAGTCTATTCTGACACAGAATCTCAAAGTAGTTAAGGATTAATCTTTTTTGATCTTCTGAAAGTCTTTCTTTATACAGAGAATAAAACTCCTTTGCCTGTTCTATTGTTTTTAAAACAGAAAAAAAAGCCTCTTTTGGCTTTCTAACAAATCTCTTGTAACCAAAAGGATACTTCTTTGCTCCTATAGTTTGACCTTTATGCTTTCTGTAAAGAAGAAGAGGTTCTTTTATGTAATCTATTATCCCAAAAGCTGATGCAACAAGAGCAATCCACCAATCATGCATTATTGCTTTTTTAGGAATCTTTATCAGAGACTTAAGAGCCCTGTTTATCATCATTGAACATCCTGTAACATTGTTCTGGACTAAAAGATAATTCAGTGATCTGAATTCAGGATTAAGTCCCTGATATTTCCAGAAAGAATCTGAGATTATATTCAGGTTTTCGTCAACAATAAAAAGGTCTGTATGGATAAGTATTGGAAAGTCTCTTCCATATCTGTTTTCAAGTTCAAGCATTCTACTTAGCATCTTTTCTATCTTTTCTTTTAGCCATATGTCATCATGATCACAGAACATAATGTAGTCTGAATCTGAATGTTTTAAGAGTCTAAAAAAACTCTGGCAGGTTCCAAGCTTGATCCTGTCTTTAATAAAAACTGCTCTTGATTCTTTGGAACAGAAATGTTCTACGACTTCTCGGGTTTTATCTTGAGAAAGATCGTCTCTTATAATGAGTCTCCATTCTTTAAATGTCTGATTCTTTAAAGAGAAAAAAAGATCTTGAATGAAGTCAGAACTATTATAAGTTGAAAGAAGGATATCTATCATTTAATTTGATAGCTGAAAGATTTTCAACTGCTATAGTAGCACATCAATTTTCTTTAGTTCGTTTGTAAAAATTTCAAGTATTTGCTTCTTTTTATAGCTTTTAATTTTTCTTAAAGAAAAAGAATTCCTTCAGTATTCTAAGTTTTTTGAAGATTTATTATTCAGAAGCGAACCTCATTGCTATATCCCTATGCCGGTGTCCATAAGAAAAAGAAAAGCGGGGCACAAAAACCAACGACCCGCTTACTATCATAACACATGCACTCTACTAAACTTAAGCTATAAATCCAAAGTTCGCTGGAACAAAGTCTGAAGGATCAATATCACTAATGCCTTGTAACTTTATAATTTCTTGATAGGTTAAATCACTTGTTTCCCAGGTTGCATCAGTTTCTGCATCTGAATCAGCAATAACTCCAACATGAGCATCTGTTCCATCAGACCATACTATAATTATTGCATCATTTGCTGCTCCCGTTGTTGCCCAAGAAATTTTGTTAGAAGTACCAGCATCGCCAACCACATTCAACAAATCAACACTATCTACATCATTATCACTATCTGTATCTTGAACTTTTCCCGTAAGAACTATTATATTTGTATTGTTATTCAGTGGTGAATTTGCATTTAAATCTGTTCCGGTAGCATTTAACGCTATTTCTTGAATATTTATCGTGTCACCCGCATTAACGGAAGTTGAATTACCTGTTACCAAATCGCTTACTGCAGCTATTGCCTTAACATCTGATATATCTATCTGTACTTTATCGCCAGATGTACCTTTTGTAAAATCTGTTATTGTATCAATATTAGAACTTGCATAAGCTGCATTTACTGTTGTTACTATTATATCACTTCCACTGCCAGTTGTAATAGTATCATTTCCACCTCCACCTGTAATGGTGTCATTTCCAGCTCCACCTTTAATTGTATCTCCTTGAGCACCACCTTTTATTGTTGTTACTTCTACATTGCTGAGACCGCTTATGTCTATTGTTACTGCTTTGTCAGTTTCAGCACTTGCATCAACTTCAAGTTTGTCCTGTGTTCCAGATGGCTGAATGCCAAGATCTCCTGTGACTGTAATCTCTGTTGTATCATTTGCATTTGCTGTTACTATCTTGAAGCTATCCTGCTTGATTCCACCTGTAATTGAAGCAGTGAAACTACTTCCTGTTGGATTAATTGTTCCGCTTCCACCTGTTCCATCTATTGTGTTGCTCTGAAGTTCTACACCTGTAAGTTCAAGAGAATGTCCCACATTAATATCTCCACCATATGTTATTGTTCTGAGAGCACCTTCTGCATCAATTGTTACATCATAACCTGTTATAGAATAATTTGTTGTAGGATTAGCATTAAGAGTAATATTTCCTCCTACTCCATCAAGATTAAGTGTAACATCTCCTGGTGTTGTTGCTCCATTTGCTGCATTTATTTCTCCTAATATTACATTTCCTGTTACACCAGATGCATCTATTATCTCCACATCTGTTCCTTTTGTATTAATTGTTCCAACTTCAAGAGATGCACCTCCTGATGTATCATTTCCTGCAAGTTCTTGTGCAGTTATTGTAATTCCATAGTCTGAAAGTGTTACAGATCCAAGATTTCCAAATTCTACTGAACCTATGCCACTCAGCTCTATAGAATGGATCTTTGGAAGATTAGGAAGTGTTACAGTATTTCCATCTCCACTTACAGATACAGTAAGATCTTGTAAACTTGATAGATCTGGAGTAGTTCCAGCTGGATTTAAGTCAAGAGCTGCACTTGCTGTGATGTCAAGTTCAACAAGACTTGAAGTTTTAAGTTCTAATTTTGAATCATATGCTACACTTGAAATTGTTGCTGACTGTGCATTTCCTGCTGTAATTGTTGCAATGTTTGCTCCTTTGCTGAGCTGACCTGCTACAGAAATTGTTATACTCTCTGCATTTGAAGCTATAATATCTCCAGAATAAGCCATCTTTTCTGCTACCTGGAGATCTAAGCTTGTTGAGTTTGTAAGTGTTATATTAAACTTGTTTTCATCTGGATTTGATGTTGTTGCTGATGATGATGGGCTGTCAATTTTTACTGTTGTTGAACCTGAATGATCAAGAGACATTGTCTTGTTGGTTGTATTTGCATTTGCTCCCTGAAGTTCAACTGTAAGATCTATACTTCCAAGATTTGCAACCGTTACATTCTGTACGAGATTCTTTGTAGTAACTATATTCTGAACTCCTGAAGTATTCTTTGCTGAGAATGTTACACTTCCTGTAAGATTGTCAAACTTCAGTGTCTCAACATTTCCCATTGTAAACTGAACTGTTCCTGCTCCTCCGAATACTGCTACATCTGAACCATCTCCTCCGTCTATTTCTGCATTTGCCCTTATACTTCCAATATTAATCTTTAATGTATCATCTCCTGAACCTGTCTTTACGGTGCTAAGATGTGCCTGCACCTGTAAGGTCTATATTTATTGCTCCTTCTGCATTTGATGCGTCAACTGTTTCTATTGTTGTTCCTATTCCGTCTATTGTAAGGGATGCATCTCCTTCTATTGTCAGATTCTTCAATGCATTGTCTGAAATTGTAATGTAGTTTGCTGTTCCATCTGAACTTACAGTAAGATTCTCAATTCCATTTACTGTTACGGTAATTTTGCTGCTTGATGAACCTATATCTTCTACTTTCAGTGTCATTGAATCTGAACTTCCACTTGTTACATTTTTTGCTACGCTCAGATCTACCTCATCTGGAATTTCTGCAAGACTGCTCAGATTTACTGTGCTATTTTCTGACTCTATGATGTATTTCTCAACTCCTGAAACACCCTGTGCTGTAAATGTGCGTGTTATATCACCTGGATTTGTAAGTTTTACAATTTCTACATTCTCAAGCTTTCCATCTCCACTAAATCCTGAAAAACTTCCTTTTACGGTAAGTTCAATTGTATCAAGTCCATCACCGCCATCTATCTGGTCAGTTGTATCAAGTGTCCTTTCTCTGCTAAGAGCAGAAATTACGCCTGTAATAGTATCAGAACCACTTGTTCCTGTAATTACATCATCTTCTGTAGTAAGAGTAAATGTCTGACCAGGATTTTCTGCTTTTTGAATTGCTTCAAGTGCTTCTCCTGTAACTATTCCTTCATCCTTTCCATAAAGAATTGCATGTTCTTCTGGATCAAGACCAGCATTTTCAAATGCTTCCTTTACATCATCCACTGTCCAATCTGCATATTTTTCTGGATCTTTCCCCTTTAGCTGAGAAAGTTTTGCCTCAAAATAATTGCTTATATCAAATGTCTCTGATGGATTAAGTCCCTCTTTCCATCCATATCTGTGGAAGTGTTCATATACTGTCATTCCAAGTTCTTTCAGAGCATTTAGAAACAGCTCTTTTGCCCTCCATATTTTACACATAGTGATCATATGCACTCATTCCGATCTGGGCTATAGCATTCTAAAACAGCTCCTGTGCTTCACTTATAGTCTCTGCTTTTCCTTTATTTACAAGATCCTGTGCCTTCTGATTTATATAATAATCCTCATTGAACCATCTTGGTGCTGTACTTCTGACTTCCTCCTTTTTCAAGATTTCTTAACTATTTTATTTTGGCAGATACTAGAAATTTAATATCCTGTCAAGAATTTTTTAGTTAAAAATGAATAACTTTATAGCGATATTCCATTATAGGTCTCTCATAAAGCTTGTAAACAAAAGTTGTTAGAAAAAATGTTGAGATCCAATACAAGATAAGACCAAAAAAGGCATTTTTTATGTCAGAAAAAGGAAGAAGATTTTTCAGGACTATATAAACAAACGAAAGGTTTACGAGATAGATTGAGTAGGATATTTTGCTTATAAATGTAAAAATATTTCTGAATCTGTTAGAAGAGTCTGTTATTTTTGAAAAGAAAGGAAGAGTAGAGGCAAATGAAAGGTCAGTTATGAGAAAATATAAGGTTTTTGAGAAAAAGTTGTCGTTTCTTTCAAAAAGATAATAAAAAACAGTGCAAAAAAATATTCCTAAGCATCCTGAAAGAAAAATTATTTTTTGTCTTGAAAAATTAGGAAAATAATGATCAATCCATGCAAATAAAACACCAATTATTATTGAGTCAAGCCTGTAGATTACGACTTTCCTTATTCCTTCATCCAAGCTGGGATTAGAAAAAAGGGCATTACCTATTCTTAAGATGTTGAAAAACAGATAATAGTCAAAAGAAAAGATCTTTTTGATTCTTTTCTTGTAAAAAGGAAAAGTATCAAGGGAAATACGAAATAAAACCATTCTTCTACAGAAAGTGACCATGCTTCAGGAAAGAATGATGGATGAGGAGAAAAAAGATTTTGGACAAAAAAGAAGTATTTTAGATCAAAACAGTTCAGAGAAAAGAGCTTTGAATAAAGGATTATGTAAAATACAAGAAAAAGGTAATAATTTGGCAGAGTTCTCAGCCATCTCATGATCCAGAATTTTATAAGATCCTTAAGATTCCAGTTTTTTAAAACAAGTCCTTCCTATAAGAAATCCACTTAATACAAAAAACAGCTCAACTCCAAAATGTCTAAGTATAGAAAGAAAATCCAATTCTGGATAAAACTTTAAAAAAAGAATCTG
This sequence comes from uncultured Desulfobacterales bacterium, assembly GCA_964513995.1. Taxonomy (GTDB): domain Bacteria; phylum Desulfobacterota; class DSM-4660; order Desulfatiglandales; family JALVZP01; genus CAZEOQ01. Next base: position 34,366 of record CAZEOQ010000015.1, on the reverse strand, counting down.
CTGTGAGAAAAAAGGACAAAAAGTATTGCTGTGCTTCTGACTATGTCTAAGCCAAGTATCCTTTGTCTCATATGGATACAGAAAAGTCTTCTCTTTCCAGAGTAAGATTAGGACTGTAGTATGGATCACCTTTTTTCAGAAGATGACTCCACCTTTTTTTAAATCTTTCCACTTCTTTTTCTGGAAGAAAGAAATTTTTATCTTCATAGTGATAAAGTTCTGAAAATGGAGTCCAAACTATAAGATATCCCTTTTCTCTTAATTTCAGGCAAAAATCTATATCACTTAAATAAGTAAACTCTTCACTAAATCCTTCTACTTCTTCAAAAACCTCTTTTTTTACCATCATACAAGCTCCTGTTACAGCAGATACATTCTGAACACTTATAAGTCTTCCAAAATACCCTGGATGTTCTTTTGGATAATTCCTGTGAGAATATCCAAATATACCTTTTATTCCTATTATGACTCCTGCATGCTGAATTGTATTGTCAGGATAATAGAGTTTTGCACCTACAGCTGCAACTTCTTCTTTCTGTATATGTTCCAGCATTCTTTCAAGCCAGTCAGGATTTATTACCTCAGTGTCGCTGTGTAAAAAAAGAAGAATCTTTCCTGAACTAAACTGAACTGCATAATTGTTAGCAGAAGCCCAGTTCCAGTCTTTTTTCCATTCTAAGTTCCTTATCCCTTCTGTTTTTTCTTCTCCAAAAGCAATTATCTCAAAATTCCTGTATGTGGACTTTTCAAGAATTGACTTTACACATCTTCCTATTTCTTTTCCTGATATTATTATAGACACTTTTGGTCTTTTTCTTAGCTTATATCTTACCCTATACCAGCCAAAATAAGGATAAAAGATTTCTACCTCACTTTCATATCCCATCCTTTTTAAATGTTCCTTCAGTGCTTTTTTTCCTGATTGAAAAGCATAAAGCTTTGCTTCAGATATCTCAGCTGCAGATTCTCTGTGAGCTCTCCAGTGATAGAGTATCTTAGGGATATGGATGATCTTTTTTGCCTTTTCCGTGCATCTTAGAATCAGATCATAATCCTGACTTCCCTCAAACTGTTTTTTTAACAGTCCAGAGGAATTGATGAGTTCTTTTTTTATAACGATGAGATGTGTAATATAGTTATAACTTCTTAAAAGTTCTGGATTCCAGTCAGGTTTAAAATGAGGATCAAACCTTTTTTCAGTATCTGCTGAGATCTTATCTTCATCAGAATAAATAAAATCAGCATCAGGATTCTCATTTATTGCTTTAGCTATTTCAAAAAGAGCAAAAGGAGGAAGAATATCATCGTGATCCAGAAATGCTATGTAATCTCCTGTTGCTATTTTTATTGCCTCATTAGTATTTTCTGCAATTCCTTTATTTTCTGAAAGATACTTTACCTTTATCCTTTTATCTTTTCTCCTATAATACTCAAGAACTTCCTTTACATAATCCTTTGAGCTGTTTCCATCAACAATACACAATTCCCAATTCTTATATGTCTGATTTAGCACAGATTCTATCATCTCAATCAGATATTTTTTTTCAGTATTGTATACAGGTGTTACAATACTTATCCTTGGATTTAGAAAAAAACTGTAATTTTCCTGGGCTTTGATTTCCTCAAAGGATGGTTCATTTTTTTCTATCCATCTTCTGTAAAGATCAGTCCTTATTGAAGCTTTAGATTTCAGCTTCTGTAAAAATGTCTTTATTCCATAATTTTTCAGGTAATAAACTGCTTTTCTCAAATTCTGAATGTTTATCTCCTTAATGATTCCTTTTGCCAACTCAAAGTAATCATAAGCTGTTTCTGGATAAAAGAAGTAAGCAGAACTGTTAGGCTTTCTTCCTTCCTTTCTTCCAAACAGTATCCAGTGAGAAAATGGATTGAGCTTTATCTCTGGATTTGTTTCCATATAGAACTTCGTATCAAACCAGGAATTTGGATTTTTTCCTTCTTTCCATCCATAAAGGACATAGTGTTCAAGAGGATCAATGTCCATTATTCTTACATCTGGATAATGCTTCAGATAATAGAAAGGATCAAATAATCCAGAAAACTTTATGATCCAGTAATCTATTTTCAGCTTTCCTTTCATTATAGAAATCTCTTTATGAATCTCTTTATCTTTCTGAGAGGTCTTGTTATCCTCCAGCTTTTGCTAAGATAAATCCTTACAAGTTCATCCTCTATCTTTTGTCTTTCTCTTTTTTTAACCTTTCATTTTCTTCTTTCAGATTGAGAAAATCCTTTCCTTTTTTTGTACTTACCCCTTTTCCTGTGTGCAAATATCTAAAAGTTATCCTTAGTTCTTTTGGTTCAAAAAGGTATGGATTTTCTGAAATAAAGATTTCTGGCTCAGATGAGAATACAAACCTCCTTTTTTCTTCTATAAAAAGAGCATTTGTTTTTAAAAAAGATGTAAGATTTACTTCTTTCATGTCTTTTAAAACAAGAGATATTCTTTCTATCTCCAAAATACATGGTTTATTTAGAAGCTTTAAAGCAATAAGTTTTAAGTTAGAATTTTCTGGAAACTTATATGAAATTTCCTGAAATCTTCTTGTAGGCTTTATATCAAGTAAAGCAAAATTTTCTCTGTTTCTGTCTTTCCAAAATAGCTGAATCTTTTCTCCTATAAGATCCTCACAAAAAAAATCAGCTTCTTTTTCATATTCCTCTTTTAAAGAATCAAATATAGATCTTAACTCAGAAGAATCTTCTCTTTTCCTGTAAGAAAGTTCTTCTAAAAGATAAGCAGTCTCTTTTACAAAAGAAGGAGTATTCTCTGGGAGGTCAGACAGAGAAAGATTGAACTTTTTTAGTCTCCTGTCAAGAAACTCTTTTATCTCTTTCTTTTTATCCCCAACAGAAAGAGGTATTTCCAAATAGTTTTGAATTTCATCCATTGTCTTTATTGGATCTTTCAGCAGTTCATCGTATGATACAAATATCCTTCTGTATTTTCTGCTGTAATATTCAGCATATAGATTATATTTTGCCCACAAAAGAAGACCTTTACCTATTGAAAGTCTATCTCTGTGGAAAAGAGAAAATGCAACCTCAACAGGGTTTCTATAAGGGATTATTATCCTTATTTCAGCATTTAACTTTTTTATAACACCTTCCCAAAAAGGAAAAAGAATACAAAGTCTTGGATCTTTTATTCCCCATATATTCTTTTCTTTGTAATCTTCCACTAATATAGAATATGCCTTTTCTTTTAGTTTATCTTCTTCAAGCTCTTCTAAAAAAACAGCAGAAAGATCATCCCATCTTTTTCCTATCTTTGGAAGAAGCTCATATTCATTGAAAAATGTAATTTTTTTGTTTTCATAAAATCCTTTTGGATTATCCTTTGCAGGCTCAAGAAGCTCCTTTCCCATTGATACACCTAAAAGATTAAGTGCTCCAGCAAAAGCTGATGTTCCACTTCTGTGCATTCCAAGTATTAATATGCAAATCATCTTTGACTTTTCCTATAAGCCTCTACTACTTTTTTTGGATCTCCTATAAGCTTTATCTTATGTTCTTCTATCCACATTACTCTGTCACAAAGTTGGACTATATCTTGAAGGTTATGAGAAACAAATACAATTGTTACTCCATTCTTTCTAAAACTGAAAATCTTTTCCATACATTTTTTTTGAAAGTCTATATCTCCTACAGAAAGCACTTCGTCTATGAGCAATATCTCAGGATTTAGATGAGCAATTATTGAAAAACCAAGTCTTGCAAGCATTCCTGATGAATATGTCCTTATTGGCTGATCTATGAATTCTTTAAGCTCTGAAAATTCAATAATTTCATCCATCTTTTTCAAGACCTCTTTTTTTGTCATTCCAAGAAGAACTCCATTCAGTATTATATTCTCTCTTCCTGTAAGTTCTGGATGAAATCCTGCTCCAAGTTCAAGAAGAGGAGAAACTTTTCCTCTGACTTCTATTTTTCCTTTATCTGGTTTTATAACCCCTGCAATAAGAGAAAGAAGAGTGCTTTTTCCTGCACCATTTCTTCCAATTATACCAAAACATTCTCCTTGATAAACCTCAAATGATATATTCTCAAGTGCTGTAAATCTTCTTTTTGTGTATTTCAAAGCTTCAGGAAGCTTTAAAAGGAAATTTTTAAATCCTGAAATTACATAACCGTAATAAGGAAAAGTTTTTGTGACATCAGAACATCTTATAATAACCCGATTCATAAGACTTCAGCAAATCTGAAGGATAATTTTTTGAATACAAGGAATCCTAAAAAAAAGATACTCATATTGTAGATAAGATTAAGGCAGAACATAGGAAAATCAAAACAGTTTTTTATAAAAACATTTCTCCAGTTTTCTATAAGTCCTGAAAGAGGATTAATAATCATAAAAAATTTGTATTTTTCTGGAACAAGACTCAGATCATAAAATATCGGAGTTCCATAAAAAAGAAGCATTAAAGAAATGCTTATTATTCTTTCAAGATCTCTGAAAAAAAGATTCAGAGAAGAAACAAAAAGACAGATTCCAAATGTAAGAAAAAACTGGGAGATAAGAAGAAGGAATATTCCATAGAGCCAGGTTAAGTCTGGATAAATTTTGTAAAAAACAGAAAAAGCAAAGATTACAGGAAGACTAAGAATAAAGTGAACTGTATCATTCAAAACAGCTGTAAGCGGAATTATATATCTTGGAAAATTTATCTTCTTTATAAGAGTAGCATTTGCAAGAAGGACATTTGTGCTTACAAGAATTGAATTAGAAAACCATTGCCATGGAAAAAGTCCACAGATTAGAAAATATGTGTAATTTTCTATAGGGATCCTTAGAACTTTCTTAAAAGCAAAAAGAAAGACAAGTGCCATAGAAAGTGGATTAAGGACAGACCAGAAATATCCAAGGATGCTATTTTTATAACGAACTTTTAACTCTTTTGAGGTAAGGACAGAAATAAGGTCTAAATAATACTGAAACTTCATTTAAGGCTCTCTTAAAGCCTGATCTGTTATAGGTTCTAAGAGATAATCAATGATCGTCCTTTTCTTTGTAGTAAGATAACATACTGCAGGCATACCTGGATAAAGATATGCACCGTATTTTTTCAGCTCATCTTCATTTACCTTTATGTAGGCTATGTAATATGAATAAGGTCCTTTTGGTGTCTGCGTAGAAACCTGATCAGCAGATACATATATGACTTTTCCATGAACAGGAGGAGTTGACCTTCTGTCAAATGCAGTTAGCTGAACCCTTGCCTTCTGTCCCTTATACACTCTTGTTATGTCCTGTGGTCTTATCCTTGCTTCTATTATGAGTTCTGAATCTTCTGGAACGATTTCCATAATAGGTTCTCCTGGCTTTATTACCCTTGTCTTTTCTGAATGAACCTTAAGATTGTGAACTATTCCGTCTATTGGAGCAGTTATTTCTAATCTCTTTTTTGCGTCAAGTAAAGGACGAAGCTGTTCTTTTAAAGAAAATATCTCATCTGTTACTTTTCTAAGCTCTGAAAAAGCCTCTTCTTTATACCTGTTTTTTTCGTTTAAGATCTGAAGCCTGAGCTCCTCTATCTTCTGATCAAGCTGAGCAAGTGTGTGCTTGAGTGATTCCTTTTTTCCTCTTGTTTCTGCAAGCTTTCTTTTAAGCTCAAGTATCTGTGTCTTGTCTATGTATTTTTTCTTGAAAAGGTCTTCCTTTGCATTGAGTTCTTCTTTTAAGGCCCTGTATATCTCTTCCTGTGCCAGAAGCTGAGCTCTTATTCCATCTTTTTGTTTTTCAAGCTGAGCAATCTGCTTTTCATAAAGAGAGATCCTGTTCAGCAGATCCTTTCTTCTTGAAAGAAATATAGCTTCTTCTTCATCCATTGCAGCCTTTACCTTTGGATCACTCCTTCTTTCTAAAAGCTCCTTTGGCCATTCTATATATGGCTTCATAAGACTTTCAAGCTTTCCCTGAAGAAGATCTATCTGTGCGTCTATCTTTTCACTTTTTAGTCTTATAAGGACCTGACCTCTTTTTACCCTGTCCCCTTCTTTTACAAATACCCTGTCAACAATTCCTCCTTCAAGGTGCTGAACGATCTTTTTTTCTCCAAATACCTTTACAAATGCAGGTGCAATTACAGCTCTGTAAGAGGAATCCGTGAAGTCTTTCATATGCTATGCATATAAACAATGCCTGAATAATTCCTGCTCTTTTGCTTGCAATAGTTTGCTTTAAAATAACTTCACTGTCTTTTTTTCTCCATCTTGAAACAACTGCTTTTGTCATGGACATAGACAGAATAGCTTCGGAATTTCTAAAGATTGACTCTTCAAATCTTGAATTTCTGAAATTTGCTTTATTTGCTTCTATTATAAGATCCTGACAGAGCTTTTCCTGAAGTATTGAAAGAATAAATATGAGAAATGTTCCAGCTGCTGCAACTATGCCTATAACTTTGTGAACAAAGAAGATAAGCATAAGATAAAAAGGAGCCCATGGTGCATCAAAAAGGGCAAACATTCCCTGATGTGAAAAATAATCTCTCAGTATCTTTATATCCTGAAGTCCTCTTGTATAAACATTCTTTGCTGGACCTGAAAGAAGCTTTATAGTGTTTTTTAATGTGGGATCAGAAAGTGTTTTATCAAGATCAAGTCCAGCTGCTGAAAGGAGTCTTTGTCTCAGGTATGAAAACAAGACAAGGAAAATAAGTGCATATGTTGCAATTATGGTGATCGTATAAAGTGAGGTTTTGCTAAATCCAGTGCATATTACATCATATATGGTATACATGTAGAATGTAAAAGTAAGTCCTAAGAAGTTTATAAAAAGGCTCAGGAAAGCAGAAAATACAAAATACTTTTTCCACTTTCTCAGAAATTCCCTCATCTTTTCTTCTTCCTAAGCCTTTTTATGTCTTCTTCTGTAAGAAAACAAGGATCTTCTTTTTCTTCTTTTTTCAAAATATCTGGAGCTTTTTCAGCAAATCTGTCAAAAAAAATGTAGATTCCAAAAAGGACAAAAGGTCCGAATAATACATATATCATAACTATTGCTATTGCAAGATATACACCTTCCATTTCAGAAAGGATACATTATAGCAGTTTAAAATTCAACAAGAGAAAGGATCTGTTTTGCTGTCTTTTCCCAGCTGAAGTCTTTTGCTCTTTTAAGTCCCTTTTCCTTTAGTTCATCTCTGATATATCTTGAAGAAAGAACAGCAATTATTCCTCTGGCAATGTCTGTAAAATCATGTGGATTTACATAAAAAGATGCATCTTTGCATACTTCAGGAAGACTTGAAACACCTGAAACAACAGTAGGACATCCACATGCCATAGCCTCAACAGGAGGAAGTCCAAATCCTTCATAAAGAGAAGGATAGACGAGAAGATCTGCAAGGTTATATATTTTTGCAAGATCTTCTTCTTTTACATACCCTTTATAGATAATCCCCTGTCTTTTCATCTCTTTCAGGATCTTTTTGTTCTTCCATCCAGAAAATCCTACTACGACGAGCTTGTATCTCTTTTTTATGTCTTCAGGAAGTATAGAGTATGCTTTTATAAGGGAGATCAGGTTTTTTCTTGGCTCAATTGAACCAACGAAAAGAATAAACCTTTCAGGAAGTTTGTATTTCTTCTTCGTCTTTTCTGTCTCTTTCCTGTTATAGATCCTGAATATGGAATGATCTATTCCACAGTAGACCTTTACGAGTCTTTCTTCTGGAATTCCAAAAGACTTTGCTTGATTCAGTATAAAATCTGATATTACTACTACTTTATCTGCTCTTTTTATGTTTTTCCAGAAGTTCTCCTTAAAAAACCTTACTCTTTCTTCTGGATGCCATTCTGGATAAAGCTGAAAAGAAAAGTCATAGACAACAGTTACTGTAAAAGATGCTTTTATCTGAGGAAGTGGAATGAAGTTTGGTTCAATGTATATGTCAAAAAGGATATCTTTTGGAGATTCCTTAGATATCCAGATATTTTTAAGCTTCCTTAGAACCGAGTAAAAGGGAGAAGTTCTTATGTAAGACAGAAATTTTTCAATTATCATTCTCCTTTTTGAAGAAATTTCCTTAGAGAAAAAACCATTGTAGTAAAAGTATTCATAATGTGGAGAAATCTCTTTTGTTTTCTTAACTAAGTAATATGTAAACTTTCCAACACCTGTAAGAGGTGTGTAAAGTGGAAGTATGTTAATTACTAATTTTTTCATGGCTGAAGATGTAAAGCTTATAAATCTTATCTCCTTTTTTCCATTCTTTTATCAGTTTCAGATATCTTTTTTCATCTATCTCCTTTTTCCACTTGTCTGATTGCCAGAGGATATATTTTATTCTGTTTTTTTTCAAATAATCTATGATCTCCTCGTCTTTTGATTGAAATATACTTATATCAGAAAGGACTTTGCCTTTGCACGATACTTTAAGAGAATCTCTGTTTGCATAAAGATTTATCCTTCTGTCATATGAAAGAATCCTTACAAATCTTCCATTCTCTATTTCTGAGATATACTCTCCTATCTCTTTATAAATGACTGCGTTCTTTCTTCTCTGTTTCAGATTATAAGAAAAACAGGAAGCTGTGATGAAGAAGAAGATCAAGAAATGGACAATTCTTTGAGGAAGTATCTTTTTTAAGTTTTCCGTAACAGTTGAAATGCAAGGAGCTATAAGAGGAAAAGAAGAAAAAAAGAAAAGAGAAAGATATCTCTTTGAATAACAGGCTGAGCAGAAAAATAAGATAAGGAAAGTGATGGATAAAGCAGAAAGAGAAAGAAGATATTTAAATTCAGGATTGGATAAGGAAGATCTGAGTTTTTTAAAGCCAGCTATAAGGAAAAGGAAAAATGGAAGAGAAAATACATATAGTATGCCTCCAAGAAAATGAGGAAGTATTTTTAGAAAGCTTTTTATACTGAAGTTTTTCAAAAAAGATATAAGAGCTAATCTTGGTTCAAAATAAAGCTTCCAGAGTTCTGGTCTAAAAAGAAGGATTAAGGGAATGATAAAGAAAGGGATGTAAAAAAATAGGAGATTTCTTTTTTTGGAAAAAAAGAGAAGTAAAAAAGAAGAGGAAAGAAAGGCTATAAGTCCTTCAATTCTTGCAAAAGATGAAAGAAGGAAAAAGATAATTGAAAGGAAGAAGTAAGCAATCTTTTCCTTTTTAAACCAGAAAATAGAAAAAAGAATGGCAAGACTTATAAAAAACCAGAACATCTGATCTTTTATAACCTCCACACTCATCCTTGAAAGAAACGGATTTACAGAAAAGAGAAGAGAAGAAAAAAATGCTGTTCTTCTGTCAGAAATCAAAAGAAATGAAAGATATACGGGAATAACAGAAATTGTTGCAAAGAAAAAAGAGACAGCCTTTGCAGCAAAAATCCAGTCTTTAAAGATCACATAAGAGACAGGAATCAGGAAGTGATAAAGAGAAAGATAATGTTTTCCACAGTTTTTTGCTCCTTCTATGTCTCCCAGATAAATAAGTTTTGCCTGTTCTATGTATTCCAGGGCATCAGGATTTACTGCAAGAGTATTCTTCCAGACATATACTTTTATTGTTAAAGATAAAAGAAGAAGGAGAAAAATGTGTTTTAAAGTCTGTCTCATATTTACATCATCCATTTTCAATCAGAAAAGACAACTGGAAGGTCTGGTCTGTAATCTGCTCTTTTAAGAGGAACAGCAATAGAATAATTATCCTTTACGGATATTATCCTTATCCTTCCTATCCTTTTTCCAAGGAAGTAAAAAGGAGGAGATGAGGAAGGAATGATCCTTTTTCCCCACTCAAAGACATCCATCTCCATCCCTTCTTTTATTCCCACATCCTTTCCTCCTTCTATCTTCAGCTTCCCCGGATTTTCCTCTACCTCTATTATCCTGCTTTTCCACTGATCTTTCATTATAAGACCAGCACAAAGCCTTGTCTGTTTTCTTATAAGTCCTGGAAGTGTATTTTTTATAACCTTTCTGAAGATCTCTTCTCTTTTTTTTGGTGTCTTATTTACAGGAATAGAAAATTCTTCTGATTCCATGTGACTTTCAATAAGAGCTCCTGTAATCGTGTCAAATACATTTATGATCATTACTGCTTCAAATATGTTGTCATAATGTCTAAAAGGCCAGATACCATTTGTCCTTTCTGCTACCTTCATTACATCAATAATTCCTGTTACAAGATAATTCATTCCAATGTTTCTTGCATCCTCTATCATTTCAGGATCATTTATTATACCGAGCTCTGGAACAGGACCCAAAAATTTCCATGCATGTGGATTTTTTGGCTTATAGACCAGAAGATTTCCTGGAATCTTTTTTAGTCTTTTTGCAAACCTTTCAGAAACCTTTATCCCAAAGTCAGATTCAGTATTCCATGCACAGAGAAAAGGAATAACGAGGACCTTTTTTTTTGGCTCCTCTTTTTTTGGAAGTATCTTGTATTCAATAGCACTTAGACTGTCTGCTGCTTTCTCAACTGTCCCACATCCAAGAAGAATTATCAGACTAATAATAATAAACCACATCAAATGTAGTAAACTCCCCTAAGTATTCTTCTTCCTCAATCTTTACATTTTTTACCTCAGCTGCAGGAGGTCCTTTATGACACCATTTTACAAGCTCATTCACCTTATCCTCATCTCCTTCTGCAACAACCTCTACTGTCCCATCAGGAAGATTCCTTACCCATCCTGTAACACCAAGAGAAAGTGCCTTCCTTTTAGTAGATTCTCTAAACCAGACCCCCTGAACCTTCCCTTCTATTATCAGATGAACCCTTATCTTTTTCATCTTACTCCTCCAGCATCTTCAGAAATTCCTCTTCTGTTATTGTCTTTATTCCAAGTTTTTTTGCCTTCTGAAGCTTTGATCCAGGTGATTCTCCTACTACAAGATAATCCACATTTCTGCTTACCTGTGAAGCAGTCTTTCCTCCTTTCATCTCAACAAGTCTCTTTGCCTCATCCCTTTTCATAGACTTAAGTGTTCCAGTGAATACAAAGGTCTTTCCTGAAATAGGTGTCTTTTTTGCTTCCTCAAACCTGATTCCAGCAGCAAGAAGCCTTTCTATGTTCCTTATATTCCTTTCATCTTCAAAGAATTCCTTTATACTTTTTGCTACCTTATCTCCTATTCCCCTTATCTGAAGAAGTTCAAAAAGACTTGCATTCTGAAGTCTTTCAAGGCTCTTGAAGTGATCTGCAAGGATCTGTGCAGTATGCTCTCCAACATGTCTTATTCCAAGTGCATTTATGAATCTTGCAAGTGTTGTCTTTTTGCTCTTTTCTATAGCATTCATAATATTTTTTGCAGACTTTTCCTCTATTCCGTCAAGCATCATGAGATCTGCTTCTCTGAGATAATATATATCAGGCTCTTCCTTTACAAGCCCCTTTTCTATAAGCTGTTCAAGAATCTTTTCTCCAAGACCTTCTATATCCATTGCACCTTTTGATACGAAGTGTTTGAGTTTTTCCCTTATCTGAGCAGGACACTTCTTGTTAGGACACCTTATAGCAACTTCTCCTTCTTTTTTTACAACAGCTGTTCCACACACAGGACATCTTTCTGGCATCTGAAATTTCTTTTCCTTTCCTGTCCTTTTTGAGACAATAGGCTTTACGACCTCTGGTATAACATCTCCTGCCCTTTGAACAAGAACAGTATCTCCAATCCTTATATCTTTTCTCTCTATCTCCTCCTGGTTGTGAAGTGTTGCCCTTTTCACAACGACTCCACCAATCTCTACTGGCTCAAGTATTGCAACAGGAGTAAGGACACCTGTCCTTCCTACCTGAACTTCTATGTCAAGGATCTTTGTTGTTGCCTGAACTGGTGCAAATTTGTATGCTACTGCCCATCTTGGACTTCTTGCCTTAGAACCAAGTCTTTTTTGAAGCTCAAGATCGTTTACCTTTACAACAGCACCATCTATCTCATATGGAAACTGATCCCTTATCTCTTCAAGATACTTGCAATATTCTATGACCTCATCAATTGATCTGCAAAGCTTTATGTATTCCCTGTTTACCTTTAATCCCCATTTTTGAAGCTGAAGAAGAAGCTCATAATGTGTCTTTATTCCTTCCAGATCTCTTACCTCTCCTATTCCATAGAAGAATATGTCAAGTGGTCTTTTTGCCGTAACCTTTGGATCAAGCTGTCTTACTGATCCTGCAGCTGCATTCCTTGGATTTGCAAAAAGTGGAAGACCCTGTTTTTCTCTTTCTTTATTAAGCCTCTTAAATGCCTCCTTTTCCATATAAACTTCTCCTCTTACCTCAAGAAGATCAGGAATCTTTTCTCCTTTAAGTTTGAGTGGAACAGTCATAATCGTCTTTATGTTTGCTGTTACATCCTCTCCAACATATCCATCACCTCTTGTTGATGCAACAGAAAGACTTCCTTTTTCATATACAAGCTCTACAGCAAGACCGTCTATCTTTGGCTCAACCGTATATTCTATATTTCCTGATGTCTCCAAAAATCTCTTTACCCTTTCATCAAACTCCTTCAGTTCATCCTCACTGAAACAGTCATCAAGACTTAGCATTGGCTGACGATGTCTTACCTGTTTGAATTCTTTTTGTGGTTCTGCACCAATCCTTTGTGTTGGAGAATCTGGTGTTACAAGTTCTGGATACTTCCTTTCAAGCTCAAGAAGCCTTTGAAATAGCCTGTCATATTCTGCATCTGATATCTCTGGTTCATTAAGGACATAGTATCTGTAGTTGTGATACCTTATCTTTTCTCTTAGCTCTTCCACTTCTTTTATTATCTTCTCATCTATTATCTTCCTTTTTTCCATAATCAAACCCCTTTAGCTAATTCTACAAGTATATTCAACAGCTTTTTTGAAGAATCTTTCAGTTTTCTGTCAGAAAAACCTCTTTTCCATCTCATGTCAAAAATTTCATCAGATACGACAAATGCAGATGCAAGACTTGCTGATCTAAAAATGGCTACTGTCATAAGTGCACAAATTTCCATATCTACTCCAATTGCTCCTTTTTTCTGATAATACCTTATCTTTTCCTCTGTTTCTCTGTATGGTGCATCTGTTGTCCAGAGAATTCCTTCCTTAAATTTAAGATTCATCTTTTTTAGCTTTTCTCTTAAAGCTGAAAGCATAAAGGAGTCAGGAGATGGACTGCAACTTATAGGATAATGAGCTGATGTTCCTTCATCTGAAAATGCTCCTGTTGGTAAAATTATATCTCCTATCCTTGCATCCTGACTTATTGAACCACACCAGCTTAGGACCCATATCTTTTTTGCACCAAGACAGATGAGCTTTTCAAGTCCAACAGCTGCATGTGGTGCTCCAAAAAATGGACCACATATTGCAATGTTTTCAATAAGGTAAAGGTTATAAAGACAGCTTTCAATCTCTCCAAATTCTTTTACATTAAATCTTTTTACATAACTCAGAACAGGCTTTGGAATAACCATAATTGCTTCTGATATATCAGGATCACCTTTTCTTTTTACAGGTCTTACTATTCCCATTCTATTGTGCTTGGTGGCTTTGAGGATATGTCATATACGACCCTGTTTATTCCTTTTACCTCATTTATTATCCTGTTTGATATCCTTTCAAGGACATCATACGGGACCTTGCTCCAGTCTGCTGTCATTGCATCCTGACTTTCAACAATCCTTACTGCAACAACACTTTCATATGTCCTTCTGTCTCCCATAATCCCCACACTTTTTACAGGAAGAAGCACAGCAAATGCCTGCCATACCTTATCATAAAGACCTGCCTTTTTTATTTCTTCTACTACAATGCTGTCTGCTTCACGAACTTTCTCAAGTCTTTCTTCTGTAACTTCACCTATTATCCTTACGGCAAGACCAGGACCTGGAAATGGATGTCTCTTCAAGATCTCATCAGGTATTCCAAGCTCTTTTCCAACTTTCCTTACCTCATCCTTAAACAGCTCCTTAAGTGGTTCTATAAGCTTTAGATTCATCTTTTCAGGAAGACCACCAACATTGTGATGACTTTTTATCTTTGCTGAAGGACCTTTCAGGGATCTGCTTTCTATAAGGTCAGGATAAAGTGTTCCCTGTGCAAGGAATTTTACATCTCCAAAACTCTTTGCCTTTTCCTCAAATACCCTTATAAACTCCCTTCCTATCCTTTTCCTTTTCTCTTCAGGATCAGTTACTCCTTTAAGTTCTTTCAGGAATCTTTCCTTTGCATCAACAAAATGTATGTTAAGCCCTATCTTTTTCAATGTCCTTATTACTTCCTCTGCTTCATTTTTCCTGAGAAGACCATTGTCTATAAATACACATATAAGTCTTTCTCCAATTGCCCTGTGAACAAGTGCTGCTGTTACAGATGAATCAACTCCTCCTGAAATAGCACATATCACTTTCTCATTTCCTACCTTTTCCCTTATTGACTCAACAGAAGACCTTATAAATGACTTCATTGTCCAGGATGCAGTGCATCCACATATCCTGTAAAGAAAGTTCTTTATTATGTCCATTCCACGAGGAGTATGAGATACTTCTGGATGGAACTGAACTCCATATATCTTTCTCTTTTTGTCTGATATTGCACAGATAGGGCTGTTTTCACTTTCTGCAATCTTTAAAAATCCTTCTGGAATCCTTTCCACCCTGTCTCCATGACTCATCCATACCCTGATCCTTTCTCCAGAAGAGAATCCATAAAAAAGATCTTCATTATCCAGTATCTTTACATAAGAATTTCCATATTCATGAGATTCTGCCTCTTTTACCTTTCCTCCAAAAAGATGACATATAAGCTGAAGTCCATAGCAGATACCAAGAATAGGTATTCCAAGAGAAAATATCTTTTTGTCACAGAAAGGAGCATCTTTTGAATAAACACTTTTTGGTCCACCAGAAAGTATAATCCCTTTTGGACTGAATGACTTTACCTCTGAAACAGATATACTATATGGATGTATCTCTGAATATACATTTGCTTCTCTTATCCTTCTTGCAATAAGCTGTGTATACTGAGATCCAAAATCAAGGACGAGTATCTTGTCCATTTTACTGCTGTTGCTCTATTCTATAGTTTGGTGCCTCTTTTGTGATTATCACATCATGGACATGACTTTCTCTAAGTCCTGCAGGAGTTATCCTTACAAACTCTGCTTTTTCCTGAAGCTCTTTTATATTCCTGCATCCAAGATATCCCATTCCTGCCTTAAGTCCACCTACAAGCTGAAAGATATTGTCTGCAAGAGGTCCTCTATAAGGAACTCTTCCAACTATCCCTTCTGGAACAAGCTTTCCTCCTTCTTCTACTGCCATGTATCTGTCCTTTGCTCCTTCCTTCATTGCCTCAAGTGATCCCATTCCTCTGTATACCTTATATGTCCTTCCCTGATAGATAATAAGTTCTCCAGGGCTTTCTTCTGTCCCTGCAAAAAGACTTCCTATCATCACTGACTCTGCTCCTCCTGCAAGTGCCTTTGTAATGTCTCCAGAATACTTTATTCCACCATCTGCTATTATTGGAACATCATACTTCCTTGCTTCTTCAGCACATTCCATGATTGCAGTCATCTGCGGAACACCAACTCCTGCAATAATCCTCGTAGTGCATATTGATCCAGGACCTACACCTACCTTTACAGCATCTGCACCTGCCTCAACGAGTGCTTTTACCCCTTCTGCAGTAGCTACATTTCCTGCAATCACATCAAGATCAGGATACATGGACTTTATCTTTTCAACTGCCTTTATTACATTCTTAGAATGACCATGAGCAGAATCAACAACAATTACATCTACATCTACTTCAACAAGTCCTGCAACCCTTTCTTCAAGATCTGGACCAACACCAACTGCTGCTCCGACCCTCAGTCTTCCAAGACTGTCTTTACATGCATTTGGATACTTTTTTATCTTTTCTATGTCCTTTATCGTAATAAGTCCTTTTAGTCTTCCCTGATCGTCTACTATAAGAAGCTTTTCTATCCTGTGCTTATGAAGTATCTTTTTTGACTCCTCAAGTGTTATACCTTCCTTTGCAGTAACAAGATCTTCCTTTGTCATTACTTCCCTTACCTTCTTATTCATGTCTGTCTCAAATCTGAGATCCCTGTTCGTAACAATTCCAACGAGTCTGTTATCTTCTTCTACTACAGGAACTCCTGATATCTTATACCTTGCCATAATCTCAAGGACTTCCCTTACTGTCTGATCAGGCTTTACAGTAACAGGATCTATTATCATTCCACTTTCAGACTTCTTTACCCTTTCTACCTCAAGACACTGCCTTTCTATACTCATATTCCTGTGAATGATTCCTATTCCACCGTGCCTTGCCATTGTTATTGCAGTTGCAGATTCCGTAACAGTATCCATTGCAGCACTTATAAGTGGTATGTTCATCCTTATGTTTCTCGTAAGTCTTGTGCTTACATCTACCTCTGATGGAAGCACTTCTGAGTATTTTGGAACAAGAAGGAGATCGTCAAATGTATATGCATAACGAAATTCCTTAGGCATATCCAAACTCCTCCTTAAGGATTATCCCTTCAAGAAGATCAGACATGGATACAATGATCTCTTTTGCTTTAAGAAGTTCCATTATCTTTAAAAGAATTTCTGTCCCAGCAACAATTACCTTTGATCTTTCTATATCAAGTCCAAATGCTTTTGCCCTTTTTTCTGTTTTCATATTCTTCATCTCTTCTAACAAAACAGCTACATCCTCTTTTCCTAACCTTCTTCCATTTATATTTTCAGGAGAAACCTCTGAAAGAGGAATCTTGTAGAGAGCTATGGCAAGACTTGTTATTGTCCCTCCTACTCCTATAATTGTATCAAAATCAGTGTATTGGACAAGTTTGTTTTTCAGTTTTTCTTCTATAATTCTTAATACACGATCTGTTTCTTCTTTTTTTGGTGGATCAGAAAGAAGGTATTTCTTCGTAAGAACTGCTGCCCCTATCCTTACAGAAAATACTTCCTCTTTTTCTTTTTTTATAAAAAACTCAGTGCTTCCACCCCCTATATCTATAACAGCCAAATCTTCTCTTTTTATCCCAAGTGAATAAATAGCTCCTTTTGCTGAAAGGACAGCTTCTTCTTTTCCTGAAATAACATTTATCTTTAAGCCTGTCTCTTCTTCTATTCTTTTTAAAAACTCCTTTCTGTTTTTTGCTTCCCTTATAACTCCTGTTCCAATTGCATATATAGAATCAACAGAATTTTTCTTTGCAATATCAAGGAATCTTCCTATTACAGAAGAAGTTCTCTTTATTGCATCTTCAGAAATTCTTCCATTTTCTATACTATATGCTATGTTTATATATTCCCTAAGTCTTAAAACAGAAGATAATATACCTCTTTCTATAGCTGCTATGAGCATTCTTGCTGTATATGATCCTATGTCAAATGATGCTACTTTCTTCATTTTAAAAAGGCTATCAGAACAGCTTTATTTTTTCAATAAAATAAAAGGAGGAGTTGGTATGCCAATATATGAGTTTTACTGTCCAAGGTGTCACAGGATATTTAACTTCTTCTCAAGAAGGATAAATACAGAAAAGATTCCCGTATGTCCAAGATGTGGAAAAGAAAGACTTCAGAGAAAGATGTCAGTATTTTCTACCTCACATGGTCTTGAAGAAGATTCTCTTCCAGATATAGACGAAAGCAGGATGGAAAAGGCTATGAATCTTCTTGCAAAAGAGGCAGAAAAAATAGATGAAGAAAGACCGGATCAGGCAGCAAGACTTATGAGAAAGCTTACTGATATGATGGGAATTAAACTTGGAGAAGCAATGGAAGAAGCTTTAAGAAGGATGGAAAAAGGAGAAGATCCAGAAAAGATAGAGGAAGAGATGGGAGAAATACTTGAGCAGGAAGATCCTTTTGTTTTAGAAGGAAAATCAAAGAAACATTCAAAATACAGCAGACCACCAGAAGTGGATGAAAAGCTTTATGAGCTATAATGGAATAAGATCATAAAGTTCATTGCTGTATGGATAAAGGTCTATGAATTTTAAAAATTCTGCTTTTTTTCCCTTTTTCCTGAATACCATTATTCCACATCCCGCCTGAAATGATCTTATAAGAGGATCAGATAGATCATTCTTCTTTCCAGTAGACTTTGATCTTTCCCTTGCATGAGATATTCCTACGCAGATCTCACCTTCTTTTATTGCAAGCCCTCGGACATATCCTTTTTCTATATTGAGGATGAAGCTTCCATCAAGAGAAAGGACCCTTTTTTTTGCAGATTCACAGAAGAAGATACCTTCTTCTGTTTTTACAAGTGTATGTGGATGAAAAAGTGAGTCAAGGATGATCCTTCCATCATGTATATTTTTAAGAAAACCATTCTTTGCTGAAAACCATCTTTCTCCATCCTTTTTTCCAAACGCACTTATTATAAGCTTGTCTTTTTCCCAAACAAGTGAATTTATATGTATCGTATCCTCCTTTGAATCTCCTTCTCTATAAAATATCTTCTCCTTTCCAGTTTCTGGAGAAAATTCAATGATGGAATCATTTCCTGTTGATGCAATGTATATCTTTCCATCATTTACACAGATGGAATGAGCATCTTTTACCTTTTCAAGCTTCCATCTTTTTTTTACCCTGTAATTTTTGTCAACATAAAAAAGACGGTGTTTTTTTGCCTGAACAACAAAGACAAACCCTTCTCTGTACCGAGCAATTCCTGTAACTCCTTTTGGCTTCCAAATCCAAAATCTTATCTTTATTGGCTTTATCTTTCCTGTTTCAGTATCTACTTCAAGAAGAAATACCTTTGGATAAAGAAGTTTTCTTTTTATGGATTCTTTTTTGTTGCAAAGGCTTACAAGAAGCCTCATCTAAGTCCTACAAATCTTTTAAGTGCTTCTACCTCTTCCTTTTCAAGGAATCTATACTCTCCTACTTTCAGATTCCCAAGCATAAGATTTGCAAATCCTGTCCTTATAAGATGTATCACCTCATATCCTATAGCCTCAAATATCCTCCTTATCATCCTTGACCTTCCCTGATATACAGTAATCCTTACAGTGCTTCTTTTTTCATTGCTTTCCAAAAGCTTTACCTTTACCCTTCCAACAGGTCCATCAGAAAGTGTAAGACCTTTTCTTATTATGTCCAGCCTCTTTTCTTTTACCTTTCCTCTTATCGTTGCCTTATATGTCCTTGGGACCTGAAACTTTGGATGTGTAAGTCTGTATGCAAGTTCACCGTCATTTGTGAGAAGAAGAAGACCAAGGGTGTCAAAGTCAAGTCTTCCTACAGGAAATATCCTCTGAGGGACCTTTACGATGTCTATTACAGTTGGTCTTCCTCCAGGATCTTTAAGAGATGATATTACTCCAAATGGCTTATTCAGCATAATGTATACCTTTTTTGGAGGACGAGAAGGGATAGGTTCTCCATCAACCTCTATTCTGTCCCTTCCCCAAACTGCTTTTTGACCAAGACGAGCTACCTTTCCATTTACAGTTACACGACCCTGTTCTATAAGCTCGTCTGCCTTTCTTCTTGATGCAATTCCTGCCTGTGCAAGTATCTTATTCAATCTTTCTGGCTTTCTCAAAGCCCAACAGCCCTCCTTACCTCTTCCATTGTTTGTCTTGCAATCTTTCTTGCTCTTTTATCCCCTTCTTCTATTATATATTTTACCTCATCCATTTCAGATTCAAGTCTCTTTCTTTTTTCCCTTATTGGCTCAAGATATCTGTTCAGATTTTCTGCCATCTTTTTTTTGCATTCAACACATCCTATCTTTGCCTTTCTGCACGCTTCTTCTATCTCCTTTACGAGATCATCAGGACTGTATATCTCGTGAAACGAAAATACATTACAGATCTCTGGTCTTCCAGGATCTGTTCTTCTTCCTCTTTGTGGATCTGTAATCATCTGCCTTACTTTTTTTTCTACCTCTTCTGGTGGTTCTGTAATAAAGATTGCGTTGTTGTAGCTTTTGCTCATCTTTCTTCTGTCAATTCCAAGGAGCTTTGAAGTTGGAGTAAGAAGTGTTTCTGGCTCAGGAAATACCTTTCCATAAAGATAATTGAATCTTCTTGCAATCTCCCTTGTAAGCTCTATGTGAGGTGCCTGATCTTCTCCAACAGGAACGGCATCTGCTTTATAGATAAGGATGTCTGCTGCCTGAAGGACAGGATATCCTAAGAATCCAAATGTATTTAGATCCTTGTTTTTAAGCTCCTTCATCTGCTCCTTATATGTAGGATTCCTTTCAAGCCATGGAACAGGAGTTATCATTGAAAAGATGAGATAAAGTTCTGCATGCTCTTTTATGTGAGACTGGACAAAAAATGTTGACTTATTTGGATCAAGACCAACTGCAAGCCAGTCAAGTATTATGTCAACTGTGAATTGCTTTATCTTTGAAGGATCTGCATATTCACTTGTAAGTGCATGCCAGTCAGCAATAAAATAGAAGCATTCATATTCATCCTGAAGCCTTTTCCAGTTCAGAAGTGCACCATGAAGGTGTCCTAAATGAAGTCTTCCAGTAGGTCTTATTCCACTTACTATCCTTTTTTTCATACTTTTTTCCCCCTTAAGTATCTTTCTTCTACAAATTTTATTTCATCCTCCCTGCTTTTTACAACTTCATTCATCCTTGCTTCAAGAAGCTCTTCAAGTATCTTTCCAAATATAGGTCCTGGCTTAAGTCCCATTCTTATAAGATCCTTTCCCCTTAGCTGTGGTCTTACATCTTTTAGCTTTGTAAAATAGTTTGAAATAGCTCTTCTCAACTTCTCATTCTGAAAGACAGCCATTACATAAAGAAGCATCTCTATGTCATATGGAGAAAGAAGCTTATAGATCTGATAATTTGAAAGCTCATCGGTTATAATCTTTCTTGAGGCATCCTCTATATGCCTTCTTTGCTCTGCTGTTCTTATAAGCTTTTTATCATCTATCTCAAACCTTTCATATATCTTTCTTATCTCTTCTTCTTTAAGATGGCTTATAAGACCATGCCAGTATATTACCCATCCTTCTATCTTTTCTTCTAAAAATAGCAGATTATACCAGGCTATTGTTTTTCTTATGTCTTCAAATATCCTTCTGTGTTCTGATGACCATCTTAAAAGAGGTGAGATGGATGGAAGAACATTCAGTTCATTCATTCTATCAATTGCCTTCAGAGGATCATCTTCCATAAGGATAAGCTTCAATTCGTGAAATAGTCTTTTTCCTGCTATTGAATCAAAGCAATTTATCTTTATTGCATTCTTTATAAGTGAAAGTGTAAGCTTTCCTATCCTAAAGCCAAATCTCTGCTCAAATCTTATTGCCCTGAGTATCCTTGATGGATCTTCTATAAAACTTAAGTTGTGAAGCACCCTTATTATTCCATCCTTTATGTCTCTCATTCCGTTAAAATAATCTATAAGTTTTCCAAATTCAGAACTGTTCAGCTTTATTGCAAGTGTATTTATGGTAAAGTCTCTTCTGTATAGATCAAGCTTAAGTGAGCTTCTTTTTACGACAGGAAGAGCTCCTGGAGATTCATAATATTCCATCCTTGCAGTTGCAACATCTACCTTAAATCCATCAGGAAATATTATATAAGCTGTACGGAATCTTTTATGAACATTTATCTTTACATCAAACCTTTTTGCAAACTCTCTCGCAAATCTTATTCCATCTCCTTCTATAACGATGTCTATATCCAGATTCCTTCTTCTCAGAATAAGATCCCTTACAAATCCTCCAACAACATATGCATTGTATCCAAGGCTTTCTGCTGTCTTTCCAAACTCTTCAAGGAGACTGTATATCCTTTCTGGAAGCATCTCTTTTAAAAGTTTTTTAAGATCCTTTGTAAATGCGTATTTCCTTTCCTCAAAGAGATCTTTTCTATATGGATCTTCAAGAAAAAGATTCAGTATGTCTGTCCTTGTAATAACTCCTACGACCCTTCCATCTTTTATAACAGGAAGAATCCTTGCCCTGTCTTTTATGATTATATCCTGAACCTCTTTTATAGACGCATCAGGATGAACAGAAGGATATTCATTTGTCATGTATTCTGCTACCTTTCTTTTTTCAAGATGAAAGTATCTTGCTCTGTCAACGACCTGCCTTGTTATGTATCCAAGAAGCCTTCCTTCTTTCATTACAAGAAGGACATTTATGCTGAATCTGTTCATAAGCTCTTCTGCCTTTTCAAGTGTCTCATCAGGAGATATGCTTATTACAGGAGATGACATTATGTCTTTTGCTCTTTTTGTCTTAGAACCTATGTGTTTCCTTATTGATTCTATAAGTAGATTTTCAAGCTGATTCAGAGGGATTCCTTTTACAGTTGCAGATGCAGCAAAAGGATGCCCTCCTCCACCAAACTCCTTTATTATCTCTGAAACATCTATCTGATCAATTCTGCTTCTTGCAACAATAAGAATCCTGTCTTCCATCTGTGCAAGTGCAAATACGACATCAATGTTGTCCATTTCCATAAATCTCTGAACAAGAACGGCAAAATCACCAATGTATTCATCTCTTATTACCTTTGATACAACGATCTTTTTTCCATCTATCACATATCTTTTTGCAGATTCTATAAGTTCATTAAGGAGTGAGATGTGATCTGCTGTAAGCTCTCTTGTAAGGAGATTTGAGATGAGATTGTGATCAGCACCATGCCTTGCAAGCCAACAGGCTGCTTCATAGTCTTCTGGTGTTGTTGAAGAGAATGTAAAAGATCCTGTATCTTCATGTATTCCAAGACACATAATAGTTGCTTCATCTGGTGTTACATGAATACCTCTTTCTCTAAGTATCTGAACCATTATCGTTGTATTTGCTCCAACCCTTTTTATTACTTCCAGATCTCCTTTTATGTCGTCTTCAGAAGGAGGATGATGATCATATATGTGGACTTCAACATCACCTTTTTCCACAATCTCTGAAAACTTTCCTATCCTGCTTTTTTGTCTCGTATCAACAATTATGACCCTTTTTATCTCTGAAAGATCAATGTCTTTTGGTCTCAGAAAGTCAAAAAGATATGATGCAGAGCTTAGAAAAAAATTCTTTATTCCCCTTTCCTGTGATCCAGGAAAGATGAGCTTTGCATCAGGATAAAGCTTTTTTGCTGCAAGCATTGAGGAAAGGGCATCAAAGTCTGCATTCAGGTGGGTGATTATTACCTGCTTTGGCTTTTTCTTATCCATTAAGGGAAGCTATTCTCCTCTCAGCTTCTCCTCCCTTTCCTGCTTTTCCTTGCACTTTATACAGAGTGTTGTTACTGGTCTTGCCATAAGTCTTTCTTCTGATATCTCCTCTCCACACATCTCACATATTCCAAATGTTCCGTTTTCAAGACGCTCAAGTGCTTCTTTTATCTTCTTTATAAGCTTCCTTTCCCTGTCTCTTATCCTGAGCTCAAAGAACCTGTCAGACTCAAAACTTGCTCTGTCTGTTGGATCAGGGAAGTTTTCTGGAACTTCTTTCATCTCACTCATTGTCTTGCTTGCTTCTTTTAAAAGCTCATTTAGTCTGTCTAAAAGGATCCTTCTGAATTTCTCCTTTTTTTCCTCTGTAAGCATCTTAAAAACCTCTTTTGTTTTTTGAAAATTTTTACAACATCTTTTTCCTTATGTAAAGGAGATGCTAAAAATAATCTTGATAAACTTGATCTTTTGGTTATATCTTCTCAGTGTATGAGGGAGCTTATAAGGGTTTCAAAAGGAGAAGAAAAAGCAGATCTTCTTATTACTGATGCAGACATCCTTAATGTCTATACTGGAAAGATTCTGAAAGGATGGTCTGTTGCTATAAAAGGAGAAAGAATTGCCTCTGTAGGAAAAGATCTGGGTTATACAGCAGGACCTGATACAGAGATAATTGATGGAAAAGATCTTATTCTTGTTCCTGGTTTCATAGATGCTCACAGTCATCTTCTTATGTACTGTCCTTTGCATGAAACCCTGAAATATGCAATAAGATCAGGAACAACAACAATTATATCAGAAGCAATGGAGCTTTTTTTCCCTTATGGAATTGATGGAATAAAGGATTTTTTATCCTGGATAAAGGATCAGCCAATAAAAGTATTTATTAATCTCCCTGCAATGCACTCTCTAAGCTCTGTGAGAAAAAGAATCAGTCTTGAGCAGTTCAAAGATCTTCTTTTTGAAGAAAATGTAATTGGGCTTGGAGAAACAGCATGGACATATATAGTTAATGAAGATGAGGAAGTTCTCTGGATGATTGAACATACAATAAAGGCTGGAAAGATTGTTGAGGGACATGGTGCAGGTGCAAAAGGGAAAAATCTTTGTGTGTTTGCAGCATCAGGAATCTCTTCATGTCATGAGTCAATAAGTCTTGAAGATGTAATAGAGAGACTGAACATGGGGCTTTATGTAATGATAAGAGAAGGAGATATAAGAAGAGAGCTTGAAGCAATATCAAAGATAAAGGACATGGATATAGACAGAAGCAGGTTGATTCTTGTTTCAGATGGAATTCAGCCAGAAACACTTATAAAAAAAGGATATATGGATCATATAGTCCAGAAAGCAATTGATCTTGGATTTGATCCTGTAGAAGCCATAAAAATGGTAACAGTGAATCCTGCAACCCACTTCAGACTTGATCATCTTATAGGAGGAATCTTTCCTTTCAGATATGCTGATCTTCTTATGATTGAAGATCTCAGGAAGATAAAGCCACTATATGTTATAAGTAAAGGGAAGGTTGTGGCAAAAGAAGGAAAGGTTTTAGAAAGTCCAAGAATTCCTTTTTACAGAAAAGAGATATTTCCTGCTGTTGATCATAAAAGGGAGTTTAGAAAGGATGATTTTTCTGTTCCATCTAAAAGAAAGGAGAAGACAAGGGTAAGGGTTATAGAATTTATAAGCCCTCTTGTAACAAAGCAGAAGGAAGTTGAGTTAAGGGTAAAGAATGGTCAGATCCTCATGGATATAAAAAATGATGTGCTTAAGATTTCGGTTATATCAAAAGGTAAAAAATTTGTGGGTTTCATAAAAGGATTTGGGATAAAAAAAGGAGCATTTGCAACAACTTCATGCTGGGACATCTCAGCTATCTTAGTAATTGGAGCTGATGAAAGTGATATGGCTTATGCTGTAAATAGACTGATAGAGATAAAAGGAGGAGCTGTTGTCTGTTGTAATGGAAAGATCCTTTCAGAGCTAAGTATGCCAATTGGAGGTATTATGTCTGATCTTTCTGCAAAAGAGGTAGCAGAAAAGATCAGTGAGATTCAAAAAAATGTAAGGAATCTTGGTTGTCCTTTTTCTGATCCTCTTCTTTCTGTCTCAACACTTACAACTCCATATATCCCATTTTTAAGAATATCAGAGCAGGGACTTTTTGATCTAAAAGAATGGAGAAAAAAAGAAGTAGAACTTTAGAAGAGCTTATAGATTTTATGGCAAAAAATGGAATCCTTCCTGTAGTGGATAAAAGAGGAAGGATATATCTTAGGTGCAAAAGAAAGCTGAAAGAGGAAGAAAAAAAGGAGATTCTGGATATTTTGAAGATAAAAGGAAAGGATGACTGTATAAGAATAAGAAAGAAGATAAAGGCAGCTGCTGAAGGAAAAAGACCAATAAAGGAATGGATAGAGGATGAAAGACCAAGAGAGCTTCTTATAAAGAAAGGTCCAGAAAGTCTTCCTACTTCAAAGCTTCTTGCGATAATACTCAGGACAGGAAAGGAAGGCATTAGTGCAGAAGAGCTTGCAAAGAGGATACTTAACAGATTTGGAAGCCTGAGAAATATTGATTCTGCAGACATTTCAGAGATATGCAGGATTGAAGGAATAGGTATTGCAAAGGCATGTCAGATAAAGGCAGCATTTGAGCTTGGAAAAAGGCTTATTAAAGAAAAGGCAGAAAAGAGGATAAGGATAAAAACTCCTTCTGATCTTATAAGCTATGTTATGGAATACTATGGACCATATCTGAGAGATGCAAAAAAGGAATTTTTCTGTGTAGTATTTCTTGATACAAAAAATCATCCAATATGCAATATGGAGATAAGCAGAGGAACAGCAAATGCAAGTCTTGTTGATCCAAAAGAGATCATAAGAGAAGCAATTTTTAAGTCTGCAACATCAATAATCCTCGTGCACAACCATCCATCAGGAGATCCAACACCATCAAAAGAAGACATATTTCTTACAGAAAGGATAAAAGAAGCATGTTCTTTTATGAACATAAAAGTCCTTGATCATATAATTATAGGAAAAAACATATCTGACTATTTCAGCTTCAAGGCAAATGACCTTGTTTAAACACATACCTGTCCTTGCAGATGAAGTTGTATCCCATCTTATAACTGATTCTGAAGGAATATATATTGACGGGACAGCAGGAAGTGGTGGTCATTCTGAAAGGATACTTCAGAGGATAAAAGGAAAACTTATCTGTATTGATAAAGATCCTGATGCAATAGAAAGACTGAAAAAGAGGTTTTCTGGAAAGGAAAATGTAATCTTTGTAAAAGGAAACTATGCTGATATGGATGAGATATTTGAAGAGCTTGGAATAGATAAAGCAGATGGAATACTGCTTGATCTTGGACTTTCTTCAGAACAGATAGAACTGTCTGGAAGAGGTTTTAGTTTTCTGAGAGATGAGATACTTGATATGAGATTTGATCCAGATGATCCTATAAGTGCAAAAGATATCGTTAACAGGATGTCAGAAAAAGAGCTTGCAAGGATTATAAGGGAATATGGAGAAGAAAGGAAAGCAAAAAAGATAGCAAGAGCAATTGTAGCTGCAAGAAAAAAAAAGCCTGTTGAGACATCTCTTCAGCTTGCAAAGATTATAGAATCTGTTGTTCCGAAAAGAGGAAGGAGGCATCCTGCAACAAAGACATTTCAGGCAATAAGGATTGCAGTAAACAGAGAGCTTGAAAATCTTGAGAAATTCTTAAAAAAAGTCCCTGATCTCCTTAAAAAAGGAGGAAGAGTTGCAATAATCTCCTATCATTCACTTGAAGACAGACTTGTAAAGCAGTATATGAATCTTTGGGAAAATCCATGCACATGTCCTAAGGATATACCTTTCTGTATATGTGGGAAAAAGGCTGTTATGAAGAAGATAGCAAAGATAAAGCCTTCTGAAAAAGAGATAGAAGAAAACATAAGGGCAAGGAGTGCTATTCTCAGAATAGCAGAAAGGCTATGAAAGGAATAAATGTACTGACAGGAGTAAGACCAAAAAGAAAAGGAGGAAGGATATCAAAGAAGACTTCAAGATACATAATGCTTCTTATCCTTATATTTCTTTCCTGCTGTATGATATATATCTGGTCAAGTTCAAAGAAGATACAGTTAGGATATGAAATAAGCAAGTTAAAGAGAAAAGAAGCTGAACTTTTAGAGATAAACAGAGAACTTAAGCTTGAAATCTCTGTATTGAAATCTCCTCAGAGACTTGAGAGAATAGCAAAGGAAAGATTTGGACTGAAGCATCCAGAACCAGATCAGATAATTGTTTTAAGGTGAAGGTTTCAGAAAAAAACAGGATAAATACGAGGATCTATGTAGTATCTGCTATATTTGCGTTTTGTTTTTTTATCATTACACTCAGAGCATTCCAGCTTCAGATAATAGAAGGGAAAAGTCTAAAGGAGAAGGCAAAAAGAGAATACATAGATGAAATTACAGTAACTTCAAAAAGAGGGACCATATTTGACAGAAATGGAAAAGAGCTTGCAGTAAGTATTGATGCAAAATCAATATATGCAAGACCTTTTATGATAGAAGACAAAGAAAATGTATCTGCTATACTTTCAAAGTTCTTAGGAGATTCAGAAAAGGAGATACTTAAAAGGCTCAGAAGAAAGAAGTCTTTTGTATGGATAAAAAGAAGAATACCTGAAGATGTTGCAGAAAAGCTTATGGCTTTAAAGATAAAAGGGATAGGTGCTATAGGTGAAGCAAGGAGATATTATCCTGCAAAGGAGATTGCTGCACATCTTATAGGATTTGTTGGAGTGGATGAACAAGGACTTGAAGGGATAGAAAGAAGGTATGATGAGGTTTTGAGAGGAAGGAAGTATAAGCTTATAGAACTGAAAGATGCTCTTGGAAGACCATTTTGTATAAAGACGATAATTCAAGAAACTACGAAAAATCTTATTCTTACAATAGACAGAGAAATCCAGTTTAAGGTCCAGAAGGAGCTAAAGGCTGCTGTAGAAAGAGAAGGAGCAAGATCCGGACAGGCAATTATTCTTGATCCGTATAAAGGAGAAGTTCTTGCAATGGCAGTTTATCCTGAATTCAATCCAAATCTTTTTTGGAAATACAAGCCTTCATTCTGGAGAAACAGGGTCATAACTGACTGTTATGAGCCAGGTTCAGTAATAAAGCCATTTCTTGTTGCTGCTGCTATAGAAGAAGGTGTTGTAACTTCTGATACTGTAATATTTTGTGAAAATGGAAGCTATAAAGTAGCAGATCACATATTTCATGATCTGAAAAGATATGGAGATCTGAAGGTATCAGAGATAATTATGGTGTCAAGCAATATAGGTGCTATAAAGATTGGTGAGATGTTGGGTTATCAGAAATTTTGTGATTATCTCAGAAGGTTTGGATTTGGAAAAAAGACTGGAATAGATCTTATAGGAGAAAGGACTGGATGGATAAGAGAAGTTCCTGAAAGCAGACCAGTTGATCAAAGGGCAATATTTTTTGGACAGGGAATAAGTGTAACATCTATTCAGCTTGCAACTGCAATGGCAGCAATTGCAAATGGAGGTCTTCTTCTAAGACCATATGTTGTAAAAAAGATAGTAGACTCAGAAGGAAATGTTCTAAAAGAAAGAAAGCCAAGGATCATAAGAAGAGTGATCTCAGAAGATACGGCAAAAAAGGTAAAAAGGATGATGGAGCTTGTCGTAAAAAAAGGGACAGGAAGACTTGCTATGATAGAAGGATTTTCTGTTGCAGGAAAAACTGGCACAGCACAAAAAGTAGATCCAAAGACAGGAAGATATTCACAAAAAAAGTATGTCTCTATATTTATAGGATTTGTTCCTGTTGAGAGACCAAAGATCCTTGCACTTGTTCTGCTTGATGAACCAAAAGGGATTCCTTATGGAGGGGTTGTATGTGCTCCTGTGTTCAGGAGAATCGTAAAATGGACACTTGCATATCTTGGAATATCTCCAAAAAGAAGATTTGTTTTTTTTAAAAAATATGAGGAAAAAAGAAAAAGAATGGTTTATAAAAAAGGACTTCTTCCAGATCTCAGAGGGATGACAATTAGAGAGGTGCTGAGAATAGCTTTAAAGAACAGGATAAGGATCAAAATAAAAGGAACAGGTTTTGCTGTAAGACAGATACCAAAGCCAGGAACACCTGTGAAGAAAATAAATGTTCTTAAGGTATATTTTAGTCCAAGGATATGAAACTGAAAGAGATCCTGAAAGGGATTGACGTATTAAAGAGTTTTGGTGATCTTTCATTGGAGGTAAAAGATATAGCTTATGATTCAAGGAAGATAAAAGGAGGAGAGGTATTTGTTGCAATAAAAGGAACAAAGCTTGATGGTCACAGTTTTATAGATGATGCTATAAGGAAGGGGGCTTCTGCAATTGTTGTGGAAGAAATACCGGAAGATATAAAGGTTACAACGGTTCAAGTAAAAGATACAAGGGAAGCACTTTCTAAGATGGCAAAGAATCTCTTTAGACCTCATTTTGAAAAGATGAAAATAATAGGAATTACAGGAACAAATGGAAAGACTACAACTTCTTATCTTCTTGAATCAGTAATAAGACAGACTGGAGAAGAAACTGCACTGATTGGAACAATAAAATACAGGTTTTCAGGAAAAGAGATACCTGCAACTGTTACAACACCTGAATCAGTTGATCTTATGAGGCTTCTGAAAGAGATATCAGAAAAAGGGATAAGGTATGTCGTAATGGAGGTAACATCACATAGCCTTTCACAGGGAAGAGTAAGGGATTGTCCTTTTGAAGTTGCTGTCTTTACGAACATAACGAGAGATCATCTGGATTATCACGGTTCAATGGAAAACTACTTTAAAGAAAAACAGAAGCTTTTTCTGGAATACAATCCAGAGATATCTGTCATAAATTCTGATGATCCTATGGGAAGAAAGATAGCAGAGAAGCTGAAAAGATGCATTACATACGGAATAGATACAGGAATTGTAAGAGCAAAGGAGATAAAGATAGGATGGGATGGAATAAGGGCAAAAGTCGTTACTCCAAAAGGACTGCTGAATATAAGTTCAGAACTTATTGGAAGATTCAATCTTTATAATATACTTGCATGCTCAGCAGCTGCTTATGCACTTGGTATAGAAAATGAAAAGATAGAAGAAGGAATAAGGAGGCTAAGATCTGTTCCTGGAAGGATGGAGATTATAAAGAAAGATCCTGCTGTGATAATAGATTATGCACATACACCTGATGCATTAAAGAAAGTAATAGAGACATTGAGAGAGATTTCAGGAAAAAGAATTATAACAGTATTTGGATGTGGAGGAGAAAGGGATAAAGGAAAAAGACCTGTTATGGGATATATAGCAGCAAAGATGAGTGATGTAGTAATTGTTACATCTGATAATCCCAGAAGAGAAGATCCACTTGAGATAATAAAGCAGATAGAAGAAGGGATAAAGAAGACTGGAAGGGATTATATAGTAGAAGTTGACAGAAGAAAGGCTATAGAAAAAGCTATACTTATTGCAGAAAAGGATGACATAGTCCTTATAGCAGGAAAAGGACATGAGCAGTATCAGATAATAGGAGAAGAAAGGATTCCTTTTAGTGATAAAAAAATAGCAGAAAAGGTCCTCTATGCTAAAAGCAAAGGAAGTCTCTGAAGCAATTTCAGGATACATAATAAGAGGAGATCCTGAAACACTTTTTTGTTCAGTATCTACAGATTCAAGGAATATAAAAGGAGGGGAGCTTTTTTTTGCCTTAAAAGGTGAAAGGCATGACGGTCATCTATTTATAGATGATGCAAGAAGGAAGGGAGCAAAAGGTGCTGTTATAAATGAATCAATGAAGGATGTAGTAAAAGGGGATGATTTTGTAGTTATAGCAGTAAAGGATACACTTAAGGCACTTGGTGATCTTTCAGGCTGGTGGAGAAGAAGATTTGATGTAAAGGTAATAGGAATTACTGGTTCTTCAGGAAAGACAACTACAAAAGAGATGCTTTCAAAGATACTTTCAGCTGAAAAAAATGTCCTGAAAAGTCCAGGAAATTACAACAACCTTATAGGACTTCCTCTTACACTTTTAAACCTGAGAAGATTTCATGAAATAGCAATTGTTGAAATGGGAATGAACAGGATAGGTGAAATAAGAAGACTAACAGAGATTGCAAGACCAGAAATAGGAATCATTACAAATGTTGGACCAGCTCATCTTGAAGGGGTTGGGGATATAAGAGGAGTTTTGAAGGCAAAGACAGAGCTGATTGAGGAGATTTCAGAAGATGGAGTTGTTTTTATAAATGGAGATAGTGAACTTCTTTCAAAAGAAGCAGAGAGATTTGGGAAAAATGTGATAAGATTTGGAAAAGGGAGTCAAAATGATATAAGGATAATAGAGTATAAAGAAGATGGGTTTTATGGAAGCTCTTTTTCTTTTTTATGGAAAGGAAAAAGATACAGTTTTCAGCTTTCTGTTCCTGGATTTTTTAATATCATGAATGCAGTAGCAGCTTCAGCAGTTGCAATTTATCTTGGAATGTCTGAAGATGTAATAAAAAGAAAGCTTAAGGAATACAGAGAAGTTGAAGGGAGATTTCAGAGGATATACTTAAAAGAAGATGTGCTTCTTATAAATGATACATACAATGCAAATCCTCTTTCACTAAAAGAAGCACTTTCTTTTCTGAATAAGATAAGATCAGGAAGGAAGCTCATCATAGGACTTGGAGATATGCTTGAGCTTGGAGATTATACAGAAAAGGCTCACAGGGAAGCTGGAAGAGAGGTTGCAAAACTTAAACCAGACTTCTTTTTTGCAATAGGAAATTTTGCAAGGTATATGATAGAAGGTGCAAGGGATGAAGGATTTAAGAATGTTTTTCTATGCAGTGATCATGAAGAAATGGCAGAGCTTATAAAAAAACACTTGAAAAAAGGTTCTGTTGTTTTTTTAAAGGCATCAAGAAGGATATGTCTTGAAAATGTTGTAAAAAAGATAAAGGAGGAATGGGATGAAGAAGACAGGAATTGTTAAAGACAGAAGATATATGGATCATAACATGGGAGCTTATCATCCAGAAAGTCCAAAAAGACTTGAGGTAATATACAGTATGCTTGAAGATGAGGATATGAAAGGAAGATTTTTTGAGATAGAACCAAGAGAGGCAGAAAAAGAGGAGATATGTTATGTTCATTCTGAAAGCTATCTTGAAATGATCGCAAAGACAGAAGGAAAGCCATATGTAAGTCTTGATCCAGACACATCCACATGTTCAAAATCATACAGAACTGCACTTCTTGCAGCAGGAGGTCTTTGTGAGGCAATAAAAAAAGTTGTTCAGGGTGAGATTGACAATGCTTTTGCACTTGTTCGTCCTCCAGGTCATCATGCAGAAAAGAGCAGGGCAATGGGATTCTGTATTTTTAACAACATTGCAATAGGTGCAAGATATGCACAAAAAAAACTGGGAATAGAAAAGGTCCTTATAGTAGACTGGGATCTTCATCATGGAAATGGAACACAGCACACATTTGAAGATGATCCAACAGTCTTTTATTTCTCAACACATCAGTATCCATATTATCCTGGAACAGGATCTTTTGAAGAGATAGGAACAGGAAGTGGTAAGGGATATACAATGAATGTCCCACTTTCTTATGGATATGGAGATGGTGAATTTAGTGCAATATATGAGGAGATACTGAAGCCTGTTGCCCTTGAATTTAAACCTGATCTCATACTTATCTCAGCAGGATTTGACATATACAAGGATGATCCACTTGGTGGAATGAATGTAACAGCAGAAGGATTTGCTTCACTTACAAGATCTGTTATGGAGATTGCAGAAGAGTGTTGCAATGGAAGGCTTGTAATAACACTTGAAGGAGGATATAACCTTACAGGTCTTAGAGATTCTGTAAAGGCTGTTTTAAAAGAGCTTTCTGATATAAACAAGACAGATCCAAGAAAGATAGCAGAAAAGGCAAGAAGAAGTATGGTTGACAGAATCCTGGAAAGGATAAAGGAGATTCACGGAAGGTTCTGGAAGTCTATTTCTTAGGCTGTTCTTCTCTTGCAAGTGCAACTGGCCCTGTCCTTGCTATCTCCTTTATTCCCATAGGCTTTAGAAGCCTTAAGAATGCCTCAATCTTATCCTCATCTCCTGTAATCTCAAGTGTATAACACTCTCTTCCAACATCAACCACTCTGCTTCTGAATATATCAGCAATCCTTAGGATTTCTGCTCTGTGCTCTGGCTTTGCCCTTACCTTTACAAGTGCAAGATCCCTTTGGACATAAGCAATATTTGTAAATTCCTGAACCTTTATTACATTTATGAGCTTATTCAGCTGTTTTTTTATCTGCTCAAGTATCTCCATATCTCCTCGTGTAACAATACTTACCCTTGATATCTCTGGATCAATTGTTGGTGCTACACAGAGACTTTCTATGTTAAATCCTCTTGCAGAAAAAAGACCTGCAATTCTTGCAAGAACACCTGGCTGATTTTCTACAAGAAGGGAAAGTATGTGTTTTTGTTCAGAATTTTTTTCCATATCCTCCTCCTTACAAACTGTTTTTCGTTATATTTCATCAGTGAACTTAACAAATCACAACACATACACCAACCCTTTTGGTCTCCAGAGCAGTCTGCTTTTTGTGTATCCAACTACAAAGTTATCTGAAAATTTCGTCCTTATTGCCAATCCACTTTTCTTCAAACTTCTCACACAACCTATCACTTTCCCTTTAGTCCTGTGATAAGCAACAACGAGATCAAAGTGTTTGAACCCTCTGTATTCCTCATGCTTCTTCGTATGATTATTTATTTCTGGTCTTCTCCTGCGAGGAATAATAAGGTAAACAGGAGAAACTATTCTATTACAATTGAGCATAGCACAAGCATCCGCATAATGGTCCTTAGGAAGACCAAGTTCCTCTCTTCTCTTCTTTGTTAGATAACCAAAAGTTATTTCCACTTTTTTAAACTGTTCTTTCAACCTCCTGTATAACCACCATTTTCCCTGTTGAACTACTGACGGAGCTCTCAAAGAAAGAATGTTAGCTGTTATCTTTATTTTCCCTTCATGAACTGCTCTATGACAATCCTTACAGAGAGTTATTCCGTTTTCTACAAGATTCGTTCCTCCTTTGCTTCTTGGAACTATGTGATGAGCTTCAAGATTTTT
>CAZEOQ010000014.1:0-43932 GCA_964513995.1 uncultured Desulfobacterales bacterium | reverse complement strand
CAATGAATGTCTCAAGAATAGATCCTCTCCCATTCCAGATAGAAGCAGTATAAGGATATTAATCGTTGTTCCAGGACACCTGAAAGATCAGTGGAAGAGAGAATTGGATGAAAAGTTTGATGAAAACTTCATAGTGCTTGATAGAAATACTTTTAATGCTTATTACGGAGAAAACCCGTGGGAAAAGAACGATCAGGTAATAACATCCATTGATTTTGCAAAACAGAACGAGATACTTGCAACTTTAAGTTCAACACATTGGGACTTAACTATCGTTGATGAAGCACACAAGATGTCTGCATACAAATACGGAGAAAAGATCTCAAAGACTCAGAGATACAAACTTGGAGAAGTTCTGTCCAGGACATCAAACCATCTCCTTTTTCTAACTGCAACACCACACAAAGGAGATCCAGAGAACTTCAGACTATTTAAGGAAAACCAATCTTTACGAGAAGGTTTCCAAAGACGATAAAATTTCACCTTTCTGAGGCTGAGAAGGAATTGTATAACGAAGTTTCAAGGTATGTAATTGAACAATACAACAAGGCATTAAAGTCAGACAAAAAAAGAAATGTTGCATTTGCACTTAT
The DNA here is from genome assembly GCA_964513995.1 of uncultured Desulfobacterales bacterium. Classification (GTDB taxonomy): domain Bacteria; phylum Desulfobacterota; class DSM-4660; order Desulfatiglandales; family JALVZP01; genus CAZEOQ01. Next base: position 43,339 of record CAZEOQ010000014.1, on the reverse strand, counting down.
GATTCTTCAAAGAAGGATGGCATCAAGCGTATATGCCCTTTTGAGGTCACTGGAAAGGAGAAGAGAAAGACTTGAAAAGATGATGAAAGGAAATGAGAGACAAAAAGAAGCATATGTTGATTACGAAGAAGTAGATGACCTTGAAGAAGTAGAAAGGTGGAAAAAAGAAGAAGAATGGGAATCAGTTACTGTAGCAAAGGATAAGGAAGAGCTGAGAAGGGAAATAGAAAAACTTGATAAACTTATTGAAAAAGCAAGGGAAGTAAAAGACAGTGGAGAAGAGGTAAAACTTAGGGAGCTTAAAAAGGCAATTGAGGAAGGATTCAAGAAGATAAAGGAGATAAGCGGAAATCCAAAGGTTCTGATATTTACTGAATCAAGAGACACACTTGAATATCTCGTAAAGAAGATAAAAAGCTGGGGATATAAGGTAAACTACATACATGGTGGGATGAGTATAGAAAGACATCCCATGGAATCCAAACAGACTTGAGCAGAGAATGGGAAGAATCCACAGATACGGACAGCAAAAGGATGTTTACATATTTAACCTTGTTGCAGACGATACGAGAGAAGGAAAAGTCCTTGCAAAACTCTTTGATAAGCTGGAAGAGATAAGGAAAAAACTTGGAAGCGACAGAGTCTTTGATGTAATTGGTGATGTATTTGAAGGAAAAAATCTGTATCAGCTGATTATTGATGCTGTAACAGCTGCAAAGAGCATGGATGAGATCTTAAAAGAACTAAAGGATAAAAGAAGCACTTGGAGAAAGCCTTGCAACAAGATTTATTGATTATACCAGAATAAAAGAGATGGCTGAAAAGGTAAAGGAATACAGACTTATTCCAGAATATGTGGAAGAGTTCTTTAAAAAAGCATTCTCTAAAGCAGGAGGAAAATTCAGAGAAATTAAAGGAGGTTTTATAGCCATAGAATCTGTGCCTTATGAAATAAGAAAGATTGCAGAAAGTGTTGAATTCAAAAACAGATACGGTATCGTGATGAAAAGTTATCCTAAGGCAACATTTGACAAGGATGTTGCTTTTAAGAATCCTGACGCAGAATTTATATCATTTGGTCATCCACTTTTTGAAGCTCTTTTAAACTGGACTTTTGAAAGATTTGGAGAAGAAGCAAGAAAAGGTGGAATTTTCAAAGATCCATCTGGAAAGCTGAACGGTTATGTCTGGTTCTACATAGGAGAGGTAAAAGATGGAAAAATGAAAGATGTGATTCTGAAAAGATTTCTAAAAAGATAAGTTATTGCCTTTTGCAATAAGTGCTGTGGAAAGATACAAGGAGGAGATTGCTAAGGAGAGGAAAAGGCAGGCAGAGGTAAAAAGAAAGTATGGACTGAAGTCCCTTGATTATCTTATTGGAAAACTGGATGCTGATCTTGCAGAGCTTTACGAAAGGCAGGCAAATGGAAGAAAAAGTTGACCTTAGCTTTTGACTGTAATTAAGGTAATTCCAGAAAGAAGTGATATGGTTGAAGATGAAGAGATTGAAAGAATAGGTATGGAAGTAGCAATGGAATACGAAAGGCAGCATGGAAGGAAAAGAAGCAGGAGGTATGGATAAAGTGAAAGAAATTGCCTTAAAAATGAAAATTTCCAATTTTCTTTCTATCAAAAAGGCAGGTCTTGAATCCAGAAATGGATTAACTGTTCTTGTTGCACCTAATAAGTCTGGAAAAACTCATCTTTTGCTTTTCCTTTACTCTATTTTCTGGAGTCTTTGGAAATGGAAGATAGAGAAAAAGTCAAAAGCAGCTGAAAAGATAGCAAACATTTTACAAATAGATGAATTGACCTCATGGGAACCTAAATCTTACAGTGCAGAGATTACGGTTGATGATATTGTTTTTTCATTTCCTTCTTTTGAGATAAAGATTCCAAGTGATATAAGATTAAGCTTTGACAAAAGTCCTGTATATATCCAGCCTGCTGGAATGAGTCTATTACAGAACTTGGAAGATTTTCATATGTCTGATGTAGGTTTTATAAGATAAAAAAATGTCAGGATTTTACCTTCACATAAGCAACAGATTGGAAATACTTGCAGAAGAGCTTGCAGATCTCTTAAGACAAAAGAACACATCTCCTTTTATCCCGAACATAGTCCTTGTTCAGAACAAAGGAATAGCAAAATGGGTTTCTATGAAGATAGCTGAAAAAAACGGTATATGTGCAAATGTAAAATTTTTCCTTCCAAATGAATTCCTCTATGAAATCTTTTCTTCTTCTCTCAGTATACCAAAAGAAGAAATACTTGATCTGGAATTTATAAAATGGAAACTACTTAAGTTACTTCCTAAGTATGTCCATAAGGAAGAGTTTTTAAAGAGATATCTTGAAGGAGAAAAAAGAGACCTGAGACTCTTTCAGCTTTCTCATCTCATAGCAGAGACATTTGAAAAGTATATTATGTTCAGGCCAGAGATGGTCATAAAATGGGAAAGGGGGCTTGGAGAAGATTGGCAGGCAGAGCTTTTCAGGGATCTTATAAAGGAAAATGGATTTCACCTTGCAAGATGTGCAAAGCTTTTTATAGAAAAGATTGAGGAAATCCAGGAAGATATCCTTCCAGATACAGTATATGCTTTTGGAATCAATTATCTTCCAAGATTCCACATGGACATACTCTACGCATTATCAAATAAGATTGACCTTCACCTTTTCCTTTTAAATCCATGTAAGGAATACTGGGGAGATATAATTCCTGAAAGGGAGATAAGAAGAAAAGGACTTATTTTAAAGGAAGAAGAGCTTTATATTGAAAAAGGAAATCCTCTTCTTTCTTCTTTTGGAAAGCTTGGAAGGGACTTCTTTGATCTCATAAACGAATATCCTATGATAGAATCTGAAAGATACAGGGAGATAGAAGAAAAAGATCTCCTTTCTTACATACAGGCAGACATCTTTTATCTAAGAGATCCTGAAAAGATAGGTAAAAGAAAGATAAAAAGAGATGATCTATCTGTTCAGATACATGTGTGTCATTCTGCTATGAGAGAAATAGAGGTGCTTTATGACAGGATACTGGACATGTTTGAGAATGATCCAGAACTGAAACCAAAAGACATAATTGTTATGGCTCCTGATATAGAAGAATATGCATCCTATATACAGGCAATCTTTAACGACATTCCGTTCTGCATAGCTGACAGACTGCCAAAACATGAAAGCAAGATAATAAAAGCTTTCCTTAAAGCACTTGAACTAAAGGAAAGCAGGATAAAGGCATCTGAGCTTTTTGAAATATTGGAGGAGGAAAAAGTTGCAAAGAGATTTTGTATATCTCCTGATGAACTTTCAATGCTAAGAGAATGGATAAAAGATGTTGGGATAAGATGGGGAATTGATGAAGACTTTAGGAAAAAGATAGGGCTTATTCCTTCTTCTGTAGGGACATGGAAGGAAGGGCTGAGAAGTCTTATTCTCGGATATTCTATGAGAAACAGGGAAAAGGAGAAATTTCAGAAGATATTTCCTTATGATGCACTTGAAGGAAGTGAGGCTGAACTGCTGGGAAGGTTTATAGAATTTGCAGAAAGGCTTTTTTCGTATATAAACGAGTTTTCAGAAAAGAAGACACCTTCTGAATGGAAAAATCTCCTTCTTTCATTCATAGAAGACTTCTTCTTCATAGATGATGAAAGCTTTTCTGAGATTCAGCTTTTAAGAGAAGCTGTCCTGGATATAGCAGATACAGCTGAAAGGGCAGGATGTTTTGAAAAGGTGGATCTGGATGTAATAAAGTGGGAGATAGAGAAGATCATAGGAAAAAAGTCATATGGCTTATCTTTTCTTCAAAAAGGAATAACATTCTGCAGTATGGTTCCTATGAGGGCTGTTCCTGCAAAGGTTATATGTCTTATAGGAATGAATTACGACTCTTTTCCAAGAGATGATACAAGATGGGAATTTGACCTCATTCAGAAGAATCCAAGAAAAGGAGACAGATCAAGGAGGAATGATGACAGATACCTCTTTCTTGAAGCAATCCTTTCTGCAAGAAAAATTCTGTATATAAGCTACATAGGAAAGAGCATTAGAGACAATTCATACATTCCTCCATCAGTTGTTGTAAGTGAGCTTATGGATTATATTGAACAGAACTTCTTTTCAGAATCAGGTGATATAAAAGATCAGATAATCTTTTATCATCCTCTTCATCCATTCAGCAGTAAGTATTTCAAAAAAGGAAGCAGGCTCTTTAGCTATTCTCATAAAAACCTTTTTGCTGCAAAAAGACTCTTAGGCAAAAGAGAAGAAAGGAGATGTTTTATAGAAGAAGAGCTTTCCTTAGAAAGGTTGGATTTTGTGAGTATTGAAGATCTTTGTGATTTTTTTTCTAATCCATGCAAGTTCCTCTTAAAAAAGAGGATGAACATACTGTTAGAAATAGAAGAAAGCAGAATAGAAGACGAAGAAATTTTAAGACTAAAGGGTCTTGAAAGATACAGATTTGAGAAAGAACTGTTTGAAAGTATAAGCTCAATTGAAAAAAAAGAAAACCTTATCTCTTTTATGCAAAAAAGAGGGATTTTGCCTCTTGAAAATCTTGGTATTTATGAATTCAAGAAGGCAGAAGCAGGAATAAATCTGTTTTTGGACAGGCTGAAAAGATATGCATATGGAGAAAAAAGGAAGATAGAAGGAAGGATAAGGATAGGAGAATTTCTGATTGAGGGAAAGATAGAAGAGGTCTTTTCAAAAAGGATATTTCTTTACAGATATGGAAAGATAAGGGCAAAGGACAGGTTAAAACTCTGGATTTATCATCTATTTTGTCTTTGTTTAGATGAAGATTTAGAAGAATCTGTATTTTTGGGTTTAAACAAAGAAAACAGACCATTTTTTCTCAGATACAGTCCTTTTGAAAAAAGAAAAGCAGAGAATTTCTTAAGTGAACTTCTGGACATATTCAAGAAAGGACTAAAAAAACCACTCCACTTCTTTCCTGAATCATCCTGGATATATGCAGAAAGTCTGAAAAGGAAAGATGCATCAGAGGCAATAAAAAAAGCAAAAGAGGAATATTTTGGAAATGAATACAGGATAGGTGAAAGCAGTGATGATTATTATGAATTCTGTTTTAGAGGGACTGATCCTATAGATGAGGAATTTGTAGAACTTTCAAAAAAAGTATTTCTCCCTATACAGGAAAACAGTAATGAAGGAGCTTGATCTGAGAAAGATTCCACTTGAAGGGACTCATATAATAGAAGCAAGTGCAGGAACAGGAAAGACTTATTCTATTTCAAATATCTTCCTGAGGTTTATCCTTGAAAAAAAGATTCCTGCAGAAAAGATCCTTATCGTTTCATTTACAGAATCAGCTGTAAATGAACTGAAGCAGAGGATAAGGAAAAGGATACAGGAAGCAATAGAGGCAACAGCTGGAAAAAGGAAAGATGATTTTATAGATTCATTCATAGACGATAAGGAGATGTGTCTTGCTTTGCTCAAGGGAGCTCTCAGGGATTTAGACTCTATAACAATCTCTACAATACACGGTTTTTGTAGAAAGGTAATAGTTGAGAATGCATTTGAAACAGGTTCTCTACTTGATACACAGCTTATAGTAGATCAGGATCTTATAAAAAAGGAGATAATGTATGATTTTTGGAGGAAATGGCTGTATAAGGAATCCCCATTGTTTATAGATTACGTGATAAAAAAAGGATTTAATTTTGAGAATCTGAGTTCACTTGTAGACATATGTCTTACAAAGCCTTACATAAAGATCATTCCAGAGCTGAGTTATGAGGATCTATCAGGATATGAAGAGAAATATATGGGAATATTTTCTGCACTTTCAGATGAATGGAATCTGTCAAAGACTGAAATAAGGGATATACTGAAAAGTGAAGCAATAAAGAGAAACAGATACAGGAATCTGGAAGAGATTTTTGAATATATGGAATATTTTGTAAATACAGGAGGATGTGAATTTGGAGATCTTAACATCATCAAAAAATTTACAAAGAGCTATATTGAAGAATCTTTGAAAAAAGGATTTAAACTCAAAATACATCCTTTTTTTGAGATATGTGAGGAGTTTTTCCAGATCTCAAAACTTCTTGAGTCAATGTATAAAAGAAAGATGAGCTTTCTGAAAGCAGAACTTGTAAGATATATGAAAGAAGAGCTTGAAAAAAGAAAGGCATCTAAAGGAGTCGTCTCCTTTGATGATCTTTTGATGATCGTCTACAGGGGGATAATGCAAAATGAGCTTCTTGTCTCATGTCTCAGAGAAAGATATCTTGTTGGAATAATAGACGAATTCCAGGATACTGATCCTATTCAGTATCAGATATTCAGAAAGATATTCTCATCAAAGGATCATGCACTTTATCTCATAGGAGATCCTAAGCAGTCTATATACAGTTTTAGAGGAGCAGATGTATTTACTTACATAAAGGCAGGAAAGGAGATAGATTCAAAGTTTACTTTAAAAGAAAACTATCGTTCTCTGCCAGACCTCATAGAAGCTGTAAATGCTATATTTTTAAAAAACAAAACACCTTTTGTTTACAAAGAAATAGAATTTATTCCTTCAGAGGCACCTGAAAATTCTTCAGTAAGCCCTATTTATCTGGATAAGAAAAAAGAGGCTTGTCTTAAGGTTTGGATATTTGAAGAAGAAAAAAGAAAGTCTGATATAAAGGAGGTCGTATCAAAGGCTGTAGCCAATGAGATCTCAAGACTCCTTTATCTTGGAAAAGAAGGAAGACTTACCATAGGGGAAAAACCCGTAAGGGCATCAGATATAGCTGTTCTTGTAAGAAAAAATTCAGAAGCAAGACTCATTCAAGAAGAGCTTTCAAGACTACACATCCCTGCTGTCATATATAGCACGACGAGTATATTTGATTCTTGGGAATGTAAGGAAGTCTTGAGGATACTAAATGCAATCTATCAATATAGAAGTGAAGGATATCTGAGATCAGCTCTTGGAACAGACATCCTTGGTAAAAAAGGAGAAGATCTGGAAAGGATGAATGAAAAGGAGTGGGAGGAGTGGATAAAAAAATTTAGGGAATATCATGAGATCTGGAAAAGATCAGGTTTTGTCGTTATGTTCAAAGAGTTTTTGGAAAAAGAAGATGTATTTCAAAGGCTTATGAAGTTTCAGGATGGAGAAAGAAGGTGCACAAACATATTGCATCTTATGGAGGTTATACACAGAGGAGAAAGGGAAAATCAGCTTGGAATGGAAGGGATAATAAAGTGGATCTCTGAAAAGAAAAATGAAAGGTCAACATCAATTGATGAGTATCAGTTGAGGCTTGAAAGTGATGAAGATGCAGTAAAGGTTATAACGATACATAGAAGCAAAGGACTTGAATTTCCAATAGTATTCCTTCCTTTTATGTGGGACATTATAAAAAGATCTCACAATTCTCCTGTTATATTTCATGATCCAGAGGATGAACTGACATCTGTCTTAGATCTTGGCTCAGATATGGAAGAGGAAAACAGGAAAAAGCAGGAAAAAGAAATCCTTGCAGAGGATATAAGGATCCTTTATGTAGGACTTACAAGGGCAAAAAACTGCTGTTATGTAGTCTGGGCAAAGACAAAGGATTTTAAAAAATCTTCTCTTTATTATCTTCTTTTTCAAGAAAAAGAAATAGCAAGTCTTGAAGGGATAAAAGAACAGTTAGAAAGGATACTGAAAAAAGATTCTGTAATCTTTTCACTTCCTGATAAGGCTTATAGCTTTTTTGAAGAAAAAGAAGAAGAGCTTTATGTAAGAAAGCTTTCAAAAAAGATAGATAAGGCATGGGCTATCACAAGCTTTTCAAACCTTACATCAAATATTGACGAATATCAGGACTTTGATAGAGAAACTGAGAAGGAAGAAGCTGAACAGGAGGAGTCATTTGAAAGTATCTTTTCATTTCCTAAAGGAACAAGGGCTGGAACATTCTTTCACAGTCTTCTTCAGGAGCTTGATTTTCAGGAAAAGGACGAAGGTAAGATAAAGGAGCTTATAGAAAGAAAGCTTGAAGAATTTGGTTTTGAAGTTGAATGGAAAGAGACGATCTTTAAACTTATAAAAGACCTTTTAGAATTTCCTATTGATCCAGAAATAGGACTTAAGTTATCTGATATATCCAAGAAAGACAGATTGAATGAATTTGAATTTTACTTTCCTCTGAAAAGGATAACAGACGGTTTATTAAAAAGGATACTGAAGATAGAAGGTCTAAGGTTTGATACTGTTGAGGGATTTATGAGAGGATTTATAGACATGGTCTTTTTTTGGAAGGGAAAATACTTTATTGTTGACTGGAAATCAAACTTTCTTGGAAACAGCATAAAGGACTATTCAGAAAGGCTATTAGAGGTTGAGATGAAAAAAAGGTGCTATGAGCTTCAGTATCTCATATATACAGTAGCAGTTGACCAGTATCTGAGAAAAACTGTTCCTTCATACAGCTATCAGAAAGACTTTGGAAAGGTCTATTATGTTTTTTTAAGGGGGATAGATTCTAAAAGAGATCCGTCTTTTGGTGTTTACAGGAAAAGACCTGATCCAAAAGTTTTATCAGAACTAAGAAAGATCCTTATACCAGAATGAGGATTATAACACTTACTACAGACTTTGGCTTAAAGGATCCTTATGTAGGTGTTATGAAAGGGGTAATCTATTCCATAAATCCTCGTGTAAACATAATAGACATAACACATCAGATAGATCACGGAGACATACTTGAAGCTGCTTTTATACTCAAGGAGATTTACAGATTCTTTCCAAAAGGAACAATACATGTTGCTGTTGTTGATCCAGGAGTTGGAGGAAAAAGAAGGTCAATTTTGGTAAAGACAGAAGATTACTTCTTTGTAGGACCTGACAATGGGATATTCTGGCCAATTATAGAAGGAGAAAAAGATCCTTTGATCATAAATCTTACAAATAAGAAGTATTTTCTTTCAGAAGTAAGTTCAACATTTCATGGAAGAGACATATTTGCTCCTGTTTCAGCCTATCTTTCAAAAGGAGAAGATCCTGAAAAGATGGGAGATGTCATCAGGGATCCTGTAAGGCTAAGGATTGAGAAACCATCAGTTGAAAAAGACAGAATAATAGGGAAGGTCTTAAGGGTTGATCATTTTGGAAATCTTATAACAAATATATCCAGAGAAGACATAGTAAGAAAATTTGGAGAAAGGCTTGATCTAAAAGTAAAGATATCTGATGTAGAAATCCAGAATCTGAGCAGGACATATTCTGATGTTCCAAAAGGAAAGCTTCTGGCACTTATTGGAAGTTTTAATTTCCTTGAAATTTCTGTAAATATGGGAAATGCTTCAGAAAAGCTGAAAAAAGGAAAAGGAGAAAAAGTTGAGGTAACAGAATAAGGAGTTATTTTTCGTATATGCGAGTATTCCTTATCTTTTCAAGATATTCCTCCCATTCTACTGGAAGAAGATTCTTCTTTTTTGCATTACACTGCTTGCACGCAGGAACTATGTTATCCCTTGTGCTCTTTCCTCCTCTGCTAAGAGGTATAACATGATCCATTGTAAGATTTTTGCTTCCAACCTTTGCACCACAGTAATAGCATATTCCCCTTCTTATCTTTCTCCTCCACCATCTCGTATTCCTTAGCTTCCTTGCCTTTTCCTTCTCCCTTTTTATGTGCTCTTCCAAGAAGGTTTCCATTTTTTTCCTCTTTGACTTTTTCAAAAAAATTATAAAATAAAAGAAAAATGAAGAAAAGGAGAAAAATGATGAGATATCTTTTAGCAGTTATTTTCCTGTTTTTTGCAGGAGTTTCACTTTCCCAGCAGAAAAAAGAGACGGAGGTAAAAAATATGCTTACAAAAGAACAGGGAGAATATTTGCTGAAGATTGCAAGAAAGACAATAGAAGAAGAGCTTTTTAAAGGAGGCTTTAAAAGAGTTCCTTTAGAACAGGTTCCTGAAATATTCAGAAGGCCTGGTGCAGTATTTGTTACACTTACAAAAAAAGGACAGCTTAGAGGCTGTATAGGGCATCTTGTTGCGAAAGAGCCTCTTATAAGAAGTGTTGAAGATAATGCCATTGCAGCAGCATTTGAAGATCCAAGATTTCCTCCACTTAGCAAATCAGAATGGAAGGATATAAAGATAGAAGTAAGTGTTCTTACTGAACCAAGACCTCTTAAGTATAAGGATGTGGAAGATCTTTTAAATAAACTAAGACCAGGGATTGATGGAGTCATAATAAAGAAGGGTTATCATACTGCTACATTTCTTCCTCAGGTCTGGAAGGAGCTTCCTGATAAAGAGACCTTTCTGAGTCATCTTTGCCTTAAGGCAGGTCTTCCAGCAGATGAATGGAAAAAAGGCGATTTAGAAGTATTTGTATATCAGGTCCAGGCATTTGAAGAAGAATAGGATCTGTTACAGACTTATACTTCTTTCTGTCATACTTACAGGAATAGCTTCCATATCAAATCAGATCATCTTTATAAGAGAATTCCTTACACAGTTTTGTGGAAATGAGCTTACAATCTCAACAGTTATATTTATCTGGCTATTTTTAAGTGGATTAGGGAGTCTTTTTTCAAAGCTATTCAAAAAAGCATCTGTCTTCCAATACTGTATCCTTCTTATAGGTGTTTCTGTTTCTCCACTTTTCCAGCTTCTTCTTATCCGATTAATGAGAAATCTTATATTTGCCTATGGAGAAGATATAGGCTTTTATCAGATCATATTTTATGTCCTGATAACAGGCTCATTTTATCCATTCATAATAGGCTTTATACTTCCATATTCTCAAAAGGCTATAGAATCAACAGGGGAAAAACTGTCAACAGGATCTCTTTATATACTTGACAACATAGGAGACATAATTGGAGGAGCTCTTTTCAGCCTATTTCTTGTCTATATACTTAAACCATTCCAGGCAATAGGACTAACATCTTTTTTTATTTTCATAATCTCCTTGATCCTTCTCTTTATTGAAAAAAGAAACTTCTGCTTTATTATAACTCTTTTTCTTGGAATTTCTTTTTTTAGCCTCTCCTTAAATGAAGACCTTGAAAAAAAGACCCTTGAACCTCAGTATGGAAATATAATAAGCTGGCTTGAATCTCCTTTTGGAAGGATTGTCATAACAAAAGAGGACAGCCAGTTTACATTTTGGGAATCAGGTCTTCCTCTTTATATACAGAAAGACATAGCTACGGTAGAAGAAAAGGTCCATTATCCCCTTTCTCAACTTAAGACTGTAAACCATATTCTTCTTATTTCTGGAGGATTTGGAAGGACGATTGATGAGATAAAAAAATACAGACCAAAGCATATAGATTATGTAGAACTGGATCCTTTTGTTATAAGGGAAGGTATAAGGATTGGGATAATAAGAAAAGATAAGTCTCTTTCTATAATAAATACTGACGGAAGATACTATCTCAGAAGGACAAAAAAGAAGTATTCGGCAATAATTATAGACCTTCCTGAACCAGATACATTTCAGATAAACAGATTCTTTACAAAGGAGTTTTTTCTTATTGCAAAAAGTCATCTGGAAAAAGGAGGAGTTATATCTTTAAGTATGAATTATTCTCCAAACTATATAAGCAAGATAAGAAGGAGGAAGATTTCTATATTGTACAATACACTGAAGAGTTGCTTTAAGAATGTCTTGCTTATTCCAGGAAATTCACTTTATTTTTTGGCAAGTGATTCAGAGCTAAGTCTGGATATACCAGAGCTTCTAAGAAAAAAAGGCATAAAGACGACTTATGTAGAGAATTACTTCAGAGGAAACATTACCTCAGAAAGGATAAGCTATATAAAGAATGCTATCATAAAAGAGGAAAAGATAAATTCTGATCTGAGACCTTATCTGGTAGAAGTCATATTCAAGGACTGGTTTCTTAAATACCAGACATCTCCAAAATATTTCTTCCTTATCTTCTTTTTCCTTTCTTTGACCTATCTTGCTCTTATAAGGAGGGAGGAATATATACTTTTTTCAACAGGCTTTTCACTTATGGGAATAGAACTGCTTATAATATTCCTTTTCCAGATAATATTTGGCTATATTTATATAAAAATAGGAATCATCATAACCTTCTTCTTACTTGGTCTTTTTCCTGGAGCTTTTTTGGGAATGAAGATAAGAAAAGAAAAACTCCTTTTATCTGAACTTCTGATCCTTTTAGCACTGTCATCTTATGCCATTTTTTTAAGATTCAGATTACCAGAAATACTTTTTCTACTTTATTCTTTCCTTTTTTCGTTTTTTTGTGGGATGCAGTTTCCTGTTGTTGCAAAGATAATAGGAGAAGAAAGGAGTCCTGCTGCAAGCTGTTTTGCAGCAGATCTTATAGGAGGAGCTGTTGGGACTATTCTTATAGGAATAATACTTATACCAGCTTATGGACTTTTGTTTTCCTTTCTTGTAGTCGTCTTCTTTAAACTTATAAGCTTATCTTTTTCGTTCTTTATCAGATGAAGTGGTATGATCCGATCCTGATGAATGTCATATCCCTTCCTGGTGCAGGAATAATAAAGCTTTTACTTTCATCGTGCAACATAGTGTATATAGAAGGAGAGGACTTTCCTGGAAATGCACTGTATGTTTCGTGGCATCAGAGGATGTCTTTTCTTGCAAGATTTTTTTCAAATAAAGGACTTGTGATAATGGTAAGCCAGAGCAGGGACGGGGAATATGGAGCAAGGATAGCAAAAAGATTAGGATTTAAGTTTGTAAGAGGATCGTCTTCAAAAGGAGCAGTAAGGGCTATGAGGGAGATGATAAGACTTATAAAGGAAGGAAATTCAGCAGGAATATTAGCAGATGGTCCTGTTGGTCCTCCAAGGATAGCAAAGATTGGATCAATTATTATAGCACAAAAAAGTAAAGTTCCTATTATTCCTATAAGTTGGGGATGTGACAGAGGCTGGGTCCTAAATTCCTGGGACAGATATCTCATTCCAAAACCTTTCTCAAATATAGTTATAAGATACGGAGAACCCATATTTGTTCCAGAACATGTAAGTCCAAAAAGACTTGAAGTATACAGAAGGAAACTCCAGGATGCATTAAACGAATGCACAGACTGGTGTGATTGTCTTTTAGGAGTAAATATTCCATGGAGAAAAGATTAGTCATTGTTTTTTTTAGTCTTATTTTTCTTGTCTCATGTGGAAAAAAAAGGATAAAGACCCCTGGTTTTTCTGTAAGGATAATAATATCATCAGCTAAGAGATGCTATAAGATCCATGGAAGGAGATATTATCCTGTTTCTGGATTTATTCAAAGAGGAATAGCATCATGGTATGGAAAGGAGTTTCATGGAAAAAGGACGGCAAGTGGTGAGATATTTAACATGTATAAAAGGACAGCAGCTCACAGGACACTTCCTTTTGGGACATATGTGCTTGTAAGAAACCTGAGGAATAACAGGACAACAATAGTAAGGATAAATGACAGAGGACCATTTGTAAAAAACAGGATAATAGATCTTTCATACATGGCAGCAAAAGATATAGGGCTTATAGGTCCTGGAACAGCTCCTGTAGAGATTGTTGTTCTTGGAAGGGAAATAGGAAAGATAAGATCTCCTTCAGGAAAAAAGATATTGGTTGAGATAAAGGATATAGAAAGAGGAGGATATGGTGTTCAGGTTGCATCATTTAAAAACAAAAAGAATGCCTTAAAGCTTGCTGACAGATTGAGTGTCATATTTAAGAATGTTGAAGTCCAGGTAAATAAAGGACATAAACCTCCTGTTTATAGGGTTGTAATTTCAGGAATAGGTTCATTTCACAAAGCGAGAAAGATAAAGAAGAGGCTAAAAGAGATAGGTTTCAGGGATGTATTTATTATTGGACCTTAGGGATTCAGCTTTTTCTTCAGAACTCCTGAAATCTTAAATGTCACGACCCTTCTTGGTCTAAGCCAGATCTGCTCACCTGTCTTTGGATTCCTCCCTTTACGTTTTGCCTTATTCCTTACAACAAACTTCCCAAATCCACTTATGAGCACATTCTCCCCTTTTTCCAAAGTCCTCTTTATAATCTCTACAAGAGCTTCCACAACCTCCTTTGACTTAGATTTACTTAGACCTACCTGTTCATACACCCTGTTTACAATTGTCTCTTTTGTAACAGTCACTTTTTCAACCTCCTTTTTTACTTCTGAAATTTCTCCTTCAGTTTTTTACAGACTATCTCAGGGACAAGACCACTTACATCTCCACCAAAACTTGCAACTTCTTTTACAATACTTGAGCTTACATAAAGCCACTTATAGTCTGTCATAAGGAATATGGATTGGATAGAGCTGTTAAGTTTTCTGTTCATAAGTGCCATCTGAAATTCATATTCAAAGTCAGAAGTTGCTCTAAGTCCTCTTATTATTGCCTTTGCTCCTTTCTTTACTGCATAGTCTACAAGAAGTCCTTCAAATGTATCTACCTCTATGTTTTTTAGATCCTTTGTAGCTTCTTTTATCATGTAGATCCTTTCCTCTACACTGAAAAGAGGCTTTTTTCTTGGATTTATAAGTATAGCAACTATCAGTTTATCAAATATTTCAAGAGCTCTTCTTATGATACTAAGATGACCATTTGTTATAGGATCAAATGAACCAGGATATATTGCTACCTTTTCCTTCATTTTCTATGTAGCATTATCCATAGGACTGTATCACCATATGTGTTTCTTTTTTTTAATTCTATACAATTTACGAAACAAGGAAAAGACTCTCTTTTAGAAGATCTTGCAATAATAAGAGAGCTTTCTTTAAAAAGAGCCTTTTTCATGAGAAGCCTTTCCAAGGTCCTGCCAAAAAGCCCTCTTTCATAAGGAGGATCAATAAAGATGAGATCAAATCCTTCTCCTATTTTTCCTAAGTCTCCCTTTATTATATCCATCTTTATAACCTTTGCCTTGCTTTTGTATCCAGTAATCTCTAAATTTCTCTGAATAAGTCTTATAGCCTCCAAGGAATTGTCTACAAAACACGCAAAATCAGCTCCTCTGCTAAGTGCTTCTATTCCTAAGGAACCTGTTCCAGCAAAGAGATCAAGGACCTTTTTTCCAGACAGCCTGTGTCCAATAATGTTAAATATAGCCTGCCTTATGTGATCACTGCTTGGTCTTATTCTATCTCCCTTAGGTGATATGAGCCTGCAGCCTTTTTTAGCACCTCCTGTTATCCTCATAAGGATCTCTTTCTATTACTGCTATTCTTTTTGTAACTGCAAGATTATACAAAGTAAATACAGGACCTGACAATACATAGGCTGCGATAAATATAGGAATAAAAAGTCTTGGTTTATATGCTACAAGAACAAATACAAGGACAATTGTTACCAGGATATCAAAAGGTCTTTTATACTTAAACTCATCTCCTTTTAGGCTTACATACCTTATGTTACTTACCATAAGGAATGAAAGGACATAGACAGATATAAGTATAAAAGCTGGGTTCCAGCTTTTCTTTATTGCCTCTCCAAAAAGAAACATAGCCGATATAAAGCTTGCTGCAGCAGGTATAGGAAGTCCTTTGAAATATGATACATCTCTTTCACTTTTTGCATATACATTAAACCTTGCAAGTCTGAGTGCTCCACATGCAAGATACATAAAACACGCAAGCCAGCCTAATCTTCCGAATGACTGCAAGGTCCATTTGAACAAGAAGATAACAGGAGCTACACCAAATGAGACAAGATCAGAAAGTGAATCATATTCTAATCCAAATTGACTTGTAGTATTAGTAAGTCTTGCTATTCTTCCATCAAGTATGTCAAATATACATGAGATAAGGATGGAAATGGCAGCCTTTTCAAATTCATTGTTTAAGGAAGATATAATTGAAAGGAAGCCAAAAAAAAGAGATACTGTCGTGAACATATTTGGAAGAACATATATTCCTCTTCTTTTTTTATTCTTTTTGTTAAATCTCTGCTTCATCCAAGATATCCTATTACGGTTATCCCTGCTTTTACCTTCTGTCCCAATCTTACATCAACCTTACATCTTTTATCCAAATATAGCTCAACTCTTGAACCAAAACATATAAGACCAAATTTCTGTCCTGCCCTTACCTTATCTCCTTCCTTTATCCAGCATATTATCCTTCTTGCAATCTTTCCTGCTATCTGAATCAGGGTTATGGAATAAGGAAACTCTTTCAGTTCTATTATAACCTTATTTTTCTCATTAAGATATGAAGCCTCCTTTTTATCTGCCCTAAGGAAGCATCCTGGTTCATAGATTATCCTTTTTACTGTTCCGTCTGCAGGGATCCTGTTTACATGAACATCAAATATGGACATAAATATAGAAATCTTTTTTTTGTCTCCTTTTTCTTCTATTTCTATTATCCTTCCATCAGCAGGAGAAAGGATCTCATTCTTTTTTGGTCTGTAATCTCTTTTTGGATCTCTGAAAAAGAATGCTGTAAATGATGTAAAAAAAACGGATAATGAGAAAAAGATGAGGCTTTTTATGTAAAGTGAAATCAGGACAAAGATACATCCTATAGCTATAAAAGGAATAGCTTCTTTTACAAAAGGAAGCCTTTTCTCTAACATCTGAATACTCCATAAGGATTATGTCTTATTTCTGGTGGTCTCATATAGACTGGTTCAAGCAAAAAAGGATCATCATAATCTCTGTTTTTAATCCTTGAAAGAGCAAGCATTCCAACTGAAGAAGCACTTATGTGCCAGAGATAAGAAGGAGCAAGAAGAGGATCTTTTAATGTATCTTTGAGGAACTTTGACTGCCTTAGATAATCGTTCCCTACGAATATGGTTTCTTCAGTAAATCTTTCAGCAAACTCCTCTTTCTTAAGACACATATTAGGACCTTTCTGTAAAAGTTTTCCTTCCTTCCATATAAACTGAGCAACAAAATATTCTCCTTTTCTTGAATCTATCATTGCTGTTATAGGGATCTTTGAAAATGGAATCTGATTTGCAAGTGCCTGAAGACTTGAAATTCCAACCACAGGGATATTCAAACACACAGAAAGAGCTTTTGCAACAGAGATTCCTATCTTTAAACCAGTAAAACTTCCTGGTCCTATAGCTACTGCTATGGAAGTTAGGTCTTCTGGTTTTATCCCTGCATTTTTCATCATAACTTCCAGAGCAGGTATAAGGAACTTTGATCCTGAAGCAAATGGAAGGACATATTCTGACTGAAGAATACCTTCAGTATCAAAAAGAGCCAAACTGAACTGCTGAGTCGTAGTATTTATGGCAAGTAACATGTCATTCTTTTGTAAGTATTCTCATTATGTCGTTATACATAACAATTGCCATAAGACATATCAGAATAGCAATACCTACTTTATGAACAGTTTCCTGGACTTTCTGATCAATAGGTCTTCTCATAAGTGCTTCTATTATAAGAAGAACAAGGATTCCTCCGTCTAATATAGGAATAGGAAGAAGATTTATGACTCCAAGGTTTATACTGAGCACAGCAGTAAAAGGAATGAGATATAGCCAGTTTTCCTGGGCTATTTTTCCTGTCATCTGACCTATAAGAATAGGTCCTCCTATTGTCTTAAGAGGAACTATTCTTTCTATAAGCTTTAGCAGTGTTAAACATGTAAGCTTTATTATCTTCCATGTTTTAAGGAGTGCTTCACTCAGTGCACTGAAAAATGAAAGTTTTATAAACTTTGTCTTTCCAGATGCAATTATACCTATCATCACTGTCTTTACTTCCTCTCCAAATATGTTCTTCGTTGTTCCCTCTTCAGGAATCAACCTTACCCTTATTATCCTGTCTTTCCTTTTTATTAAGACTTCCATAGGAACCTTCCCTTTTTTCTTTACTATCTCCCTTATATCCTCCCATCTTTTTACACAGATCCCGTCTATACTCAGGATCAAATCTCCTGGCTTTATACCTGCTTTAAAAGCAGGTGAACCTTTCTTTACCTTTCCTACCTCAGGAACAATTATCTTTTCTCCTGCTGTAAGATAAAATGTGAAAAATATAAGGAAGGCAAGGATAAGATTAAATAAAGGACCAGCTGATACGATAATAAACCTTTTAAAAACAGGCTGACTGCTAAATGCCCTTTCCTTTTCCCAAAAAGGAACAGGTTCATCTTCAGGACCTTCTCCAAGCATCTTTACATATCCACCAAATGGTATAGCAGAGATAAGATATTCTGTCTCTCCTATCCTTTTTCCAAAAAGTTTTGGTCCAAATCCTAAGGAGAATTTTATGACCTTTACTCTAAAGAGCTTTGCAAAGATAAAATGTCCAAGTTCGTGAAAGAGTATAAGGATTCCAAGGACTAAGCAGATAGGGATTATGTAATACAGAAAAAAGTTCATCTTAGACTCTTTATCAAATCAATAGCAATGTTTCTTGCCCATCTGTCTGCTTCAATGACACTGTCTATGTCATCTACAGGAGAAGCATTGTGAGAAGACATAACCTTTTCTATTATAACAGGAATATCCAGAAATTTTATCTGTCTGTTTAAAAACGCCTCAACAGCTATCTCATTTGCTGCATTCATAACAGCAGGCATTGTTCCTCCTATCCTTATTGCAGAATATGCAAGTTCAATACACCTGAACTTTTTTAGATCAGGTTTTTCAAATGAAAGGACTCCTATCTTTTCAAGATCAAGAGGAGGAAGATCGTTTTTTATGTGATGTGGATATGAAAGTGCATAAGAGATAGGAATAGTCATATCAGGTATTCCAAGCTGTGCTATTATTGCTCCATCCTTGTATTCTACCATAGAATGGATGATACTTTGAGGATGTATAAGGATGTCTATCTGATCTATTTCCAAATCAAATAGCCATTTTGCCTCAATAACCTCAAGTCCTTTGTTCATCATTGTTGCTGAATCTATAGTAATCTTTTTTCCCATGTTCCAGTTTGGATGCTTAAGTGCCTGTTCAGGTGTAACATTCTCCATCTCTTTTAGAGAAAGCTTCCTGAAAGGACCTCCTGATGCAGTAAGTATTATCCTGCGGAGATCTTCTCTTGGATGACCTTGAAGTGATTGAAGTATTGCAGAATGTTCACTGTCTATCGGAATTATACTTACTCCTCTTTTTTTTGCCTCTTTTACGACAATTGATCCTGCCATAACCATTGTTTCTTTATTTGCAAGTGCTATCTGCTTTCCTGCTTTGATTGCAAAGAATGTAGGGAGAAGTCCTGCTGCACCTGTTATAGAAGAGATTACAGTATCTGCAACATCCATCGTAGCAATCTTTATAAATCCCTCCTCTCCATAATATACCTCAACTTTTTCACCAATAGCCTCCTTAAGCTCTTCTGCATCTTCTTTTCTAAGGACTGCTACTGCCTTTGGACGAAATTCCTTTATCTGTTCAAAAAGAAGCTTTATGTTCCTTCCAGCAGTAAGTCCAACTACTTTATACCTTTCTGGATTCTTTCTTATTACCTTAAGTGAAGTAACTCCTATTGATCCTGTTGATCCCAGGATTGCTATCTTTTTCATCTCGTAAGGATATAACCATAAAGTATCGGAATAGAAAACAGAAAAGAATCTATTCTGTCAAGCATCCCTCCATGACCAGGAAGTATACTTCCTGAATCTTTTACATTATAGCTCCTCTTTATCATTGATTCTGCAAGATCACCTATCTGTCCCATTATAGACAAAACAGAGACCAAAATAAATGCTTCGGCATTTACCTTCATGAGCCTGAAAGCTCTTATAAAGAGAAGTCCACAGATAACAGAAAATACAAAACCACTTATTGCTCCTTCCCATGTTTTTTTTGGACTGAGCTTCTCGTTCAGTTTGTGTCTTCCAAGGTATCTTCCAAAATAAAAAGCAAATGTATCAGTTGTGAAGATCACACATAAAAGAAAGAATATCCAGGCTTTTCCACCAGGATAGCAGTATATCAGGACAAGCATCAAAAAAGGAACAGTTATGTAGACTATTCCAAATATGCATTTTGCTATGTCCTCTATAAGAGACCTTGAGGGAATGAGCCCTTTAATAATTGATAGAATAAAAGGAAGGCATATACAGCAAAAGACTGCAAAAGGAAAAAGGAAGAAGAGTTTTTCAAGTATAAGAAGTAATAAAAAAAAAGAAAGGAGATAAGCCAGGACCTGAAAAAATAAAGAAACTTTTGTGATCCTATAAAGTTCTCTTAATGAGATAAACTGAACAACTCCTGTAAGTATGTAGAATCCATAAGGAGGAGAATAGCCAATCAGGTATATGATAACAGGAAGGCTTAAAAGAGCTGTTATCCATCTTTTAACATGCATCAACTGCACCAAATCTTCTCTTTCTTTTAGAAAAATCCCTAAGTGCTTCCAGATATTCCTCTTTCGTAAAATCAGGCCAGAGTGTATCAGTAAAATAAAGCTCAGTATAAGCAATCTGCCAGAGGAGGAAATTGCTTATCCTTTTTTCCCCTCCTGTTCTTATAAGGAGATCTGGTTCAGGCATATTCAGATAAAGAAAAGAAGAAATCATGTCTTCTGATATATCTTCCTCTTTTATCTCTCCTTTCCTTATCTTTTCTGCTATCTTCCTTATGCTGTCTGTTATCTCCTGTCTTCCACCATAGCTTAAGGCAAGGACAAGATTCAGATCTTTGTTAGATTTTGTTTCTTCAATAGCATTAATTAGTCTTTTTTTTGCGTGTTCTGGAAGCTTCCAGATCCTCCCTATTGCAAGAAGTCTAATGCCATTTTTTTGAAGCTCTGTTAGCTCTTTTTCAAGATACTCTGAAAGGAGATTCATAAGTGTATCTATCTCTTCTTTTGGTCTTTTCCAGTTTTCTTCTGAGAAGCTATAAAGTGTAAGCCAGGGAATTCCAAGCTCTCTTGTCGTCCTTACTATTTCTCTTACTGTTTCCACTCCTTTAAAATGCCCCAGAAATCTACTAAGTCCTCTTTTCTTTGCCCATCTTCCATTTCCATCCATTATTATTGCAACATGCCTTGGAAGCTTTTTTGGAACTTCCTGCATAGAAGTTAAAATTCCATGATTTCTTTCTCTTTTTCTTTTACAAGCTCCTCTACTTTTTCTATAAATTCATCAGTAATCTTCTGGACCTCATTCAATGCCCTTCTGTAATCATCCTCAGATATCTCTTTCTCATTTTTCATTTCTTTAAAAATCTCATTTGCCTCTCTTCTGTGATTCCTTATAGAAATCTTTATTTCTTCTCCTATCTTTTTCACAAGCTTTACAAGCTCTTTCCTCCTTTCTTCTGAAAGTGGAGGAATAGGAACTCTTATAACCTTTCCGTCATTTATAGGTGTAAGACCAAGCTCTGATTTAAGTATAGCCTTTTCTATTTCTCCTATGATTGATTTATCCCATGGCTGAATGAGTATAAGCCTGCTTTCTGGAACAGAGATAGATGCAACCTGTTTAAGTGGCATCTGAGTCTCATAACAGCTTACCATGATGTCTTCAAGGAGTGAGGTTGATGCACGACCTGTCCTTACTTTTCCAAGTTCTCTTTTCAGTGCATTTATGCTTTTTTTCATGTTCTCTCTCAATTCAGAAAGTACATCCTCTATCATGGCTCATCTCCTTTTATCAGTGTCCCTATTTTTTTTCCTTCTATGATTTCCTTAAGAAGTCCTCTTTTTCTCATGTTATAAATAATTATAGGAAGATTGTATGTCATGGCAAGAGATACAGCAGTAAGATCAAGGACTTTTAATCTTTTTTCCAAAAATTCCTGGTAGCTTATTTTATCAAAAAACTTTGCATTTGGATTTTTAAAAGGATCATCAGAATATACTCCATCTACTTTTGTCCCTTTTATAAACACATCTGCTTCAATCTCAAGCGCCCTGAGGACTGCTGCTGTATCTGTTGTAAAATAAGGATTTCCTGTTCCAGACGCAAAAAGAAGGATCTTTCCTTCTGAAAGATACCTTAAGGCAGCATCTTTTGAAAAAGACTCTGCTATCTTTTCTATACCAAAAGCACTCATAATCTTTGAATCTATTCCAAAAGAAGAGAAGGCTTCTGAAAGAGCAATGCAGTTTATAACAGTTGCAAGCATTCCCATGTAATCTGCCTTTACTCTGTCTATTCCAAATTCTTCAAGATTCACACCTCTGAAGATATTTCCTCCACCAACAACTATACCTATTTCTATACCCAGATCATGTATCTGTTTGACTTCAGATACAGTATTTCTCAGAGAAGAAAAATCAAGTCCTCTTCCTTCCTTTCCAGAAAGTGCTTCACCACTCAGTTTAAGAAGTATCCTTTTATACCTCTTCTCCAAGCTGAAACCTTACAAATCGTCTTATTACGATGTTTTCACCTGTCTTTGCTATTAGTTCATTCAGAAGGTCCTGAACAGTTATTTCAGGATTCTTTATAAATGGCTGTTCAAGAAGGCAGACCTCATTAAAGAATTTCTCAAGCTTTCCTTGAACAATCTTGTCTATAATTTTTTCAGGCTTTCCTGCCTTTCTTGCCTGTTCAGCATATATCTCCTTTTCTTTTTCTATAACCTCCTTTGGAAGATCTTCCCTTTTTACTGCAAGAGGAGCAGTTGCAGCAATCTGCATAGCTATGTCTTTAACAAACTGCGAGAATTCCTCTGTCCTTGCAGTAAAATCTGTTTCACAGTTTACCTCAACAAGGACTCCAATCCTTCCTTCACCATGTATATACGCATATATCTTCCCTTCCTTTGCTACCCTTCCCTCCCTTTTTTTAGCAGTAGCAATCCCTTTTTTCCTCAAAACCTCTATAGCCTTTTCTATATCTCCATCTGTTTCAATAAGTGCTTTTTTACAGTCCATTATTCCTACACCTGTCATCTCCCTAAGCTTTTTTATAAGCTCCATTGATACCGTCAACTTTCTTCCCTCCTTTCTTCTTTTTCTTTTCTTATAATCACTACCTCTGGTCCTCCTTCCTCAGCCTTTTCTACAGGAGGAACCACTTCTTTTTCTTCCTTAGCAGCTTCTTCAGCCTTTCTTTCTTCTAATATCTTCAATCCTTCAAGACAAGCATCAGCAATCTTTGAACATATAAGCCTTATAGCCCTTATCGCATCATCATTACCTGGTATAGGATAATCAATCTCATCAGGGTCACAGTTTGTGTCTGCAATGGCAACAACAGGAATACCCAGTTTTCTTGCTTCTTTTACAGCAATATGCTCCTTCTTTGTATCCACGATAAATACTGCTCCTGGAAGCTCTTCCATGTCCTTTATTCCACCAAGGTTTTTCTGAAGCTTTTGAAGCTTTTTCTCAAGTCTCATCTGTTCCTTCTTAGGATATCTTTCCAATGTTCCATCCTTCTTCATTGCCTCAAGCTGCTTCAGCTTTTCTATGCTCTTCTTTATTGTCTGGAAGTTTGTAAGTGTTCCACCAAGCCATCTGTGTGCAACATAAAACATTCCACATCTTTGTGCTTCCTCAATTATTGCATCCTTTGCCTGTTTTTTTGTTCCAACAAAAAGGATCTTTTTTCCTTCTGCAACAGTCTTTACGATAAACTGATATGCAACATCAAAAAGCTCTACAGTTTTTTGGAGATCAATTATGTGGATACCATTTCTTGATCCAAAGATATAAGGCTTCATCTTTGGATTCCATCTTTTTGTCTGATGACCGAAATGAACTCCTGCTTCAAGAAGTTCCTTCATCGTTACTACACTCATAAACTCCTCCTCACGGTTTTTTTCTTTGGCCCGGAATGCTGCCTTTAAGGCAGAACCGTGAGCTTTCCGGACCTGTTTTTTTACTGGCTTGTTATTATACTAAAATATTGATAACATACAAGTGGAATATTTCTGTTTCAAGAAAAAATTATGGAAGAAAAAAGGAGTTTTCTGCTGGAAATAAGAAAAAGGCTTGATGAGGCTGAAAAAGAAAGACTTTCAAAATGGGCATGTCCAAGTCTGGCTGCAATAAGAGAAAAAGAGGAGGAAGAGATCACATCTGGTCACAGACAGTATTTTTCTATTGATGTAGACAGGATCCTTCATTCCCGTGCATATTCAAGATACATAGACAAGACCCAGGTTTTTTACCTTATAAAAAACGATCACATTACTCATCGTGTCCTTCATGTTCAGCTTGTATCAAAGATAGCAAGGACGATAGGAAGACTTCTGAGACTTAACGAAGACCTTATAGAAGCAATCTCCTTAGGACATGACATAGGTCATGCACCATTTGGACATGATGGAGAAAGCATCCTTTCTGAGATATGCCTTTCTTATGGTATTGGACATTTTGTCCACAGTGTGCAAAGCGTAAGATTTCTTCAAAGGATAGAAAGAAAAGGGAAGGGATGGAATCTTACACTTCAGGTTCTTGATGGAATACTCTGTCATGATGGAGAAAGATATACGAGAAGAATTGAGCCAAGGTGGAAAAAGGACTTTAAAGAGATTTGGAAAGAAGCAGAAGAAAAAACAAGGAATCCTCAGATTGAACTTATTCCTATGACACTTGAGGGATGTGTCGTAAGGATGGCAGACATAATAAGCTATATTGGAAGGGATATTGAGGATGCAATAAGACTTGGTTTAATAAAAAGAGAAGAGATTCCAAAGGAATGCAGGAAGGTCCTTGGAGATACGAATGGAAAGATAGTTTATACACTTGTAGAAGATCTTGTTGCAAACAGCATTGACAGACCGTATATATGTTTTAGCAAGGAAGTTGGAGAAGCACTTGAAAGGCTTAAAAGATTCAATGAAGAAAGGATATATACGAATCCAAAGATAAAAGCTCAGTATCCAAAGATAAAGCTTATGTTTGAACTTCTTTTTGAGACATACATGAATGACCTTGAAAAGGGAAATGAACAGTCAGACATATTTAAAGGATTCTTAGATGGAATGTCTGATGAATACAAAAGAAGCACATCATATCCAGAAATCGTAAGAGACTTTATATCTGGTATGACAGATGAATATTTCCTAAATCAGTGCAGAAAAAGGATTATGCCAGAAATAGTCTCTAAATTTTAGCCATGCCAAATACAGTAGCAATTGTAGGAAGACCAAATGTAGGAAAGTCTACTCTTTTTAACAGACTTACAAGATCCCGCACCTCCCTTGTAGATGATCAGCCAGGAGTTACAAGGGATAGAATTTCAGCAAAGATAGAGTATGAAGGGATTCCTATGATCATTATTGACACAGGTGGATTTGAGGACACAGATGATCCTCTAATACAGAGGATAAGAAAACAGGTAGAAATTGCCATTGATGATGCAGACAAGATCATATTTCTCCTTGATGCAAGAGAAGGAATAACACCACTTGATGAAGAGCTTGCAAGGATGCTAAGGAGGAAAGGAAAAGATGTAATTGTTGCTGCAAACAAGGTTGATACAAAACAGCAGGATCCACTTGCACTTGAATTCTATAAACTCGGGCTTGGGAAGGTATTTCCTATATCTGCTGCTCATGGTCGTGGAATAAAAGAGCTTATGGAAGAGGTTATAAAGGGTTTTTCAAAGGAGGAGGAAAAGGAGGAGGAAGAAAGGATAAAAGTGGCAATTGTAGGAAGACCAAATGTAGGAAAGTCTTCTTTTATAAACAGAGTTCTTGGAGAAGAAAGGGTAATTGTAAGTGAAGAGCCAGGAACAACAAGAGATTCAATAGATACATACTTTTCCTTTTCAGGAAGGGATTATCTTCTTATAGACACAGCAGGAATAAGAAGAAGGTCAAGGGTAAAGGAAAGGCTTGAGAAGTTTTCTGTAATAAAGGCATTAAATAGCATTGAAAGATCTCATGTAACTGTGCTTATGATAGATGCAGTTGAAGGTGCAACAGATCAGGATGCACACATCTGTGGATATGCATTTGAGCAGGGAAAAGGGATTGTCATAGCTGTAAACAAGTGGGATCTTATAAAAAGAAGTGATGAAAGGATAAGAAATATGATGGATTCAATAGAAAGGAAGCTGAGATTTGTAGACTTTGCACCAAAGATAAACATATCTGCACTTACTGGAGAAAACATAATGCTCGTCTTTGAAAAGATAAATCTCGTATACGATCAGATGAAAAAAAGAGTAAAGACTTCTTTTGTAAACAAGGTTCTTGAAGAGATACAGGAGGAGAATCCACCTCCTATGAAAGGAAGAAAAAGACTGAAGATATATTATGGAACACAGGTAGAAGTTCTTCCTCCTACATTTGTCCTTTTTGTAAACAGTCCAAAGCTTGTCAAAAAAGAATATGAAAGATTTCTTATAAATCAGTTCAGAAAAAGACTTGGTTTTGAAAACTCTCCAATAAGGCTTCTTTTTAGAGAAAGACCAAGAAAGGAGAAAAAGAAATGAGGATAAAGATAACCCTGGGAAAGACAGTGCTTTATGCAAGACTTTATGATACAAGGACAGCAAAAAAGATCTTTGAAATACTTCCTTACAGATCCACTTATAACAGATGGGGAGATGAGATATATTTTCCTGTTCCTGTTGAAGAAGAGCTTGATGAGACAGCAAAAGAAGAGGTCCAGATAGGTGATATAGGATATTGGCCAAAGGGAAAGGCATTCTGCATATTCTTTGGTGAAACTCCTATAAGTAAACAGGGAAAGATAATTCCTGCAAGTGCTGTAAATATAATTGGAAAGATAGAAGGAGATGCAACTGTCCTTAAGTCTGCAAAAGGAAAAGAGATCGTTATTGAGAGGTGTTAAATGGCAGAAGTAAAAGAAAAAAGGCTTATTCACAGAGGAAGGATATTTGACATATTCAAGGAAAGGATAATACTTGAAAATGGAGCTGATACAGAACTTGACATAATAAGACATCCTGGTGCCTCAGCAATCGTTCCTCTATACAGCAGTGATACAGTCGTCCTCATAAGACAATACAGACACGCAATAGGAGAATACATATGGGAGATACCTGCAGGGACATTCTCAAGTGGAGAAGATCCACTTTCATGTGCAAAAAGAGAGCTTCTTGAAGAAACTGGATTCAGGGCACGCTTCTGGAAAAAGCTTGGAATAATAACTCCTGTTCCTGCATATTCTGATGAAATGATTCATGTGTTTTTTGCAAAGGATCTCATAGAAGAAGGTCAAAGACTTGAAAAGGATGAACTCCTTGAGGTTCATAAGGTTAAGATAGACGAAGTTTATAAGATGATAAAAGAAGGAAAAATAAAGGATAGCAAGACAATAGCAGGAATATTCCTTACAACACTCTGGCTTAAAGATGAAGGAGATAAGAAAAATCCTTGAAAAAAGAAAAATAAAAGCATCTGCACCTTGCAGGATAGATTCTGGAGGAACTTGGGACATAAAGGCAATGGCAATCTCTTTTGAAAAGATAAAACCAACTACAGTAAACATTGCTCTTGATCTCAGGACCTATGTAGAGATCCTTCCTTTTGAAGAAGGAAAGATAAAGATATCTTCAGAAGGATTTGAGACAGAGGTCTTCAGCTATTCCAATATAAGATTTGATTCACCATATGGGATATTTCTTTCTGCAATAAGACATTTTGGATTTCACGGAATAGAAGTCAGAATAAGTTCAGAATTCCCTCCACAGTCTGCACTTGGAGGATCAAGCACTGCTCTTGTTGCTCTTATAAAGGCTCTTTCAAAGATAAAAAAACTACTTGATGGGAAATCCTTAAGCAAAAGACAGATCCTTCATCTTTCTTATCACATAGAAGACGCAATATCTGGTGGAAACTGTGGTGCACAGGATCAGGGTGCAGGGATATATGGTGGAGTAAATCAGTGGATATGGACTTATAGCAGACCTTATTTTTGTAAAAGGATTAAGCTTCTTGATAAAACTGACCTTGATGAGCTTTCAGAAAGAATCCTTGTTGCATACAGTGGAATAAGGCATCAGTCTTCTTCTATAAATAGAAGCTGGATAGAAGATTTTCTTTCTGGAAAGACACAGAAGGGATGGATAAAGGTAAATGAGGTTGTTCACAGATTTGCTGATTCTCTGAAAAGAAAGGAATGGTCTGAGGCAATAAGATGGCTGAATGAGGAAGTAGCTATAAGAAAAGAGATAACACCTTCTGCTTTTATACCAGTTACAGAAAAGCTTATAGATGATGCTGTAAGACTTAGATGTGGAGCTCGTTTTTCTGGAGCAGGTGCAGGTGGAAGTGTCTGGGCAATTGGTGAACCTGAAAACATAAGGAAACTAAAGGAGACATGGAAGGATACCTTAAGTTCTATAAAAGATGCAAGGATTTTTGAATGTAGGGTTGATGGAAAAGGACTAGTTTAACTTTTTATAGATCGGACCAATTCCAGCCTCTTCAAATATCTCTCTAAGCTCCATAAGAAGAGAATTTGTTGCCTGCTCAATTCTCTGAACATCCTCTTCCTTTACGAGACTCATATCAAGATTCTCTACAAGCTCTTTTAACTCCTCAAATCTTGGAAGAAGACTTCCAAGCTCTGTCTTTTCATTTATTACTTTTTGAGCATCTATTATTGCACCAATACAGCTTTCTACCCTCAGCTTATAGATGTATTTGTTCGTCATAGCCTTCCTGTCTCCTTCATTACCTCAAAAAATGGTCTATAAAACTGTTCGTATCTTTTTATAGCAGACTTCAAAACAGATGTCAGCTTTTCCATCTCTCCTGTATTTACTATAAGATTCACACTTAGAGCAAATGCCATAAGCTGATCAGCTGTCTTAAATCTTTCACTCAAAAGCACAACAAACATCTTTCTTCTTAAAGCCATAGGAAGTCTGTTTAAGTATCTCATAACAGGACTTTTTCTTACATCACCCAAGAGTCCTTCATGAAGAAGGATAAGGTCAAACTGATGAAATCTGAGTTTTCCTAAGGCAGTTTTTATGTCAGATTCTGAGATAAGTTTGTATCCAAGCTCTTCTATCTTAGAGACATGTGGAATAAGATCTTCTTTTCCTATAAAAAAAGCAAGCTTTCCTTCCTCATAAAACTCAGGAATATAGCTTTCAGAATATTCAGGAAATTCTTCCTCTTTTTCTATAATGATATCTCCCCCACATTTAGGACACTTTACCTTAAGTCTTTTTCCTTTTGGTATCTTTTCATCAGGAACATAAAACCTGCTATTACAGCTGTTACAGCTAATCTCCATTATTCTATCCTCTTTCCGTATTCCGTATCAATTGTAAGACCTTCAATTTCTGTTGTCTTTTCACCTCTTTCTGCCTTTATAGCATCTATCTGCCTTCTTACAAAAGACTTCCTTGTTGCATAAGAAAGTGCTACCTCTTCAGTT
This sequence comes from uncultured Desulfobacterales bacterium, assembly GCA_964513995.1. Classification (GTDB taxonomy): domain Bacteria; phylum Desulfobacterota; class DSM-4660; order Desulfatiglandales; family JALVZP01; genus CAZEOQ01. Next base: position 14,119 of record CAZEOQ010000014.1, on the reverse strand, counting down.
ATAAGCCCTTTTTTGAAAAGATCTATTATTGACTGATCAAATGTCATCATTCCTATTGCATTATTCTTCTGCATTATGTCATAAAATGTCTTGTCTTCTGTCTCACCGTTTATTATAAGATCCTGGACAGTAAGGGTATTCCTGAGGATATCAAAAGCAGCAACCCTTCCTCCACCTTTTTTTGGAAGAAGCCTCTGACAGACTATCCATCTTATTGTCTCTGCAAGCCTAAGCCTTATCTGTCTCTCTTCTTCATGACTGAACATGCTTACAATTCTGCTTATTGCCTGACCTGCATCAATTGTATGAAGTGTGCTCAGGACAAGATGACCTGTTTCTGCAGCACTTAAGGCAATCTCCACAGTTTCTCTGTCACGCATCTCTCCTACGAGTATCACTTTTGGAGCCTGTCTCAGTGCAGCTCTTAGTCCTGATGCAAATGTGTCAAAGTCTGTTCCAAGCTCTCTTTGATTAAATGTTGCCTTTTTTGGCTGATGAATGAATTCTATTGGATCTTCAAGTGTTATGATATGAACTGGATAATTCTCGTTTATCTCATTCAGGATAGCAGCAAGGGATGTGGATTTCCCAGATCCTGTAGCACCTGTAATAAGTATAAAACCATTTTTTTCTTTTGCCATTTCATAGAATGCCTGAGGAAGTCCAAGCTCTTTTATTGTAGGAACTCTTGTAGGAAGTCTTCTCATTACGATAGAAAAATTTCCTCTCTGTGAAAATATGTTTACCCTAAATCTTGCCTTTCCTTCTATCTGATATGAAATGTCACATGATCCATGTATAAGAAGGTCTCTAAGGGCTCTTCTGTCTCCGTCTATAATAGAAAGTGCAAGAAGCTCTGACTGGTAAGGTGTAATTTCTTCTATCTTAGGCTCAAATTCCACAGGTCTTAGTTCTCCAGAGACCTCTACCTGAAAAGGTCTTCCTACTGTGATATTCAGATCAGATACATCACTTGCAGAATTAAGCATTTTCATAAGGATATAATCTACATATTGTCTTTGCATAAAACCTCCCTATATGAGTGCTTCTGTAAAATCCTCTGGAGGCTTCTTTAAAAATGGAAGGAATCTCTGTTTATCTATGCATTTGTTAAATGCCTCTTCAGGACTAATTATTCCCCTTTTCAAAAGATCCATTATTGCATCATCAAGACTCTGCATTCCATATTTTTTTCCAGTCTGGATAAGAGAAGGTATCTGATATGTCTTTCTTTCGCGTATAAGATTCCTTATTGCAGGAGTTGCAATCATTATCTCAAGTGCAGCAACACGACCTTTCTTGTCAATCCTTTTTAGAAGTGCCTGTGAGATGACAGCTCTTAGACTGTCTGCAAGCATGCTTCTTATCTGTTCCTGTTCTTCTGGTGGAAAGACCTCTATGATCCTGTCAACTGTGCTTGGTGCACTTATTGTATGAAGTGTTCCAAAGACAAGATGTCCTGTTGCTGCAGCTTCAATTGCAAGAGATATCGTTTCAAGATCTCGCATCTCTCCAACAAGTATTATGTCTGGATCTTCTCTTAGAGCTGCTCTAAGTGCTGTTGCAAAGGATTTTGTATGTGTTCCTACTTCTCTCTGATTTATTATTGCTTTTTTGCTTTTATAAACAAACTCTATTGGATCTTCTATTGTGATTATATGATCCTTTCTCGTCCTGTTTGCTTCTTCTATTATTGCAGCAAGTGTTGTTGACTTTCCACTTCCTGTTGGTCCTGTAACAAGTACAAGACCTTTTGGAAGATGTGCAAGTCTTTTTACAACAGGAGGAAGTCCAAGCTCATCACATGTCTTTACCTCTGATGGTATCTGACGAAATACTGCTCCTATTCCATTCTGTTGCATAAAAAGGTTTACTCTGAAACGGGCAAGTCCTGGAACTTCATACGCAAAATCAACATCTCCTGTTTCTTCAAATATCTTCATCTTGTGTTCTGGTGTAATCTCATAAAGCATCTGTTTCAGAGTATCATTGTCAAGTTCCTTAAATTTTATCCTTTCAAGATCTCCATGAACCCTTACAACTGGCTGATGACCTGCAACAAGATGAAGATCAGATGCACCAAGCTCATGCATGAGTTTAAAAAATGCATCAATCTGTGCCATCTTTATACTCCCAGTGCAAGATCTACCATATCTCCAAGTGCCTTGGATATTGAATCATGAATTACAACGTCTGCTTCCTGATCAAGATGTGTTGGATCTCTGTTTATTATTATAAGCTTTGATCCGTGCTGGACCGCATGACTTGGAACAGATGCAGCAGGATATACGACAAGAGAAGATCCAAGAACTATACAGAGATCACACTGCTCAGCATACTTGAATGCCATAACAAGTTTTTCTTGTGGAAGTGGCTGTCCAAATGATATAGTATCAGGCTTTAGAATCCCAGAACATCTATCACAGTATGGAACCTTTATTCCTGACCTTATCCTTTTTTCTATCTCTTCTCTGTCATACTTTTTTCCACATGTAAGACAAGATACACTGAATGCAGTTCCATGAAGCTCTATGATCTTTTCTGGAGAATTTCCTGCTTTATGATGAAGTCTGTCTATGTTCTGTGTAACAACTGCAAGAAGCTTTCCTGCATCTTCAAGCTTCTTTATAGCAATATGACCTCTGTTTGGTTTTGCATCTTTCATGACATCCCAGTATTCACTGCTCATCTTCCAGTATTTTTCCCTTGCCTTTTCATCAGATATGATCTTCTGAAAATAAAAGTCAGACGGATCATATTTGCTCCACAGCCCTCCAGGACTTCTGAAATCAGGTATCCCTGATTCTGTGCTTATTCCTGCTCCAGTAAATACAAGTATCTTGTTTGATTCTCTTATAAGCTGAGCTCCTTTTCTTATAAGATCTTCCATATCTTTTCTCCTTTTTTTGCAAAATAGTATGAAAAATGTCTTTTTATGTCAAACGATTCTGAGTTCAAAAAAAAAAGATAAAACTTGAACTGGAAGAGCTTTTAAGTTATCTAAGGCACAGATTTAAAAAAAGGAGGGAAAAAGATGAAATCAATTAAAGGAACAAGGACTGAAAAGAACATCTTAATAGCATTTGCAGGAGAGTCCCAGGCAAGAAACAGATATACTTACTTTGCAAGTCAGGCAAGAAAAGAAGGATATGAACAGATAGCAGCAATATTTGAAGAGACAGCAAATCAGGAAAAGGAACATGCAAAAAGACTTTTTAAGTTCTTAGAAGGAGGAAAACTGGAGATTCAGGCAACTTTTTCTGCTGGAGTTATAGGAAATACCTTAGAAAACTTAAAAGAAGCAGCTTCTGGAGAGAGTTATGAGCATAAAGTTATGTATCCAGAATTTGCAAGAATAGCACGCGAGGAAGGATTTGATGAAATTGCAGAAGTTATGGAAGCAATAGCAGTTGCTGAAAAAGGACATGAAAAAAGATACAGAGCTCTTATAAAGAAGCTTGAAGAAGGAAAGGTATTTAAGAGTGATAAGGAAGTTGTATGGAGATGTAGAAACTGTGGATATCTGCACAAGGGAAAAGAAGCTCCTGAAAGATGTCCTGCCTGTTCTCATCCAAAAGCATATTTTGAGCTCGTAGGTGAAAATCTTTTTGAATAACTAATGCAGAAGTTAAGAGAATTTTAGAAAGTTGCTACGACAATTCCTGTAGTTACAGAGATCTGATAGAGGATCTGTGTGATATCTTTTATATTTTTCATCCAAGGCATGATCTTAAGTTTATAAGGAACTACAATTGTATCTCCAGGTTCAAGCTTTAGCATAGACACCTTTTCCCAACAGTGTTTTTCTGAATTCCAACGAAAACTTATCCTTTTTTCTTTAGGTCTAGTAGCAGAACCATCTACTTTGAGAATATATACATTTTCTTTATCTGCAATCTTTAAATACCCTCCAGCCATCTTTATATAATCATCCAGGTCCTTTTTCGGAGTATATATATAAGCTCCTGGATTAAATACAGCTCCCTGAACTAGAATTGTAGCAGGCTTCCGTGGAATATAAATCTCATCTCCATCTTCAAGAGAGATATCATAAGGTGTGCCGGCTAGTTTTTCTGGAGGAGCTAATCGTATAACCATACGTCCAGTAGCCTTAAGAGTGCGGAGTCGTGAGATAAAACGTCTTATAGTCTCATGTTCCATTTTTGAAACCTTAGCTTCTTCAGCAGTAAGAGCTGCTCCTACTGTTTGAGTTTCAGAAACTAAAAGCTCTTGTTCAAGTCTAGAGATAAGCTCATCTAAAAATTTCTGTTGTCGTTTTTGGATACTTTTTCTGATAAATCTTGCTCCACGCAGATAAGCTTTTTCTGTAAAACCACCTGCTCTTTTGATAAGGGAAGACAATTTTTCTCCTTTGCGAATAACATAAGTACCAGGAAATCTTACCTCTCCCTCTATTTTTACAGTAATATTTTCATACCATTCAGGAACAGGACGAACTATAACAGAATCATCTTCTATAAGAGGGAGGTCATAAGCCTTTTTTCCAGAAAGTGCTTTTATGATATCTACTTTTATAATTTCCGTTCTGGTCCCTTTTGGATCAGGTATCTTTCTTACTAATTCACCTTTATAATAAGCATATCTTTTGAGTCCTCCTGCAAGTTTAAGCAGATCAGAAAGTTTCATACCTGGGAACCATTCATAATCTCCTGGTTTATTTACTGCACCATAGATGTGGACTTTCTTTTTTGGTATTACATCCCACTTGTTGAAGATAACAATTGTATCCTTAGGCTGAAGCAGGAGGTTGTCAGCTGGATTTTTGGCTATAAAAAGCCCTTTAAGACTAAAGAATTTATACTCATAAGTATTAGTTTCAGGATGATAGCGTTTTACTAAAGCATAGTCCATAAAAGTGTCAGGTAAGAGATCTTCAGGACCTTTCAGCACATCAATAACTCGCATTCCTCTTCTGTAAGCATATTCTCCTGGACGTTTTACATTTCCTTTAAGGTAAACCACTTTTTCTTTTTCTGGCAGAACAGAAAATACCTTTATCCAGTCACCATCCTTAACCTTAAAAGTCTTAAGAACTTTTGCCCTAGTAGCTTTTACATCAAGAACTATACGCTGAGTATGATTCTCAATACGCTCTACTTGAATTCTACCTTTCCAAGCCTCGGGAAGGAGACCACCTGCTAGATTGAGCACTTCAATTAAAGTCTTTTCTTTTTTTAATTCATAAATAGCAGGCCTTTTTACTTGACCAGTAACTTTTACTCTTGGCCCAACAATAGGCACAAAGATAACATCTCCATGAAGAAGTCTTATCCGCTTAGGTTTTATTCCTTTAAGAAGCAAGTCATAAAGATCTATTTTCTGAACTATTTTAAAATCACGCCTTAATACAATATTACGAAGACTTCCTACTTCAGTAGGACCTTCTGCAGCAATAAGAGCATCTATAACAGTATGCATAGGTGTTAAAACATAAGCACCAGGTTTTTTGACTTCACCAGTAACAAAGACCACAATGCTTCTAAGCCTATCTAAAGTTACATCTACTTTAGCACCAGTAATGCGAGAGACTTGATTTTCAATAAGATTTTTCATTTGCTGAAAAGTAAGCCCGGCTACTGTAAACTCACCTACATTAGGGATAAAAACCTTTCCTTCTCTTGATACTTCAAGTTTATACTGCTGATTTATACGCCCCCAGATATTTACCTGAATAACATCACCTGGACCTATGATATAATCTGAAGTAACAGGAATATTTTGGATAGTTTCAAGCTTTGTTCTAGCAAAGAAGTTATAACCAAAAGGAACAATCTTTTTAGCTGGAGGAATTCTTTTTTTAGGTTTTACTTTAACTACTATTCTTTCTGGCTTTTTCTTTAAAGGCTTAACTTCAGCTTTTTTTTGTAAGTATTTTTTTAATGCTTTAAGTTCAGCTTCTGAAAGCGAATATTGAGCTTTTACATTTAAAGGAAATATACACAGCAATATCAAGATTAAGATTCTAACATATCCCTTCATTGCCTTCTCCTTTTTAAGTGAGTTTTTCTTTCTTTTTTAGATTATCTAAATATTCTTTAAAAAACACCAAAAATATTCCCAAAAATAAAGAAGAAATAAAAGCTAAAATTACCATAAGCCTTCTTTTTGGTTTATATTTCCTATCTGGAACTCTTGGGGGATCAATAACTTTAAAAGCAAAACTTTTAGTAGCTTTTGCTAAAGAAATAGTTTCAATATGCTTAGCCATCAAGGCATAAATTTTTTGCTGAACTAAAGGGTCTGTAACCTTAGGAAGAGTCTTCTCTAATTCCTCAAGACTTTTCTTAGCTCTTTCAACTGTATCTTTGACCATAATATCTTTCAGTTCTTTTACCAAAATACCAGCCAGATATGCTGCTATTTTAGGATCTCTAAATTCTACTGCTATTGTTATAGCTTGTGTTTTCCTATCTTCAGAAATATGAACAAGACTTTTTTTAAAAAGCCTTATTCCATCATCTACTGTAGGATGATCTTCTGGATCTTTCCACTGTTTTTTACTTTTATCCCATTCTTCAGAAAAAAGGATGGGTAGAAGATTGTATTTTTCTATAAGCCTAGCATAAATCATCTTAGACCTCAATCTAGCCTTGATTTCAGCTGCTTCAAATGAAACAGGAGGAGATATACCAGCTATTCCAGCTAAAGAAGAAAAAGCAGAAAGGCTTCCTAATCTATGTTGAGATGTAGGTAAAATAGTCACTTCTGATCTGTAGATATTTGGTAAAATAAAAGATATTCCAGCAACTATACAGGTTATAAAGGAAACAAAAAACCCTAGGAACTTCCTTCTCTTCCACAGAGTATTCCATAATTCAATTAGATTGATCTCTTCTTCCTCTATTGGTATTGTCTGATTTTGAAGCTGTGTCATAACCTAAAAGTTTTGATCAAACTGAACTAAAAGAAAGTTTATATCCCTTGAGTCATAACTTCCTTTATAGTCATCAATTTCATAGTGTCTAAAAAGAATAGTTAACCAGCTATGTTTTTTTAATTTTTTCATAATTGAAAAATAAAAATTTAACTCATCCTGCTGTGGAGAATAGCGTTTATAAAAAATCTTTTCAACTCCAAAATTGATGACCATATCCTCTTCAGGAACAAAATATCTAATCTCTCCCCAATAGTCTTCAGCATCTCTTCCAATATGATGTCCAATAATGCGACCTTTGTAGGTATATCCACTTCTGTAAATTCCATGAGTATACCAGTGTTTATCAGTAATTGCATATTCGAATCTGATAGATAAATTTTCAAGAGTCAAAACTTTTGGCAGATAAATACCTGTAAGATAAGCCCATTTATAAGGAAGATTACCTGCTTGATCTTCACCAGCAGCTTCTAAATAAACTTGAAAAGGTTGAGTTTTACATGGAATAGTGATTTTTACATCAAACCCTGCTTTTTGATCTCCAGGTTGATCTTCCTTTTCATTTTCTTCTTTTCCAAGAAAACTTTTGATCCATGTGCTAAAACCTTTAGATCTTCCTTCTCCTCCTAAAAGTGCTGTCCTTGAAATTCCTATTTCTATATAAGGATAAGGTTTAAAATCCAGCCTTAAACCCCATAAGTATGGATGAGGCACAAATCTATCATCTTCAAGTCTGGTGACAAAAAAGCTAAATTTAAAAAGTCCTAAGTATTTGAAAATCCAAGGTAAAATAAAAGGTCTGTCGTTTGAAATCTTAAATAAAGTAAAAGGCTCTGCATTATTTGAAATAAGAATAGCTCCATTTTTTCCTATTCCCCACCATTGTGAAGACTTTCCAAAGAAGAAATCTACATTTCCGATGTTAAAAGTGAAATAAGCTTCTTCTAAGCAAACTCCACTGTAATCATCACCTATTTTCAATTTAGGTCTTAAAAAAAAGAAAAAACGACTGAATTTAGCTACAGAATTAAAAGTAAGCCTTAAGTTATTATCAGATGAAAAATTGTCTCCGTAATTATTATAGTAAAAATCTTTAATTAAGTCAGAATCAGAATAGGAATAAGAAAGTGAAATTTGACTAACAGGTTTAATAAAATCTCTATCTAGAGATAAAAGATTAAGCCTTTCTTCTATACATTTTAAAATCCACAGACTAACACGGTCTAAGTTGTTTCTTGCTGAAATTTCATCAATCAGTCTTTTAGTTTCTTGTAAAGATATAGGTTTTATTCCAAAAATAGAACTGACAAAGTATCCTCTAGCTTCTAAATAAGAAAGGTATTCATAGATCTCCTCACTTTCTAAATAGATAGAAACTGACTTACAGCATTCAGGTTTTACTATAAAAAGTAGCAAAACTAAGAGAATTACTTTGAGAAAATACATCATTTCAGAAACTAACAAAACTAAAATACTTCGTCAACTGTTGAAGAACAGCCTTATTTATAGCAGGCTTTTTTTTTATGTGAAAAGTTTGTGAAAGCCTATTTCTTAAGAAAAACAAACAACCTTCTTTGCTGCAAAAAAAAATAAAATGGGCGTGGGAGGATTTGAACCCCCGACCAACGGATTAAGAGTCCGCTGCTCTACCAGGCTGAGCTACACGCCCTTTTTTGAAAAAATAACAATATAAGCTATACTTGTCAACATAAACTTTTGTAATTATAATTTGGAAGGAAAAAAAAGGAGGTTTAATAAGATGAAAGTAATACTTCAGAAAGATGTGGAAGATCTTGGTTATGAAGGAGACATAGTTGAGGTAAAGAGAGGATATGCAAGAAATTATCTTATTCCAAAAGGTCTTGCAGTTGAAGCAACACCTGAAAACATAAAAGCACTTGAGCTGAAAAAGAAGAAGATAGAAGAGAAAAGAAGAAGAGAGAAAGAAAAGGCTCTTGAGTTAAAGAAAAAGATAGAAGCTATTGAGATAAAGTTGATAAGAAAGGCAGGAGCAGGAGGAAAACTATATGGTTCTGTTACGAGTGCTGATATTGTAGAAAGCTTAGAGAAAGAAGGCATTTCTGTAACAAGGAAAAAGATCCTTATAGAAAGACCTATAAGAAACATTGGAGAACATACAGTCTCTGTAAGACTCTATCCTGAAGTCACAGCAAGACTAAGGATAAAAGTCCTTCCAGAAGAAAAGAAAGAAGAATAGCTTATGAAAGTCCCTCCTCACAGCTTAGAAGCAGAACAGGCTGTTCTTGGAGGAATTCTTTTAAACAACGATTCAATGAATCAGATAGTAGACATAATATCCCCTGAAGATTTTTACAAAAAATCTCATGCACTAATTTTTGAAACAATGATAGAACTCTACAATCAGGATGAACCAATAGATGTTATTACCGTATCACAGTATCTTGCTGCAAAGAACAAACTTGAAGACATTGGTGGATTTGATTATCTGATGTCTCTTGTAAGTTCTGTTTCTACATCTGCTGGAATTACTCATCATGCTCAAATAATAAAGGATCTTTCAATAAGAAGAAAGCTGATAAATACATGTGCTGATATATCAGAGGCATGTTTTCAGGAGTGGAAAAGGACTGAAGAGCTTCTTGAATATGCAGAACAGTCTATATTTGACATTGCTGATCAGAGATCAAAAGGAGGGCTTGAAAGCTTAAATGAAGTAGTTACAAAGAGTTTTAAAAAACTTGAAAGTTCTGCAACTACGGAAGGATTCGTTACAGGAATATCAACTGGATTTAGAGATTTTGACAGACTTACTTCAGGACTTCAGCCAGGTGATCTTATAATTATTGCAGGAAGACCAGGTATGGGAAAGACTGCTTTTGCTTTAAACATAGGTTATAACGCTGCAATCCACTCTAAGAAGTCCGTTGTCTTTTTTTCTCTTGAAATGTCAAAGCTTCAGCTTGGAATAAGACTCCTCGGATTTGCTTCAGAAATTGATACAGCAAGACTCAGATCAGGTTTTCTAAATGACGATGAATGGGACAAGCTTACAGAAGCAGCTAATCACCTTTCAGAACTTCCAATCTTTATAGATGATTCTTCAAACCTGAGTGTCCTTGAAATGAAAGCAAGATGCAGAAGGCTTAAAAGAACACATGAACTTGGACTTGTCATAATAGATTATCTGCAGCTTATTCAGAGTCATAAATCCTATGAATCAAGACAGATGGAGATATCTGACATATCAAGAATGCTCAAAGCACTTGCAAAAGACCTTGATGTTCCTGTCATAGCACTTTCTCAGCTGAACAGAAAGGTTGAAGAAAGACAGAACAAAAGACCACAGCTTGCAGATCTAAGAGAAAGTGGAGCAATTGAGCAGGATGCAGATGTAATAGCCTTCATTTACAGAGATGAGGTATATCATCCAGAAAATCCTCACAACAAAAACATTGCAGAGATAATCATAGCAAAACAGAGAAATGGACCAACTGGAACATTTAAGCTGACTTTTATAAAAGAGATCACAAAATTCAGAGACTATACTGAAGAAACAGGCTTAGAGCCATAAATGTTTGGAAAGATAAACGGGCTTAAGCCAAGTCAGATAAAAAAACTTGAAAGACTTTACAGAAGGACTGTCCCAAGAAACCAGATCCTTTCAAAAGAGCTTGCCCGCCAGCTTTCTTCTATCTCTGCTGAGATAGAAAAACAGGTAGGTGTTCTTTTAGACAGAAGAGGAAAGGTAGAAGAGGTCATAGTAGGAGATAGAAAACACTTAGAACTTCCTGATCTTTCAGGATATCGTTCAGGTCCAGGAAGACTTAGAGGTCTGAGACTTATACATACACATCTTGATGGAGAGCCACTTTCTGAAGAAGATCTTATAGACCTTATACTTCTTGGATTAGATCTTACAGTATGTCTTGAAGTAAAAGAAGACGGAACTGCAGGAAAGATAACCTATGCACACATTCTTCCAGAAAACAGTGAAAAGAAGGGATACACCATAAACACAGTTCCTGATATTGGTCGTCTTGATGTAGACTTTATAGAACTTATAGACTCAATTGAAGAAGAGCTTTCAAGAAAGATATCTGCTGAACAGCTTCAAAACAAAGAAAGAGCTCTCCTTGTAGGAGTTACTGATGGTGCAAAGTGGAAGGAGGAAGAAAGTCTTCAGGAACTCAAGGAGCTTGCATATACAAATGACATAGAGGTGGTTGATAAGGTCATACAGAGAGTAAAAAAGATTGATCCGAGATATCTCATAGGAAAAGGAAAACTGAGTGAGATTGTCCTGAAATGCAGACAGCTTGGATGCAATCTCATAATATTTAACAGAGAACTTACTCCAGCACAGGTAAAGAATCTTTCAGACTCTACAGAGATGAAGATCATAGACAGAAGCCAGCTTATACTTGAAATATTTGCAAAGCGTGCAAAAAGCAGAGAAGGAAAGATTCAGGTAGAGCTTGCACAGCTAAGATATCTCCTTCCAAGACTTACGGGAAAATACTCTACACTTTCAAGACTTGCAGGAGGAATTGGTGGAAGAGGACCAGGAGAAACAAAGCTTGAGATAGAAAGAAGAAGGATAAAGGACAGAATTGCAAAACTCAGAAAAGAGCTTCAGAAGATAAGAAAACAGAGAGAGCAGAGAAGAAAGCTAAGAAAGAAGAATGAAGTTCCAGTTGTATCTATTGTCGGATATACAAATGCAGGAAAATCAACACTCCTTAATACACTGACTTCAAGCGATGTATATGTAGAAGATAAGCTTTTTGCAACACTTGATCCAACAAGCAGAAGATTCACCTTCCCTGATGGAAAACAGATAATCATAACAGACACAGTAGGATTTATAAGAGACATACCAGAAGATCTTCTTGATGCATTCTCTGCAACACTTGAGGAGCTTTATGATGCAGATCTTCTTCTTCATGTTGCAGACATATCAAGTCCAAGCCTTGAAGAACACATAAGGACAGTAGAAAAGATACTTGAAAGACTTAATCTTCATCTTATTCCAAGAATACTCGTCCTTAACAAAGCAGACCTCCTTCCAGAGGATCAGGTAAAGAACATAGAAAAAAGACTTGGAGGAATAGCAATATCTGCTAAGGATCCAGAGACACTTCCACCTCTTATTGAACAGATAAGGGCATTTCTTTTTGATCAGGAAAGCTCTTTCTTATGGAATGCCTCTTGATTTTATCTCAAATATAGCCTTTTCTACTATACTTTCAGCATCTTCTCTTTTAGAAGATATAGCCTTTTTTGCGTCTTCTATAAGGCTCAAAAGATCAGGATCAACCTCTATGTAGTTCAGGTATCCATCATAAAGATATTTTCTTAGACGAAATGAAAGCCTTTCAAACTTTGAAAAAGACTTATACTGAGAGATTGCATCAAGCATTGGCTTCTTTAAAAGAGAAAGCTTTCCTCTTATGTTAAAAAGAACATTCGTCATCTGAAGTGTTTCAAATATACAGTCAAATTCAAGACCTTTTATTATTCTTTCTATCTCATCTATCATCTGATCTTCAGAAGCAGGCTGAAACTCTCCCTTCAGAAACTTTTCAAAAAGAGGAGAACCTTTAAGAACAGCAAGACTTCTTATCCTTACCTCATATGGCTTTATGCTATTCAGAACCTTTATCGTCTCGTCCACATGCTCTTTTGAAAGATCCCTTCCACCAAGACCAGGCATGATGAAAGCTGCCATCTTTATTCCACTTTCTACTACCTTTTTCCCTCCTTCAACATGCTCTATTGAAGTTACTCCTTTTTTCATAAATTTCAGGACTCTGTCTGACCCTGACTCTATTCCTACGAGAAGCCATGAAAGTCCTGCATTTTTCAGTCTTTTCAGCTCATCAAAAGACTTCCTAAAACATGTCTTTGACCTTGCATAAGATGAAAACTCTTCTACTGAAGGAAATCTTTCTTTCAGATAAAGAAGAACTTCCTCAAGCTGATCTGTTTTCATAATAAGACTGTCAGCATCCTGAAGAAAAACCCTTCTTTTTCCATGAAAGATCCAGTTTCCGACATTCATCATCGTCCTTTTTAAGGCAAAAACTTCATGCACAGAAGAAAAATTAAAAAGCTTTAGGACCTTTTCAAAAGAAAGCTGACTTATTCTTCCTCCTGAAGTTTCCACGAGAAGTTCTTCTGCTCTTTTTACCTTTTCTATGTCCTGTTTTATGTCTTTAACCTTTCTTATCCTGAATCTTCTTCCTTTATAAACATTGCAGAAAAGACATCTGTTCCAGGGGCAATTGCATGTCGTCCTGAGTATAAGAGACTCTCCTTCACCAATTGGTCCCATTGGACCGCTGTCAATTATAAAATCCTTTGGATCATACTTCATTTCCAGGATCTCCTTCCTTTATTTCCCATCAGATAAATTTACCAAAAATCAGGTTAAAGCTCTATCAATTGTGCAATGCCTTGGCGATTCTTTTTTTTGAGATGATGTGGATAAAAAGTTCAAAGATTTCAAGATGTTATCAATCCACATTTTTTCCGCAAACCTGTGTGTCATTCTGACACAAACGGTGTTCTACTTGATGCTCAATGAAGAACAATGTTCACCTGTTTTGAGGTCTGCGAAAATTCCTTTACATTGAAAAATCTATTTGGTAAAAGATTTTACGAAAGAAAATTCACGGATCTTTGAAAACTGGATAATAGGTCTGCGAAAACTGGGTTATGGAGGTAGAACTGACAAGGGATTTGAGAGGGAGGGTCAGAATAATTGACCCGATTTAAAGGGGATTGCGACCCAAAAACTGCTTCCTCTTGGGACATTCCAAATTTCAGGAAGGTCAGAATAATTGACCCGATTTAAAGGGGATTGCGACTTCAAACATACGCTTTTCCCATGCTTCACATGATTCAGAGTCAGAATAATTGACCCGATTTAAAGGGGATTGCGACAACAGCTTGAGCAGACTGTTATACCTTCTTGTTCAAGTCAGAATAATTGACCCGATTTAAAGGGGATTGCGACGCAAAAAGCTAAGAGGGTCTTTGAAACAGTTAAAGCTGAGTCAGAATAATTGACCCGATTTAAAGGGGATTGCGACTCATTTCTATACCAGAATAAACTTAAGGAAATCCATGTCAGAATAATTGACCCGATTTAAAGGGGATTGCGACAGTGCATATTCAAAATATTCTCCACAAAGATCACACCTGTCAGAAAATATGACCCGATTTAAAGGGGATTGCGAC